>NZ_JAMBDM010000001.1:0-704484 GCF_025142895.1 Paenibacillus sp. p3-SID867
CAAAAATACCCGCCGATAACGGCGGGTATAGGTTTAGGATAGCGGCTGAGCAACGGGCTGCCCATCCTTCCATGCATAAGGTACGGATTTTACCGGGACATAATAGGATTCCTTCTCCAGGAACACCCGTAAATCCTCTCCTTCTTGCGGATCGGAACCGTTCTTCTGGATCGCCTGCATAATATCAAAGGCATAATCGGCGTACACCGTTCCCTCTTCATCCATCATAAAGGTCATCTCCTGACCTGAGTACACACTCATCAATCTAACGGATTTAGCATCGGTCTTGGACAGGTCCACCGCCGTGTATCCCGGGTAGAGGGCTTCCCCTGCGGGAAGCGCGTTGTCATGCGCCATTTTGTACAAATTAACCGCTCTCTGAACGTCATTCACCTTCTGGGCCGTGGTCAAGTCCATGACCTTCACGGTTGGCTCCGTTTCCTCATTAATAATGAGAAAATATCCACTGCCGCCCTTCTCAAATGCCGTATCCGGAATTTGGTCAATGTATCCCCGGTTCTTCAGTTGATCAAGGTCGACCCGGTATTTCTCATATCGTGGAACTTCCGGACCTGCCGTAATTATCGGCAAAATTCCCTGTTCTTTATAAAAATCATCTACGGCCGATTGTATCCGCTTGACACTTTCCCTATATGAAACCTTGTTCTCCTGCAATTTCTCGTCAGGATAAAGACACCCTGTCAGCAACATCGGAAACAGCACCAGGACTAAGACGGCAGACATCCGCTTCGAACGGCCTGCCGCTTGGGTCATCCAAGTGTTCATACTCAACTAACATCATCCTTCGCTTTAAATAAAGTCATCGGACTCCCGATTTCTCGCCGCCTCCAGCTGTTTACGTATCGCAGCTTTGAGCGGATCCTCGGGAATCATTACCTTGATATGATTCGTGATCCTCGTCTGGCAGGATAGCCGGTAGCCTTGTTCAATCATCGATGTCCCCAGCTTCCTGATTTCCTTGGGCTCCGGAGCGGAGCAATGATCGCGTTCCTCGCTCGGGACAATGATCTTGCACATCAAACAACCGGCTTTGCCTCCGCAACGGGTAGGAATACGCACACCGGCCCGACGCGAGGCATCCAGGACGTTTGTGTGCGGACGAACCTTGACCTTTTTCTGATCCGGTTGAAATAATACCTCGTAGTCCAACGATAAACGCGCTCCTTTTCTTATGTACACCTTCTGCCATACTCCCTGGCTGCTTCACTCAGTACTCCGGTTAAAGTCCGGTTAATCGGTTCAAAACCATTCGATATTCCCCATGCAGCTGGTTCCGGCTTAATAACTGCTGAAGAAGCGGCATATGATGGTCCATGTCCCGCAGCATCGCTTCCGCAATGGCAACGTATCGATCCGGCCTGTCCCGAAGCACATTAAACACCAGTTCATGGGATAACGGCATGAGCCGTACCGTGGCGCCCTGTATTTGACTCTCTGGTGCTGCAGGATACAGCAATTGATCGATCTCAACACAGTAGGAGGATCCGTTTGATTTCACTTCAAATCCGCCGACCAGCTCAATCGGGACTTTCTCTATTTCATAGTGGCTCAAAATCGAAGAATATATCCCTTCTTGGTCCAAGCGGGGAGCATCCACGGCCATAGAAGCCAGCGACTCATGCAAAGGCTGTACGCCCCCAGTATCGGTATATATATCGATATCTCTCGGCGGTTTGTCCAAAGTTACATCCTGAAGGAGCAAGCTGCAGCTTCCACCGAGCAGCCAAGCCACAGGTACCTGATTCAGCTTATGAATGGCGGTAGCTAACACACTCTCCAATTCCGGCAGATCATTCAGCGTCATGCTGCACCCCTTTACGTATCGTCCCGGATTGGCTTCCTACGTTATATGATGGAGGCCAGTCCAATAATAAAACCGAAAATCATCATCATAAAGGCCACGAACGACAGCGCGCCGCGCAGAAAACCCTTGGTCTTGCTTCGCGCAAGCGTAACCACTATGACGGACAGTGCCATAATCAATATCGCGACTAGGGACAGCCACATCTTTTGCATCGGATCCATGTCACGAAACTCTCCAATCTCTCATCAATTTCAACCTATTATATCACGAAAATGATAGCGCCTCACCCCAGGTATGTCGAAAAAAAGAACAAAAGCCGCTATCCAATCCGGAGCGTCTTTTGTTCAACATCATCATCGTATCTTATTTGTTCATCATCATTTTCATCAAGGCTTCCATATTGCTCGGATTCATGCCACTTTTCTTCACCGCGCCGACAATCTCCTGGATCGTGTCCTCACTAACAGGTATGTTCGCCATCGAAGATACCTGCTTGATCAGCTGGCGGAGCTGGGCTTCATTTTGCATTGTAGACGGCTTAACCGTGCTAGCCAGCTTATTGACAGCCCCTGAAGAAATTTTCTTGCCGCTTTTCTTGTTAATCGCATTCAGTACATCCTTGTGAAAGCTTTTGCTCATTTCCACCCCTCCTCCGACATCCTCACATCAATATATGAGTCAATCATCGGAATGGTGAATAAGCTAGGTGTGCCATTGCTCCCAAGTTTCAAGCGGCATCATTTCCATCTCTGTTTTGGGATCCCGGCCCATCAAGGCTTCTACGGCGATCCGGGGATTCCGGTCTTTAAACAACACATGGTACAGCTGATCGGCTATCGGCATCTGTACGCCGTATTTCTCGGAAATGGCATGTGCGGCTTGTGTCGTGCGTATTCCTTCCACAACCATACCCATGGAGCCCAGAACCTCATCTAACTTCTTCCCCTGACCGAGCATCGAACCAGCCCGCCAGTTTCGGCTGTGCTGGCTGGTGGCGGTAACCACGAGGTCGCCGATTCCCGCAAGCCCGGCAAACGTCAGCGGATTCGCGCCCATTTCCATGCCGATTCGCAATATTTCTGCCAAACCTCTCGTAATAAGAGCTGCCTTGGCGTTGTCGCCGAAACCCAGTCCGTCGGACATCCCGGCCCCTAAAGCAATGATGTTCTTCAAGGCCCCGGCCAGCTCAACACCAATCATATCCCGGTTCGTGTACACTCTGAAATACGTGTTCATAAACAAATCCTGAGCGGCCACAGCCGCCTTGGCATCCAAAGAAGCCACAACAACCGTTGTCGGGCAGCGTCTGACCACTTCCTCCGCATGGCTCGGTCCTGATAAAACGACCACACGGCCTTCCTCGCAGCCGAGCTCCTCAGATATGACAGTGGACATCCGCTTCAAGGATTCGATCTCAAAGCCTTTGGTTGCGTGAAGCACCAGCATGTCTTCGGTCCAGTATTTCTTCAGTTGGCCACTCACCTCCCGCATCGCGGACGAAGGCGCAACGATAACCACGGCAGCAGCCGAAGAGACCGCCTCTTTCATATCGGTTGTAGCGCGGATATTCGGTGGTAGCTCCACACCGGGTAAATAACGGTTGTTGGTATGCGACTCGTTGATTTCACGAGTCTGTTCCTCCGTTCTTGTCCAGACGACCACATCCAGATCATTTGAAGCGAGAACACTTGCCAAAGCGGTTCCCCAACTGCCTGCCACCAGAACAGCGACTTTGTCAGACAACGCGCTTCCCTCCTTTGTCCTTTCCTTTTCCGGAACCCAGCTTGTTTTCACGCCCCTGCACAAGCTTCACAATGTTCGAGCGATGCCGCCAGAAGGCGAATATGCATATGATCAAGCTCGTCCAAAAGATCGGCCACGAATAATCCGCGATCAATAGAAAAACAGGGGTAAGTACTACAAATATAAGGGAACCCAAAGATACATAACGGGTAAAAACAATAGATAGGATTGCGATAATGCCTGCTATAAACGCTGGTATAAAGCAAAGCGTAGCAAGCACCCCAATGGCTGTTGCAATCCCTTTGCCGCCTCGAAAGCGGAAGTATAGAGGCCAGTTATGACCGATAATGGCCGCAATACCGCACAATCCCGGCAGCCACGCATTGTCTCCCCCGAGCCATCGTCCGATCCAAACCGCAGCGATGCCCTTAATTACATCCAAAGCCAATACCAGTATGGCAGGTCCCTTTCCCAGGACGCGAAGGGTATTGGTTGCCCCGGCGTTGCCGCTGCCATGCTGACGAATGTCAATCCCTTTCAGGATTTTGGCAAGCAGTACGCTGAAGCTTACTGATCCGAGTAAATAACTCACTACTATCGCTACGATCTCCAAAATCAAGCTATTCTCCCCTAACTCTCATCAGACTTTCTTCGAGTAAATATCCTGATGGGTGTACCTTCAAAGTCAAACGCGGCCCGAATCTTGTTCTCAAGGTAACGCTCATATGAGAAGTGCATCAATTCCGGATCGTTGACGAATACGACCATGGTCGGCGGCTTGACTGCAACCTGTGTCGAATAGTTAATACGCAATCTTCTTCCCTTATCCGTTGGAGGCGGATTGATGGCAATCGCATCGGATATGACATCGTTAAGGAGATGCGTCTGCACGCGCAGCGAATGCTGATCAGCCACATGCTTAACGACAGGGAGCAGCTTCTGCAAACGCTGCTTCGTTTTGGCCGACAGGAAAACAACCGGCGCATAGGTCATGAACAAGAAATGATCGCGGATCTTTTTCTCGAACTGCTGCATCGTTTTGTCATCCTTCTCGACCATATCCCATTTGTTCACAACGAACAAAGAGGCTTTACCGGCCTCATAGGCATAACCGGCAATATGCTTGTCCTGCTCGATGATGCCTTCTTCCCCGTTGATGAGGACGAGAACGACATCCGCACGCTCGATGGCACGCATGGCGCGCATGACACTGTATTTCTCCGTGGTCTCATACACTTTCCCGCGTTTGCGCATGCCCGCCGTATCGATGAGCACATACCGCTGCCCATCCTTCTCGAACGGCGTGTCAATAGCATCGCGAGTGGTACCGGCAACGTCACTGACAATGACGCGCTCTTCTCCCAGAATGGCATTAACCAGGGAGGACTTGCCCACATTCGGTCTGCCAATCAGGGCAACTCGAATAACATCCTCGTCATATCCATCGTCTTCAAGCTCTGGCAGATTCTCGACCACAACGTCCAGCAGGTCGCCGATCCCTGTGCCGTGACTGCCCGATATTCCGACAGGATCGCCAAATCCGAGGGAATAGAACTCATAGATATCATCAACACGCTTCAAATTATCCACTTTGTTTACGCTTAGGATGACAGGTTTACCTGAACGGAACAGAATCTGTGCAACTTCCTCGTCCGATTGGGTAACCCCTGTCTTGGCATCGCACATAAATACGATGACGTCCGCTTCTTCAATTGCAAGCTCGGCCTGCATGCGGATGGATTTCAATATCATGTCATCGCCGTCGATTTCGATACCGCCGGTATCAATGACGCTGAACGCTTTACCATTCCATTCGGCACTACCGTAAATCCGGTCACGGGTAATACCCGGTTTATCTTCAACGATGGCTAATCTGTCGCCAATCAATCGGTTAAATATGGTGGATTTACCGACGTTAGGCCGTCCAACGATAGCCACTACGGGTCTTGCCATAGTCACTCCTCCTGTCAATTCTTACGATTATCATCATAGCAAAAAACGTTACAATTGGCTAACCTTTCATCTTTATTTCTATTATGCTCTACCCCATGTTACAACATCCGTAAACGTTCGTCCCCTAAAAAAACAAATGGCGAACCCAGATTTCTGGGTTCGCCGACTTCGTTATGATAGGTCAATAGACCGAACAAAACTGTTCCCGGGCTTACTTGAATTTGCTCAGCTTATCGCCGAAACGCTCTCCAAGCGTAACGCTCATGCCTTGATTGTTCAAAGAAACGTTCGGGTTGTCTTTCAGGTCGATTTTAGGACCTTTGGACGGTTTTTCAGCGCGTGGAGCTTGAGCTGGCGCTTCTTCCGTTTCTTTGATGCTCAGGCTGATACGTTGCTCAGAAGTGTTGATATCAAGCACTTTAACCTGAACTTCTTGGCCTTCTTTCAATACTTCTTGCGGTGTACCGATATGCTTGTGGGAGATTTGGGAGATATGAACCAAACCTTCAACACCTGGTGCCAGTTCAACGAAAGCTCCGAAAGTAACCAAACGTTTAACAACGCCTGTTACAATGTCGCCCGTGTTGAATTGCTCGCCAGCTGTTTCCCAAGGACCTGGAGCGGCTGCTTTGATACTGAGGCTGATTTTGCCTTTTTCAGGATCTACCTTAAGTACCTTTACACGCACTTGATCACCTTCGGACAATACATCGGCAGGCTTGTCGACGTGGCTCCAAGCGATCTCGGATACGTGAACCAAACCGTCTACCCCGCCAACATCAACAAATGCTCCGAATTGCGTAAGGCGTTGTACTGTACCTTCCAGCACTTGGCCATCTTGAAGCTCGGACATCACTTTTTGTTTGTTTGCTTCGAACTCTTCTTCGAGAACATCCTTCTGGGAAAGGATCACTTTGTTGTTCTCGCGGTCCAGTTCCTTCACTTTCACGCGAAGCGTGCGGCCTTTGTAGTCGCTGAAATCTTCAACGAAATGACGCTCTACCATGGATGCAGGAATAAATCCGCGTGCACCCACATCGGCTACGAGTCCGCCTTTAACAACGTCAGCCACCGTTACTTCGAATACGTCCTGATCCGCAAAATGCTTCTCAAGCTCTTCCCACGAATTCTCAGTGTCGATCGCGCGCTTGGAAAGAACCAGGCTTTCCTTGTCGTCGTTAATGCTAACGACTTTGCACTCTACCTCTTGGCCAACCTGAACCGCATCAGATGCGTTATCAAGCTGTACAGAAGACAGTTCGCGAACAGGAATTACGCCGTCATATTTATATCCAATGCTTACATAAGCTTGGTTGTCCTCCAGTTTGACGATCGTCCCTTTCACGGTGTCCCCTTTTTTCAAGGATACGATTTGGTCCAGCTGCTCTTGGTTTTCTACAGCCTCTTCATTTCTTGTTTCTTCCGACATGTCAAATAACCTCCTCAATTCAAACCCCATTTATTTAAACTCGCATTCGCGAAGTTCAAAACATAATTGCTGTAGTATCTTTCCAATCTCCCCATGCTTTTTATGCATGGAACGAAATAAATCAGTTCACGGTTGGCTTGCCGCTTGCGCGCATTTCGTGAATCTTGGCCATGATCAACTCGGTTGCTGCATCCAGCGCTTCCGGTGACTTGTCACCTTCAAAGCTTAATAGATCCACAGGGGCACCATAGATGATTTTCATTTTGCGAAAAAGCTTGTAATCTCCAATGATCGCAGCCGGTATGACCGTCGCCCCGCTGCGGAGAGCGAAACTAGCTGCACCCCGTTTGGCCGCAGTTGAATCGGAATTGCGCGTGCCCTCAGGAAAGATACCCATGATCTCGCCTGTGCGCAGAATCGTGAGGGCGGTTTTGATCGAATCTTTGCTTACTCCCCCGCGCTTGACCGGAAATGCTCCAAGCTGACGAACCAGCCATCCGAACACCGGAATGTTGAACAGTTCCGCCTTGGCCATGAACTTAACCTGGCGCTTGACGTGAATGCCCACAGATATCGGATCTCGAATGCTAATATGATTGCTACAGATTAGCACGCCGCCTTCTGAAGGAATGTTATGTACGCCGACAGATTCAAATCTGTAGAGAATAGCGAACAAACCGCGGACCACCGCTCTGCAAAAAACATAAATCATGCCCATTTCTCCCCATCCCACTTAAGTTTCGCAATATGAAAGAATTGCCTCCACAACCTGATTGATATCCATATGTGTCGTATCCAGTATGATGGCATCCTCTGCGCATCGGAGGGGCGACACTTCACGTTCCTGGTCAAGCCTGTCACGTTCTGCGATATCTCTTTCCAGTTGTTCCAGCGATATGCCTTCATCACTCAACTCATTGAAGCGGCGGAGAGCTCGTTCCTTGACACTGGCCGTCATGAAAATCTTCACTTCAGCATCCGGCAAAACGGTTGTGCCGATGTCACGTCCATCCATGACAACGCCCTTGTCTTCCGCCATTTGCTGCTGTAAACGGACAAGCTTTATCCGCAAACCCTCGATTCGTGCATATTGGGATACCACTGCACTAACCTGATGTGAACGAATATACGGCGTGACGTCTTCCCCGTTCAGCCAGACCATTTGACCATTTTCATGCGGTTTTAATTCAATCACCATATTTTGTGCATGTTGAAGCACTTTTTCGGGATTTTCTGGAGAAATCCCTTGGTTCAGCATGAACCAGGTGACTGCCCTGTACATGGCTCCGGTATCCACGTAGATGTACTGCAGCCTGCTGGCTACCATACGCGCTACGGTGCTTTTACCCGCGCCTGCCGGACCGTCGATGGCAATATTAATTCTGTCGCGATAACCTGTCCCCTGCGTAACCAACGGGGCATTCCTCCTCAAACATCTACCTCGAAATCGAAAGGGCTTACCATCCATTGCGGACGGGATCACCGTTTCTCTAGTGAAAATATATAAGACACAGCGCAGATGAAACAAAGGCGTAATCTTATATTTCAAGAAAAAAGCAGGCGCCCGCCTGCGACGTGAAAATTATACCACACTAGCTAGAGTGATGCAAAAGAGAAGGGGTGTTTTCCCCCATCCAATCGTTTACATTTGGCTCGTTAACGGGAACACCCTCCATCTGCTGAATTGGCGAGATATAGGGCCGGCTAGGCTCATAATGCAATAGGAGCTGGGTGATCACCAAGGCAAGCACTAGTCCGATTAGCAGCTTAAGCAGCATGTACCCGTAGCGGTCATGCAGGGCTTGTCCCTGCTCGGATTCCTTAACTTCCAGTCCTGTTTTTTCGAGAAGCTGGTCGCGATCGTTTACTACTTCTGACATGGCTGACAGTTCCTCCGGCACAAAATTTTCGGATAGTGTGCCACCGGCTTGTCCCTTTTATGCATTAACGGTTGCGAAAATCAAACTGTCTCTCAAAACAATAACGAATCAGCTTCTGGCGTTCCATATCTGCGATCTGATTAAACTTGAGCATAACGATGCTTCGGTTGGTTGGGAGCTCCTTCACCCTCACAACCTCGCCTTCAAACGGGACATGCTCCACGGATCCGTTCTTAAACGGGATAAGGATCCAGCAAGACAAAATACTCCCTTCCGCAATCGCTTGATCCGGCTGCAGATGAAAGGATACGCCACCGCCGCCAACATCGTCGGTTTTGGCTAGAAACTGGCCGCCGTCTTTGGTCATAACGGCTACCTCGAGCTCGGCTTGCACCCGAAGGAAGCTTCTTCTCTGCACCTTCGTAATTTGATCCTGCTCCGGCTTCTTGATGCGAACCAGACGGATAATATCCTCATGGTGGCTAAGGACGTGGGAATTGAAGAAATTTTTGACTCCGCCTTCCGTTAAAAAGTAAGCGGACAGCTCGTCCCCGATGTACAGCTTTTTCAGCTTGCCCGTCCCTTCCTGCAGCGGAACCTCCATATACATCGATTCGTCATCCATGTCGGAAATGCGGGATTTATAAACAATATTAGCTTCCTTCTCATCCCCCGTATCCAACTGGATATAGAGGACATCGTTAATCTTTGGATACAATGCGCTCACCCACTAATTCATCATAATCATTATGTTCCATTATATCACGGGATCCCAAGGCCCATAGGACAAAATCTTCAAATCAAGGTCGATTCATGTCCATCCTCGGGAACTCGGGACTCTCCACCTTGCTTTTAGTTACTTCATCCAACCAAAAAAAAGCCGGGTTCAGGAAATCTCCTGAACCCGGCTTGCATCACACAGTGCTTTGCTTATTTAATTCCTGACTGTGCATCCTTCACGACCTCGACCGTTTCCTCAAGGCCGGTATCCGAGTTAATGTAAATCCGATACTGGGCTCCATTAATCCGCCCGCCGAATTCATAACACAGAGTATCCTCGGAGCGGTCGTTTTTGATTAAGGCTTTACGGTGATAGAGCACTTTAAACTCAGGGTTCAAGACCTTCTCCGCTTCGGCAAGACTAAGTTTCGGCTGCGGGATTTCTCGCTTGATCTGATGCTCGTATACAAAGTCGCTGGCCTGGAATCCAATGACATCCCCATTGTCCATAGCCGAACGAACCGTGATTTTCTCAGGATAAATCAGCACGCCATCCTCTTCACGAACAAAGGAAAAGTTAGCCAGGTTGTCATATTGGTCCGCCGAAACAACCGTCATGTCGGAATAGCCTTTTTTCGTCAGAAATTGCTGGGCTTTGTCGATTGCCGTTTGAACCGACGCTTGCTTGGCACCCACATTCCGCTCATCCGTATAGGAGATCAGCTGGCCGCCTTTTTCGGTAAAGTCCATGCTGAGCATATGACCATTCGGATGCTGTACCTTTGCTGTATACGATACCCACTCGGTGCCATTTCCGTTCTTCGTCACTTGCACTTTGGCATCATTGCCCACATCCGAGAACTTCAGCGCTTTGCGTTTCACATCCTCTTCCGATATCGGCATGCCTGCCAATTGCTTCACGGAACGGCGGTTGTAAATGCTGCTTACCGATGGTCCCCAGTCAAGCTCAGGGTAGGACTCCACCTTCTTATCCACCGTTTTGAAGCCGTCAATAATGGAATTATCTTCGACTTTATTGGTAGCCAGTGCCGTCTCTACATCCATCCAGCGCAAACTGTTTGCGATAACCTTGTTCTGCACATGCTGCAAATCCTTTGTAATTTCGCCGGAGTTGGCGTACAAGGATTTCAACGTTTTGACCTCGTTCTCACTGAGCGGCTCCTTCGTCAAATCACGCACACCTGTTTTGTATGCAAAATTAGAAATTCGGGAAAGGAACTCTTCGGTCTTGTTGAAGGGAAGGAGCGTAAGCGGCAGCTGGCTGATCTCATTTTGAGCCTCGCTGGTTAGGCGCCATACATTCATCAAGCCCTTGCGATGCATCCCTTGGGAGGTAGAGCTCACCGCGAGCGTATTGCCGAGTTCGGCATGAATCCTGTCCATATTGTACGACAAGTCATGGAATGCCCGTTGGTATTGGTTCTCGGCATTAATCAATATGGCGTTTTTCTCTTTATTCTCTTGGTAACCCCATACCAGAGCCCCGATCAATAAAATTGTGGCCACAGGAAACAGGATAGCGCTTAATCGTTTGTACATGATGCGATAGTCTCCTTTCTTCTACTCACTGCCGTTAGTTTGACTAGAAGAAAGAAGTCTTATGCATTTCTGTATAATTCCTTCATCCCTTAGAAATCTTCCTCAATCTCGAAGTGATCGCGGTTGTTGCACAGACATTGCTTAAATCCAGTTTCGATCCGGCCCTGTTCCTTTTTTCCCCGCAGCACAAAACGTTCACCGCAATCTTTGCAAAGAATTTTCACTTTTACACGCAAAAAAAGACACCTCCCTTTCTATGATTCCCTGGCTGTCAGCCGAGGTCTATAGAATGAAGTGTGCCCTGATTTGTTAAGTGTTAACCTCTTCCTCCCGCTTAATGAAACGGAAAGGAGAACGGTTGTTAGCTCTAGAGATTTTGCCCATGCCGCCATACCATAGCAGCACCATAAGCGGTACGATGAACCATACCCATGTGTGGGTCAGCAGACTCAGAATCAGGTCGTACAAACCATGCCACATCCAAGGCAGGAACAAGGATAGAACGAGGAAGAACCTTCTTCGTTTTCCTTCCGTGAATCTCGCATGTCCCATGTAGTATCCCATGATGACGCCAAACATTGCGTGTCCCGATACGGGCAGCAGCGCCCGCAGGAACATCGGACCAAAGGCCGCCTGGCTGTACCAGGCGTAAAGCAAATTCTCTACCGTAGCAAATCCAAGCGATATCGCCACTGCATAAAGGATGCCGTCATAAGGCTCGTCAAATTCCGTATGGTTAAAAATAATATGATACATTACGAACCATTTCAGAAATTCCTCAACACCCGCCGAAACGAGCAATGAGTTGACTACCGGATTGTCGCCAAGCCATAGTATCATTCCCCGCTGCAAAATCATAACCGGGAAAACGACCAGAACCCCTAACATGAACACTTTGATCACCATGTGCAGGGGCTCTTGATCATACCTATCTTTCAGGTAAAAATACGTGAGCAATGCGAGTCCCGGCGCCAAAGCTGACGCAATTACCGAGAACACCAGCACTAAAATTCCCCTTCCGTTAGTTGCGGGCCTGAAGTCCGGCACGCACGCCCACCTTAATTAATGCTGACGCTGGAAGTGTGTACAGATAACCTCAACCGCTTGCTGAGGCATTACTTTCTTACCGTATTCCTCCAGCATAGCTTCCGTTACTGAAGAGGATTCACCGAATTCAGCCAGCATCGCAATAACCGCGGGCAGCTTCTCGCTATCCAATTCCTCAGGATCGAAGTACAAAAACCATTTATCCATATAGTGATAGAGCTTACCCGCTCCGCCTACAAGGTCCTTCAACATATGCGATGCTTCAATGAGCACTTCAAAATCCTGAAAAACATAGACGATAGTATCACTTTGATCCAGCGTTACTTCCATTTCATAAATCTCGTCCGGCATATCTTCTTCGGACAAGCCGCCGAAATGATGATCGTATTTCCCTCTCGTCACAATAACCACCATGCCCTGGGCAGGCAGTGCAAACACCTCAACGGCAAGAGGTCCGGTGGCATCAAATCCGAGCTCACTGTATGCCTGATCCATCATCTCCGTAAACAGGTCATAAACTTTCGGTATTTCCTGCCACATCTCTTCCTTCTGGATCCCACGCTCACTCAGATCGTCAAACGTGAGGAAAATCCGTATCTTATCTTGACTCAAACGCTCTATTTTCATGACAGGATCCTCCTTACGTAAACAAAAGTTTATAACAAATTATGATGTCTGGATTATGACGTGATAAAAATGGTTTTATATAATTGATTTTATCATTTAATACCCACAAATGCACGTAAATATGTAACTCAAGAAAAAAGAATCATTCGCAGGGATTCGTGTGGCCGGTCCCCGAGAATGATTCAAAATGGTTCATGCCGTTTACAAACCCGGTATGACGGTGTGGGTTTCTTTCAAAATCTGTTCGACTTCGTTCTTGACATCAGGGTTGTTTCGGATAAAATCCTTGACTTGTTTCAGGTTGGCAGCCTTCGAATGAGTCGATGTCTGTACCCCAGCAGTTCCATTGGAATGAGTGGAATCATGTCGGCCTGAACTGGGAGACACGCTTTCTTGGCTCGAGCCGGAATACTGCTGGCTCTTCGTGCCCTGAATTTTACTCATCGCGGTATCCGCGAATCGGCCAAGATTCGCATCTTTCATCATTGAGGAGAAGAACCTGCTGTTATTACGGGTAATCATCCGGCATGCAACGGCGCCGATAATGACACCATATAGAAATGACGAAGTCTTCACAAATGATACCTCCTTCTATGATAAACTCGAGATTATTGTTCTCGCACCGCCAGGAACTCATGCTACATAAATACAGGAAAGTGAGATGGAATCATGGTTAGAACACGAACAGTACTTCTGCTGGCTTGCTGCCTTATGCTCAGCGCTTGCGGCAACAACGGAGTTGATCAGAAGCAAAGCACGGCCACGGAAGTCGGTAATGACAGAGCAACGCAGCAAAATGAAACCTCTGGACAGGCGTCCACTCCCAAAGAAGGTACCGACAAGTCAACCGAAACGGACAAGCCTGAAGCCGAGCCTGAAGTAGATACTCCCGCGGACCCATCGGATGAAGCCGTCAAGAGTCCCGATGCCGAGGCGCCGACTGAACCGAAGTATCACATGAATAAGGTGTATCGCATCGTCCCCAATGATGATGCCGTATCCGAAAAAGTGGTGCTGCTCACATTTGACGACGGTCCCAAGGAAGAAAAAATGATCAGCCAAATGATCGATACGCTCGACAAACATGACGCCAAAGCGATTTTCTTCGTGAATGGATACCGCGCAAAGGAACATCCTGAACTGCTGAAGCTGATCCATGACCGCGGTCAAATCATTGGAAATCATTCCTGGGACCATATCGACCTGAAAAAAGAAAATAAACAGACGGTAAAGAAACAGATCGGCGATGTCCAGCAAATCGTCAAGGAAGCGACCGGATCGGAACCGAAGTTTTTCCGTCCTCCGTTCGGCTCTGGCGGAGATATTGTTAAGGAAGTTGCCCTTAGTCATGACCTGCTGTTCATGACCTGGTCCAACGGTTCGCTGGATTGGGAAAGCGAAAGCAAAAACAAGCCCGATGCCGTAGTCAGCAATGTGCTCGAGCAGCTTCACCCTGGCAGCAACATTCTGATGCACGAGCTTCCGTGGACCGTAGAGGCCCTCGATACCTTGCTGACCAAGCTTGAAGCCAAAGGATATGGCTTTGTGGATCCGCGGCAAATCGAACCGAAAATAAGATAATCCGGGAAAACACAAAAACCTTAATTCTGCCGTCACCATCTGACGATCGAATTAAGGTTTTTTGCGTAATGTAATCACATGGTATTCTGCGGGACATTGCAAGCGCAGCGGGATATGGGAAGTACCGAATCCCCGGCTGATCAGCATCCTGGAAGAATGTTCGGTTTCGCCCGCCTTTCTCGGCAGTGCATACCATCCGGATTTAAACTTCTTGTAAAAGCGCGTCAGACGAACGGCTCCGGCCAACGGCAGCACGATCTGTCCCCCATGGGTATGTCCTGCCAGCACCAGATCCCCATGCACCACATCCTTGCCCTTGATCCATATCGGATCATGCACCAGAATGATGTGATACTGGTCTTCAGCTGCATTCCCCCGAAATCTTGTGTATGGGTGTTTCCGGCTGGCCGGCTGCCTTACGCCGCTAAGAACAATTAGCTCGTTACTCTGTTTTAACGTAACGGTCTTGTCATTCAGCAGCATAACGCCGCTCTCGCGCAACGCTTTACGGACAGCGTCCTTGCCTGCATTCAGATCATGATTCCCCAAGACGGCATAAACGGGTGCGATACGGACCAGCACCGACAAGTTATGCCTCAACCGCTGTAGGGGCACTCCTCTTTCCGTGATATCTCCGCCAAGCAGTACGCAATCCACCGATGAAAGATTGGATAATAGCTTCTCTTCTGACAATTGTCTGCGATGTATATCGGTGATGAACAATATCCGAAACCCGTCAAACGAGTGAGGGATACGATCGGATACGACTTCTTCCTCACGCACCCGATAGCCCCTGGCCTCAGCCCTCATCCAGCCGATAGCGCCTGCACCGAGTGCCGCAGCACCTGCTATCCACATCAACACACTCATAATAACTCCTTTAACAATTCCTTTAATGGAGGTGCTCCGATAAGTCCCCACCACAGAAGACCTACCATTAACAATATGAAAATGACGATCAATGAGTTCACAAACCATTTGCTCATTCTTACGCGGTACGAGGAATATGTATTCGTGCGTTTAGGAGCAGACACTTCTTCCTCTGTTTGACGCTGACGTGACCGGGTCGACCTCGAACGGCTCAAGCCGTCCGCTGTCGTGCTGCTCTGGGGCTTTTGCTCCACGGAGCTTGCACGGGGTGGCGATTTAGATCGACTCCTCGTTTCATCCGCTTGTCGCGACTTCGCTGCCGTTCTTTTTTCTGATTGAGCCGTTGACTTGTTTTTGCGGCTTTTATTTCGGCTCTGATGTCGCTGCATTCTGCTAAGTTCGTTCATGTTCCTCTTTCCTCCGAAACCGAATCAACATTCCTGATATGAAATCAATCAGAAAATGGCACAGGATTGGTGCCCAAATGGTACCCGTTTGAATATAGACGTAGCCCAGACCGTAACTACTTAGGAAAACCCACCCGGTTGGAAGCCAATGTTTTAAATATCTGACATGAATAAGCGCGAACAAGATACTCGTCCAGTACGGTCCGAACGCATGCTGGATGGCTCCTCGAAACAATAACTCCTCGCAGATGGATACAACCAAAGCTATAACAAAAATATGCCAAACCGGCCTTTTTCGGAACAGCATTTCATTGATTCCGCCATCGTCCATACTATCCTCTGACACAAACCGGGATAATACAAAATCCACTACCAGCATGGCGGCAGCAAGTCCGAGCCCCCAATAAACGAACTCGATATCCTTCGGAATGACAAAGAGCCCAAACGGATTCCTCTGCTGAAACAGGATCCAGATCAACCCTGCAATAAGTGTCAATGCTTGGGTAAGATACAGATTAATAAGCAGCAGCCGATCGTTTAATTGGTGGGCTTCGATTCTTTTTACGCGTATTTTAAATTTTTTCATAGAAGATGGGCCTGTCTTTCATCTTGATTTTTAAGATTATCATCGTATACAACCATAGTAATATCAGAATCATTCCATCATAGGCGGGCATATGCATCATAGCAAATTAACGGCATGACATTCAAGGCTATCCCTTGATTCATCCCCTACTTTAAGGCCTATGAACGGAATAAACACCTATTGACACAATGTTAGAGCCATGATACATTATGAAAAAATTAATCTGTGAAAACCGATGATGGAAAAGAGATGCTGTAACGTCCTCAGAGAGCCGATGGTTGGTGCAAATCGGTGGCGTAAAAGTATTCTTGAGCGTTCCTGAGATATTTCGCTGAAACTTGAGTAGGCGCAAATCGGATGATATCCGTTACCAATCATGGTCTGAACAGACCGCTTGAGGCTGCCGCAACATGGCAGCGAATAAGGGTGGCACCACGAATAACTCTCGTCCCTTACTACGGAGGTAGTATGCGGATTGGGAGTTTTTTTATGTTCCTGTCTCTTTGCCACGACACCGCGTCAAACCTGTATAGACCTCTTGCAGCTTTATTGGAATCTTTGGTGTATAACGGAATACGCCCCGCGTAATCCTTATTCAATATTGCAGTACCGCATTTTATAGAGGATTTTAAGGAGGAAGAGAAACCATGTTTAAAGTATTGGTATCGGATCCGATCAGTGATTTGGGGATCCAGCAGTTAATGGATGCCGCCGATGTGCAGGTAGACAAAAAAACCGGGCTCAACGAGGATGAGCTCACTGCCATTATCGGTGAATACGACGGACTCCTCGTACGGAGTCAGACACGTGTGACAGAACGCATTATGAATGCAGGAACCAATCTCAAGGTTGTCGGCCGTGCTGGCGTTGGCGTTGACAACATTGATCTTGAGGCTGCTACGAAGCGCGGGATCGTTGTTATCAATGCGCCAGACGGTAACACGATTACAACAGCGGAGCATACGTTTGCCATGATGATTGCCCTCGCCCGTCACATCCCTCAGGCCTATGCCAAAACGGTGGGCGGTTCCTGGGACCGAAAATCCTTCCTTGGCGTTGAGCTTCGTAACAAGACGCTGGGTGTCATGGGAATGGGCCGAATCGGCAGCGAGGTGGCTAAACGCGCCAAGGCTTTCGGCATGAACATTCTTGCCTTCGATCCGTTCCTGACGGAAGAGCGTGCGGACAAACTGGGCGTGACACTCTCCTCGGTGGATAACATTATCCGCAGCGCCGACTTCATTACGGTCCATACTCCGCTTACGCCGGAAACCCGCCATATGATCGCAAGACCGCAATTCGAAGTGATGAAACGCGGCATGCGGATCGTGAACTGCGCCCGCGGCGGCATCATTGACGAACGCGCCCTTGTCGAAGCGATCGATGAAGGCATTGTTGCCGGAGCCGCATTTGATGTATTCGAACATGAGCCGCCTGAAAGCGATCATCCATTCCTGAACCATCCAAAGGTGATCGTGACCCCGCATTTGGGTGCATCTACCGTTGAGGCTCAGGAGAACGTTGCGATTGACGTGTCGGAACAAGTGCTTCATATCCTGCGCGACGAGCCGTTTAAGAATGCGGTCAACTTCCCGCTTGTAGCGGCCAGCGTAATGAACAAGCTGCAGCCTTACTTCTCGCTCGGCGAGAAATTGGGCAGTGTAGCGGCTCAGATCACCGCACACGCGGTGAAGGAGATTCACGTTGACTATGCAGGCGAGCTGGCTGAAGTCGATACGCAGGCCCTGACCCGATACATCGTGAAGGGTGTGCTGGAACGCCATCTCGGAAGCGAAGTGAATATCGTAAACTCCATGCATTTGGCAAAAAGCCGTGATCTTCACGTCGTTGTCTCCCAGACACCAAAAACCAAAGACTTCACCAACCTCGTTACCGTTACGCTCAAAACGCAAAACGGTTTGGAGCGAATTGTCGCAGGCACACTCCTGCTCGGTTACGGCGAACGGATTGTCCGTCTGGATAAATTCCCGGTCGATATCTCTCCGGAAGGTCATCTGATTCTGATCTCCCATAACGACAAACCGGGCATTATCGGTCGTGTCGGAACCCTGCTCGGCGAGAACGATGTCAATATCGCCTCCATGCAGGTTGGACGTAAAGTCATCGGCGGTGAAGCCATCATGCTTCTGACGGTGGATAAAGACGTTCCTAAAGACGTTCTGGTCAAGCTTGCCGGGCTGTCGGAACTGAACACCGCGCAGCAAATCGCGCTGGGCTAAATTCAGGCCAGGTATAAGACAATAAGGGGTTAATCATTGTTCCACGTAGAACAAGATTAACCCCTTTATTTCAACAAAAAAACACGCTCCTTGCGAGCGTGTTTTGTCTTTTGCGGAGATATTCCCTAAGATTCTGCCGATTTTGTTGGAATGATCATCGTAAACACCGTTCCTTCGCCTACTTCACTTGTTGCGTTAATCGTGCCATGATGCGCTGTCACGATATTTTTCACGATGGCGAGTCCAATGCCGGTTCCCACCGTCTCCCCCCGTACACGCGCTTTGTCGGCCTTATAGAATCGTTCAAAAACAAAAGGCAGATCTTCAGACGGAATACCGACGCCTTGGTCGCTAATCTTCACCTGAAGCGCCTCTGTATTCGATACGGTAATCCGATCGGCAATGATTCGGATCTGCTTGCCTGAAGGCGTATGACGAAAAGCATTGTCCAGCAGATTGGTCAGCACCTGCTCAAGCTTATCTTCATCCGCCGCTTCGAGCAGAAGATTCGAATGAAGTTTGTTGAGCTGAAGATCAATATCGCGTTCCTTGGCACGAACAGTGAACTTCCGGTATACTCTTTCACACAGTTCACCTGCGTCCATCTCCCGCAGGGACAACTCTGCATGCCCTGCTTCCATACGGGTTAAATCAAGCAGATCCTTCACCAGCCGGCCCATCCGCAGGGATTCCTCATGAATCACCTGTATCAGCTCCCTGCTCTCCTCCGGTGAAGCCGCCATCCCGTCAAGCAGCGCTTCACTGTAGCCCTGCATCATGGACAGCGGCGTCCGGATTTCGTGCGACACGTTGGCAATGAAATCCGTACGCATCTTCTCCAGCGTGACCTGCTCGGTAATATCTCTTAATACAACAACGGCGCCGCGGATCACTTCATCCGAATATAAGGGAGCCATATGTGCTGACCAAATTCCCTGCTTCACATGCAGGTCAGCGCTTTGGTCCTTCCCTTCGTTCACGGTGGCATAATAGAGCTCACTGAGCGGTTTCGGCATGACATCGGCCGCCCAGCCTCCGCCCTGCAGCTCATCATCCCACTCCAGCCCTTTCCAGGTTTTCATGATTTCCTGCCCTGGCGGGTTCACCAGAATAACCTGACCGTGGTTATCAAAAGTAATCACGGCGTCGCTCATGCTTCTCAGCACACTGGACAGATGCTCCTTCTCATGGTTCAAGTTGCGGATATTCGTTTCCAGCTCTGCTGCCATATGGTTGAACGTATTGGCCAGCTCACCAATCTCGTCACTGGTCACAAGATTTAGCCGAGTGCCATATTTCCCTTTACGGATGTCATTGGCGGCCTCAATGAGCTGCTGCATGGGCTGGGTAATCTTCGTTAACAGGAACAACCCGAAAAAAGTGGTCATCGAAAAACCGATTATGGCTACATAAGTAAATAAACGTTTGATGGCATCCGAATTCGCAAACGTGGTATCAATATAGGGGAGCAAAAATAATCCGAGTGTCAGCAGCACGCACGCGACTAAACAGGTTATCGTAATCCACAGCTTGCCGACGAGTGATCTCCAGAAACTCACGTTACTTCGGGACCTCCAGCTTGTAGCCTACTCCCCATACGGTCGTAATCATCGCTGCGGATTCCGCGGATACCTTATTTAACTTCTCCCGCAGCCTCTTCACGTGCGTATCGACTGTGCGAAGATCGCCGAAAAATTCATAATTCCATACGTCCTTAAGCAGTTCTTCCCGGGAGAATACTTTGTCCGGGGACGAGGCCAGGTAGTGCAGAAGCTCATATTCCTTTGGCGTCAAACTGATTTCATGCCCGCCGGCCGTCACGCGGTGAGCATCATGTTCAATGATCAAATGCGGGAAAACAATGCTGTTGCTTGGGTTTGGTTCCTTGCTCAAATAGGCCGTAGCGGATGAGCGGCGCAAAATCGCCTTCACGCGGTAGATCACCTCGCGCGGGCTGAACGGCTTCACAACATAATCGTCGGCTCCCACTTCAAATCCCTGTACGCGGTTTATCTCCTCACCCTTGGCAGTCAGCATGAGAATGGGGGTAGACTTCACCTGGCGGAGACGGGTGCACACTTCGACGCCGTCCATGCCGGGCAGCATGACGTCCAGAATAACGAGCCCGTAATCTTCCGAGCTTGCTTTGCGAAGTGCAGTTTCTCCATCTTCCGCCTCTTCGATTTCATAACCTTCCTTCTCCAAATACATTTTTAACAAGCGGCGAATCCGTTCTTCATCATCAACAACAAGAATACGATTTCCGTGCTCTGACATTGGCGGCCAACTCCTTCATTTTTATAGGGAAAATCAGAAGTGGCCCTCTTGGTTAAGAAAGGGCCCTTCTGATTGATCATTCACTGCTATTCTATTGACAATTAATCGGTTCCCGCATAGGAATGCAGACCCGCGATAATCAAGTTGACGCCGACCAGCGTAAACATGACCACGATAAAGCCGATAACGGACAGCCAGGACGAGTGTTTCCCCTGCCAGCCGCGCGATAGCCGTAGATGAAGGTACACACTGTAGAACAACCATGTAATAAGCGCCCACACTTCCTTCGGATCCCAGCCCCAGAACCGGCCCCATGCAATTTCTGCCCAGATCATGGCGAATATGAGACCACCCAGCGTAAATACCGGGAAACCAATCGCAATGGCGCGATAGCTGATTTCATCCAGATCGTCCGGATCCAATCTATTCAGTGCAGGCTGAATGAATTTTGCCAGCGGCTTGCGCAGAATCAGGCGGAGCAATCCGTACAGGATCACCCCCGTGATCAGTGACCATACCACCGTATTCAGCTTACGTCCCGCATTCACGCCGTGCATCCAGGACGGGGCTTCCATGAGCGGAGATTTCATGCCCAAGAAGGACTGCATGCTCTCCGTCTCGCTCTTATATGGTGCGACAAGCGGTGGCATGTTATATTCCACTTTTACTATTGTACTATTTTCTGTCTTCGGGTCAACCAAAGTCTGGTTAAATTCAGCTTGATATCCACCTGCACGGAAGCTGTATACCGACAATATAAATCCGATCAGCACCACGATGGCAAACATGACGAGCTCAAGCCAGCGCTGTTCCTTGCGTGAGCCCTTGTCCGTTCCGCTAAAGTTAACGGTACGGAGCAGGTGCATTAGGCCGGCAATAAAACCGACCGCAAAAAACGCATCGCCCAGCGCCGCCAACGTAACGTGAATACCCAACCAATAGGACTGGAGCGAAGGAATCAGCGGCTGCACCTGCTGCGGGAACACGGCGGCGTAGGCCATGATCAGGATTGCCAGTGGCAGTGCAAACAATCCAAGCAGCGATTTTTTGTAGATAAAATAAAGTACGAGGAAGGCAATCATGATTGCCATCGACAAAAAGGTCATAAACTCATACATGTTGCTGACAGGCACATGACCGGAGCCCGCCCATCTCGTAAAGAAGTACAGCAGATGTCCGATCAAACCGATCGATGCCGTAACAAATGCAATCTTTCCCCATTTAGCCAAATGGGCTTCAGGGTCCCGCTTGCGGAACCGTCGTCCCATGACGGCAAGTGCATACATGATAAATGCCACACAGTATAAGGTAAAGGCCACGATAAATGCGTCGCCGCTAAAATCAATTAGATTCATCCTTAGTCCCCCTGTTATTCTCCAATGACTTTTCATCGACTTCGATATTCATTTGCTTGAGGATCGCGGAGACCTCCTTGCGAAGCCCAAACCAGTTCTTGTTCGTATGTGCGCCAAGTGTCAGCGTTCCGTTATCAATACGCAGCCAGATCCGGCGATGGGTGAAATAAAAGCCCATGACCAGACCGACCATACCGATAAAACAACCAATCCAAATGAACGGCATGGCTTTATCCACACGAATATTCAGATAAGTCGTAGATTCCGAAAAGTCCACATCGTCCATGCTGAGAACATCCAGTTGTACGAGCGCTTCCCCACCCGCCAGCTGTGCATTGATCGCTTCCTGGTTAAAGCGTTCCTTATCGATCTGCTTCGGGAAGTAGAAATATTGAATGCCTTCCTTCGGCAGTTCAGGTCCCTTAATCAGAAATAAGAATGCAGGCGCATTCGGGTTAGGTGACAGATTTACCGGTTTGCCGTTATCGCCAAGTCCAAAATCGGTAAAGGATTGTGTAAGCGTTAACGTATATTCTCCCGCCTGATACTCTCTTTGAGGATCGTCGATCGACAATGTGATTTTGCCGTATTCCTTCCCGCTCTTACTGTCAACCAGCACCGGCGAAACCGAACGGAGAATCGGGGTCAGATCATAATCGAATTGATACGCTTTTAACCCTTTGTAATTGAGTGGATGATTCACCTCGATGTTATGACGCGTCACTTCCACGAGCTCGGGCTCTTTACCGAGATCGTCACAATTGGCCTCGCACATATACAGAATCGCCTGCGTTTGGAACTCCTTCGGCAGTACTTTATTCTTGCCTTTAAATTCCTCAGGCATATCGTCCTCGGTATAGAACTCCACCTTAAAGCCATCGTTCAATAAATAATAACTGGTATTCTTGATGCGCACAGGCTCATCTTGAGGGAAGGCCATGTGCTCGTCCATATGCAGTCCAGGAAGATTCCGTCCAAGAACGGCAAGCAGGAAAATAATCAGGCCGATATGAAGAACATAGGGGCCCCAGCGGCTGAACCGCTGCTTCTCCGCCAGCAGGGTTCCACCATCCGTTCGCACGCGGTAGCCCTTTTTCTTAATGATCGGTTTCACCCGTTCAACCCAGTCGGGACCGTCCTCTTCGACTTGTCCTTGGTATACCACCTTTTGGCGGGTAAGGAAGGACATATGCTTCGGAATCCGCTGTCTGCTGAGCGCTTTGTACAGTGGAAGGACCCGGTCCAGACTGCAAATGACAAGCGATGCGCCGATCATGACAAGCAGCAGCACGAACCACCATGACGTGTATGTATGGGACAGCCCGAGCAAGTAATAAATATGCCCCAGCTGCCCGTACTCCTCTTTGTAATAGACAGAGGGGTCAATATTAAGGAATGTGCTTTCCTGCGGAAAGATGGTCCCTAACGAGGAACCAATCAGGGTAAGCAATATCAGATATATTGCTACTTTTACCGAAGAAAAGAAATTCCATACCCGATCGATAATACCGGGATTTTCTTTCTGTGATCGACGAGCAACGCCGTCATACCGCATTTCCAGAATCGGCTGGGCCTCTGCTTCCTCGGTCAGCGGCTTGCCGCATGCCTCGCAGAGGACCGTCCCCGTTGGATTCTGGTGTCCGCAATCACACTTCGTATTCTGGATCAAAGGCTTGGAACCTTGACTCATTTCGCATTCACCAACTGTTCAATTTGTTTGTCAAGGGTGTTCAAATCCAGTTCGCCTATACGGATATGATCAATTTTGCCAGAGGCCGTAACAAAAAAGGTGGTCGGCATCGGTCCAACCCCGAAGCTGGCAACAGCATCCCGTTTAGGATCCATCAGTATGGGGAACTTCACGCCGGTTTGAGCCACAAAATTCTCAACGGTCATTTTGTTCTCGCCCACATTAATTCCGATGATCTCAACGCCTTGACTGCTCCATTTCTCCCACTGGGCTTGAAGAGCCGGCATTTCCCGCACGCATGGCGGACAGTAGGTGCCCCAGAAATTAATCACCCTGGCCTTGCCTTCGTATTCGCTCATGGTATGTACGCTGCCATCCATGCCTAGAAGTTCAAAGTCCGCTGCCTTTTGACCCACTTTGGGAACCTTATCAGAGCCGAATACAACGGTTGCAACGGCGTAAACTCCGACCAGGATGATGGCAAGCAGAATTACAATCTGTACGCTTTTCTTTGATTTGCCCATAAAGCAGCAGCTTCCTTTCTATGACATTCATCATATCGTTTACTACGGGTGTGAACATCCTATGAACAATTATAACGAAATTTGTCATAAACGCCGCTCGCCATTTTGAATATTATGTGTCGGGTTTAACGTTTTCGCTTCGGTTTCCCGCCCGGCTTAGCGGCTTTCGCCATCTGCAAAAGCTGGTTGATTTCATCCGCTGTCAAATGGCGGTACAAACCTCGTTTTAAATTTTGCAGCAGCAGATCCCCATAAGATATCCGCTTCAATCGCGTTACCGGATGGGAGATCGCTTCGAACATCCTTCTGACTTGACGGTTGCGGCCTTCATGGATGGTAATCGATATGACGGATTGTTTATTATCCGGGTCCACATCCTTATATTCCACTTCGGCAGGAGACGTCATTCCGTCCTCCAGCATGATCCCTTGGCGAAGCTTGTCCAGCTCGGTGCCATGGGGCACCCCTTTCACGGTAGCCAAGTATGTTTTGGGCACATGATATTTAGGGTGGCTGAGCAGATTGGCAAACTCGCCGTCATTGGTCAGCAGCAGGAGTCCTTCCGTATCGTAGTCCAAACGTCCAATCGGATATACCCGCTCTTTAATGCCCTTGAGATAATCCGATACAATTTTTCGCCCTTCGGGATCAGAAGCGCTTGTAATAACTCCCTTCGGCTTATTCAGCATAATGTATACCTTTTTCTCATTCTTAATCGGTTTGCCTGAAACCGTAATGATATCCTGAGCTGGATCGGCCTTCGTGCCGAGTTCGGTAACGGTCTCTCCGTTTACCTGCACCTTGCCTTCAAGAATCAATTCCTCGCACTTGCGGCGGGAAGCGACTCCGGCCTGTGCCATAATTTTCTGTAATCTCTCCATGTTCGTTAGGTCACCTCATTCCTAATGATAACCATCGACAGGATAAATCACAAGCGCGTTCCATGGAAAATGTGCCCCAGGGCAGGAGTCGGAGTGAGGAAACAAGTATAACGGGGAAATATCATGGAGTCTGGATAGCTCCAAAATGATTTTGCTGGCGGTAAACAGCTGTGTTTTCTGGTCCAGCGACATGGACTCGTAGCCGATATTAAAGTCGCCCTCCAGACAGATGTGAATCTGGCCCGGGTGAACCAGCACGGATGAAGAAGAAACCGAGCCGTCCGGATGAATTTTAAAATCCCAGTTCCGCGGTTCCCGCTCACACACGGTATGATGAATAACAAAACCCTCGAATTCCATTTCATCACCCCTACTACAATTTGTAATTGCAGCAGTATATGACGCGAGGGAATCGAGGGTATGGGCACACGTCCTGTTACATAGAAAAAACGCTCCGTCTTACTCAGACCGTCCGAATGATCTCAATTAACCGAACACCAGCAGGCAGACTGCGATCGCCGCAATAAAACCGATCACATCAGAGAACAGCCCCACCTTCAGCGCATACCGGCCATTGCGGATTCCGACGGCGCCAAAGTAGACGGTCAGTACGTATAAAGTCGTATCCGTGCTTCCCTGGATGGTCGAAGCGATTCGGCCAATCATGGAATCCGGACCGTATGCCCGGATCAGTTCCGTTGTGTACGCGAGAGAGCCTGTACCTGTCAGCGGCCTGAGAATTCCCAAAGGCAAAATCTCGCTGGGCACGCCTAGCGATTGCAGAAAAGGGCCCGTCCAGCCCACAAAAAACTCCAGCGCGCCGGAAGACCGGAACACGCTAATGGCGACCATCATGCCCACCAAGTGCGGGATGATCCCAATCGCCGTGGAGAAGCCGTCCTTGGCTCCATCCACAAACGATTCATATACGGGCACTTTGCGGGTATAAGCATAAAGCGGAATGAAAGCGATAATAATGGGAATAGACCAGGCGGAAACGAGATTAATCCATGACAGCAAGATTCATCACCCCTTCACATCCGGGTTCAGGCTTGTACCGATTCCCGGCGACTTCTGGCGGCGTATCGTCTTTCTTCGATACCATCGGTCAGCCATAATGGCGGCCGCCGTCGCAATCGCAGTGGCCAAAAGCGTGGTGCCCACGATTTCCGAAGGATTAGCGGACTCATAATTCAGCCTGATCGCGATTAGCGTAGTCGGTATGAGCGTAATGCTGGCCGTATTTAATGCCAGCAGGGTACACATCGCCGGAGACGCTGTTTCCTTATCCGGGTTTAACTTCTGAAGCTCCTGCATCGCCTTAATCCCCATCGGAGTCGCCGCATTCCCCAGACCGAACAAATTGGCGCTCATGTTGGACAATATATACCCCATAGCGGGATGATTCTTCGGTACATCCGGGAACAGGAAGCGGACAACCGGGCCCAGCAGCTTGGCAACCTTCTTCAGCAGGCCCGCGTCCTCTGCCAGGCGCATCATGCCTAGCCAGAATACCAGTATGCTGATGAGACCGAAGGAGACGGTTACTCCCGTCTGGGCTCCGTCAAATGCGGCTTTTGTAACACTTTCGATGTTCCCGTTAACTGCCGCAAAGATAAAGCCGATCAGTATCATCCCCATCCAAATCAAATTGATCATCTCTTCGCCCCCGTTTGCTGCCTCGCTCGCGTGAGAATATACGATCTCTTTAGCGAAGGCTAGTTATGATTTGGCCCTGAACAGATGCCTTAGCACTTCTCCTGCAGACTGCCACAGCGACAACGAACCGATGGGTCCGGATGTGCTTCTGGACTTCTGCAAAACCTCAGGGACTTCAGGTAACTTGCTTCCTTCGGCATAGACCGGAACTTTGCCGATGCTGACATTATCGAGCAGCAGTTCAATATGACCCCGCAACCCGAAAGACAAGTCGGGTGTGCTCGCTTTATGCAGGACCAGCCTCTTCACCAGGCGCGCTTCCTCATCATGCGCGAACGCATACGTAAAGGAACTGCCCGTGACCAGTGGATAGCCCTGGATCTTCTGCCCTTTCTCCGTAACCTTTTTCAGTGGAAAATGGTTAAATCCGTAATCCAGCATCTTGGAATGATCATTCCAATCGTTGCCGTCATTCAGCGTAACCGCCGCAATCTGCTGACCGTTTCGGGTGGCAGAGCTTACCAGGCAGCGGAATGCTTTTTTGGTGTAACCGGTTTTGACGCCGTCCGCCCCCTCGTAGAAACGAAGCATCTTGTTTTTGTTATCCCATTTGTAGTCCCACGCTTCATTTGGATTCGGTGCTTTCTTGGTCGGCGTTTTGACAATCTCGCTAAAGACAGGGTTCTTGAGGGCATAAGCCGTCAGTTTGGCAACGTCATTAGCGGAAGAATAATGATCATCATGATCCAAACCGTGAGGATTCATAAAATGCGAGTTGGTCAAACCGAGTCCGGCCGCCTTCTCGTTCATCAGCAGCACAAAGCCTTCTTCCGTCCCCCCGACATGCTCGGCAATGGCCGTCGCAGCGTCGTTGCCTGATCGCAGCATTAAGCCGTACAGCAGATTCTCAAGTGTCATCTCCTCACCTAGCTTCAGGAAGAGAGAGGAGCCCTCTTTGGCAAACGCATTCTTGGAGACCTTAACGCGATCGTCCAGCTTGCCGTGTTCAATCGCCACAATGGCTGTCATAATCTTGGTCAGGCTTGCGATTCTTAAACGCTCGTCCCCGTTTTTGCTGTAGAGCATTCTACCAGAAGTGACATCAATCAGTGCAGCTGCCTGCGCATGGTTGGCGGGGCCATTCTCATGATCTGCATGCACGGGAACAGCCGTGACCAGCAAGCAGCTTATGGCAATCAACATGGATAACAAAGACTTGCAGTTCGTCCATTTCATTTTCATCATTTTATCCTCCGGTGTTCAGAAATCTTGTACAAGTATATGTCGTCCGCGCTAAAGGTATGTCCATTTCGTGATTATCAGATGAGTTCAGCTTCACTGAATGCTCATATAACCACTTCTCTTTACAGCAAAAATCCCTTCCGTTATGAACGAAAGGGATTTGCTTGCTCCAATCAGTACGCAGGCGGAGGCGTGGTGCTGTTCGCGGCATTGCTTCCTGATTGAAACATCGACTGGATTTGATCGAGTAAATACGGGGTTGCATCAATAATCCGTTCAAACAGATGGGTTTGATTGTCCAGCGGCACGATGTGCACGCCTTCTTTACCCACGACCAGGAAAGCAATCGGCCGAATGGACACGCCACCGCCGCTGCCGCCGCCAAAAGGAAGGGCACTATGATCGTTGTGCGTCCCGTTAGTAGTGGTGGATGAGTGTGTGCCTCCCGCCTCAACGTTGTAGTCGCTACCGCCGGCAGCGAAACCAAACGCCACTTTACTGATTGGCAAGATAACGCTGCCGTCCGGCGTATTCACCGGATCGCCCACAATCGTATTAACGTCCACCATTCCCTTGATGTTTTCCATAGCCGTTTGCATCAAGCCTTGAATAGGGTGTTCTGCCATGATCTTATTCCTCCTTTCACCTTTAACACGCGAACTATAAGTACCAGTCCAGCATACATAGCTTTTCCGCAAGAGATTTTCGCTATGCAGTTAAGCTCTGTGGAAATTTGCGGCGGATCGTTAAAGAGCGGCACCACATCAATTCGGGGAAGCTCTTCCATGACCAGGCGATACGACATCCATCCAAGTAACGTATGCTTGATGCCATGCAGCAGCCCAGTCGCTACCGCCGTGTCGGCCGCATGCTCCAGGGCAATCCGGGTTGACCAGCGCACATCCATGAGATGAACGGCCGACATCGTCTGTCTCAACCACTTTTTGAAACCTTTTGTTGAAAGCATGGCCCGCCCGTAGTCCTTAAATCTGATCGTTTTGCTCGAAGCCTTCTCCTCTTTTGAATCGGGCGCAGTTCCCTGTTCTCCGTCTCCACCAACGGTTTCCTTCTTAAACTCGATCCCACCGTTCGCCAGGTGAAAGGGGACTGCATACTTGCGCTTAATCAATCCGAAAATCATTTTGATTTCCGCCAACACTTTATATTCATCTTTTTTTAGAACCACATCCAGCTTAATCGTTACCTTGGAGCTCAGCACAACGATCAGCAATACGATGAGGAGAACGACCAGACCAGCCGCCAGAAAGATCCATATCCTCACGAAGTAACCCCCAGCACGAACTTAGTCAAATGTAATCCGCTTGGCTTAGTATGGCAAAAGCGCCTCCAAATGATGCGAAATTGTTCCAAGTCCTTGAAATTCAAATTTTCGCTAGCCGCATAAAAAAATCCCGGACGATGGATTTCACCATGCCCAGGATCAACTTTTTGCTGCAGCCTATAATATTGTATAATGGCTAGCTTTCCTCTACATCATCAAACGTAAGCTGACGACCGTCAAGCTTATCGAACAACAGCTGCGTTTCCTCTTCTAAACTATCGTTATCCTCGAATTGCGACGGCTCCGGCAAATCCTTGATATTGGCAAGCCCGAAATATTCCAGGAAGGACTTGGTCGTTCCATACAGAATCGGTCTGCCAATCGCCTCGGCGCGTCCGACTTCCTCGATCAATCCTTTGCTTACCAGCGTATGGATAGCCCGTTCGGACTTGACGCCGCGGATGTCTTCAATCTCTACGCGCGTAATCGGTTGACGATAAGCCACGATGGAAAGTGTTTCGAGTGCGGCTTGCGACAAGGAAGAGCGGGAAGGCGAATACGCCAGGCGCTCAAAATACGGAGCGTGCTCGGCCAGCGTCGCGATTTTGTAACTCCCCGCAATCTGTACGATCTGAATCCCGCGCTCATGGCGCTCCCATTCCTCCTTCATGTCCTCAAGCGCTTCGCCAACCAGGCCATCCGACTGCTCGGTGATCTCAGCAATTTGCCTAACCGACAAGCCCTCTTCTCCCGACAGGAACAGAAGCCCCTCAATAATCGATTTCAGCTTCGGATAATCCATCAATGCGTCCTTCCCCTCTCCACTCCATGACGATATCTTCAAACAACTTCTCTTGGTAGCACAAAATTTGCTTCATTTTCATCAGCTCCAAAATGGCCAGGAAGGTTACCACGATTTCATGCCGTACCATCTCTTCGTGTAGCAGCTTGGAGAACAGGATTCTGCCTCCAGGCCCAACCTCCTCCAAAGCATCCATGACCTGACGAATCCGGTCCTTAACCGATATTTCATCCCGCTGAATGCGGGCATACGATGTACGTTTGACTGCTTTGCTTAACGCTTTTTGAAAAGCAGCGATCAAATCGGAAATATGTAATCCCTGAACCGGATTCTCTTCCACTTCCGGCATGTAAGGCGTCAGGTCTTCCGCTTCCTTGGAATAAATCAGACTGCGTTCCCATTCCTTCTCATGCAGGTGGCGTGCGATGCCTTTGTACTTACGGTATTCGATCAGCTTCGCAATGAGCTCTGCTCTGGGATCCATGTCATCCTCTTCATAAAAATCGAACTCGTCCATTTCGATAACCGGAGGCTTCGGAAGCAATAGCTTGCTCTTTATAGACAGCAGCGTTGCAGCCATGACCAGAAATTCGCTCGTAATTTCCAGCTCCAGCTCCTGCATGTTGTGCAAATAGGCCATGTATTGTTCGGTAATCTCGCTGACGGGAATATCCTGGATGTCGATTTCCGCTTTATCAATCAAATGCAGCAGCAGATCGAGCGGTCCTTCAAACGTTTCCAGCTTGTATAATACGGTCACGGTGAAACCTCCCGCCAAAAAATAAAATGCAGTGCTCAAAAAAAGAGCACTACATTAAATAAGCACTATTTTAGGCTTTTCGTCAAGTTCGCCATTTCAATGGCTGCCATAGCCGAATCCCAGCCTTTATTGCCGGCCTTCGTTCCCGCGCGTTCCACGGCTTGTTCGATATTCTCCGTTGTCACGACACCGAAAATCGTTGGTACACCGGTCTTCAGGTTAATTGCGGATACCCCCTTGGCCACTTCGTTGCATACATAATCATAATGCGTGGTGGACCCGCGAATGACGGTTCCCAAGGTGATGATTGCATCGTATTTGCCGCTCTCTGCCATTTTTTGGGCAATCAGCGGGATTTCAAACGCACCCGGCACCCAGGCCACATCGATTTCGTTCTCCTGTGCGCCGTGACGCTTCAGTGCGTCCAGTGCGCCGCTCAGCAGCTTGCTGGTGATGAATTCGTTGAATCGACCTACGACGATCCCGTACTTTAGACCCTCGGATACTAATTTACCTTCAAATATAGTTGCCATGATGAATGACTTCCTTTCGGTTTGGAGTTTATATAAGGTCAAACTTGGCGGGTATGACTTCGGTTCATGTTTCCGCTGCGCTGACGGCTGCTGCTTCCGATCGCTGTTAACTCCTGATTTCATGAACTATTTATTCAAGGTAGAAATCAGGAGTTAAAGGCGACCGCTACCGCTTCTTCAGCAGCATTCCGTCCTCTTCGCTAGGTCACTCCAAGAAGTCAGCCTCCCCATGATTGACCTTTTGTTATGTGGTGATTAGTTGGCACTCTCGTTCTGCTCGATATCGCTGAATTTCAGCATATGACCGAGCTTGGCTTGCTTGGTATGCAGGTAGCCCGTGTTATCCTCGTTCTCCGGCATTTGGATCGGAACGCGCTCCACAACCTCAAGACCATAACCTTCGAGGCCTTTGATTTTGCGCGGATTGTTTGTCAGCAAGCGGATTTTTCTGATCCCCAGATCCTTCAGGATCTGGGCTCCAATGCCGTAATCGCGCAGATCGGCCGCAAAGCCGAGCTTAAGGTTGGCGTCAACGGTGTCGAGTCCCTCTTCCTGCAGCTTGTAGGCTTTCAATTTGTTGATTAAGCCGATGCCCCGCCCCTCCTGGCGCATGTAGAGAAGAACGCCTCTGCCTGCTTCATCGATTTGGCGGAGTGCCGCCTCGAACTGGGGACCGCAATCGCAGCGATGGGAGTGAAACACATCTCCTGTCAGGCACTCGGAATGCACGCGCACGAGAACAGGCTCATTCCCGTCGATCTCCCCTTTTACCAAGGCAACATGCTCTTTATTGTCCACGTCGTTGGTGTAGGCTACGGCCTGAAACACGCCGAAGTCGGTCGGCATTCGCACAGCTACCTCTCGCTGGACAAGCTTTTCTTTTTCATTGCGGTAATGAATCAGATCCTTGATGCTAATCAGCTTCAGCTCATGCTTCTTCGCAATCTCCACAAGGTCCGGCAGCCGTGCCATTGTGCCGTCTTCCTTGATTACCTCGCAGATGACACCGGCCGGATAGGAGCCGCTCAATCTGGCAAGATCGACAGCGGCCTCCGTATGTCCTGCCCGGCGCAGGACGCCTCCATCTTTTGCGATCAGCGGGAACATATGACCCGGTCTTCGGAAATCGGACGCAGATGCATTCGAATCCAAAATGCCTTTGACGGTGATGGACCGCTCATAGGCCGATATGCCTGTCGTAGTATCCTTATGATCAATGGAAACCGTAAAGGCCGTTCCATGAAAGTCCGTATTCTGGGTAACCATCGGTTTGAGGTCGAGCTCCTGGGCTCTGGCCTGCGTCATGGGCAAACATACGAGCCCACGGCCTTCGGTGATCATAAAATTAATGACCTCCGGGGTTGCCTTATCTGCTAATGCGATAAAATCGCCCTCATTCTCACGGTCTTCATCATCGACAACAATGACGACCCTGCCTTCCTTCAAATCGGTTAACGCCTCTTCGATTGTATGAAATGAAAAGCGTTCATCCATCGCTACTCCTCCTTCTTCCTCATGGAGACTCTATGTGAATCACCAGGCTTAGGCAAATCCGTGTTCCGCAAGATAATCCCTGCTGATCCCCGGTTTTGTCCCACCTTTGCTGCCGGCCCCTTCTGAGCCGTAATGCAGCAGGTGATCTACATATTTCCCTAAAATGTCGCATTCGATATTAATCGTATCGCCCGCTTTTTTATAAGCCAGCACCGTCTCCGCCAGCGTATGGGGGATGATCGATACCGTAAAGGAGGAATCTGTTGTTTTGACAACGGTCAAGCTGATTCCATCCAGTGTGACAGAGCCTTTTGGAATGATATATTTGAATACGTCCCCATTCGCGGGAGCAATCTCATATACCACGGCATTCTGATCCTCCTGCACATTCCGAATGACGCCGACGCCATCCACATGCCCCTGAACGATATGGCCTCCAAATCTGCCTCCGGCAGCCATCGCCCGTTCCAGATTCACCTTTCCGCCTGGCTGCAGTTCCTTCAGATTGGTATTTCTATAGGTTTCCGGCATCACGTCCACCGTAAATATGCCTTTGTCAATAGTTGTAGCTGTCAAGCAAACGCCATTAACGGATACGCTGTCCCCCAGCTTTAAATCATCCATAATCCGGCTCGCGGAAATGCTCAGCAGCATGGCTTCGCCCCTCCGTCCGATCCGCCTCATCTCGCCGATCTCCTCAACCAATCCAGTAAACACAGGTTTCCCTCCTTTCTTTCTCCTTATTTCCAGACCGGAATCCCGGTGACGTAAATATTGTCGCCAAGTCTTTCGGTCTCAAGTCCTGACAGCTGAATCGCTTGATTCATCTGCTCATACCCGCTGAACATGTAATTTCCCGGGGAATCGTATCCACCAATAATCTTAGGGGCGATGAACTGGATGAGCCGATCCACCAGCTTCTGTTCCAGCATCGAGCCATTCAGCGTGCCACCACCTTCCAGTAAAATGGAGGCAATCCCCTTCTGCCCCAGTTTCACCAGTGCAGTCTTCAGATCCACACGCGGTCCTGGCCCGCAGGGGATAACCTGAACTCCTTGCTCTTCCAGCACGGCCCGCTTCTTCTCATCCGCCTGCTCCGTCGTCAAGATCCACGTCGGCGCCAAACCGTCTGTCACGACATGGCTGTCGAGCGGGACTCGCAAGCTGGAATCCACAATGATCCTAACCGGATGCAAGCCTTCCACGCCAAGTCTTGTCGTCAGGCTTGGATTATCCGCGATTACGGTAGACACGCCTACCATGATGCCCTGGTGACGGTGACGCAGCGTATGCACAAGCTCTCTTGATTCCTCATTGGATATCCACTTGCTATCACCGGTTTTCGAAGCGATCTTGCCGTCCAGCGTGCTGGCTGTCTTTAACGTTACGAAAGGCTGACCCGTCGTAATGAATTTAATGAAGGTTTCGTTCAAGCGAAGAGCACGTTCCTTAAGGACACCGATCTCAACCCGGATTCCTGCTGCGCGCAGCATTTGGATCCCATTGCCCGCAACGAGAGGATTGGGATCCTCGCAAGCAACAACCACTCGCTGAACACCCTCGGCAATCAGCCTCTCGCTGCAAGGCGGCGTCGTTCCGTAGTGACTGCAGGGCTCCAGTGTCACGTACACCGTACTGCCCGCTGCTTTGCTGCCAGCCATATTCAGGGCATGAACTTCAGCGTGCGGTGTTCCGCGCTCCAGATGTGTTCCCACCCCTGCAAGCGCGCCATCCTTAACGACGACACAGCCCACAACCGGATTAATCCCGGTTTGGCCCTGAGCACGTTCAGCCAGGTCCAGCGCAAGTGACATATAGAATTCATCGTTGACGATATCCATGCTAAACATGCCCCTTTCTCAACGTTCACACAAAAAAGCCCTGCCAAAGATTCGGGGAATCCTTGAACAGGGCTTGATGGAAGTTAATAATCGACACGCTAAATAACCGTTATGATCGCAGGTTTTGCCTATAACAAACGATTCAAATCGGTTACCGGCGACATCAAATCATCGCAAGCACAGGCTTGAATTGCATGTGAAAACCTGCACATAACGCATATCGCGTTGTGTGCACAGACACAAATAGCACATGTTGCTTATGTGTCTTTCACTCCTTCTCCCATCCAGACTATACTGTCGGTCCCGGATTTTCACCAGGTCCACCGCATACGGTGTGTAACAACACACGCATATCCGGGTCACGGACTAAGACGCAGATATCTGCTCTCTAAAGCTCAATCACTGCGTTCATCACCGCCGGTAGGGAATTTCACCCTGCCCCGAAGGATTAAACATATGAAATTATTTGATCTTATGAAGAATCTTATCACCACCTTTTGAAAATTGCAAGAAAAACAACTAACTTTTTTAAAGTCTATAACTTAATACCAATATGTGTAATGTATGTAGAAGGAGAATTCTCCCCCAAGAGAGAACAGATAGATAGGATAAACACGGGAACTAGATACAGTTGAAAAGGAGCGCACAACGATGAAAACTTCGATGGACATTGTCGTCCGTCCTACGGAAATCGACGTCAACGGACATGTAAACAACGCCAAATACCTGGAATATCTGGAGTGGGGTCGTGAGGAATGGTACGAAGCAGGAAATCTTCAATATGACATATTGAAACGGCTCGGCGTCCAGACCGTTACCGTCAATATCAATATTAATTACCGCAAGGAGTGCGGCCAGGGCGAACGGCTGACGATCGTGACCGAACCGCATGCTATGGGTCGTACGAGTTATGTGCTGACTCAGACGATATACAACGAACAGGGAGAGCTGTGCGCGGATGCCGCCGTTACCAGTGTGGCGATGGATGTACATACCCGAAAAAGCCGGCCTGTTCCGGAGGAGCTCCGCCAATTATTCCCTGACCCTGCCTAACCCCTCCCCGGAATATTAAAAACAGGCTCACCCTTATGAGTGAGCCTGTCCTGAACAAAAGCTAATGGTTACGCTTCGTATACTTCTACTTTTTCCATTTTGTCGCGGCCTTTGAATGCATCCACATACTCCATGCCCTCTACAACTTTACCGAACACCGTATGTTGTCCGTCCAAATGCGGCTGCGGCTCGTAGCATACATAGAACTGGCTTCCGCCCGTGTTGCGGCCGGCATGCGCCATGGCCAAGCTTCCACGCTCATGCTTGTTAGGGTTGATTTCGCAGTTGATGGTATAGCCAGGACCGCCGGTTCCCGTTCCCTGTGGGCAGCCGCCTTGAGCAACGAACCCAGGAATTACGCGGTGAAATACAAGACCGTTATAAAAACCGGAGTTCGCCAATTTCTCAAAATTAGCTACCGTATTCGGTGCATCATTCTCGAACAGATCAAGCACTACCTCTTTGCCGTTCTCTAATGTGATCTTCGCTTTTTTAGCCATATGTGTTATCTCCTTCCGTTACTTAGAACGCTTTTATCGATTTTTTTACAATGCATTCTATAGTTTACTATGAATTGAGCTTCGAAGCAAAAACGATCTTGTCCCCCGTTTACACATCACATCTCAAGTCAAGGCATAACTAAGAGCCCTGACCGCAGCCGGAGGCATTGGCGGGCCCTCTTGGATTTTAGAGCCGTAAAACAAACATCAGATTAATTGGTTACGGTTTCTTTGGTTACACTTGCCGGCACTACATCATGGCTAATGATGTCCGCAAGCGACTCACGACGTACGACCAGCTTGCTCTGTCCGTCCTTCACGAACACGACCGCAGGTTTACGGATCCGGTTGTAATTGCTAGCCATGGAATAGTTGTATGCGCCTGTGCAGGATACGGCCAGCAAATCGCCTGTTGCTACCTTCGGAAGCTCCAAGTCCCAGATGAGCATGTCTCCGCTCTCACAGCATTTGCCGGCAATGGATACCGTTTCTTCCGGTTTCTCATTCGCCCGGTTCGCCAGCAGCGCTTCATATTTCGACTCGTACAACGCCGGGCGCGGGTTGTCCGTCATTCCGCCGTCTACGGCAACGTATTTACGCACTCCGGGAATATCCTTGCTTGTGCCCACCGTATACAGGGTGGTGCCTGCATCACCAACAATGCTCCGGCCCGGTTCCACCCAAATTTCAGGAAGTTCGGAGCCAAGGCCCGCAAAATGGGTCTTCACGGCATCCGTGATCGCTTTTACATACTGGGATACTTGAAGCGGCGTATCGCCATCCACGTAACGGATACCGAAACCACCCCCAAGGTTTACAACCTTGAACACAACCCCCAAACCTTCTTTAACGGAAACCGCGAATTCAGCTACGCGCTGAACAGCCATCTGAAAGCCTTCCACCTCAAAAATCTGGGAGCCGATATGGGAATGAATACCCATCAGATGAATGTTCGCTTGAGCCTCGGCAAGCTTCACCGCTTCATAAGCAGAGCCGTTGCCGATATCAAAGCCAAATTTCGAATCCGTTTGGCCTGTTGAGATATACTCATGCGTATGAGCCTCAACACCCGGTGTCACGCGTAGCAGAATGTTGACCTTCCGATTCTTCTCGGCAGCAATCGCTTGCAGCATATGCAGTTCAACTACGTTATCGACAACGAAACAGCCAATTTCCGCATCCAGCGCCATCTCAATTTCTTCCGGGGTTTTATTATTTCCGTGGAAATGAATCCGGTCTGCCGGGAATCCGGCCTCAAGTGCGGTGTACAGCTCTCCGTCTGATACGACGTCAAGCGACATACCTTCCTGATCGGCCAATTGGCACATGGCCATCACGCAAAACGCCTTACTTGCATACGCGACTTGGAACTTCAAGCCGGACGCCTTGAAGGCCTCGATGTATTCCCGACAACGATTGCGAACCGACTGCTCGTCTACAATATATAATGGTGTTCCATATTGAGCTTTCAAATCGGATGTGTCACACCCGCCGATTTCCAAATGCCCCTGATCGTTAATCTTGCTTGTACCGTGTAAAAACATGCTTACAATTCCTCCGATCCATTGATTCAAAATAGGGTAATCGAATAATTGTTCACAGTATAGCAGACAACGGAAGGTAATCAAAATGGATTTTTCAACACAACATTTGTGTTATTGTTATTGCTCGCCCCTCGGATTCATTTCAGGACCCATTTTGGTGTTGTCGCGCGTTTTATTGTGGGCCGGGCGTCTTCTTGATAGAAGCAGCGGTTTGCGGAACAAAATTTCGCCCATCGCTTTTGCACTAAATGGTATAAATGGCCACAAGTAAGAGGAATTGTAGGAACGGTGTGTCGTCAGGAGCAGAATCAGAAGCGTCGTCCCGATGACAAAACCCTTCACCGCAAACAGGGCTGTTGCAAGCAGAAGGAGCAGCCTGACCATCCGGTTGGCAAGTCCCAGCTCATAACTCGGAGTTGCATACATCCCGATGGATGCAACCGCCATATACAAGACGACCTCGTTGACAAACAATCCGGTCTTAACGGCGATATCGCCGATCAAGATGGCAGCGATCAACCCCATCGCCGACGCTAGCGGCGTCGGTGTATGAACGGCAGCCAAGCGGAGCAAATCCACGCCGAATTCAACGATCAGAAACTGCAGGATAATCGGAATTTTAGCGTTCTCCTGCGGACCGATGATATCGAGTCCCGGCGGCTTCAGTTCAGGATGGACAACAAGCAGCATCCACAGCGGGAGCAGAAACATGGATGCAAAAATGCCAATAAAACGTATCCAGCGGAGATATGTCCCCATAAATGGGGTTTGGCGATTCTCCTCGGCATGCTGACACAGATCCAAAAACGTGGTTGGCATAATCATCACGCTCGGTGAAGTATCTACCATGACAACAACTCGGCCTTCGAGCAGATGGGAGGATACAACATCCGGCCGTTCCGAATATCGGACCAGCGGAAAAGGGTGCCAGCCTTTGTTCACGATTGCTTCTTCGAGCTGTTTATCTCCTAGTGGAAGCCCCTCTAAATCCACCTCCTTGATTTTATCGCGAATCGCCTCAACCTGCGTGCGGTCCACGATATCATCAATGAAAACCAGACACACATCGGTTCTCGTCCGCCTTCCGACCTTCATGACCTCGACGTGAAGTCCCGGATCACGAACCCGTCTTCGCACCAGGTTCACGTTGGTAACGAGTGTCTCCGTAAAACCATCTCTTGCGCCGCGAACGACACGTTCCACCGCAGGCTCCTCGAGCCCGCGCACAGGATATTTCCGGGTATCCAACAAGATGGCGGAATGCGCATCCTCAATGAACAGCGCACATATACCGGAGAGCACTTCGTTAATCACTTTGCTGAGTCTTGTATCCCGCTCCACTTGGACATGGGGAATATAGCGGGTCATCATCTCGGTAAGTGCCTGATTGCTCACATCCTCCGGTGTCAGATACGTCAGCCTTGTCAGTATATCCGTCACCACGGCATCATTCGTGAAGCCGTTTAGGAAGAGAAGCCCCGCATTTCTGCCGGCAAAGTTCATTTCACGGAATACCACATCAAACGAAACTCCAAGACCGATAACTTCCTTAAGCACTTTTTTCAGATCACTCAGCTTTGCGGGGACATGGTCTGTGTGCTGCCAGTAGATGACGGATTCCTCGGTGCTGTTGGAGGTTTCGGCCTCCCTCTTCTCCGCCAGCTCCTGTTCCTCCAATGCTTTGATCTCCGATGGCGGAATGATCGGAATATCGGTCTCCCGTTCGCCGTTATATGTTGTTTTCTCGTCCATAACCTACCTCCTAGCCTTAACTATTACTTGCTGTAAACAAACCAGTCGAACAGAGAGCCCGCTACTTTGCCTGCGACCATGGCCATAAGAAGACCGAACAAATACCCCGTCAACCGGAGCCGCTTGGCCAGAATCGGCAATACATTCAATACTTCGGTCAATGCGGCTGCCAGCATGCCGATGAATATCCCGCACATCAATCCGATCACGGTACTCACAACCGGTCCCAAAGGAACGGACCATCGCCAGAAATCGGCCACCGTGCCGATAAAAGATCCGGCAATTAAAGCCCCTTCATACCAATGGACCCGGTTGTACGTTGCCGTCAGCTGGGACAATCTCGGAATGATGTCCAGCACGATGATGAGCGCAATGACTCCGCCGCCGACGGCGATGCCCCCAGCTACGCCAAGAACAATGGTGAATATCCCTTGCAGAATGGATATCATCATGGTTCCTTACCTGGTGTATCCGCGCTGGCGTTCATTTTCCGATATTCTTCGGCGACCACGAACTGATCCAGATTTTCCTGATAGAGGTACATTTCCACCTCGAGCGGGGTCGGTTCTTCATTCCATTTTTTCTTGAACAAATGATTGAAGAACACCGTCATTCCGAATCCGAGCCCGAGCGAGTATGCAATCTGGAACAAATAAGGATGCTCGTCTCTTTTCCCCGTCACCATCTCGACGATTCGGATCTGTACCTCGAGCATGTTGACATCGGCATGGAAGTTCATAATGGTAAGCGCCGAACCGAAAAACAAGAGCAGCCAAATGAGCGGGAACCACAATTTGGACCGCTTGCTCTCCGGACCAATAAGCTCTACCAGGGTATGATGGTTTCCCATCGGTTCAATATGGGCGCCAGGAATCAAGGCTTGAATTTTCGGGATGATTTGTATCAGATCCATGACAAGGCGGTTGCCATCGATATCCTTCGGCTGCGTAAGCGGCAAGGCTCTCAGCCGTTTCTCCCATTCGGGCTCGCAGACAATGAAGGCGACATCACCTAGTTTGACGGTCTGGTTTCTTGGTAACCGTATGCGGCTCCTTAGCTGCAGAAACACCGTCGGAGTGGGATTAACCTTCATCCGAAACACTCCTTTACTGCTAAATTACCGTTAGTATGGGAAATGTCTCTCCTTTCTACTCGGATTTACCATACTTTCTTTATCCGCTCCATCAACAGGGAGGTTGTTGAAAAATGAAAAGACGCCGTCCCCTAAGGGCGGCGTCAGTTTGAGCAGTTCTTTAGAATAACGGCTGCGAGCCGCTACTGCGCGATCTCGTTCCGTATGCTCTGCAATATTTTTTTCTCAAGTCGCGATACCTGTACTTGGGATATGCCCAGCCGGCTGGCAACTTCCGACTGCGTCTGATCCCGGTAATACCGCAGATATACAATGAGCCGCTCCCGTTCGGTCAAGCCGCCTATCGCTTCATTCAAGGCCAGCTTGTCGAACCATCGTTCCTGCGATTCATCAGCTATCTGATCCATTAGCGTTATGGGATCCCCGTCATTTTCAAATACGGTCTCATGAATCGAGGTTGGCGGTTTGTTCGCCTCTTGGGCAAACACCACTTCCTCGGGGGTTACCCCAAGCTCTTCGGCAACCTCTTTCACCGTTGGAAGCCGATCGAGCTGCTTGGACAGCTCGTCCCGCTTCTTCCTGACTTTGTTGGCCATTTCCTTAAGCGAACGGCTGACCTTCAGGGTCCCGTCGTCCCTTAAGAAGCGCTGAATTTCTCCGATGATCATCGGTACGGCATAGGTCGAGAACTTTACGTCATAACTGAGATCGAACTTGTCCACGGATTTGAGGAGACCGATACAGCCGATCTGAAACAGATCATCAGGCTCATACCCCCGGTTCATAAACCGCTGAACGACAGACCAGACAAGACGAATATTACAGTTGACGAGCGTGTCCCGGGCGACATTATCCCCGCTTTGGCTAAGTGCAATGAGTCGTTTGACCTCCGCGTCGTCCAAATAAGTCTGCGAAGTTTTCTTCACATCGGCATCCATTTGTCCAACCCCTAATTATATAAAGCTTTCTTAGATTCGATCCTCTTTTTCATTTTGATCGACGTACCGCTGCCTGGTTCGCTGACCACTTCAAATTCATCCATGAAATTTTCCATGATGGTGAATCCCATGCCGGATCGCTCCAGCTCTGGCTTTGATGTATAAAGCGGCTGCTTGGCCATCTCCAAGTCTTCGATCCCATGGCCGGAATCTTCAATGCACAGCGTGATCATATCCCCGTCTATGGAGGCTTCAATCTTGACAACCCCATCCGGATCACTATCATAACCGTGGATAATGCTGTTTGTGACCGCTTCGGAGACTACCGTTTTTAGGTCACTCAGCTCATCCATGTTGGGATCCATCTGGGAGATGAACGCAGCCACGGCGACACGGGCAAAGGATTCGTTTTCCGACTTTGCGGCAAACTGCAGAGTCATAAAATTATGCTGTGCTTTTCCTTCACTCATGACACTACCTCCAAACCCGAGAGTGCCGTGCTCTCGTTCTCATATATCGGCATGATCTTGAACAGCCCCGACATTTCAAGCAAGCGGTAAACCTGCGGCTTGACATCGCATACCGCCATCTTTCCGCCTTTTTGCTTGATGAATTTATAGCGTCCCAGGATGACCCCAAGTCCCGAGCTGTCCATAAAGTCCAAGTCCTTTAAGCTCAGCACCAAGTGCTCTGTTTGACGTCTCTGAATAGCTTCATCCAGCTGCATCCGGACATGATCAGCCGTATGATGATCCAGTTCCCCGGACAGACGGACAATCAGTACATGCCTGTGATGCTCCATATCAACATGCAGATTCATGTTTGCTCACTCTCCTCCCTGACATGAACAAAGATTTCTACATTTGAAAATGACATTCCTGCATCCCGACAAAACTAGAAGAAAACTCCTATTAATCTACATGAAACAACCTGCCGGTTGTCCGTTTAAAGAGCTTCCAGAATCCGGCCTTCTTCACCTCGACAGGAGATGTCAGCTCGAACTCCTTCACGACCCGATCACCTTGATATACCGTTAGCTTGCCGACGACTTGTCCGGCGGCTACCGGCGCCTTCAAATTCGGGTCCATCTGAATCTCATGACGGATATCCGGACTTTTTACGCCCTTCTTAACCAGCACGCTGTAATCTTTATCCGCTTGAATCGAGATCTCAGGCACGGTTCCCTTCTGGACCTTCACGATACCTAACACTTCACCCGGTTTATAGATGGAATGCATCGAATACTGGGAGAAGGCATAGTCAAACATGCGAGATACTTCATTATTCCGAGTCTTTGTATCCGGAGCTCCCATGACAACGGCTACAGCGCGCAGTCCGTCCCGTTTGGCCGTTGCCGATAAACAGAATTTGGCCTCTGACGTGTATCCGGTTTTCAATCCGTCAGCACCCGTGTAGAATCGAACCAGCTTGTTTGTGTTGACCAGCCAGAACGGTTTTTCTGAATCTTTACGTAAATAATCCTGATAGGCTCCCGTATATTTGGTGATCTGGTCATATTTCAGCAGCTCCCGGCTCATGACCGCAATGTCGTGGGCCGAAGTATAGTGATTCTCTGCAGGAAGTCCGTTGCAGTTCACAAAATGTGTATCCTTCATTCCCAGCTCGGCCGCTTTCTCGTTCATCAGCTTCACAAACGCTTCCTCTGAGCCGGCAATTTTCTCCGCCACCGCGACGGAGGCATCATTGCCTGATGCCATGGCTATGCCTTTGAGCATCTCATCCACCGTCATCTCTTCGCCGGGCTCAAGAAAGATCTGTGACCCGCCCATGGAGGCCGCATATTCGCTGGTACGCACCTTATCCGTCCACTGCAATTGTCCTTCATCGATGGCCTCCATCGTAAGCAGCATCGTCATAATTTTGGTGATGCTCGCCGGAGGCAGCTTATCATGGCTGTTTTTCTCGTAAATAATGGTTCCGGTATCCGCATCCAGCAATATAGCAGAACGAGCACCTGGTGCCAGTTCCTCTTGAGATGATCCTTCGCCGGGTTTGCTTTTTTCTTCTGCATAACTTGGTACAGCCGCACTGGACAACCCTACAAATAGAACCAGCAATCCAGCGATTAACGCTTTTTTCACTTCCATCCCCTCCTGACATTCGTAATGGCATCCCGAAAAATAACGGGTCTGCTATTCATTGTCGTCAGGATGAAAACAAATTATTCCAGTATTTTACGGAAATATTATCACTTGATCTTAAAAGGAACACAGAATAACCCCATAAAGTGGAGCCTATGCTTCGATGCTTATTCCAAATACTTTGCGGGGACCCCAAACACGTATAAATGCGAATACAGAATGGTTCAGCTTCGCTGAAAACTTATAGCAAAAAAGCTGGACTCGGCAGATATAAATCCGCCGGAGCCCAGCCCCTTGCTAAAATGGGTTATTACATTTTTGGAATAATGGCCATGACAAGCGCAAGGAATTTCTCCCGGACCTTCTCGGCAGTCTCCATAACCTCGTCATGGGATAGCGGCTGATCCAATATTCCGGCTGCCATGTTGCTGATGCAGGAGATGCCCAGCACTTCAAGACCGGCATGTCTGGCCACAATGACCTCAGACACCGTAGACATGCCTACCGCATCCGCGCCGAGCGTACGCAGCATGACGATCTCGGCAGGCGTTTCATAGGTTGGTCCGAGCAAACCTGCATAGACCCCTTCTCTAAGCGCAATGCCCTGACCCACCGCGACTTCTTTTGCCAATTGGCGAAGCTGACGGCTGTAAGCCTGGGACATGTCCGGGAACCGAACGCCAAGCTCCGGATCATTCGGCCCGATTAACGGGTTGGTGCCTGTCATGTTCAGATGATCGGAGATCAGCATGAGGTCACCCGGCTCGAAGGACGTGTTGATGCCGCCCGCCGCATTGGTAACCAGCAGGCTTTTCACGCCCAGCTCTTTCATGACGCGCACCGGGAAAGCCGTCACTTCCGGACCATAGCCTTCATACATATGGAAACGGCCCTTCATCAGAACGACAGGTCGATCGTGTATCGTGCCCAGCAGCAGTTCTCCTTCATGGCCTTCTACGGTGGACACGGGAAAATGAGGAATGTCCGTGTACGGGATGGAGACCGGGTTCTCAATTAATTCTGCCAGCACGCCGAGTCCTGAACCCAAAATCAAGCCGACCTGGGGCTCGACACCCTTCTGCCCGCGTATGTATGCCGCTGCTTCCTTAATGCTTTCCTGATGAATTGAACTCATGTTCATACCTCTCCTAACTGAGAATAAGTTGTAGATCCTAGTCGAGCAGGTCCCGCTAAGATCTCGGGTGAAAATGATCATATACTTCCTTCATGCTTTTCTTGGTGGATTGATACATGCCGGTGGTGGATAATGCCGAGTGACCCAGCATCTCCTGAACCGAACGCAAGTCGGCGCCGTTCTGCAGCAAATGAATAGCAAACGAATGGCGAAGGGTATGCGGCGTGATCTCCTCATCGATATCGGCCAGCTTGCCATACTTTTTAATAATTTTCCAAAATCCCTGCCGTGTCAAGCGCGTACCGAGTGAATTCAGGAATAATGCATCCTCGTCCGCATCACGAATCAGCTTGTCCCGCATGTCTTGCATATAAAAAGCCACGCTCTCGGCTGCGATCTGAGTAATTGGAAGAATTCGCTCCTTCCCTCCGGAAACGGCACAGCGCAGAAATCGCAACTCCATATTTATGTCATGCGTATTCAAATTCACCAATTCCGACACCTTAATACCTGAAGCATATAGCAGTTCCAGCATCGCTTTGTCCCTGGCCCCCTGAGGGGTGCCGGAATCCGGGGCCGACAGCAGCTTGTCCACCTGCTCAATGGTTAGCGACTTGGGCGGCTTCCGTTCCGGCTTCGGATTTTCCAGCAGCTGGGTCGGATCTTGTCCTATAACGGCTTGACGCACCAAATATTGAAAAAAGGAACGCAAGGAAGCCGTGCAGCGAAGCTGGCTTGATGCCGCCTTGCCCTGCTGCCTCAGTCTTCCCATGTATAATCCAAGCATGGTACGTGTAACTTCCTGCGGATTGATAACGTCTCTTTCCTCTGCAAAAGCAATGAATCCTTGTAAGTCGGCCCGGTACGATTCAATCGTACTTCGGGACAATCCCTTCACGTCTTCCAGATAGGTTACATATTCGTCCAGATATTGTTTCATGATCTTTTTGCTCCTATTCCCGTGTGCCCGTTACAAGCACGATCACTCCCCATACCAGTAGTACAATCGCAGACGTTCCGCCGGCGAATATCGGGAGTCCATGGTGCTTTCAGGCTGAAAAGCCTTAACCGCTTGACCGGAAGGCGCACGGTAAGGATCCACTGGGGTCAGCCAATCTCCCACCCAACCCAGCACGAAGTAAAAAAACATCGTCAGAACAGCAAACATCGTAATAAATCGGATCAGTGAGCCTATTTTTCGGATCGATATAATCACTGGCAGCGCCTCTCTTTCATCTTTGCTTGATCACCAAGTGAAAGTGGGTATTACAGGTATACTTCACGTAAATCCTATGATACAAGCTGCTGGATTATGACGTTTTCCTCTGATGTTCTTTAGTCATTGGACTTGGCGGTTATTGGGATAGAATAAAAAAAACGTCTTATCGACGTACATGGATGATGTAGAATGATAGATTGTTCTTGCGTGAACGATACGAACTCGTGCATGTTCCATATATATTTTGGTTACCATCTAAAAAACCCTCCCGGCTTACCGCCGTAGAGGGCTTGCCGTGATGGTCATCACTGCGGTTTGTTGAATGATATAAAATTATGATTTGTCCTGGTCATTCTTGCCCTTCTCTTTGCAACGGTAGCATATGCCATGGAAATCAAGCCGATGGTCATGAACGGTAAAGTTAAACTCTCGCTCTAACCGCTCTTCCAATGGACCGAGCCAATCCTCGCGTATCTCATCCATGCTTCCACATTGAGTACATATCAAATGATGATGGTGATGCTTCGAAGTATCCGTCCGCAAGTCATAACGGGCGACACCATCGCCAAAATTTATCTTCTCGACAACATGAAGCTCACTGAGCAGCTCTAGGGTACGGTACACGGTTGCCAGACCGATCTCCGGAGCCTTCTCTTTCACGAGCATAAATACATCCTCTGCGCTAAGGTGGTCGTCTTCATTTTCCAACAATACGCTTACCGTGGCTTCCCGTTGGGGCGTTAATTTGTATCCTTGGGATTGTAGCTGCTGCTTAATTTTGTCGATCCGCGCTTCCATCGTTTCCCTCCCCCTTGGAAATCACTGCACGTTATTGTTCACTTCCTTCATTATAGGGGGATTTGACAAACAAAGTCAAACGGTTTTGCTTTATGGAAAAATTCGCGGATTATAGCAACATTGGCGTGACCCAGCGCATCATGGCCGGGGTTACCCAGGTTTCAAAAGAAGCGACTCCGAGCGTTATCAGGACCATGAAAAAGGTCAGCATCGCATACGAGGCAAAGGGCTTTACCATGCTCCCGCCGCGATTCATAATAAACCGGTCCCTGATGATGTATAGGGAGAAGGTTATCGCCGCTACGCTGCACATCATAAGCACGGGGATGATGAACAAATTTTGCGGCGCAATCGACACCAAGGCGAACAGCAGTCCTTTCCAAGAATACTGTCCGACCAAGTAACCGACCGTAAACCCAATGAGCACTCCTTTTAAGAAGTCCAATATCAATATTCCCGGAAGCCCGATGACGGACAATCCCAGAATCCATATCAAACCGATCCATTTCAGATGAAGGGCTGCGATGCTCCAGTAAGAAGACTGACTCATGGTTTCTCCACCGTCCTGCACGTTTACAAAAAAGTGGTTTAAATATCGGGCCATCTCCTGCTGCTGCTCCAATGAAAGTGCATTGACCATCAACGCTCCAAACAGGACGCCAACTAAAAACAAGACGCCCACGAACACATAGAGCATGGTCTGATCCTTAAAGGCTTGGCGGAATGATTGCATAGAATAGAGTCTCCTTTCTGTGTCTCTACTCTACTCTATGACCATCACCCTTCTTGTATGACCTAGCGATTGAAAGAGTTGGTCGATTTAGCGGAGAACCTTCCCGTAAGAGCCTCCCCCGCCATCCGAAAAGGACAATGTCCCGTTCCTAGCCATCACAATGCTGGCAGCGAGCCCTTCCCCGGCAACAGCGGCAAGCTCCGCTTCCGTAGCCTGGTGAAGGATGTGCATTTCGGTGCCGAAAGCCCCCAGCAGCTTCGACATCGACGATTTGCCAAGGCCCGGGATGAACTCTAGCGGAACCTGATAGTGATATGCCGGCCGGCTTTGCGGTACTATGGGCTCTTTACGGTCAGCGATGTTCAGAATCCGATCAAACACGCCCTGCACCAGCTTGGTACTCCCGCAGTAAGGACAGCGCACCAATTCATGAATATCGCTGCCCTCCTCCAGAATGCTGTCACAGCCGCCGCAGTAAGTACGATGGTATTTTCCGAGTCTGGGATTAAGCCCGTAGTTCGCGCTGATTCTTCGACCGTTACTTGTTCCAAGCGCCTGGCGAAATTCGGTAAATGAAGGCTTCGCCATGTCAATCCGGTTGTATTCCCTGCCGATTTTCCCAAGCGAATGTGCATCCGAGTTGGTTAGAAAGGAGTAGGCGTCCAGTTCGCTTATCCGCCCGGCCATCGAGGAATCAGCACTGAGTCCAAGCTCTATTCCCGCAATCCCGTTCAGGTCCAGCACCTCACTCATACGATCCGCCATGCTGCCGTACAGTCCCTTATGAGGCGTAAAGACGTGTGCAGGTATCAGCAGCCCGCCGCGATCCAAAATCTCCTGCTGCAGCTCACGAGGGCTGACATAGATGCGCTGTGAACTAAGCTGCACATTCTTCATGTATTTTGCCATCCAGACAGAAAACTCCTGAATGGTGTTCAGGTCAGGGAAATAGGCCAGCACATGGGCTGCGCCACGGCCGCTTTCGCGAATTTCAATCTCGCTTCCAAGCAGGATCACCGTATCCTGATACGCGATGCCGCCTCCATCTATCTCCTGCATGACGCCGCTGTCCAAACATTGGAGTATATCGTGCTGTACCGAAGGAGAATGGCAATCGATGATACCGATCATTTGGATGCCTTTGCGCTCCGAGGCCTCCACGGCTATATTCTCAAAGGTCAAATTGTTACTTGCGCTAATTTTCACAGCTTGTCCGCTGCTTGTGCGCCCTATGTGAATGTGCATGTCGCAGTAATAGGACTGAAGCTTCTCCCCGGTTGACATGTTCTTTTCAGGCTGCAGCATATCAGATTTTTCCTGTCAGGCTATACATATTCCAAGCATAAACGGCGAGAATGGTCTTCGCATCGCTGATTCTTTCTTCTTGTATAAGTGAATACGCCTCTTCCAGCGAGATTTCCATCATCTCTATAAATTCATCCTCATCCGGGTTCATGTCGCCGCTGACCAGATCCTCTGCCAGATATAAGTGAATGATCTCATCTGCAAATCCCGGGGAGGTATAAAAGGAATGCAGTTTACGAATGGAACCGCACGAATAACCCGTTTCTTCCTGTAGTTCGCGCTTCGCCGCTTCCAGCGGATCTTCCCCCCGCTCCAGCTTGCCTGCAGGGATTTCAACCTCACAGCGCCCAAGCGGCTGACGAAATTGATTGACGGCCAACATTTTGTCGCCTTTTATAGCAAGCACCGCTACTGCGCCGGGGTGTCTGACAACTTCACGTTTCGCAGTCCCCCCATTGGGCAGTTTCACCGTATCGACCTGCAGTGAAATAATCTTCCCTTCAAAAATCGATTGGGTAGATAGGGTGGTTTCTTCCAGCAATTTATCCGAGGCTTCTCGGTTCTTACTGCCGATATCGCTCACAAAATGACCTCCTTTGTTTAAAAACGGCATGACTGACCATGCTATTGCATAAGGTGTATTATATCAAAATTTACAAGAAAGAAGGAACCTGCCCATGAAAAGCTACAAAGGGGATCATTCCGTACATATGGTAGGACAGGCTTGGCAGATCCGGATCATGCTGAAACAGTGGCAACAGCAATGGGGCTCGGAAACAAAGATTATGGATATAATTTCTAAGTCTTCTAAAAATATTTACGAAAACAAGGGGTGAAATTAGGTCTTACGACCTGATTTTCGACTTTTTTCTATTTTTTTCGAATACGGACCATGACCTTTACACCTATATGGGTGTTATAACATTGGGAGGCTTCGACATGCGACATATACCTATTATTGAAACCGAACCAATCACTAATCCACCTTCAACTGAATATGAGCGCGGTAAGTGGTACAAAAGACGCGGGTATCTTGAGAAGGCTTTAAAGAGCTTCAGGGAAGCTGCGCAATCCGGCCCGACCGACAAGACGAGCTCGGGCTGGAAGGAAGTTGATCTAAGCTGGCTCGAATACGGGTTATTGAGCATGCGGATGCGTTCCTTCGGCAAATCGGAGGAAGCTTTCAGAACCGTCGTACAGCATTCCGGTACCTACGTCCAAGAGGCTCTGAACAAGTGGGCTGCACTCCTGCACATGCAGGGGATTTCAGACCACACGATTTGTGAACGACTCCTGGACGAAACAAGAAGCTTTCCGGCTTCCAACATCATGGTTGGCAGATCACTATTCTACATCGGAGCTTATCCGGAAGCTGCCCATTGTTTTGCTAAACAGGGGAGTTTATATCCAGATACCTGTATCCAATATGTGGCTTGCCTGATCATGACGGGTCAAGTTTCTGTAGCCATGCAGCTCATCGACAGTTACCTTCGCGATTCGACTCACCACCTGCGCGAACTGCCTCGTCCAAGAACGTCAGAAGGAGCTCAGCTGGCCAGAATCAGGCAGCTCTGCGAGTGGAACATAAACCATTCAATCCCTGATCAATTTATCGCCATGTCGGATACTTTAGAATTAGCACGTGCTGCCGTTACGCTTAATATGATATCCCTAGCCGAACATCTGCTTACCCATAGCGGCGAGCATGCTTATTATGCTCTGATCTGTTTTCTTTATGATGAAGGCTACAGAGGACTCGCAATTTCAAAATTAAACCAATTGGAAGCGCTGCCGCTTCAAGAGCAGGACAGCAACTGTATGAAAGTATGTTTTATAGCGGCAGAGCATTTATATGATCAAGGAAAATATGATGAGGCTGCATCCCTGTTCGAGCAGCTTAGAGTGGTTTATCCCGGGCGTACAGAGATACGATTCGGCGAAGCTGCTTGTTATTTGCAGTCAGCCTTGATCTCCCTCTCTGCCCGCCTTGAGGAACAGTATTCCTCGGCAGTGGCGAGTAAAGAGATTGAACAATACTTAGACAACATCAATGCCGCATTGCATGTGGTCGAGAACACGAACTGGCATACCACTTGGTCGCCTGCCCAAAAAAGACGGGAGAACCAATCGCCCATGGCAACCTTGAATTAATCGACAAATCTAAAAGCCCGCAGGGACGTAAAACGTCCGCCGCGGGCTTTATACATTTTCTTCATGTCTGATGATCGACTAAGCCTTAGCCGTTTCCTGGATGATCGCAACAACGATCTGTGCCGCCTTGACCAGATCTGCAGCTTGAATGCGCTCCTGTGTCGTATGAATATCTTGATATCCAATCGCCAAATTGACGGTTGGAATTCCAAGACCGTTAAAAATGTTGGCGTCACTACCGCCTCCGGAGCGGAACGTGCGGGTGGGCAAGCCCAAACCGCCGATGGCACGCTGCGCAAGCTGAACGACCTCATCATGTTCATTAAAACTGAAAGCCGGGTAGACTATCTCGCTAATGAACTCACAATTGGCATTGTACTCCCGCACGGTAGTTTCGAGCGCCTCACGCATATCATTTACTTGCTTATCCACTTTCTCTTGAACGATACTGCGTGCTTCAGCATCAATCTGAACATGATCACAGACGATGTTGGTTGCCCCTCCACCCTGAAACTTGCCAATGTTTGCCGTGGTTTCTTTGTCGATGCGTCCCAGCTTCATTTTGGCTATCGCTTTTGAAGCGACTTGAATGGCACTGATGCCATCCTCCGGATTCACTCCGGCGTGAGCCGACTTGCCCTTGATAATCATTTTGATTTTTGCTTGGGTCGGTGCGGCAACTGCAATGGAGCCTAATTCACCGTTGGAATCCAGGGCAAAGCCGAGATCCGCATCCAAAACATCAGGGTCAAGCGCACGAGCTCCCACCAAACCCGATTCCTCACCTACCGTAATGACAAACTGGACTTGTCCGTGGGGAATGTTATTTTCCCGGATAACCCGAATACCTTCCAGTAGTGCGGCGATGCCCGCTTTGTCATCAGCCCCGAGGATAGTCGTTCCATCACTTCGAATCCAGCCATCATCACCCAAGGTCGGCTTAATGCCTTTACCGGGCGTTACGGTGTCCATATGGCAGGTGAATAGCAGTTTAGGCGCTTGCGAGGACGCCTCGTCCGCTTTCCAGGTAATAATCAGATTTCCTGCTCCGTGCCCTGTCTTCTCTCTGGCATCATCTTCGATGACGTCAAAGCCAAGAACGGAAAATTTATGTTTGAGAACCTTGGAGATCTCTTCTTCATGCTTGGTTTCACTATCGACCTGAACCAATTCCATAAACTCTTGGATGATACGCTCTTCTGAGATCACTGGACTTCCCTCTCTTTCGCAGATACGATACAATGTCTTTATATCTATATCACAATGAAATGATGCTGCTGCATGTATGTTCATCATTAAACCTATTTCAAAGGAGTTACACAATGCAACGTAAAAAGTGGTTTCGAATTGTTATCTACCTCATGCTGATTGCCATGATTGGATCAACACTGCTGGTTATCCTTGAGCCATTGTTCCTTCGCTGACACCCTGCATTTACGAGCGCCTGCTGTTACAACCAACGAGCCTCATATGGAAATACCCGGGTGAAGAAAGGCACGATCTCCCGGGCTACTTCCTCTACTTCAAAAACCCGCCCCGTACAGTCTTCCAATGAAGTTACACCATATTCCTGTATGCCGCATGGAATGATTCCAGCGAATCCCGCGTCGGCGATCCCGGATTTAATATTAAACGCAAAACCATGGCTTGTCACAAATCCGCGATGCTGGCGGGCTTTATTGAATTTAACGCCGATGGCGCAAATTTTCAGATCCCCTACCCATACCCCGGTGTACTCGGGTTTGCGGCCGGCTTCGATGTTGTATGATGCCAAGTAATCGATGATGACCTGTTCCACATCGCGCAGAAATCCGTGCAGATTCAAATTCTTGCCGCCGTCCAGCAGTAACAGCGGATACCCGACAAGCTGTCCAGGACCATGATATGTAATGTCACCGCCACGATCGATTTCAAACAAGCCGATGCCCTGCTTCTCCAATTCCTCTTTGCTTAAGAGCAAGTGCTCCGGATGACGCTGCGACCCCATGGTATAGGTCGGAGGATGTTGAAGGAGCATCAAGCATTCATGCTGCTCCCCCTGATCGATGGCGGAAACATGTTGTTTCTGAAGCTCCCAAGCCATGCCATAATCTACAACCGGCGTATACGATACATCTAACGGTTTATTCATGTGCTAACGCCTTCTTTCATAGGGTTCCCACTAACAATGAATGCTCCTGTAATTGACTTTGGTATAAATGACGTCTGCGAACCTTCTTCCGAAGAATCAGTCCGCAGATGCATTGAAGAACATTAATACAGCTTCGTATCCAGGGTATAACCTTCCAGGTTATCTTTGACCCGTTGCAGGAATCTTCCGCAGATAACCCCATCCAAAATCCGATGATCGAGGGATAGACACAGGTTCGCCATGGAACGAACAGCGATCATATCATTGATGACCACAGGCTTTTTAACAATGGATTCAAACGTTAGAATCGCAGCCTGCGGATAGTTGATAATCGGATAAGACAAAATCGAACCGAAGGATCCCGTATTGTTCACCGTAAAGGTACCACCCTGCATGTCGTCTAACTTCAGCTTGCCTTCACGGGTCTTGCGTGCAAGCTCTTCGATCTCTCTAGCCAAGCCGGCAATATTCTTCTGATCGGCACGGTGGATGACCGGCGTCAGCACGGAATCCTCTGTTCCGACGGCCAGGGACAGATTGATATCGCGCTTCACTACGATTTTATCCACGGCCCAGAACGAATTCATGATCGGATAATCTTTAATTGCGTTCACAACGGCTTTTAGCAAAAAGGCCAGATAGGTCAGATTAACCCCTTCCTTACGCTTGAACTCGTCCTTCAGCTGATTACGCAGCAATACGATGTTGGTCACGTCGACCTCAATCATCGTCCACGCGTGCGGAATCTCCGTCACGCTTTGACGCATATTTCTGGCGATCGCATTACGCATCGGCGTAACATCGATAAAGTATTCCGATCTGCCGCCTTCCATTCCTTCCACTTCGATGGTTGGAATTTTCGGCGATTCCGTCAAATGCAGCCCGGAATGACGCACATCCGGAATAGCTGTGCCAAGTGGAGGCGACGGTTCCGCAGGCGTCTGATGCTGCAGCCCTTGAAACGGCGAAGTCCCGCTAGGCTGTATCGTTTCTTGCGGTGCTTGGGCGCTCTGGACTGGTGCTGCTCCAGCAGGAGCGCCTTGGCCTTGGGCTGCTCCTCCCTTTTCAATATAAGCCAGTACGTCTTTACGAGTGATTCTGCCGCCCATGCCTGATCCCTGTACTTGCGAAAGATCAATCTGATGCTCGGCTGCCAGTGTTTGAACAGCCGGGGAATACCGGAAACGCATCGAGCCTTCTTCGCTGCCGCTTCCCTGATGCTGACTCACGGGAGCACTTGCAGCCGGCAGGGGAGAAGGATCTGCCCCTTGACCGGAAGCGACAGCGATCCGGCAAATGATCTCGCCAACATTGACAGTCTGGCCCTCCTGGGCAAGAATCTCTCCCATGACGCCGTCCAAGGTGGATGGAATCTCGGCATTGACTTTGTCGGTAATGACTTCACAGATCGGTTCGTACTGCTCGATGGCATCCCCCGGCTTCTTCAGCCACTTGGCAATGGTCGCCGAAACAAGGGATTCCGCCAGCTGAGGCATTGTAACATCGGTCAATTTCTGATTTTGTGACATGCTCACACTCCACTCCCTGTTCTTAATAAAGCGCCAGTTGACGCATGGATTCTTTGACTTTGTCCTTGTTAAGCATGAAGAATTTCTCCATCGGCGGACTGATTGGCATAGCCGGTACATCCGGACCGCACAAGCGCATGATCGGGGCATCCAGATCATAGAGGCAGTGCTCCGCAATAATCGCGGCTACTTCCCCTCCGACGCCACCGGTCTTATTATCTTCATGAACGATCAGCACTTTACCCGTTGCACGGGCCGCTTCAATAATCGCTTCCCGGTCAAGCGGCTGTATCGTACGCAGATCCAGAACATGCGCGCTGATGCCTTCTTCCTGCTCAAGCTCTTCGGCAGCCTGCATGGCAAAGTGCAGCGGCAGACTGTAGCTGATCACCGTAATATCCGACCCTTCGCGCAGCAATTTCGCTTTGCCGATCGGTACAACGTAATCATCTTCCGGTACATCGCCAGTAATCAGCTTGTAGCATTTTTTGTTCTCAAAGAACAGTACCGGATCCGGGTCGCGTATCGCAGCTTTCAGCAGCCCCTTCGCATCATAGGCCGAGTACGGCGCAACGATTTTCAATCCCGGCGTTCCGAAGAAAACCGATTCCGGGCACTGGGAATGATACAATCCTCCGAATATTCCGCCGCCGATCGGCGCACGAATCACGACGGGACAGCTCCAGTCGTTATTGGAACGATAGCGGATTTTCGCAGCTTCACTAATAATCTGATTGGTTGCCGGGAACATGAAATCCGAATATTGCATCTCGGCAATCGGCTTCATGCCATACATGGCCGCTCCGATAGCGACACCGGCAATCGCGGACTCCGCGAGCGGGGTATCAAGCACCCTCATATCGCCGAACTGATCCATCAAACCCTTGGTTGTTGTAAACACGCCGCCTTTGACGCCTACGTCCTCGCCTAACACGAATACGGACTCGTCACGCTCCATCTCTTCCTTCATGGCCAGGCGAATTGCATCGATATATTCCATTACCGCCATCTTTTACACGCCCCCTTCATCATCGGCATATACGTGAAGAAGCGTATCTTCAGGCTTCGGAAATGGAGCCAAGTCTGCAGATTCCGTCGCTTCTTTGATCTCCAGGTTTAATTGCGCAATCAGATCCTGATCGCGTGCTTCGTCCCAGAGCCCGCAGTCGACCAAATAGTTCTTAAAGCGGGCGACGCCGTCTTTCTTCCAGTTCTCTTCGACCTCTTCTTTAGTCCGGTACGCCAAATCGTTATCCGATGTGGAGTGCGGAGACAAACGGTACATCATGGATTCGATCAGTGTCGGACCTTCTCCGCGAATCGCACGCTCACGCGCTTCCTTCACGGCTGCATAGACCTCGAGCGCATCGTTACCATCCACTCGAATGCCGGGGAATCCATAACCGAGCGCGCGGTCGCTTACCTTCCCGCTAATCTGTTTATGAAGCGGCACCGAAATGGCGTATTGGTTATTCTCGCACATGATAATGACAGGAAGTTTGTGAACGCCCGCAAAGTTGCAGCCCTCGTGAAAATCCCCCTGATTGCTTGAGCCTTCGCCAAACGTAACAAACGATACAAAATCCTTCTTCTGCATCTTCGCCGCCAGTGCGATACCCACTGCATGCGGAAGCTGTGTGGTTACAGGGCTGGAGCCCGTCACAATTCGCAGGCGTTTACTGCCAAAGTGTCCAGGCATCTGCCGTCCGCCGCTGTTCGGATCCTCGGCCTTGGCAAAAGCCGACAGCATCAGTTCGCGAGGCGTCATGCCCACTGCCAATACGAATCCATAGTCGCGGTAATAGGGTAAAAAGTAATCCTTCTCCCGGTCGAGGGCAAACGCAGCAGCAACCTGACACGTCTCCTGCCCGATCCCGGATACGTGAAAATTAATTTTGCCCGCACGCTGCAGCAGCAGGTTGCGCTCATCGAATTTTCGCGCCAGCACCATATATTTGTACATGTCTAGCACTTGTCCGTCGGTCAGTCCAAGCTGCGCATGCCTATTGTTGTTTGCCGTAACCGTTTCATGTTCTTTCATGGAGATCCCTCCTTTATGTGAGCCATGACTTCAGGCTTGATCCTTCGCCTTGCAACCTAAGTTTAAAGGCATATTTGATCAAGTATTAAAACCTGGTACTAAGACTTGGCTTAATGTTATTATAATCCCTTTCTCGGCAAAAAGAAATGAGGGATTCCACAAAAGGATGTACTTATCCTTATAATCCGATGGCTCGTCCATCCACCGCAAGCATCGCTTCGCCGATGATTTCGGATAAGGATGGATGGGCATGCACCGCCGCTCCCACTTCCCATGGCGTCGCATCCAGTACTTGCGCCAGTGCCGCTTCGCCGATCAGCTCCGTAACATGCGGACCAATCATATGCACGCCCAGAATATCCTGCGTCTTCTGATCGGCAATGACCTTCACGAACCCCTCCTTCGTTCCGTGGATCAAAGATTTGCCTATCGCCGAGAACGGGAATTTTCCGATCCTGATCTCATGTCCGCGTTCTTTGGCCTGCTTCTCCGTTAGTCCGACGCTGGCTACCTCATGACGGGTATAGATGCAGCGAGGGATCCATTCGCTTCTGTAGGCTTCCGTCTTCTCGCCTGCCAGATGGTTCACCGCTGCTATCCCTTCGTGGCTTGCTGCATGGGCAAGCTGAAGACCCCCGATGCAATCGCCGATTGCGTAAATATGGGGCTCTGTTGTTTGCATATTGGCATTCACCACGATGACGCCGTTCGCAACCCGAACGTCGGTATTTTCAAGCCCGATATTTTCAGTGTTACCGATTCTCCCGACAGAGAGAAGCAGCTTGTCCGCTGACAATGTTCTGGTATCGTCCTTTTGCTCAATCGTGATGGACACGCTTTGATTCCGAATCTCACAGCTGTCGGTTTGAATGGAAATGTTGGTGATCACCTCTACGCCTCTGGCGGTGAGCATCTTTGTCAGCTCCCGTCCAACTTCCTCGTCTTCGGCTGGCAGCAGATGGGACGAAGCTTCAACAATCGTGACCTGAACGCCAAAATCATTCAGCATCGAGGCCCATTCCACGCCGATTACGCCGCCCCCTACGATGATGATGGATGCAGGCAGCTCATCCAGCTGAAGCGCATGGTCGCTTGTCAGTATATGTACGCCGTCAGGCTCTAGCCCCGGTAAGTGACGCGGACGCGAACCGGTTGCGATGATCAGATGAGTGGGAACCACGGTTTCCATCTCGCCGTCCGGAAGCTCAACCGCCACTGCCCCGCTGCGCGGAGAGAAAATGGACGGGCCGATAACCCTCCCTTTGCCCTGCACAACGGTAATTTTATTTTTGCGCATCAAATATTGAACGCCCTGGTGCAGCTGAGCGACGATACCGTCTTTGCGCTTCTGTACTTTGTCAAACGCTAGCCGGACCCCGTCCGTCTCGATGCCATAGCTCTCGCTATCCTTCATTTCCGCATACAGCTCGGCACTCCGAAGCAAAGATTTGCTCGGAATACAGCCGCGGTGCAAGCAGGTCCCCCCCAGTTTGTCCTGCTCGATGATGATCACATTTTTACCAAGCTGGGCAGCTCGGATGGCCGCAACATATCCACCGGTTCCCCCGCCAAGAATTGCTACATCACATGTTATAGCCACAAACGGCACCTCCATAATAAGTCCAGTTTTACACTTTCATTGTACTCTCTTTTTTTCGGATTACAAAATCATCATCCATAATGGAAATAGACATTGCCCTATGAAAAAGGTATGATAAACGGTAGTTCATTACATCAGTCGCAGGAAGGAATCTTCTATGAAAATGTTAATTTCCCGCTTTATTGCCATCTTGATTCTGGTTATCCCGGGTTTTATGGCAATGAAGGGTTTCTTAATGATGAAAGATGCGGTTTTTTTATATATTTCCGTTCATGGGGATGACAGTGTGGCAAACCCCGCCTTCGGTTGGCTGTCTTTTCTTGGCGGGCTGGCTCTGTTTGTCATTGGTATCGGATTCTTGGGCGGCTGGATACTGTTCCGGGACCGCAAGCGAAATTACGTTGGACCAAGATTCAAAAAGAAGCGCCAGGCGCCGAAATCAGGAACGCCATCCAAAAGCTAATCCTATCAAATAAACACCGGGGAGCCCTCCCCGGTGTTTATCATATGTTCTGAACTCCGCCGTTTATTCCATCAATGCATCCTTCAATTTACTCGACATTCTCGTTTCTCTGGACGTCGCTTTCAGCGCGGTTTTCCGCAGATTGAAATTTTGCTTCGTCAAAGCTTCCAATTCTGCATACATTGCATGGATTAACGTCAGCGCTTCCGGAGATAAGCCTCCCATGGCTTCTACCTCTCGAATACGCTCTTTCCATGCTGCCATCTTGTCGCTCATGCTGATCTTCCTTTCAGGGCATTTCCCTCTTATCTTTCTTCTAAATGATTATGATCCTGCTGCTTTCGCTAGCGAACCTTCAAATCAGCGGACAATTCAGCAATCAATTTCGGCATCCAATCGTGCAAATCCCAAAATTTAAAGCCGCCAGCTGCCGCTCTGGCATGATCCATCGTCCAATCTCCCGGAATTCCAAATGGGGACATGTGGTCTGGTGAAGCCGAAGATTGCAGCGGTGCCGACCTTCCAACTTCCTGCTGGATCAAGCCCATCATTTCCCGTACCGAAATCGTGCCGCTCGAACATGCATTAACCGGACCTTCCAATTGTACTCGGCCTGCCCACTCCAGAAATTCTGCCGCTTCTTCGGCATGGACAAACGAGATTTGCGCGTCAGGATCAGGCAAACCAATAGCTTCTCCGCTGGCTGCATGCTCAATATGAAAATGCAGTCTCCGCGTATAATCATCCGGTCCCAGCACAATCGGCAACCGGACAGCGGTAACGTTCAGGTTGTGGCGACCGAATAATACCGCCTCCGCCTGGCGCTTGCCTTCCTTATAGCTGTAGTCCCTGCTTTCGTTCATCATGACAGGGTATCTGTAAGGATCAAAGTCCTCTTCCCTCACCGGATGATCCGCAAAATCATAGACCGATAACGTAGAGGTCAGCACGTATTGTCCAATCCGTCCGGCAAAGATGTCTGCAGCTTGTCCCGCTTCTTCCGGAGTATAACATATATTATCGTACACGATATCAAAGTCCTGGCTTCCCACTGCCTGTTTTAAACCTTCCGGATCCTTTCGATCCACGGTAAGCCGCGAAACGGCACCCCCGAATGAATCCTGGTGATGTCCGCGCGTCAAAATCGTAACGGCATCGCCTTTAGCCAGCAGCCGGTTAACCAGCCTTTTACCGAAAAAGCGGGTCCCGCCCAATACTAATATCTTTGCCATTTATAATTCCTCCTTACCGGGAAATAAGAATATCATTAATAGTGCCGTACTTATACATCCTCAACCATTTCTTAAAACGATCAGTCCTCTTTTCTCCATCCATATCGAAGACTCCTTCTTTTTCCCTATTTTATATTATGCGGCTTATCTCCTGGAAAGTAAAAACCGACCAAGCTGTTAAGCTCAGTCGGTCTGATGTTTGTAAATCGATTCGTTCTAAAACCCCAATTACAAATTGAATCATGGCTTGGAGACCGGTGCATCATCCGCTCTCGGCACCCCGAAATTCGGCGTTCCGTCCTTGTTCCACCGGATGACCTGTACGCGCGTATGCCGATTCGGATCATATAAAGGATCGCCCACGATCTCCTTGTAACTTCTTGCATGATACACCAGAATGTCCTGCGAGCCATCCTCGGAAATCGTGAAGCTGTTATGCCCTGGCCCATATTGGCCATTGGCTTCCGATGTCGTAAACACGGGCACCGGCGACTTGACCCAGGAGCTCGGATTCAGCAGATCACTGTCCTCATCGGCTGTCAGCAGCCCCATGGCATAATTGTGGTCTGTGGCGCTCGCGGAATAGGTCATGAATATTCGCCCGTTTCGCTTCAGAACGGCGGCCCCTTCGTTCACAAGATACCCGATCTTCTCCCAGTCGTACTCAGGAACCGAGATGCATACCTGTTCCCCTGTCAGGGTCCATGGATTTTCCATCAAAGAAATGTACAGATTGGAATTGCCTGGAATGCCCGGATCTTTCTGAGCCCATACATAATATCGTTTGCCTCTATGCTCAAAGGTTGTTGCGTCCAAGGCAAAAGATTCCCACTTCGTGACCACTTGCCCCTTCTCCACCCATTCCCCTTCGAGCGGATTCGCCGAAACGTTCTCCAGTACGAACATGCGATGATCAAACAATCCGTCCCTCGTTTCTGAAGTATGGGCAGCGGCGAAGTACACATACCATTTGCCATCCAAATAATGAATCTCGGGTGCCCATATGTTGGCACTCATCAGGCCTGACTCATGCTTGCGCCAGATCGTAATTCCTTCAGCATCCGCAAGCCCATGTATCGTTTGCGAACGTCTAAGCTCAATACGGTCATACTCCGGCACGGAACCGGTAAAGTAATAATAACCATCGGTATGTTTATAGATCCAGGGATCAGCCCTTTGTTCAATCAGGGGATTTTTTATATATAATTCAGACATGGTGACGACTCCTATACCTTATAGTTTGACTTCCGCTAGCTTTCTATTTTTAATTGTTTCTATGAATCCTATCTTCTTGCTATCCTTTGATGCCTGCGTTTAAGTTAATCGACTGCACAAAGTATTTCTGGGCAAACAGGAACAACAGCAGCGTCGGAATGATGGCCAGGATCGCTGAACCCATCAATTGTCCGATCATGCGGTAATTGCCGTAAATGTCCTGTAACAACAGCAAACCTGCTGTGACCGGCATCTTCTCCACATCGGTATACACGATGACGGGCCAGAGGAAATCATTCCAGGAACCCGTAAATGAAAACAGGCCGCATACAATCAATACAGGTTTCATGAGCGGCAAAATAATAGAGTAATAGATTCTAAAATCTCCCGCTCCATCCACGCGTGCCGATTCATCCAAATCCTTGGGAACGCCCATCATGAATTGTCTGACCAAAAAAATGTTCCCCATCCCGGCCAAACCTGGGATGATCATTGCCCAAGACGTATTTACCCATCCCAGCGCATCAATGATTTTATAAGACGGGATCAGATTCACTACCCCAGGAAAGAAGGAAATCCCAAGCAAGGTAAAGAACAAGGTATCTCTTCCCTTAAAGTTCATGCGCGAGTACCCATAACCTGTAATGGAAATGACAACGATCACGAGCAGCGTATGCATCGTTGCAATAAACACGGAGTTCATCAACCAGCGCAGAATGGGCGCGGTCGACGTGTTTTGCAGGATCGTGACATAATTATCAAAAATCCAGCTGTCGGGCAGCAGTCTGAAACCGCTGGAAACCACCTCAGCCTGGGACCGAAAAGATGTGGTAATGCCAAATATGACCGGAATTGCCCATATCACACACAGGATGATCAGAAATGCGTAAGCTATATATTTTGACACGCTTATGTTGGATGAAGCCTTCTTCGGACCAGAGCGACCAAGCTTGGAATCCGCGTTTACTTCATGTACTACCGGGTTCGACATTGCACAGTACACCTACCTTTTATCGTTTCCGTCGTTTGCAAGCTGATCATGCCGCTAGGACGCGTTTCGGTTCATCACATAATACTGAAGGGCTGAAATGACGAGAATGACCAGTCCGAGCAAAACCGCCATCGCGGATGCCATACCCGCAATCGATTCCCCGTGACCGAAGGCCAGCTGCCGGATATACATCATCAATACGGTCGTGCTCTGTCTGGGTCCTCCGTCCGTCATCATTAATGGCTGACCGAATACGTTAAAGGCTCCGGCTGTCGTCATAACAAAGGTATAGATCAGCGGAAAACGAATGGAAGGCAGTGTAATGCTTGAAAATCTGCGGACAGGCCCCGCTCCATCCATCTCGGCCGATTCATACAAATCCTTCGACACTCCGCTTATGGAAGCCCGGTAGATAATCATGTTGCCACCGACTCCGCCCCACACCGTAATGACAATGATGATCAGCCAGGCATAGGGCTGGTTGGCCGCCCAGACCGTTTCTGAGCCGAAAATATTGTTCGTGATCCCAAGCTGCTTATTGAAGATTAAAGACCAGATCAGTGCCGCTGCGGAAATCGAGATGAGTCCGGGAATATAGAGGATGGACTGAATCACATTTTTCATTTTCACTTTTTTGTGTTCCAGCGATACGGCAATCATTAACGGAATGATGATTAATATAGGGACGCTTAGCACAACAAAGATGAGCGTATTTTTTAATCCATTCATAAATTGGGTATAGAAGGTGGACTCCGTGTCAAACAGAATCGTTTTATAGTTGGCCAAGCCAACCCATACAGGGTCATTAATCAGATTCCATTGCGTAAAGGAAGCATAGATCCCGTATAGGGTCGGCAATAGAATAAATACGATAAAAAGTATCAGATGGGGACCTACAAAGAAATAAGGCGTCAACGACTTGTTATTCATACCCTTTCATTTCTCCTTTGGAAAAGAAAAGTGTCTTGTAAGCAAGGACACTTTTCTTTTTTTCAATCTGCTCTGCTGTCATTTACTTTGCAGCACTGTTGCCTTCCGCGATTTTATCCTCTACAAATTTCTGCATCGTCGCCAGGGTCTCGTCGATATCGACATTGCCTCGTACGATATCCGCTGCATATGTATCCACAGCCTCCGCTACGTATGGATAGTACTCGTAGGTGTAAATGTACAAGGATTCGATTTCTTTTTCGTTGGCGGTAAAGAATGACTGAATATAATTACTGTACTCCGGGCTCTCAATGACCTGTTTACTCGCTACGATCTGCCCCGCTTTTGCCCACTCAATCGAGTTTTGGCGAATGAATTCCAGGAACTGGCCGATGGCCTGCTCTTTCTCGTCCGTTCTCTTATCGTTCTTCAACATGGAGAATAAGTGCGAAGAGGCCCGGTTCGTATACTTATCAGCACTCGTCGAATAAATGTTCGTAACGCCAAAGTCCAATCCATCGACGGTTGCGTGTGCCGTCGAGCTCCATGTGCCGTCTGTGGAAAATAAAACGTTTCCAGATTGGAACATCAGATAGCCGTCCTCACCAAAAGGGGTCATCAAGCCTGCATCCGATATTTTCTTAATCTCCGTAAATGCTTGTTTCATGGCTTCTGTATTTACGGCCGGCTTGCCGTCTTGTTGAATGTCGCCGCCCAGGTTCTGGATTTGCGCTAACACAACCCAGCCCAATAGAGCGTCATTGATAACGTAATCGCCTTCATCCAACTTGCCTTGCAGCGACAAAATTTCATCAATGGTCACGACATCATCATCCAGGAAGCTTTCAACATTGTATTTTTTGAGCAAATTTTTATTGTAATACATCGCATTGCTGTGAATATCAAGGGGTACTGTATATTGGGTGCCCTCTACGTTTCCTGTTGCCCAGGCTTGCGGCAAATAATTATCCGCTTTCAATTCTGGCTGAGCTTGCATGACTGCCGTCATCGGCTCCAACACACCTTGCTTAACGAAGCTAGGAACGCGGTCTGCGTGAATAATGGACAGATCAGGAACGCCTTTGCCTGAATTCAGAACGGTAGATATTTTTGTATACATATCCGAGGTAATCACATGCTTCACTTTATATTCAGGATTGGTGGCGTTGTAATCTTTCACTAGCTGATCCATGTAAGCCCCGTCATCACCCGTCAAAGGCGTCCAGAAGGTAATGGTGTTCTTGTCCCCGCTGCCACATCCCCCCAGTACCGCTACCGCTAACAATACAAGTATCAGTGAAACCCCCATTTTTTTCTTCAACAAACTCTCCTCCTATTACTAATCATTTGGTTAATCATTTACCGGCATGGATCATGAAAACGATTAACTTTGGTTCAGTATACACTCGTTTTGAAAACGGTGTCAATAACATATGTATAAATCTTTATTACTTATTTTCCGTTTAATTAACTTTTATATTAATCATTCGATTGAAAATTTGTTGTATTAAATGTTTAGATTTATATACAGGTTAATAAAGCATGTGTTATGATGCATATAAGTTAATGAACTTGGTTTATGAAAAACTTGTTGAAAGAAGTGGTCATATGCAATTGGAAATAGACAAGTCATCGCTTGTGGTTTACGAGGCTTTGGCCAGCGAAGTTCGAATCAAGATTATTCAGCTGCTTTCCAAAAACAAAATGAATATCAAAGATTTGGCGCAAGAACTTCAAATCAGCAGTCCGATTGTGACAAAACATATTAAAAAACTCGAAGATGCAGGCATTATCCGGACAGAAAAGGTTCCGGGAAAATCGGGACAGCAAAAAATCTCGATCCTGAAGGTGGATCATATTGAAATCAACTTCCCGAAAAAGATTTTTCATTCCTTTGCTTCATATGAGGCTTCCGTGCCAATCGGGCATTATACGGACTATGACCTGAAGCCAACCTGCGGCCTTGCTACCGAGAAGGAATTTATCGGGCGGGTTGACGAACCCAAATACTTCATGGATCCCAAACGTATGGATGCAGAAATCCTGTGGTTTACGGAGGGCTTTATCCAATACAACATCGCGAACTTCCTTCAAAAGGATGAAAAGCTGCAGCAGTTCGAAATCAGCTTGGAGATTTCCTCAGAATTTCCTTTTTCCAATGATGTCTGGCCTTCCGACATCACGTTCTCCTTAAACGGGATCGAACTTGGTACGTGGACAAGCCCGGGGGATTTCGCGGATACGAGGGGGAAGTATACGCCTGCATGGTGGCCGCACAACATCAACCAATACGGTCTGCTCAAAACGATACGAATTACAAGCCATGGTACTTATATCGATGGCGACCCGCTCTCAGCTGTCTCCATAGATGATTTGGATGCAACCTGTGATCGCTGGACCTTTCGAATTGAAGTGAAGGAAGATGCAAAGCACGTGGGAGGTGCCACATTATTCGGCAAGAAGTTCGGAAACCACGAGCAGGATATCCAGTTCAAAATGTATTATCTGTGAGGCCAATCGAAGGTAGATAACACCGAAGATTGTTCATCTGTTAAGTCACCTAAATGAAAACAAACCAGCCGGATTAACGGCTGGTTTGTTTTGCTCAAAGTCCATGACAAACATAAAATCACTCCTTCACAGGTTACGACATTGCAACCAATAAAGGAGTGATTTCAATGTTCCGCGCAAGTAGACATTCAGGGCAACCTCTTCATTACCCTAAATCCCTTCCTCAGTCCTTACCCTTTCAAGATACCTTATGCTCAATTCTCAGCTTGTCAGCGACCATCGCGATAAACTCGCTGTTGGTTGGCTTGGATTTGCTGATGTTGATGGTGTAACCGAACAGATGCGAGATGCTGTCGATGTTACCGCGTGTCCAGGCCACTTCGATCGCATGACGGATCGCACGTTCCACGCGGGAAGGCGTCGTCTTGAATTTCTCTGCGATTGCCGGATACAAGGTTTTGGTGATCGCACCAAGAATTTCGATATTGTTGTATACCATCGTTATGGCTTCGCGTAAATATTGGTAACCCTTGATATGAGCAGGGACACCAATCTCATGGATAATCGAAGTGATATTCGCGTCCAGATTTTTGCCTTTGCCCATGGGAACCACATTGGATTTCATACTTGTAAATGGAGCGCCTGACGAAATGCTGCTGGACGAGCCAACGAGTTGACGAATACGGCTGGCGAGCACCTCCATATCAAACGGCTTCAAAATATAATAGGAAGCCCCCAATTGTACGGCTCGCTGCGTAATATTTTCCTGACCAAATGCCGTAAGCATAATGACTTTCGGCTGCGGAGACAAATTCATATCGCGTAATCGCTCAAGTACGCCAAGGCCGTCCAAATGAGGCATAATAATGTCAAGGATCAGCACATCCGGTACTTTTCCCGATTCCTCAATCATGCTCAGTACTTCTTCGCCATTATAAGCGATTCCGGAAACCACCATATCTTGTTGATCCGAAATGTATTCACCAAGCAGGTTTGTAAACTCACGGTTGTCGTCTGCCAATAATACCTCGATCTTTTGCAATTCGTGCTCCTCCTTTATCAGATCAGTTGTTATTTTAGAACATTTTCTTGTGTATAAAGTTTTCGACATGCTCATTTAAATTCCTTCTGTCGAAAATTATTTTTCTTTATTTTTTTTTGAAGTTGATTTATAATTAAATATTTTGTTTCAAATTAATCTCTAATTCGTTATTTTACGACAAAAAATCTCAAGGCATTAACCTGCCTTAAGATTTTGAGGAGTTGAATCTGTAGATTGTAGTACGCCGGAGTCCTGAAGCATCCATTCAATAAAGCATCCATACCCTGATTTAGGATCATTAACAAAAACGTGCGTTACCGCTCCAATCAGCTTGCCATCCTGAACGATCGGACTCCCGCTCATGCCTTGTACGATCCCGCCTGTCTTCTTGAGTAGTCTCGGATCGGTAATACGAAGCACAAGCCCTTTCGTTGCGGGAGCATCCTGCTTGGAAACATGAACGATCTCCACTGTAAAGCGTTCAACATCCTGCCCTTCAACGACAGTTAAAATCTCTGCCGGTCCTTCCTTGACCTCATGGGACAAGGCTACGGGAATGGGCTCCTGATACAGACCGTGTTCAGGAAGATTATTCATTTTACCGAAGATGCCAAAATGGGTATTGCGCTCGACATTGCCCAAAATCTTGCCGTCTTTTGTGAAGGTGGCCCGTTTTTCCCCCGGCTCGCCTTCTTCACTTCGACTAATGGATGTAACGTTGGACTGAACAATCTGACCGCTTCCGACATCAATGGGTGTTTGAGTATTCATATCGGTGATAACATGGCCTAAAGCTCCGTAAACTTTCTGATGAGGCGCATAGAAAGTTAAGGTTCCAACACCTGCTGCAGAATCACGGATATACAGACCAAGGCGCCAGCTTTGATCTTCTTGATCATACGCCGGACTCAGTTTTGTTGTCATTACTTTGCCGCTCCGCTTAAAGGAGATTTCCAATGGCTTATTAGCTTTACCAGCCTTCTCGACGATATCGGCAACCTTAGTCACATCATTAAGCGGCTTTCCATCCATCGTGGTCAGCAAATCCCCAACCTTCAAGCCAGCTGCTTCTCCAGGAGACACTTTAGCACCGTTTTGAACGCGTACCAGATGATGTCCAACGACCAGTATACCGGAGGATTTCACTTTGACACCGATGGTTTGGCCTCCAGGAATGACCTTGAGCTCCGGGATCACCTTCACATGAACTGTCTTCAGAGGAATTTTACCAAATAATTTCAGGGTTACTTCCGCATTTCCGCTTTGCTGGGGGTTCAGCTGCAGTGGATGCTTTAGCGATACTTGAAGTTTTGACTCGCGGGAGCCGTTGAGCTGCAGGACATCCGGGCGATCAACTGAAGCGAGGGTTTGAACAGGCATGGCAACATCAAGGCGGGACTGCTGACCGGAAATCAATCTCAGTTCATTAGGCAATGAAGCAAAAGACTGGACTGGATCAGCAGTTCCAAGGAAACAAAGAAGGAAAGCAAGAACGAAACCGAGCAGTTTTCTCCTGAGGTTGGGCTTCAATGGCTGTCACGCTCCCTTTTTCTTCTTTCGCTTGACGAAAAGGTGGTCGCCAATTGCGTACCTTTAAGTTACCCTGCCCTTAAGGATTTATAACTGTCAATCATTGACCCAGAGCCGTTCTGGAAGCCTTTTGCGCTGCCGCCAGATTGAGCATTTCTTGGGCATGATGAAGTGTCTTTTCAGTGATCTCGACTCCGCCAAGCATTCGTGCAAGCTCTTTTACACGCCCCTCTTCAGTCAGGTTTTCTACTTGCGTCATCGTTCTGGAGGCTTCCAGCTTCTTCTCGATTAAATACTGATGATCCGCCATGCAAGCGACCTGCGGCAAATGCGTTATGGAGAACACCTGACAGGTTTTAGCCAGCAAAAACAGCTTCTCCGCAATCGATTGGGCAGCCCTTCCACTGACTCCTGTGTCGACTTCATCAAAGATTAAGACCGGTATTTGATCATGACGGGCAAATATACTCTTCATCGCCAGCATAATTCTGGACATTTCTCCACCCGAAGCAATTTTGGCAAGCGGACGCAGAGGTTCACCCGGATTGGCGGATATGAGGAATTCGGCCGTATCCATACCTTGTCTGGTCAACCTTACTTTATGTCCTTCATATTCGTAACCGTTAGGATCTAGCTGCAGTTCCATGCGAACCTCAAGCGAGGTGCGTTCCATTTGAAGATCCTTTAGTTCTCCCTCCACTTGCCGTGCTAAATCTTGAGCACATTGCTTGCGGGCAATACTAAGCTCTTTCGCGCTAACCAGCAGCACGCTTAACAACTCGTCACGGCGCTGTTCCAATGCTTGTATAAACTCGTCCTTATTCTCCAGCATATCGGTTTCCTGCTGAATTCTCACGTAGTATTCCAGAATTTGCTCAACATTATCCCCATATTTTCGTCGCAATCCGGAGATCATATCTAAACGAAGTTCAATTTCATTCAACCGTTCCGGATTGAATTCAATGCTGTCGCGATAATCCCTCAGCTGGAAAACCGCATCCTCCAGCTGATAATAAGCGGATTGCAGCTGCTCAACAAGCGGCTTTAACCCCTTCTCATCGTAGCCGGACACATCCTCCAATCTGGATAGGGCACGGCTGACGGATTCCAGTCCCGAAGATCCGTACAATAGGTCGTATGCTCCGGCAACGGAATCCATCATCTTCTCGCTGTGGGACAGCTTGGTTCTTTCTTCGGACAATTCCTCATCCTCACCGGATTTTAGCTCCGCAGCCGCGATCTCCTCGAGCTGAAACCGATACATATCCAGCATTTGATACGCCTTCTGGCTGGTCTCCTGCAGGTCCCTGAGCTCCCGCTCCACTTTGCTGAATTCGCCGTACAATTCTTGATATTTTCGTTTGGCAGGCCCGATGACCTTATCTCCGTATGTGTCCAGAAGACTCATATGCTGCTCTGAACGCAGCAAGCTTTGATGCTCATGCTGGCCATGAATATTGATGAGCTTTTCTCCAACTTCACGCAGCATGCTTAAATTCAACAGCTGTCCGTTAATACGCGACGTGCTTTTCCCTTGAGATGTCAGTTCTCTCCGAATCAATAAATGCTCTTCCGGATCCGCTTCAACACCCAGCTTCTTCAGTGTTTCCCATACGGGATGCTGCGCAGGCAGCTCAAACAGAGCCTCAATCTCCGCTTTGTCGCAGCCATAACGAATCAGCTCAGCCGAGCCGCGGCCGCCGGCAATTAATCCCAGCGCATCGATAATGATGGACTTACCTGCTCCGGTCTCCCCCGTCAGTACGTGAAATCCCGGATAAAAATGCACATCCACGCTTTCTACAACCGCAAGATTCCGAATGGATAGCGTGTTTAACATGTTTTCCACCTCCGCTACTGCTTAAAACTGCCAATGTTCACAAATATTTATTACGAAATGAAATTTTTGATTTGGGTAACCACATGTTCTCCGTCATCTTCCGTTCGGCAAATGAGCAATATCGTGTCATCGCCGCAAATGGTCCCCATGATCTGGGTCCACTCCATATTATCGAGCAGCACGGCAACGGAATTGGCTGTTCCAGGCAAGCATTTCATGACGACAAGATTACCGGTACGGTCAATGTAAACAAAATTATCGACAAGCGCTCTTTTGAGCTTCTGTACAGGGTTATAACGCTGATCTGTCGGCATGGAGTATTTGTATCGCCCATCATCTGTAGGCACCTTTATGAGCAGCAGTTCTTTGATATCACGTGAAATCGTAGCTTGAGTGACCTGAAAACCTTCCGCACGCAATGCGTCCACAAGCTCATCCTGTGTCTCAATATCCTGGTGGGTAATAATATCCCTGATTTTAATATGGCGTTGTCCCTTCATAAAGAGCCTCCTGAGTATTAACTGTTGTAATCATCCTGACCAATCCATTCTTCGTCCGACCAATCCATGCTTAAACGGTGAATCGACTTCTCGTTCACATCAATGTAGAGCAGACCGGCACATTCGGGATACAGCAGCAAAAACGGCATCAACCGATCGCGAATGCCCGAGCCCGTCCAGTCGACCGGCATTCGTTCCCGTGCCAGCTTCACCATGTACAGCTCGCCACTGTCATCGGATGCAATGTAATCGATAAACAACCGACTCAAGATGGGTCTATGCCCCGTTTCAAATGACAAGTTTATTTTTACTTTACCCCCAACGACGTCGTATCCTTCTTGTTCGAGCATCCCAATCGCTGGGTGATCTGGAATGTGTTCATTTATCGGGATGCCCGGCAGTCGATCCGGTGATGGCGACATTAGCCAACGATTCAGCCTATAACCGATAAGCAAGGCTATGACGACACCAAGCAATATCATTAATAACCAATCATAACGCTCATTCATCCTCTCACCTCGAATTTTGTATTCGCGTATGAGAACATAAATTCCTCTTTTTCAGCAAAAGAAACCCATCATTTCGATGAGTTTCCTGTGAATGTATGAGCCGCTTGCGTTACGACGGTATCAATCCATTGACTCAAATGGACAGGTTCTTGTCCATCTGCCTGAGTCGGTTCTTCCGAGCTTTCAGAAACCTCCGGCTCTAATCGCCAGTGGGCCAGGAATTCTATATTGCCTTCTCCACCCGTAATCGGAGAGAATGTCAGGTTTTTTAATTTGAACCCAATTTCATCCGCAAAAGTCAGCACTTGCGTCAAGACTTCCCTGTGAACCTTCGGATCACGAACCACGCCGGACTTACCCACCTTCTCCCGCCCTGCCTCAAATTGAGGCTTGATCAGAGCAGCTACATCTCCCGGTTTACCCAGGAGCATCTTCAAAGGCGGTAAAATGATGCGAAGGGATATAAACGAAACGTCAATGCTGGCAAAATCAGGCTGAGGGCCATTCAGGTCGTCAGGCGTCATATAGCGGAAATTCGTTCGCTCCATGACACACACGCGTTCATCGTTACGGAGCGACCAATCCAACTGGTTATAACCGACGTCGATCGCATACACATAACTTGCCCCGTGCTGGAGTGCGCAATCCGTGAAGCCGCCAGTCGAAGAGCCGATATCCAGCATCGTGCGCCCCTTCATATCGATGTCGAATGAACGAATCGCTTTCTCAAGCTTTAATCCTCCACGGCTGACATAGGGATGAACCGAGCCTTTGACTTTCAGTTCGGACGTCCTCGGAATTTTCATGCCGGCTTTCTCGATCCGCTCGGTTCCGGCATAGACCAGACCCGCCATAATCGCGGCCTTGGCTTTTTCGCGACTCTCATAATATCCCTGCTCCACGAGCAGGACATCAATTCGTTCTTTCTGAGATGAATCCATATTATACTCCCGATGGTTACTAAGACATAAAACTTCTCTTGCCGAGCCCGGCTGTCCGGGCATTCTTCAAGCTCCGGATCTCCTGACAAACCGATTCCAATGTCAGCCCTACTTCTTCACGCTGCTGCGGTATGCTGCCATGCTCGATAAACCGGTCTTCGATCCCCATTAAAGATACGACCGCGTCATGGATTCCCTGCTCCGCAAAAAACTCCAGAACCGCGCTGCCCATACTTCCCGCTTGCGAAACTTCCTCCAGAACCAGCATGGATGTCCCCGTCTCTGCCAGATTCCGCAGCATGCCTCCATCAAGCGGTTTAAGGAAACGGGCATTTACGACTTCTACCGTAATGCCTTCCCGCTTGAGCTGCTCCGCAGCTTCCTCGGCCAACTGAACCATAGGACCGGATGCCAGAATCGCATATCCTTCGCCAGGACGAACGACTTCCCAAGTCCCGATAGGAATCGGTACCAGCTCGTTGTCCATTGGAACGCCGCGCACATTGTTCCGAGGGTATCGGTAAGCGATAGGTCCCTCATTATAATCGAGCGCTGTTTTCATCATATGACGAAGCTCGTTCTCGTCTTTTGGCATCATAATGACGATATTCGGGATATGACGCATGAAAGCTACATCGTATACCCCTTGATGGGTTTCGCCATCTGCACCAACAAAGCCGGCACGGTCAATCGCAAACATCACGTTGGCGTTATGGCGGCAAATATCATGCACGATTTGGTCGTACGCACGCTGCATAAACGTGGAATACACCGCAAATACAGGCTTCATGCCTTCCATTGCCAATGCTGCGCACAAGGTCGCGGCGTGCTGCTCGGCAATCCCCACATCGATCATACGATCAGGGAATTTCTTGCTGAACGGGATCAAGCCGGAGCCGCTCGGCATCGCCGGCGTAACGGCCACGATACGTTCGTCCTGTTCTCCCAGTTCAATCAGCGTCTGTCCGAATACTTCCGTGTACATCGGATTTCCTACCGCTTTAAGGACTTGGCCGGATTCAATCTTATATGGCGTAATCCCATGCCATTTATGAGAATCGGATTCAGCCGGGCGGTATCCCTTGCCTTTGGTTGTTACGGCATGAATCAGAACGGGTCCATCCACATTGTCGGCCTGCTTTAACGTATCAATCAGTTTGTTCAGATCATGTCCGTCTACTGGGCCCAGATAGGTAAATCCGAGTTCCTCGAATAAAACGCCGGGAACCATCATATATTTAAGGCTGTCCTTCATCTTCTCTGCCGTCTTGGCCAGTTTGCCGCCGATGGCAGGAATTTTCTTCAGGAGCATTTCCACTTCGTCCTTGGCACGAAGATAATAACGATCAGATCGGATCTTGCTTAAGTAATTATGCATGGCACCCACATTCGGCGCAATCGACATTTCGTTGTCATTCAGGATGACCATCAGCTTTTTCTGCTCATGGCCAATATGATTGAGCGCTTCAAACGCCATACCGCCAGTAAGTGCGCCGTCACCAATCAAGGCGATCACCCGGTTGTTCTCACCTTTCAGATCACGCGCCATCGCCATACCCATTGCGGCAGACAGCGAGGTGCTGCTGTGCCCGGCTTCCCAGACATCATGCTCGCTTTCGGAACGCTTTACGAAGCCGCACAAGCCTTTGTATTTACGGAGGGTATCAAATTTATCCATTCGTCCGGTCAAGATCTTGTGTACATAGGCTTGATGGCCCACGTCAAATATCATCTTGTCACGAGGGCTGTCAAAGCAATAGTGCAAGGCCAGCGTGAGTTCAACCACTCCCAGATTCGGTGCAAGATGGCCACCGGTAACGGACAGCTTTTCGATTAGAAAATGACGGATTTGTCCTGCTAAATCCTCGAGTTCGTCCACCGATAGATGTTTAAGTTGTTCGGGATGTTTGATATTTGGAAGAAGCACGAAGAATCTCCCCGCTTTCCTTGTTTAAGTTTACGTTCTTCAGCTGTTATGAAATCAGCCATTAACAGACATTATATCACAAAAAAACCGTTTGCATGTAAAGCGTGCTTAGTGATCCCGAGCCATCAGGAAATCAGCGATCTCCAGCATTCTGGAGGGATCATTGAAATTCCCTTCGGAAATGACCCGCTTGGCTTCTGCTGTCAGGCGCTCGACTTCACGCCTCGATGCGTCCAAACCGATGAAGTACGGATACGTCACTTTTTCCTGTTTCACATCGCTTTGTACCGGCTTCCCAAGCTTGGACTCATCCCCGACCAGATCCAGGATATCATCTTGAATCTGAAATGCAAGGCCGATATGATGCCCGAAGGTTCGCAAGGATTCAATCTGGGATTCGGAGCACCCGGCAATATGCCCGCCGGCCATCAGCGAGAACATGATCAGATCACTTGTCTTGTGCAGGTGAATGTACTCAAGCTGCTCTAACGTCGTTATCCCTTGTTCACCCTCCATATCGGCAACCTGTCCGCCTACCATCCCCCGCGGACCTGCATACTCCGCAAGATCCTCCACAATTGACAGCACGCGCTCAGCTGGAATACCATGCTTTCTGGCAGCCTGGATTACGCTGTAAAAAGCATGCGTCAGCAAGGCATCGCCGGCCAAAATAGCGCTCGCTTCGCCAAAAACCTTATGATTCGTTGGCTTGCCGCGGCGATAATCGTCATCGTCCATCGCTGGAAGATCGTCGTGGATAAGGGAATATGTATGGACCATCTCAACGGCGCAAGCGACTGGAAGCGCGGCATCACGGTTGCCGCCTCCGGCCTCACATGCCGCAATGACAAGCAGCGGACGCATTCGCTTGCCGCCTGCCATTAATGAATACGACATGGACTGGCGAAGGGTTTCAGGAACTTTCCAGCCTGGCGGAAAAAGATTTGTTAACTCGCTATCCAGTCTGTCCCAAATCTCATTCATATATTGATGAATCGGAAGTCTGTTATTCACCCAGTTCACCTGTCTCATCCAGCGTCCCGCCAAAAGGCTTACGCTTCAGTTCTCCGCCTTCTTCCACGATCATTTCGATTTTTTGCTCAACCTGCTCCAGCTTTTTGCTGCACATCTGCGACAGCTTCATGCCCTGTTGAAATAAATCGATCGCTTTTTCCAGCGGCACATCTCCATCTTCCAACTGTTCTACAATCGTCTCGAGCTGCGCCATCGCTTCTTCAAAGCTGATCTCCAATGTTTCATTCGCCATTCTCTTCATCCTCCTTCATTCCCCACACTTGACACTGCAGTTGTCCGTCGCTGACCCTCACGTTAACCAAATCGCCTAACTGAACATCTTCGATGGATTTCACAAGCTTTTGTTCTGCCTCGTCATACACGAGGCTATATCCTCTGGACATAATTTTCAGCGGACTGAGCGCATCGAGATGCCTCATTTCGGTTTGCAGCTGCGATACCTTGGATTTCATGATCGACTGCATCGCATTCATTAACTGCCGGTTGGCCTGATCTTTTCTTCTCGCTGCAAACTCCGCTTGGGTTCGCGGATTATATCGGATTAATCCCTGATGCAGTGATTTTTGTCGCTGACGGACCAGGGATAACCGGGATTTGAGGTTGCCCTGCAGCCGCTGGGACAGCATGTCCAACCGTTCGGCATGTTGAAGCATATACCGGCGGGGATGAACCAGAACCGGGGAACGCTGGAGCGAAAATAAACGTTCACGACTCCGCTTAAGACGCTGCTGAAGTCCCTGGTTCAGCTGGCGCTGTCTTTGAACAAGCTGCCCCCTAAGTTCCGCGCTGCTCGGTACCGCAAGTTCAGCGGCGGCCGTCGGCGTTGCGGCTCGTAAATCTGCAACAAAATCGGCGATCGTAAAATCCGTTTCGTGTCCAACGGCCGAAATGACGGGAATATCGGATTGATAAATAGCTCTTGCAACGATCTCCTCATTAAACGCCCACAGCTCTTCCAGTGATCCGCCGCCACGGCCAACGATGAGCACATCAGCCTCAGCCATGTCATTCATCGTCCGAATCGCCTTCACGATCGAAGGAGCAGCCCCTTTGCCTTGAACCAGCACCGGATAAAGAATGGCTCTTGCCTGCGGGTACCGTCTCCGGATCGTAATCATAATATCCCGAACCGCGGCGCCCGTCGGCGAGGTAATAACACCAATTGTCTTGGGATAACGCGGCAAAGGGCGCTTGCGCTCGGCTGCAAACAAGCCCTCTTCCTCCAGCTTCGACTTCAGCTGTTCATAAGCAAGATACAAACTGCCGATCCCGTCGGGCTGCATTTGAACCGCATAGAATTGATATTGACCATCTCGTTCATATACCGACACATTGCCCCGGGCAATGACGCGCGAGCCTTCCTTCGGTATAAAAGGGAGCCTCTGGTTATGAGTCGCAAACATGATCGCACGAATCCGGCTGCCTTCATCCTTTAAGGTAAAGTACATATGTCCGCTGGAGTGATGGGTGAAATTCGAAATTTCACCGCGGATCCATACGTCGGAGAGCCTGGAGTCACCTTCCATTTTCATGCGGATATAACGGTTTAAATCCTTAACGGATAATACTCGTCCTGGATCTGCCGATTTCATATCAGCTCAACCCATTCAGCCTTTTGGCGGCTATCAAGGTATTCTGCATGAGCATCGTGATGGTCATAGGGCCCACGCCTCCAGGAACCGGAGTAATCGGACCGGACACTTCCTTCACGCTCTCAAAGTCCACGTCCCCGGCAAGCTTCCCGTTCTCCAAACGGTTCATGCCGACATCGATCACAACAGCGCCCGGCTTCACATAACTGGCATCAATCATATTCGCTCTGCCGATTGCAACGACCAGGATATCTGCTTGGCGAGCGATTTCAGCCATATTCCCCGTTCGGGAGTGACACATCGTAACGGTGGCGTTCTCGCGCTGGAGGAGAAGTGATACCGGTTTGCCAACGATGTTGGATCTCCCGATTACAACCGCATGCTTGCCTGCAATCTCAATGCCTGTCCGCTTGATCATTTCAATCACGCCGGCAGGCGTGCACGGCAGCAGACTGTCATCGCCTATTACGAGGTTACCCACATTAACTGGATGGAAACCGTCCACGTCCTTTTCCACTGCGATCGCATCAATGACGGCCTTCTCATGGATGTGCTTGGGCAAAGGGAGCTGGACCAAAATTCCGTGAATGGATTCCTGTGCGTTAAGCTTGTCCACGAGCGCCAGCACTTCTTCCTGGCTGGATTCCGCGGAAAGACGATGGACCTCGGAATAAAAGCCCAGATCCTGACATGCCTTCTCCTTGTTGCGAACGTAAACATGCGAAGCCGGATCATCACCTACAAGTACAACAGCCAAACCAGGACGTACATTCTGCTTGGACAATTGTTCTACTTCTAACGCAATCCCCTTGCGAATTTCTTCAGAAATCTGTTTTCCGCTAATTATCGTTGCTGCTGTCATCCTAATCTCTCCTCCATTATGATTGAATGATGCCGATTCAAGCTTAGCTTAAGCGTACAGATTAAGACTGACGCAGCTTCACCTTGACTTGATCCAGCTCCTGAATCATCCGGCCCAGTACACCGTTGACGAACTTCCCTGATTCCTCGGTTCCGAAATGCTTGGACAACTCAATCGCTTCATTCACAGCTACCTTGCCAGGCACATCTTCACGGGATGTCAGTTCATATACAGCCAGACGCAGGATTTGACGATCCACACGGGAAAGACGACTTACCTGCCAGCCTTTCAAATAATGAGCGAGCAGTTCATCAATCGAATCCTTGGATTCCCATGTTCCATTGACCAATTGCAGCACATACTCCTTCATTAGAACTTCGTCGCCGATGACCCGCTCGGTCTCATTTTCTTCGGCCGCTTCCGAGAGCAGCATCGACACGGCTTCCACACTGTCGACTTCGTTCATCTCCATCTGGTAAAGGCTTTGAACGACAATCTCTCTTGCTACACGTCTTTTCATTTTGTTCCTCCTGTGGACCCTGCTGAATCCATTTTTCTAATTAGTATGATCCATTTGCCGTCAAGACTTGACAACAATTAAAACGCCAAAAAAAAACCTGTGAATATCTCTCTCCGCAAAAAAGGCGCACGACACCTGTCCTCAGCATTTTTTCCGGAGAAAGCATATCACAGGGTTCATTTAAACGGCCGCCAGCGCTCGGAAAGCCATCGTCCCCATTCCTGAAAGTGGAACATGGAACCTTGCTTCAGATCCTTGCGCTTGCCAAATATATAGCCGATAAATACCACTAATGCAAAGAACAGCATATCCCAAAAACCGGATAATAAGTAAATCAGTCCGCACACAAGCCCGCCGGTCACCCCGGCAATTCTTCCTCTGTGACTCTCCCATATTTCTTTCCAAGGCATTGGGGAAGCTCACCTCTATTCCACGCGGCTCTTGAAGCTTGGTGCCTGAACCACGTTAGCAATATATACGGATACGGATGACACGGGTATTCCTGTTGTATCTTTAACAAAGTCGTGCACCTGCTTCTGCACTTCCGTTGTCAGTGTAGGAATGGATTCTTCACCATCAACCACGGCACGAATCGCAATATCAAGACCCGATTGAGATACCTTGATCCGGGATTTCAAATCCTTGACTCCCCGCACGCGCGAAGCCGCCTTCAGGCATAGATTCTCGATCGTCTCCACAGAGATTTGGATGTCGCCAAATTCCGTGCGCTGATCGATGGAATTCAGGTTCGAGCGATCGCGCCTTACGGAGATGAAGAAGAAACGGATGCTCAGTAAAAACAAAACCGCAGCTACGATAATTCCAGCCCAGAAAAGGCGTTGTTCCTGAACACTCGTCAATTCATACGGAACAGCGCCACTCAACAGGAGGATGGCAACTACGGATATAACACCGATACTTAAGCTGTAGATAAACAGCAAAAGTCTGTCCATTATTTTGGCCACGATTCAGCACAGCCTCCTTAAAAATTAGATGAAACCCTCGACATTGCTGCCCAGGGCTAGCCTCACACTGTTCTATTTCACGCGTTGAGCCAGATCCAATTCTTCCGTCTTCTCCACGGATTTCATGAAGTGAACATCATGAATATGTACATTGACTTCAATTACCGTAAGCCCTGTCATATTCTCAATCGAACGTTTCACGTTGCGCTGGATTTCTCCGGCTACTTCAGGAAGACGATGGCCATACTCCACGATAACGGATACGTCAACAGCAGCTTCCCGTTGTCCAACTTCCACTTTGACACCCTTGGATAAATTCTTGCGTCCGAGCAGTTCGGCAATGCCGCCTGCAAAGCCTCCGCTCATCCCTGCAACCCCACGTACCTCTACCGTAGCAAGTCCAGCGATAACTTCAATAACTTCCGGTGCAATCTGAATCTCACCGATATCTGTACGTTCAAATTCTGTAGGCAATGTTTCCGCCATTGTCTCAACACACCTTTCGGAATAAGTTAGCGGATGCACCCGAACTGCATAAGGCATGCGCTCTTATTACTCATACTATACCATTTGGCCAAGTTTATGACAAACTTGGCCAAAGGTTTCAAATCTCATTTTCTTCCAAAAATTTAATGTCAAAGTCACCCTTCAAGAAGGTAGGATGGTTCATCAGTTTCTGATGGAACGGGATGGTTGAATAGATCCCTTCAATCTCGAATTCGGCCAAAGCGCGCTTCATCTTCGCGATCGCTTCATCGCGGGTCGGCGCCCATACAATCAGCTTGGCAATCATCGAATCATAATAAGGCGAAATGGTATAACCGGGATATGCCGCACTGTCTACCCGCACGCCAGGACCTCCCGGAGGCAAATAGAACTGAATAGTTCCAGGGGCAGGCATAAAGCCCTTGTCCGGATTCTCGGCATTAATCCGACACTCAATGGACCAGCCATTAATAACGACTTCTTCTTGAGTGAAAGAGAGCGTGTGACCCTCCGCAACGGAGATCATTTCCTTAATCAGATCAACCCCGGTCACCATCTCGGTCACTGGATGCTCTACTTGAATCCGCGTATTCATCTCCATGAAGTAGAACTGACCGTCCTGACCGAGCAAAAATTCAAGCGTACCTGCACCGGAATAATTAACGGCCTTCGCGGCGCGAACGGCGGCTTCGCCCATCCGGCTGCGTACCTCTTCACTTAGCACCGGACAAGGAGCTTCCTCAACCAGCTTTTGTCTCCGTCGCTGCACAGAACAGTCACGCTCCCCGAGATGCACGGCGTTGCCATGTTTGTCGGCGATAATTTGAATCTCTACATGCTTCATGCGGGTCAGATATTTTTCCAGATATACGCCTGCATTGCCGAAGGCCTTCTGGGCTTCCTGCTGTGCGTTTGTAATCTGTTTAACCAGCGTTTCTTCATCCTCGGCGATCCGGATACCCTTACCTCCGCCACCTGCAGTAGCTTTGATAATGACGGGATATCCAATATCGCGGGCAAGCATAACGGCTTCATTCAGATCCTCGACCAGTCCGTCGGATCCCGGAATAACCGGAACACCGGCATCCTTCATCGTCTGCTTCGCAACAGCCTTGTCTCCCATACGGTTGATCGCGTCAGCGGAAGGACCGATAAAGGTAATGTTGCAGGATTCACAAATCTCCGCGAAATCCGCGTTTTCGGCCAAAAAGCCGTAACCGGGATGTATGGCGTCACACTCGGTCAGTGTGGCCACGCTCATAATATTGGTAAAATTCAAATAGCTGTCTTTCGATAACGTAGGGCCGATGCAGTAGGCCTCATCCGCCAAGCGAACATGCAGGGATTCCCGGTCCGGCTCCGAATATACGGCAACCGTTGCGATGCCAAGTTCCCGGCAAGCCCGGATGATACGAACGGCAATCTCTCCCCGGTTCGCGATAAGCACTTTTTGAAATCTCATGCAGTAACCTCCTTCGGACTCTTGCGACTCTCGTTCTTGGCGAGTCCCTCCATATTACTCCGGCTTCACCAGAAACAGAGGCTGCCCGAATTCTACAAGTTGACCGTTCTGTGCGAGAACCTCAACGATTTCGCCTTTGATCTCTGCTTCCAGTTCATTCATCAGTTTCATGGCCTCAATGATGCAGACCGTCGATTTCTCAGTCACCTTGTCCCCGGGACTGACAAACGGCCCGGCCTCAGGCGATGGGGAACGATAGAAGGTCCCTACCATCGGTGATACGATTTTATGTAATGAGCTGTTACTATCCTCCACTGAATCCTGCTGTGGTGCCGCTGCAGGTGCTTGATTCGCCGTATTCGGCTGTACGATCTGTGGTGCCATCATTTGCTGTGCCGGTATATACGCTTGCGGCGCTGCCTGATAGTTGTTAACAACCTCGGCTGCATTGGGTTTCTTAATGGATAAGCGTGTACCTTCGCTCTCAATTTCCAGTTCATGCACGGAAGTTTGATCCACCAGCTTAATAAGTTCCTTGATTTCGTTTAATTTAAACATTATCGACGTTCACTCCTTCACTTTCTTGGAAGCCCTTGCTTAGGACAGTCAGTCAATAGCTTAGAGTATTATATCACAATCGAGCGAAATAGAAAGAGCCCAAGGCAATCCTTAGACTCTTTCGGTTTATCGTATATCCGTGATTTATGTTGAAATCTGCAGACAAGCTTATGGCGCAACATATTGAACGGTTACTTTATCCGGCGAAACCTTCAATTCCTTCATCACAAGACTCACGATGCCGGCTGCACCTTTAGCATCGAGTTTTTCACTCAGAACGACCACATTATACTTCTCGCTTTCTTCCTTCACAACGGCGTTGCCGTATTGCTGCTGCAGCGCTTCTTCGATGCTGAGAATCACTTCCTCTTTCGCTTCGGCTGCTTTCAGCTGCTCGGTTGCTTGAGCTGTTTGCTCCGGCTTGTTCTCATGATTGTCGATCTTTGTCATTAACTCATCGTATAATTTCATATTTTTTTGTGAGCGGTCCAATTTATAGGACTCCAACTGGGCTGCTGCGGATGTTGCATTGGCCGCCACTTGCTCCAGCACTTCTTCATCCGATTTGTTACCGTTGCTGGTGCTGCTTGTGTCTTTGGATTCCTCGGCTCCCTCTTTGCCTGTGCTGCTAGCGTCTTTGGAATTCTCGGCTCCCTCTTGGGATTCCTTCACTTCCGGCTCTTCCATTTTACCGGCTTCGCCGCTGGCTTTTCCTTGCTCCCCTTGCTCACCTTGTGTTGCTTCTGCAGGATTTTCCGTTCCGGCCGCACCTGTATCGCTCGTACCAGTCCCTTGCTCATTGGCACCGGAATCACCGTCTGTGCCTTCTTCAAGCACTTCGTTCACAACCAGCTCGTCGCCAGTGCCTGCGGTTCCGTTTGCTTCTTGTCCGGCTCCCGGCTTCTGACCGTCCACTTGCGTGCTCTCGGCAACCGGCGGCGCTTTCGTGCCCGAATCGTCGGTGAATAAGTAGTAAGCTGACAGGATGACCATCAAACTAAGCATGGATACTAACCATATGGTTTGTCTTTTGTTATTCATTTGAACGTTTCCTCCTTTGAATGAAAACCTTGGCACGAATGATCGGATCATTCGATTGGCTGCGGTTATTCCTGTTTACGCGGGACAACAGATATACGATAAGACGGGACATTGAGGCCTCGCTGGATCGCATCCACGATTAAGCTCTTTACAACATCATTCTCGGCTCCCTTGGCTACGACGAGCACACCCCGGACTTGAGGCTTGATCTTCTTGGTGACGATTGGGGTTTCTTCCCCGGATGATTCATAGGTGACAATCTGGCCGTCACGCTGATAACTTGTTACATGGCGCTTACCTCCGTTAGCATCGGTTTCCTCCGTCAGCTCCTGGGTATCTTTCATATCACGCTGGACGACCAGCTCTTCTGTAGATTCCACAGTCACCATGACATCGACAGCCCCAACCCCAACAATCTGTTCCAGCATGGTTTTGGTGCGCATTTCAAAATCCTGCTCGATACTTTCGAACTCACCGCCGCCGCTGGTTGAAGTCCCGCTTTGGGGCGTTGAGACCGCCGCAGACTCCGGCGGCGGCTCGCGACCGATATTCTCATGATCCAGCTTCTTCACATTGACGAAGGAGTTGAACAGCATAATCGCGACGCCGATCAGGCCAAGAATGATCAACCATCTGAAGGTTTGCATTTTTCTTGCTCCGCCAGCTCCTCCACCAAGCCATTGCTCCAACCGCTTCAACCAATTTCCCATCATCCTCACCTCCGCTACAGCTTTTTATCCTGCTCCTGCCCTGGCATATATATCGTGATCAGATCCGGCTCTAAATCCCACCGGCGGCTAATGTAATCCCGAACCGGCTCTGCTCTTGCTTCTTCGGCCTTGCTCACTGCTTCTGCATTCTCTTTCACCGCTGCCTTTCCATCCCGTTCCGACTGCATGGATTCAACATTCACCTGCACGGAATCAACGGGTTCTATGCTGATGGGCTCCTTATCATCCCTTTTGTCTACCTCTGCATTCTCCGATTCACCTCCAACCAGCCTTACGTCAACGGAGCGTATCGCAGCGCCTGCATATCCCTTGTCCTGCCCAGCAACTGCAGCCAGCACCACCTTGACCTCCTGGACCGTCTCCCCGGTTTCTGCCGCGATCTCTTCTTTCATCACCCGGGCTAATTCGTTGCCTGCCCACTGAAGGCTTTGACTCTGCTGCGTTTCCTTCAGCTTCTCGGCCTGTGCCAGAATATGCTCCAGCTGAACCTCTTCCGGCAGCCCTTTCTCCTGCCGCTCCAGCTCCATCGCCAATTGATTCTCGGGGGGATCCGTTATCAATGCGATAATCGGGCTAAGCAGCGTGAGCAGAATCAACAGGCTCAAGACTAATCTGGCATATCGTTCAAGCGCCTTGCCGGGCAGTATCAAATCAACGAAGGCTGCAAAGAGAACCACCATGATGACGCTTTTCAACCAACCTCCAAGCCAGTCCATTCGCCATTCCTCCTAAGCATTGGCCGCCTTCTATGTTCTGCCTCACCTCATCATGACGGTAATGTTGCCTGCCGTGAGCAGAATCGTTATGGCCAGGAAGAACATCATACTGACTGCGGCCAAGGCTGTAAAAACATACAGCATCGTCTTCCCGATCGTCTGCAGGCAGGTGCCGATCGGGGTGTCTCCTAACGGCTGCATGACGGCCGCCGCGATGTTATATATCAAGGCAAGCGTCAAGATCTTGATCGCAGGAAATGCGCATAGGAACAAAATAATGATGACCCCTGCCAGCCCGATGGAATTCTTGACGAGTAATGAGGCCGAGATCACGGTATCCGTTGCATCTGCGAACATCTTGCCGACTACCGGGACGAAATTGCCGGTTACATATTTGGCTGCCCGGATCGTCACCCCGTCCGTCACCGAGCTGGTCAGTCCCTGGACGGAGATGACACCCAGGAACACGGTAAGCAGCACGCCCAGAACACCCATCGAAATTCCTCGCAGCAGGTTGCCAAGCTGGGTCAGCTTGTACTTTTCGGATAGCGAACTAACCAGATGCAGCAGAGCCGAGAAGAACAGAAGCGGGAACACAACCGTGCTGATCAGCGTACCTACCGTATGTACCATGAAGATGACTAGCGGATGAGCCACCGAGACGGTCACCACATTCCCCATCGAAGCCATCAGTGCAAAGAGCAGGGGAAGCATCGCCATCATGAAATCGATCATTTGGGTAATGGCGTCCCGGGCATATCCTATCGCGATGCTGAAGCTGTTAACGGCAATGACCAGGACAACCATGTAACAGATCGTATAGGCAACCCGACTCACGGTGCTTTTCTCAAAGGCCGTCTGCAGATTCTCAAGGATCAGACTCATGATGCTCAGCATCACGATGGTTGCCAGCAGCTTCCCGTTATAGAGCACCTCATGCCACAAATATTTTCCGATGCCGGACATAACCCCTTTGAAGCTAAGACCGTCGCCGCCCGGCAGCAGCATATCCATCAGGGACGGCGTCTTTCCATCCGGGAAGAAACCGCCGTAATCCTTCATGAGCCGGTCCCAGTATTTCTCGACCTGGTCTGTCGGCAGCTGCTGCGTCTGCTGCTCAACCCACTCATCGGCCGGATTTGCCGCGTCAGCCGTACTTATCGTTCCGCAGAACAATCCGGTCATAAACAACATCAGGATCAGTAGACGAAACACGGCCAAGCCTTTTCGAAGTATTACTCCTGTAACCATGTCCCCCCACCTTTTTCAAGCCGGGAGGAGCTTCAGGACCGTCTCGATGATGATCCCGATAATCGGTACAGCGAGCACCAATATGAGCACTTTTCCCGCCAGTTCTATTTTGGATGCGATCGATTCCTGTCCGGCATCTCGTACGATCTGGGCCCCCATCTCCGCGATATAGGCAATTCCGATAATTTTCAGAACGGTCTTTAAATAGATGATCTGGACACCGGAGTTCTCTGCCAAATCTTCCAGCATGGATAAGACATTTCCGATCTTCCCGATCAGGAACAGGAAGATGAGGAGCGAGGTCGCCACTGCGAGAAGAAAGGCAAAGAGCGGCTTCTGTTCCTTGACAACCAAGATCAGCACGGTAGCGATGATGCCCAGTCCTACCACCTGGATAATTTCCATAAAGGTCCACCTACTGGAATAGAAAAATACTTTTGATTTCCTTGAGCAAATCGTCAAGCAGTCTGACGACCATAAACAGCACAACCACAAACCCGATAAGGGTCACCCAATGTGCCATATCCTCTTTCCCCATCTGTTTCAGGACCGTATGGATCATGGCAATGATGATCCCAATGCCGGCAATCTGGAAGATGGCGTTCACTTCAATGTTCATTTCCCCTGGCACCTCGCTAAAAGATCAAAATGACGATCAATGCTCCAATGAGCAGTCCCAGACTTTTGCTCATTTTTTCATATTTGACCTGGTCATCCCTTGCCGCTGCTTCTTCATGCTTGAGCTGTCCCACGGCCAGAGCGATATGTTTGATCTGGTCCTGCCTGTCACTGGTGCCAAGAACGCCGCTTAGCTGCTCCAACACCTCACGCTCGGCACTTTTCATCGATGTTCGTTTCCAGTATTCGCCCAGTGCCTTGCGGATGCTTTCCTGTGCGGATAACCCGTAGTCGGGCCTCATGTAAAGCGCGGCTGAGGCAAATAATGATCTGAGCGGTTCACGAAGGGAATCGCCAATTCGCTCCAGCGCATCGGGTAATGGCGTCAAGCCGTAGCTGATCTCCGTTTCCAGCCGTTGAAGCGCGAGAATGAGTTCTCGCAGCTGCCTGGGTCTTGCCGCGAATTGCTGGGCCTGATAAAATCCGGCTAAAGTTCCAGCTCCCAGCACGAGCACAGCCCCGACCAGTTTAAGCATAGGCATCACCGCCCGGCGGACCGGCTGCAGCCGTCTGAAGCGTTCGCTGACCTCCGTCATACAGCTTGTATGATCTGTGGTCGCCCGTTCTGTTAAGAACGGCATACATCTCAAACATCCGGTTCTCCAGAAGACCGGCGAGTGCTGGTCGCCCCCGCATATCTTGTATGGACGAGCCATGTGCCGTTGCTATGACGCTGATTCCCGCATGCAAGGCTTCAATGACGGCTTCCGCATCCTCCGGCCGACCGATCTCGTCCACAATCAGCACATCCGGGGACATCGAACGGATCATCATCATCATCCCTTCAGCTTTCGGACAGCCATCGAGCACATCCGTACGCGGACCTACGTCGAAACCAGGGACTCCGCGCAGACAACCGGCAATTTCAGAACGTTCGTCAATGATGCCTACCTTCATTCCCGGCCAATGCACGGCCGATTTCCCCCATTTGCCGTAACTGATCTGCCTCGCAAGATCCCGAAGCAGCGTGGTCTTGCCTTGCTGGGGCGGGGATAAGATCAGCGAGTGCATTACCCTTTTCCGTTTCCGGTCGAGTAAATGCGGGATGATGTCATCCGCCGCGCCCTGAACTTCCTTGGCAATCCGGACATTAAATCCGCTAATATCCCGAATGTGTTCAACCTTACCACCGCTGAGCACCGTCCGGCCGGTAAGCCCGACCCGATGACCCCCAGGTATCGTGATAAACCCTTTTCGCAATTCCTCTTCCATGGTGTAGAGGGAATGGTTACTGATTAGATCCAGCAACCTATGGGTATCTTCACGCGTTGGCTTATACGCTTCATCAGGCCGCAAAGTGAGCCCGCCGCGCCGGTCCAGAAAATGATGCTTGCCCGCCGAATTAATCTCCAGCGGACGTTCCTCCCGGATACGTACCTCCTCCACATGATCGAGAAGCTCTTTCGACAGGTTCAGCAGCATCCGTTTTACGGTCTCGGGAAACAGGTCTAACCAGTTCAATGTCATATCGATTTCCCCCAGGTTGTCCTTTTTGATCATCTTCTAATAAGAGAACTTCATATCCCATGTGTATGCTTGTACCTGAAAAATATGCAGCGAATCTATCATTTTTTTAAAACGCCGTATAAGAGACAGGAAACGCCGCACAAAATCCAGCCGATCTTCCCCCACGACAATTTATCCGCCATTCCCACGAGTCCGATCGTTGTTGTCAGAATCAAGATCAGCGGGCCCATAAAAGCCAGAGCGGAATTCACGGCCAGCGCTTTATCGACCTGGTTCAGGCGCAGCATGATGATGGCCGCCACAATCTCGAGACTGCCGGAGAAAAAACGAAGCGTGGCCATACTAGCGACAAACTTGTCCAGCATGCTCTATATCCTCCTTCTTCCTTGTTCACAAGTGTGATGTTTAAAAATATGCGAGGCACTCTCGTTTTATCTCTATTTTTTCAATTTCATAGAAGCGAACTTTGAATCTTTCGGACAACGCAAAAAATCCCGGTCGATATGGACCGGGATTAACTCTATTTAATATCGATATGATTGCATAAATTATTCCATTAAAAAACAGGTTATCGACGCACCTGCGGTCCGCCAACGGAAGCCTGCTGATCTGTATCCAGTCCGTACGCGGTATGAAGCGCTTGTACGACACCTTCCAGATTGGTTCCTTCAATGACACAGGATACTTTGATCTCGGAGGTGCTGACCATCTTGATGCTGACCCCTTGCCGGGAGATGACATCAAACATTTGCGCCGCCACACCCGGATGGCTGACCATTCCGGCACCAACAATCGATACTTTCACCAGATGATCCTCCGAGGTAACGTCACGATACGGAATCTTGCCGCGGATTTGTTCGATAACCGACAACGCACGCTCCCGATCGGCCAAGGAAACGGTAAAGGAAAAGTCTGCTTCGCCGTTCTGGACACCGCTCTGTACGATAATATCAACATCAATCGCTTCTTTCGCAAGCTCTCCGAACACTTGAGCCAAAACGCCCGGCGTATCGGAAACGCCCAGAATACTGATTCTTGCCACATTCTTGTCAAATGCAATTCCGCTGACAACCACACCTTGTTCCATGCTTGCTTCCTCCTTAACAACCGTACCCTCGTTATGATTAAAGCTGGATCTGACGACAAGCTTCACTTGATTATGCTTCGCATACTCAACCGCGCGCGGGTGAAGAACAGCTGCACCAAGATTGGCTAGCTCCAGCATCTCGTCATAGGAAATCTCCTTCAACTTCCGCGCACATTTGACAACCCGCGGATCTGTGGAGTAAATTCCGTCCACATCCGTATATATTTCACATACATCCGCTTGAATGGCAGCCGCAAGAGCAACCGCCGTGGTATCTGATCCCCCGCGTCCAAGCGTTGTAATCTCTCCGTCTTCCGACATTCCCTGGAATCCCGCTACAATGACGACATTCCCTTCATCAAGCGCTTTAAACACGCGTTCAGGCATAATATCTGTGATACGGGCTTTGCCATGCACCGCTTCCGTACGGAACCCCGCCTGCCAGCCGGTAAGAGACTTTGCCTTGCGTCCGAGACCGTGAATCGCCATGGATAGCAGCGATATGGATATCTGCTCTCCCGTGGTCATCAGCATATCCATTTCCCGTGCCGGTGGATTCTCGTTCAACAGCTTCGCCTGGTCAATCAAATCGTCTGTTGTATCCCCCATAGCAGACACCACGACTACACATTGATGACCTTCATCTTGTTTCTCTACAATTCTTCTGGCAACACGCTTCATACGTTCTGTATCCCCTACAGAGCTGCCTCCGAATTTCATGACGTACAGTGACAATGCTTCTTTCACTCCCCACTAATATCAGTATGTAACAGCATTCAGGTGGTTTCTCACTTTAAAACAGTATAATACGAAAGTGAGTCATCCCGTCAAGGCTTTTCAAGGCAAAAAGAACTCAGGTTTATGGCACCGGCTTTCGCCCATCGCAAAAAGACTCCCGTACATACGTACAGGAGTCCTCGTTGTTTAGAAGATATTGGCACCCGTCAATCGTTGAAGGGTCCCGTTTTAAAGCCTACTATGCACGGGAGATGTATTTACCTTCGCGTGTATCGATCAGAAGCACATCGTCTTCGTTAATGAACAGCGGTACTTGTACATTCAGGCCGGTTTCCACTTTCGCATTCTTCGTTGCGCCCGTTGCCGTGTTACCTTTGATTCCAGGCTCGGTTTCAACCACCTTCAGCTCGACGCTGTTAGGCAGGTTGATCCCGAGGATCTCGCCTTGGTAGCTGATGATGTTAACGTTCATGTTCTCTCTCAGGAAGTTAAGCTCCCACTCCAGCTGCTCGCTGGTCAAGCTGAATTGATCATAAGTTTCGTTGTCCATGAAGACATGCTCTTGACCGCTGGCATAGAGATACTGAACCCCACGGTTGTCGATGATGGCGCGGCCAATCGTTTCGCCTGCACGGAACGTCTTCTCAACGGTGTTGCCGTTGCGAAGGTTTTTCAATTTGGAACGAACGAAAGCTGCGCCTTTACCAGGTTTAACGTGCTGAAAATCCAAAACGGTGAATATATCGCCATCTACTTCTACGGTCAAACCTGTCTTAAAATCGTTTACTGAAATCACTAAGATTCCCTCCTAAGGATGCGGTCTAATTAATATAGTACACAATTTTCCTAAAGTGCAAGTTCAAAAAGCTAGCTTTTTGAACAGTCTCCTAAAGCACAGTGTAGTCTTTGGACGAGCTTGTTAGTATATGAATACCCGATTCCGTAATCACGATATCATCTTCAATACGGACACCGCCAAGCCCAGGCAAGTATATGCCCGGCTCCACCGTTACCACCATGCCCGGCTGCAGCACATCATCACTCAGCTTGGACAGTCTTGGAGATTCGTGAACCTCCATACCCAATCCATGCCCGGTGCTGTGACCAAAGTATTCCCCGTATCCATAACGGGTAATAATATCACGGGTTAAGGCGTCCGCCTCGCGTCCTGTCATGCCAGGTTTAATATGATCCAGTGCATGAAGCTGCGCTTCCAGCACGATATCATAGATCTCCTTCAGCTTAGGATCAGGACTTCCGAGCGCAACGGTTCTGGTGAGATCGGAGCAGTATCCGTCAAGCAGCGCACCGAAATCAAACGTAACGAATTCGTTCCCTTGAATCACTCGCTCGCTGGCAACGCCGTGCGGAAGAGCCGAACGCTCGCCGGAAGCGACAATGGTATCAAAGGAAGACGCGGTTGCGCCATGCTTGCGCATGAACATTTCCATCTCCAGATCAATTTCACGCTCCGTTTTGCCGGCAGCCAGAATCGTCAGCACATGGCTGAACGTCTGATCAGCCAAATCGGCAGCCCGCTGCATAATGCTCAATTCTTCCGCATCCTTGAATATGCGCAGATCCTCTACAAGACCTGAAACCGGCACCAGGCTAATTGGCGCGAGCTGTTCCGAATAGGTCGAAAATACGCCGTATGTAACATGGTCCTGTTCAAATCCAAGCGATGTTATTCCCTCGGAAGATAGCAATTCCTTGACCGTCTCCATAACCTTCGGTCCATGCTCAACCACTTGAAAGCCGACGGCTTGCTGTGGAGCTTGAGTCATATAGCGGAAATCAGTCAACAGATAGGCATGATCCCGGGTAATCAGCACGTAGCCGGCAGACCCGGTAAAGCCTGTCAAATATCTGCGGTTGATCGGGCTTGCCACCAGCATGGCCGTTAAGCCTTTAGTCTGAAGTTTCTCGCGCAGTTTAACCACTCGTTTGTTACTCATTCTAACCTCTCCTCTCACCCATGTCCAAGCCGGCTCAAGAAAAACATCTTCGACGTATTTCTAAGCAGCCAGTTACGGTTAGCTGTAATTCATCTGATAACAAAAAGCAACCTCTCGGTTAAAGCTTTCTAATATCTGATCGGATTAGCTATCCTTCTTGGTCGTTCAGGACTTGCAAAAGGGCCGACAAGCCCAGTGTGTAACTCGCTGCGCCAAAACCCGCGATTTGTCCGACAGCAACAGGTGCGATGACGGAGGTATGACGAAATTCCTCCCTGGCATGAATGTTCGATAGGTGAACTTCCACTGTCGGAACACGGGCAGAACTGATGGCATCACGTACAGCATAGCTGTAGTGAGTCAGTGCTCCCGGGTTAAGAAGTATGCCGTCCGCCTGTCCAATAGCTTCATGAATACGGTCGATGATAGCACCCTCATGATTGGACTGATAGAAGGTAATACCGATACCGGCGAGATCCGCCTGTTTACGCAAATTATCTTCGATCGCCTGCAGGCTGAGTGAACCATAAATGCCCGGTTCACGGAAGCCGAGCAGGTTTAAGTTCGGTCCGTTTATCACCCATATGGATTTCATAGGGCTTCCCACCTTTTCGTCAAATAACCAAAAGCTATTTTACCATAGGCGGGATAGGGTTGAGAAGTTTTTCTTAGCTAGCCCGTCACCTTCTTCGGTTCGCGCAGTTTCTCATCGGTGAATTCCTGTGCAGTCGTATAACCGATAAATAGTCCCCATAATATAAAAATACAAACCTCTGAGATGTTTGTATCCCAAGGCAGCTTCTTCACCGGGTCCGTCAGCCGAAGCCATGGATTGAGCGCGACAAACAGCACCGCCCACCATACGATTCCGTATGCTATCCCGGGCCATGGGCCCCTCAGCTTCCTGAACAAGGTGACATAGATGAGGGAAGCGATGACGGAAAACGCGATAAAGGACAGCCAACCGGCAATTTGGCCAGCTGTCGTCGCGAGGAACTCATGCTTGAAGAACGGCTCCAGCAAAAAGCCTGGCAGCACCTTCGTGAATTTTAGCCAGTAAAATATCCAATGCACGGCCCCCCAGATCAGGCCCGCATAATAGCCCAGCTCCAGGGCAAACGTAAACGGATTGGTGACCTGGTTCTGCTTGCGAAATTGATGTTCATGCATCTATTGATTCTCCTCTTTTTCAGTTATCGAATGCCCGCTGTTACTTCATTTCATCTCTGAAGGTAGTATGCTCCGCTTCCCCTGCCCTAATCCAACTAGAAATTACTTTCAAAATTCGATACAATAGTTCATAGAACGAAAAACATGTCAGGGAGGGTGAACTGGTTGTCCGATAAGTCAACCCCGATCAGCTATGGAGGCCAAGCTGTAATCGAAGGCGTTATGTTCGGCGGCAAACATGTGAATGTGACGGCCGTGCGGCGTAAAAATAACGAAATCAAGTTTCTCGAGGTGCCTCGCGAAGACAAGGCTTGGGTTCGAAAGCTGCGGAAGATTCCGCTTCTTCGCGGCATCGTCAGTCTCATAGATTCTACAATTAAAGGTTCCAAACATTTGAATTACTCTGCGGATGCTTATGCTGACGATACCCTGGAGCCGGAAGAACGTGAGAAACAGAAGGAGAAAGAAGACTCAGGCTGGAGTCTAAGCATGATCATCGGTGTAGCCGCCGTCAGCGTGCTTTCCTTCATATTCGGTAAGCTGCTGTTTACACTCGTTCCTGTTTTTGTAGAGGATTTCTTTTTTGGCGATACATTTGATCACTATATTGTGCATAACCTGATTGAAGGCGTCATTAAATTAATACTGCTGCTCGTGTATTTATGGGCAATCTCCCAGACACCTGTCATTAAAAGACTGTTCCAGTATCACGGTGCCGAACACAAAGTCATCAGCGCATTTGAAGCCGGTGAAGAGCTGACGGTGAAGAATGTTCAGAAATATACGCGACTGCATTATCGCTGCGGCAGCAGCTTCATGATGCTGACCATTGTTCTCGGCGTTGTTGTCTACTCGGTGGTGCCATGGGATACCATGACGCAGCGGGTCATTCAAAGAATCGCGCTTCTTCCGATCGTGCTTGGCGTTTCCTTTGAGTTCCTGAAACTTACCAATGCCATGCGAGACATGCCGGTACTCCGTTTCCTCGGATATCCTGGCCTGTGGCTGCAGCTTTTAACGACGAAGGAACCTACTGATGATCAAGTTGAAGTATCCATCGCATCCTTTAACAGAATGCGTGAGTTAGATGCTCAATACGAAAATGTTACAGTTCACCAATCTGTGACAGGAAGTGTGCTGGATCCCGCGAAAGGGTGATAATCCATGAGAAGGCATGCGATCATTTTTTGGACGGCGATCACGTTAGCCGCCATAGGGCTACTGGTATTCCTGTTAGACCCTGGATCAAGAATGAATATTATGATTCCACTCATTATTGTAGCTGTCGTGTATGTGCTCTATAAGTTCCCGCCTCGTCGTTTTAACAAGCGGCCTAAGGTGAAGCCTTCCAAGCGAACGGCGGCTAAGCTGGCGGCTAAACATAGCACCGCACGGAAGAGCAATCCAGCTGCAAAACGTAAACAGTACCCGTTTCAGGTTATCGATGGGCAAAAAGGAAAACCCGACCCATCCGATGATGTTCCTAAATATCACTAAGAAGAAAACCGTCCAACCGTGCAAAATCATGCCGGCCGGACGGTTTTTTAATGTTCGGATTTCCAGCGGGCGAAAAACATCGTACCCGCAGTTAACCCCGAATTGTATAAATTCTCGCTTTCCTCCTTGGTCAGATTAAAATGAGTGGTACCAATGCCAAGCGTCGGAATTTTAATCGTTCGATTGCGATTTTGCTGTTCAATATAACGTTCATCGTGAGCGGAAAGCATCGTCTCAAACATGGCGGTTAACATGCCGATCGGGCCATCAATCAAATGGGGCAAGTTACTATTCTTCCCGACCATTTGGAAGCCAAGCACTGGCAGCGGCTTAGGTCCCCCCTTCGACTCGCGATCAAAGAGCCATAACGGAAAGTTGCTGAGCAGTCCCCCATCCACAATGTATACAAATTGTTCGCCGAACGACTTGCCTTTAGCGGCCCTGCCCAATAAGCGAAGAATGACGGGATCGAAAAAATACGGAATGCTGCAGCTCATGCGCACAGCCTTGGCCACAGGAAATGTCGTAGGGTTTATGCCATATTGGCGAAGGTCGTCCGGAAGTACCAGCAGCCTTCCATTCGTAATGTCCGAAGCCACAATATACAGCTTGCCTGCCGGGATGTCCGAAAACGTAAATATCCCTTTGGCAAGCAGGATTTCCCGAATCCAGTTCTCCAGGGCTTCTCCAGAATACAGCCCCTTCTTAATCAACACCCGCAAGGCGGGACCGATAAACTTCGTATTAAAGATCGGTGCTCGCTGGAGAAACGAATGAAAGGGCGTCTCCTCAATAATGCGCTTGATCTCGTCTGCCCGGTAGCCTGCTGCCAGCACGGATGCCACGATCGAACCGGAGGACGTTCCGGCAACACGGCTGAATTCCATGCCGGCATTCTCCGCCGCCTTGACAGCCCCGGCAAGCGAGATCCCCTTAACTCCCCCACCTTCAAATACCGCATTGATTTGCATATAAAATCCCCCGCCTCACATGGTCTAATGACTATGTATGAGCGCGGGGGATGTTTCATACCTATGGGACGTGCCGATTTATCTATAATATGATTGCAATTGATCTTTAATGCCTAACGGATTACTTAAAATATTCTCTGCTCTAAAGAAAATGCTGCCTTTAACCTCGGCATAATTCTGATTGTACTTCAATTGATTGATGATCTCCGATGCGCTCTGCCAACCGATTTCGCTGGTTCCCAGTTTGTATGGAGCGTGACCGATCAGGAGATCTACGCCGGTTCCTTGTACTTCGCTGGCCCACCAGTCCACCAGCTTATCATAGTCGGCGGCCGGATTACTCATGCTCCAATAGATTTGCGGAGCCACGTAATCGATCCAGCCGTTCTGGATCCAGGCCCGCACATCAGCATACATGCTGTCATAAGCCGTCACGCCGGCTTTCGTATCCGATCCCGTCTTGTCCACGGACTGGTTACGCCATACACCGAAAGGACTGATTCCGTATTCAACGTCCGGTTTCACACGGTGAATGCTCTCACCGAGCAATTGCACAAATGCATTGATGTTTCCGCGACGCCAATCTGCAAGGTTTGCGTAAGCACCTTGATTGTATTGGCGGTATGCCGCATCATCTTTGAAGACCGTATTCGATGGGTAGAAGTAATCATCCAGGTGAATACCGTCAATATCGTATCCGTTCACGACCTCCATTATGGTATCGATGATATGCTGCCGAGCTTCCGGGATCCCAGGATTGATGTACAGCTGCTTGCCTGTGTTCACGATCCAATCCGGGTGGCTGAGCGCAACGTGGGATGGATCAAGCGATGCTGTCAAAATATCGGTGTTGGCCCGGAAAGGATTAAACCATGCGTGGAACTCCATATTCCGTTTATGCGTTTCCTCAACCATGAAAGCTACCGGATCATACCCCGGATCTGCTCCTTGAATCCCTGTCAGCACCTTGGACCATGGCACCATAGTGGAAGGATACAATGCATCGCCAGCCGGACGTACCTGCACGTACACGGTATTGATGCCAACTTCCTGGAGCGAATCCAGCAAGGCGATGTAAGATGCCTTTTGCTGCTCTGCGCTGGTCTTTGTTTTCGGCCAATCCAGATTGAACACCGTGGATATCCAAGCGCCTCTGACTTCATCCCCTGTGGATACCGGTGGTGGAAGAACGACGTCCGTGCCTGTAGTCAGCGAGATACGTTGTGCCGCTTGGTTCCATTCGACTTGCACACCCAGGTTCTCGCTGACAAACCGCAGCGGAACCATAACCCGGCCGCTCTTAATTTCAACCGATGCATCAAGTGCTACGGATGAGCCGTTCACAAGCGCGGTTTTGCTGCCGGATGTCAATTGCAGATTCGAGCCGTCCAGCCCGATATTTACTGTCTTTAGCTTCTGATTCCAAGCTACCGAAGCGCCCAGGCCTTCACTGATAATCCGCGTAGGAACCATGGTTACATTAACCTTCGGCAATATGTAAGGAGATACGTCACTGTTTAAGGTTACACCGTCCAACTGAATACGGATAGAAGCTGCCTTCGCTTGCGCAGTTGGGACCACCGACGGGAGACACAATAGTAACATGATCAGCACCAACAACCATCTACGAAGCTTCATTTCTATTAATCCTCCGAAAATATGAAATTTGCAGGTAATCTAACTTATTAATATAACACTGGAAATATGACGGTTCAGTTTAAAAAAGCATCTGTCACAAGCGGACAGATGCCACATTACGATTCGTTGACTAATTCGTTATGAACGTCACGCAAATCCTGAAGTCGATTCTCATCGCGCTTGAAATACTCCACAAGCGTCTCAATTCTCGTAATGGAATCCCAGCTTAAATGATGCTCGATTCCTTCAACATCCCTATAAATATTTTCATCCTGTACACCTATCATCTCAAGGAATTCCTCAAGCAAATGATGACGTTCCATGAGTCGTTTGCCCATTTTTTTGCCTTTGCTGGTCAAAACCAAACCGCGATATTTTTCATAGATCAAATATTCGTCCTTGTCCAGCTTTTGAATCATCTTCGTGACGGATGAGGGGTGAACCTCCAAGCCTTCGGCAATATCCGAAACGCGCGCATATCCTTTTTCGTCGATCAACTTGTAGATGCGCTCCAAATAATCCTCCATGCTAGGTGTCGGCATCTTATTCCCTCTTTTCTATAGTTACATAACCCGTGCAAAATCCTGTTTTACCTGCAATAGTAATGATACATGTTTTGGAGACCGGTTGGCAAGTCCTGGCCCAATCCTATGTAATAATGACTAATGAATTGAACCAGTCTTCCGCTCGATTTTAAAATTTCAGCCACTCCGGCGTAATGCCTTGCAGCCAAATCGTAATTTTGTACATTTGATCTGTAAAGAGCAGAACCCCCATCAGTATCATCAAGACGCCGCCGACTTTCATCAGCGTGCTTGAATACTTGAGAATCCAGCGGGTTGAGCCGATGAAAAAAGCCAGGATGAAAAAAGGCACTGCAAATCCCAGGGAGTACGAGGTAATCAGCGGGAACCAGGTTCCCGGATCGGAAGCTGCCAGCGCGATGATGGCCGTTAAAATCGGGCCGACGCATGGCGACCAGCCTGCAGCAAACCCGATGCCAAACAGAAATGTTCCTATGTATCCGGTCGGTTTGGATTTAAAATTGAATTTCCGGTCCTTCATTAAAAACTTGGGCTGGAAAATGCCAATAAGCATAAGTCCCATCACGATGATCAGCAGCGCAGACAGCTGGCGGATCAAGTCTTGATATTCCGTGAAGAACTCCCCGAACAGGCCTGCCCCCCAACCGAGGGTGTAATAAACAGCAGAAAACCCAAGGATGAACGCAAGTGTATGCGTCATGGTCCGGAAACGGACCTCCTTGCGGTTCTGTTCGTTCTTCAAGTCATTAACCGACATGCCTGTAATAATCGATAAGTAGGACGGGTACAGCGGTAAACAGCATGGAGATATAAAAGAAGCAAAACCGGCAGCAAATGCGATGCCGATATTAATATCAGCCATTTTATTTCAGAACCCCCTTATGTCGTAAAGCCCTTTTTGCCGACAAGCGTAATGATAAGCAGGCTGATCAGCAGCAGCACGATGGTCGCGCCGGGTGCCAGATTAAATACGCCCGCAAGCATCAATCCCCCGATAACGGCAATTTCGGAGATGATGACCGATAATACGATAGAGCCTCGGAAGCTTCTTGCCAGCAGTAAACTGATCGCTACCGGAATCACCAACAATGCGGATACCAGAAGCGCGCCCACAATTTTAATGGCAGTGCTTACGACAAGGGCCGTCAGTACCGTAATGATCATGTTCATCCATTTGACAGGCAGTCCGCTGACACTGGCGGCATCCTCTTCGAAGCTGAGCAGGAAGAACTCTTTAAAGAACATCACCACAACCGCAATGACAACGATGGTTACACCGCCCACCATATAAATATCCGTGGAATCCAGCGTGTAGATACTGCCGAACAAATAACTCATAACATCCGTATTATAGCCCATTCCCAGGGTGAAAAACAGCGAAGCAAGCGCAACGCCGCCAGACATAATAATGGCGATTGACAGCTCGGCATAACTTTTATATGCCTTTCGCAGCTTCTCAATCGCAAATGAGGCCAGCACCGCGAACACAAGTCCAGCGGCAAGCGGATATACTTCGATCAGAAATCCGAGCGCCACACCCGCAATCGTAACGTGCGACAACGTATCGCCGATCATGGACAGCCTGCGCAGCACGAGGAATATCCCGATAAGCGGGGCTGTAATGCCGATCAGAATCCCTCCGATCAGCGCCCGCTGAAAAAAATCGCTAAACAAAATATCAAGCAATGATAACGTCCCCTTCTCCTGCTTCAAAAAGCTTGTTTCTATACCATTATACGAGCGAATGCTGCAAATCCACTTCCGCGCAGTTTTCGATTTCATGAGAATGCCTTACAAAAAACTGAATTTTCCCGTTCTGCGATACCGGCGATTCTCCCAGGTAGTCTTTGACCATGTCCAAATCATGGGTGACCATCAAAAACGTCATGTGATGATGGGCATGCATATGGGTAATCAGTTCAAAGAATCCGGCCTGGGTCTCGGCATCAATGCCGATCGTAGGCTCGTCCAGTATGAGCAGATCCGGACGATTGATGAGCGCCCGAGCGAGAAACACGCGCTGCTGCTGTCCCCCTGACAGAGCCCCGATCCGCTTATCGGCAATATCCTGAATGCGCATCACTTCCAGCGCGTCCTCACATTTCTGGTGGTCCAGGCGGTTCAAACGGCGAAACATTTTCTTCCGATTATATAGCCCGGACATGACAACTTCACGCACAGTGGCCGGGAACAGCGGATTAAACGAATTTTTTTGCGGAACGTACCCGATTCGCTCCCAGTCCTGAAACTTACGGATCGGCTGACCGAACAGTTCGATAGACCCTTCGGCGGCAGGCAGCAATCCAACGATCATGCGGAGCAGCGTCGTTTTGCCTGCCCCATTCGACCCGACAATACCTACGAAGTCCCGCTCTTTTATGGTGAAATTGAGATCCTTGATCACCTGTTGCTCGCGGTAATGAAAGGATACATCCTTGATTTGTACAATAGGTTGGTGGCAATCCTGTGCTGCCGGCTCCATAACCAGGCCGCCTTTCTCTCTGTAGTCTTTCTATCTAATATATGAACTTCGTAAACATTCATAACACGAAAGAAGAGGGGGATATGCTCCCCCATCTTCCTTATTGTAAAGCCTTCGTTAGATTTTGCAAATTTTTCTCCATCAGCGTGAAATAATTCTCACCGCCACTCGCCTGCTCTTTAGTCAGTCCCTCCACCGGATTCAATACCAAGGTTTCCACGCCTGCTTCATTTGCCAGCGTTTTGGCAAGTTTATCCGACACGAGCTCTTCGAAGAAAATATATTTAACTTCCTTCTCTTTCACCGTCTGGGTGAGGTTCACAATATCCTGCGCTCTGGGCTCCGCGTCCGGTGAGAGTCCCATAATCGCATGCTGCGTCAAGCCATAATCCCGGCACAGATATCCGAAAGCTTGATGGGATACGACTATGTCTTTTTTCGGCATTTTGGACAACTCGTTTGTGAAATCGTTATCCAGTTTGACCAGCTTCTCTTTCAAGGCTTCAAAGCGCTGTTCGTAACCGTCCTTATGTTCAGGATCCACCTCGACAAGGCTGTTCTTGATATTCTCTGCCATGATCAGAGCCGATTTCGGGCTTACCCATGTATGCGGGTCCGTATGATGAGTGTCGGTGCTAGTCTCGGCGGGCTCTTCTGCGTGGTCATGGCCCGCATGATCTTCTTCGGCGCCTTCTTCATGGCTGTGATCATGCTCTGCTTCCGCGCCTTCCTCGTGGCTGTGATCGTGCTCTGCTTCGGCACCTTCTTCATGGCTGTGATCATGTTCCTCTTCGTGGGCTGCTTCCCCGTGTCCATGACCATCGTCTCCCACAGCATCAATCAGCTGGATGCCGTGACTGACTTCAACCGGCTTGACTTGCGTGTCTTTATCAAGTCCCTTCAAAAATCCCGGTACCCAGCCTTCCAGCCCGGCACCGTTATAGAGAAACAGCTGGGCCTTGGAAGTATTCACGATATCCTGACTGCGCGGTGTCCAATCATGCGGCTCCACGCCCGTTGGCAGAAGATTTACGACATTGGCGTCATCCCCGCCAATCTCCTTCGTAAATTCATATATTGGATAAAAGGTCGTAATGACGTTTACCTTGCCCTCAACAATGCCGCCGCCGGATTTACTTCCGCATCCCGACAGGATAAGTACCGCCAATAAGATAGAGGTTACACTCCAGGTCCAACCGTTAAGTTTGTTCTCTCTCTTTCTCTTGTTCATGTTCATCTCCCCATATCCGCTCCGTTCAATTAATCGTAATCATTACTAACAAGATTATAAGAGCAGGCAAACCCGTTGTCAACCAAATCGTAAAACTTACTATTATTTTTCAATAGAGATGTCATATCCTCCGTATTAAAGGAAAAAATAACGGCGTACCCTTTAACAGGGTACACCGTCTATCGCGACTTAATTCAATGAGGGAGCATTTTATTTGACAACTGCGCCGTTAGGCATGCCATCCGGTACGGTTGCAAGCGTCAGCTGATCGCCGTGGGAGGCGGCCAGAATCATGCCTTGCGACATTTCGCCTCTAAGCTTCACCGGTTTCAGGTTCGTTACGCAAATCACTTTGCGTCCAACCAATTCCTCCGGCGTGTAAAACTTCGCTATGCCGGATACCACTTGCCGCTGCTCGAATCCGAGGTCAAGCTGCAGCTTAAGCAGCTTGTCCGCTTTCTTCACCGGCTCGGCTGCAATCACCTGCGCTACACGCAGCTCGACCTTGGCAAAATCCTCAATGCCGATTTCCTCTTTAAGCTCTACAGGCTCCGCCGTGCTCTCGGCCGACGAATCTGCTGCCGAGGTCGAAGTCTCTTCCTGAGTGGCCTTGGTACCGCCTGTCATCGCCTCGGCGATGTATGCCACTTCCTGCTCTGTATCCAGGCGAGGGAATATCGGCTCGCCTTTTTGAAGCTTCGTTCCAGCCGGTATAGCTCCGAACTGGCGTCCGCTTTCCCAAGTCGTCCATTCGCCTTCCGACAGGCCAAGCTGATCCCACATTTTTTTCGGAGTACGGGTCAGGAACGGCTGAAGCAGGATTGATGCTACCCGGAGCGTCTCCACCAAGTGACTCATGACGGATGCCAGCTCATTCCGTTTGTTCTCGTCTTTGGCCAACGTCCAAGGCTGGGTCTCATCAATATATTTGTTGCTGCGGCTGACAAACTGACTGATGGCCGTCAGCGCAACGGAAAATTCCATATTTTCCATAGCGGTTTCGACTTTCTCATAAACCGACTTGGCCGCTTCCTCGATCGCTGCATCAAACGGCGTTACACCGGCGGAGAAAGCCGGAACTACTCCGTCAAAATATTTATCGACCATGGCCACGGTACGGTTCAACAAGTTACCCAAGTCATTGGCCAGGTCGGAGTTCACCCGGTCCACGAAGCTTTCCGGCGTAAAGGTACCGTCCGCTCCGAATGGAACTTCACGCAGCAGGTAATAACGAAGCGCATCAAGACCATACCGGTCAATCATCGTAACCGGATCGACCACATTCCCCTTGGACTTGGACATTTTCCCGTCCTTCATCAGCAGCCAGCCATGGGCAAACACCTTTTTCGGAAGCGGAACATCGAGCGCCATCAGAATGATCGGCCAATAGATCGTATGGAAACGGACGATCTCCTTACTCATCAGGTGTACGTCGGCCGGCCAGTATTTGTCATACAGGCTGGTGTCCTCTGTACCGTAACCGAGTGCCGTTATATAGTTCAGAAGGGCGTCAATCCACACATAGATCACATGTTTCGGATCGCTCTTCACTTTCACGCCCCACTCATAGGTCGTACGGGACACAGCGAGATCCTCAAGACCCGGCTTAATGAAGTTGTTGATCATCTCATTCTTGCGGGATACCGGCTGAATGAAATCCGGATTCTCCTCGTAATACTGGAGCAGGCGGTCCACATATTTGCTCATGCGGAAGAAGTAGCTCTCTTCCTTCACAAGCTCAACAGGTCGCCCACAGTCCGGACAGTTGCCGTTTACAAGCTGACGTTCCAGGAAGAACGACTCACAAGGCGTGCAGTACCAGCCTTCGTATTCACCCTTGTAGATGTCATCCTGCTTCAGCAGACGCTCAAATACCTCCTGTACAACCGTGGTGTGGCGCTGCTCCGTGGTGCGAATGAAATCTTCGTTCGATATGTCCAGCTTCTTCCACAGGTCCTTGATGCCGGCCACGATATCGTCGACGAACTGCTGCGGGGTTTTTCCAGCCTCCGCCGCTTTCCGTTCAATCTTCTGTCCGTGCTCATCGGTCCCCGTCAAATAACGGACATCGTATCCGCGAAGCCGTTTGTAGCGGGCCATCGCGTCGCCAGCCACCGTAGTATAAGCATGGCCGATATGCAGCTTATCACTTGGATAATAGATCGGCGTTGTAATATAAAACGTCTTTTTGTCTGCCATAGTAACCTTCCTTTACCGTGAAATGGATTGTTTGTATCAGGCAATCTCTTTACGAAAACAGCAGTAAACAGCAAAAAACCCCCGCCCCCATGGGACGAGAGTTATTCTCACGCGTTACCACCCAAATTCCCTGTCCCCTTACGGGTAACAGGCTCATCTGCCGTCATCCGGCCGTCCATTAACGCTGGCTCACGCCGCTCCTTTACGGCAGCCTTTCTACCCGGACTGCAGCGCTCAAAAGCGGATCCTCCAAGACCATTTTCCGAAATTCGCCAAGACCGGTTTCCAGCTGCTCCGGCTCTCTGTTCAAGGCAAGCTTTCCGTACTTATCTCTTCCTCGGATATATCTATAATTTCTTACATTTTAATCAAACGGGCTGCGGCGTGTCAAGGTGAGCCGCGATCCGTTGAATGGCTATGACCAATAAGACAGGATGCATTCCGTTTCGTATCCGCTAGGATACCCCAAAAAACGCTATTTCTCTGTTAATGAAGACGACATCTTATCCTTGCGCGGCGGAACCATATCAATGCCGCCTGGATGAAACGGATGGCATCTTGCTATTCGCTTGGCCGCCAGCCAGGAGCCCTTGAGCGCGCCGTGCACCTCAATCGCTTCAAGAGCATAAGCCGAGCAGGTTGGATAGAATCGGCAAGTCGCCGGTTTCAACGGAGAGATGAATTTCCGATAGAAGTGTATCGGCACCTTCACCACCCTGCGCGCTGTGCTCATGCCCGGCTATCCCGCTTTCCTGCAGTGGCTGATGAAGTTTCATTATCCGCGCTGTCCTTGCCGCAGTCCCGGCAGTAGCCGAACACTTCGAATTTATGCTGAACCACCTGGAAATCATCCGGCGCATCGGTCAGCTGCATCGGGCAAAACGTAATCGGGTACGTCTTCTGGCACTGCAGGCAGATCATGTGATGATGGTGATGTTCTTCGCTGCAGCGTCCTCGAAACTTGATGCCTTCCTCGAACACGACCTGCTCCAATACGCCAAGCTCGTACAATACCCGAAGATTCCGATAGACCGTATCAAAGCTCAAACCGCTGTACTTCCGGCCCATATATTCGTATACATCCTTGGCCGTCAAATATCCAGGATGTTCCCCAAACAATTTGGCAAGTGTCTTGCGCTGATCAGTAATGCGCAGCCCATGTTCCGACATGGCGTCGATGATCTGTTCCGTCGTAAGCATACGGAGGTAACCTCCTCTACTTGAAGATACTCTCTTCTTATAATGCCTGAAAAATAAGACAGCGTCAATGAAAGCGGTTGTGTATAGGCTAAACGCCTCCAAGGTACTTCGCCTGTGGAAGACAAATGCCTGGGTATGACAAGATCCCTCGGCAAGAACCAACAAAAAGGACAGCCCTAACCATGTTCTGGTTAAGCAGGCTGTCCCATTGCTATAAATGATGAATGGATTAGTTCTTCAATTGCGGAAGCGGCTGGAGCAGGATGTTGATTGGCAGACTGCTTCCCGGCGCCGCCGTAAACAGGATTTCCACGGTCTGCTCGTAATTCCCCGTACGATAGAGAACGGCAGCTTCATTCGGCGCAGATACAGCGCCTCCGCTTGTATTCGGCGTCTGAATGATATTTCCGTTCACCATCATCGCACCCATGTACTTGCCTCCGCGCGGATTCAGCGAGATCAGCGTATTGGGTGCTACGCGGTGCAGCTTGATTTTGTACAGTACACCGAAGTTCCCGGCATTGGATTGATATGAACCGTTTATGCCGTCATACCCTTCCAGATTCGGATCGTTTGTCTTATCACCGAGCGCGAGACGGGTAGGCGTGTTGCCAACCAAGTCATAGGATTCAATGATCCGTGTCGAGTCCGGATACGTTCCCCGGTTATGAACGCCATCGCTCGGATGAAGCTTCAGGTAAGGCAGCTTTTGAATCGGATCCTTGGTTTCATCAATCATGATGACATCATATCGGATCGGCGAGTCTGAATAGAGATCAGCAAACATGGAGAGCACCTGCTGATTCTTCAAGGTTTGCGCGCTCAAGTCTTGCAAAATGATCCGGCTTTCCCCAGGGGCGAGCGAGATCGTCTTGAATGCATCCGCTGACTGCATGGACTCGAGGTAACGCTGGACAGCCGCTTTACCCGTAGCTGTCGGGATATTGATCGGACCGCCCAAACCGGTATACTCGGTGGTCAGTCGCGCCGTCATCGTGTTGATGTTGGTGGCGACGACATACATCTTCATATTCTTCCCGGTAGCGTTCAAGTGGTGAATCATGAATCTTGTGCTGGCATTGCCGACCTCACGGTAGACAATACCCTCTTGATAGACGGTTTCCGGAGAGTTGCTGCGAATCAACAGATACGGTTCGGAGCTTCTCGTAATCGGCATCAGTTTCCATGTCGGAACAGCTGATCCGTCAAAGGTATATTTGTCGCCGATGCCCGTAAACAATTGATTGAATTGATCGCGCGTATACAATACTTCACTCGTAACGTTGATGATCTTCTCGTATGAGCTGGTCGCTCCATGTTTATCGGTAACAATCAGCAGCACTTTATGCGTTCCTGCCGTAAAAAAGGCCTGATCGTTGTTTTCCCACTTATACGTAAGCTCATCGCCAGGATCGTTGTCATAACTCATATTCATGTACGTTATTTTCTCACCGATCTTATATTCCTGTTTGTCTGTTTCGAACATGGCAACAGGCGGCGTATTCGGTGCGGATACTTGAATGCTCAATATATACGGGTCGCTCCACTCCCCGCTGGAATCCTGTACCGAGTAGGAAACCGTGTGCACGCCAGGTTCGTCAAAAATCTCTTCCCGGCCTTCCCAATGCTCGTCAACAATAGCTAGGCCCGTCGGCGAATAGGCATTCGTCTTATACGTTACCGTTGTTTGTCCGGCAAGGATCTCACCAGGCTGCACCGTGAAGGAAGCTACCGGCTTGGAGCTCAAGCTAAGGATAACCCGTTTGTTCGGCTGATCCACCCGATAACTAATGTCCAGCGCCTGTGTAATGCTGGTCAGCGGCACCATGAATGTATTGTTGGACTGATAAGCCGGTCCCTTCATTGATTTTCTGACCCCGTTCACGGTGTATACGCTGCTGTTCGTCTTAAAACGAAGCTCATCGTTACCGCGGATAATAATCGTTTCCTTAGTCTTTCCGTCATAGGTCAGCTTCAGGCCGACACGATCAACGAGGGAGCGAATGGCAACATAGGATACGCCATTCTTGACTGCCATTGGCTGACCTGCCGTATACGCTTTCCCGTTCTGATACATCTTGTTGCTGTTCATCATCAGGATGAGGTCATTCGGACCCAGGTTCGGTATGTTCGGAACCTCGCTGCCCGATCCCCCGCCGTTATTTCCAGACTGTTCGCCGTTATCGTTGCCGCTGCCCATACCGGATAAATCGAGAATAACCTTCTTCTCGGATTGGTTCACCTGGTATGGAATATCAAGCGCTTGCGTGATCGCGGTTAACGGAACCATAAACACATTGCTGCTCTGGTAGGCAGGGCCTTTCATCGGACGAACCTGTCCGTTGACTTTATAATGACTGCTTCCTGTCGTAAACCGAAGTTCATTGCCATCCTTAAGGATGATGGTTTCCTTCGTTTTGTTATCGTAAGACAGCTTCAGTCCTGCACGTTCAACCATGGCGCGAATAGCGACATAGGATACCCCTTGCTTCACAGCCATCGGCTGACCCGCTTTGTATTTCTTGCCGTTATGGTACATCACATTGCTGTTCATCAGCAGCACAAGTTCGTTAGCCGAAACATGGGAAGTGCTGACTTCGGGCTTGTCTCCGGATGGGCTGCCCTCTTCGTTCTCTGATACCTCATTATCGGAAGGATCGCTATCCGTTTCCTCCTGCTCCTGCTGTTCATTTGGGGCAGAAGGTTCGGCATTCGGATCGCTAATCGTGCCTTCAATTGAATCAGAAGGTGTTTCCTTTGGCGTTGCCGATGTTTCCTCCGCTTGCTGCATGTCCGTCTGTTGTTCTCCACTCTGCTGGCCTTGTCCTTCCACCGGGGACTGCAGCGCTGATTGGCTATTTAGCGCCGGAGCTGTAATATCCGGTGATTCAGCTGCCGCGGGAAATGCCATGGATACCTGTGCCGCGGCAAGGACTGTAATCATCGAGATTCTCTTGAAATTCATTCTCTACTCCTTTAAAACACTCAGTATAGTCGGTCTGCCTCTATTGGACATACTATTAGACGCGAAGTTTCCCGAAAAGTTGCTCAGAAATGGCTGGAAAATAGGAAAACCGGAGCATTCCTGGGCAGGAAGACTCCGGTTTGAGCAACCCTTATTTAATTGTTGACATAGTCCTGATTACCGCTCCAACCTAGCGGATAAGCCTCGCTGATCCCTACCGGGAGCTTACCCTCTGGCGTAACCTGTCCTATCAAGACGCCCGCGGCTGCATTCATGTAATAAGGTGTGTTCTCGTAGCTGCACACATACGTCGGAACCGGGGGAAGATCATTGATATCATAAGGATTACGGGTAGCGACGATAACAAGTGCCACATCCTCAAGTTCAGCCAGCTTGTTCACCAGCTTCTGCTGGCCGGCGGGAAGATGGCTCTCCGAAGTGTACGTAGCTACAACAATCTGTTTATATCCTTGGGCTGCCTTAACCGCCTGCTCGACCTCTTCATCGGACATATCCGTTCCGACACGCAGATCGTCTGCCTGAACCCCGTAACTTCTCAAGGCATCCCCTAAGGTGTAGCTTTTGCTCCATGCTTCATCCACCTGGGTTGCCTGAAGCAGTTCAGGCCAGATCACAGCGACGGCTTGCTCCGGCTTAAGAGGCAGCTGCCCTTCGTCTTTCACCAGCGTGATGCCTCTGCCTGCGATTTGAGCCAGCAATTGTTTGGTCTCTTCCGCCACCTCGCCAATCGGATAGACCGGAAGCTCCTCTGCGAGCTTCGCATTACGCTGCTTAAGCGCCAATATCCGCTCTACAGCCGTATCGATCAGATCCTCTGAAAGCCTTCCGCTGCGGACAGCCTCAATGACGGCCGTAATCGCCGCCGTCTGCTCAGATAGATTATGGCTGACCAGTACGCAGTCCGCACCCGCTGCGATCGCGCGTATCGCGCCCTCCGGAATGCCGTACTCCTTAGAGATCGCATGCATCTCGAGGCAGTCCGTTATGATCAGTCCTTCAAACCCCATCTCTTCCCTCAGCAACCCCGTTAACACGGCATGAGAAAGCGTTGCCGGCAGATCACTCGACTCTATGGCCGGGAAACTGACGTGAGCCGTCATGATGGCGTCCACACCGTTTCGGATCGCTTGCGCGAACGGATACAATTCCACGCTACGAAGCCGTTCCAGATCATGCGGTACAGAAGCCCGCCCGAGATGTGAATCGACGCTCGTATCGCCATGTCCCGGGAAGTGCTTGGCCGTAGCGGATACGCCTTCTTCCTGATATCCCTTAATGGCCGCAGTCCCAAGCGCGGCAACAGCTTGGGGATCTTCGCCGAAGGAACGCACACCGATGACCGGATTACGAGGATTGTTGTTCACATCGAGGCAAGGAGCGAAATTCATGTTCACCCCGAGTGAACGCAATTCGCGCGCCCCGATTTGCGCTACCCTGTACGAATCCTCCGCGCTGCCCGCTGCTCCAAGCGCCATATTTCCCGGAATGCGGCTGATGCCTTCATGATCAATCCGGGCAACCATACCGCCCTCCTGATCTATTGAGATCAGAAGCGGGAACTTTTGGCGGTCCGATGCGAGCTGCTGCAAGGACTCTGACAATTCGGCAAGCTGAGGCAGCGTTTTCACGTTCCGGCGAAAATAGCAGATGCCCACGACCTGATATTGTTCAATCAGTATTTTGGCGTGCTCATTCGGTGTCAAGGCGTTGAAGCCGCATATAAACATTTGTCCTACCTTTTGTTCTAACGATAAATCTGCTGCCGTCCATTTCATTGATCTCATACCTACTTTCTATCCATTTAAAGGACTTTGCAAGTCATGCGGGATTGATCTTGTGATGACTGGATCAGCCTGCATGGGCCCTATCAAAACCTATACGGTTGCCTCCCCGGACATTTCCCGGAATTCAGATGGCGTCATGCCGGTGGCTTTTTGAAATACCTTGGTAAAATACCGCCGCTCATGATAACCGACAAAGGAGCCGATCTGCGCGATATTCTTGTCGCTGTTCACTAACAGGAACTTGGCCGCCTCCATCCGCTGTCTCGTCAAATACTCTACGAAGGTAAGTCCGACATGGTTCTTGAACAATAAACAGAAGTAACTGGAGCTGATCCCTAAATGCTCCGAAAGCTCCTCAATCCCCAAATCCTGTCCCATATGGGTATTGATATACTCCAGAGCAGACGTTACCAATTGCTCCGGCGATTTCTTAACGGCTTCAGGATTCGGAGCCTCGTCGATTAGCGAAACGGTACTGTAATACTTCTCTTTCGCCCTCTTCTTGCGGATCTCCTCCCCGATCTCCCGAATCTTCATCTCAAGCTCACCGTAATGAATCGGCTTGCTGATATAATCCTTGACGCCCAGCTTAATCGCTTCCCGGGCATATTCAAACTCCTGATATCCCGTTAACAAAAAGATTTCCGCCCGGCTTCCTTTCTCCCGAATCTTCGTAATAAAGGTCAGTCCGTCCATGACGGGCATCCGGATATCACACAGAATCAGATCCGGGTTATACTGATCCGCTACTTCAAGTGCTTCCATCCCGCTTCGGGCAAGTCCGACAACCTTCATGCCCATCTCTTCCCAAGGCAGAACCTTGCTGAGATTGTTCAGGATGGGAGCCTCATCGTCAACTAATAATGCCTTCAACATGCTGCCCTTCCCCCCTGTCATAATTGGGTATGACGCATTGTATAACGGTGCCGCCGGGGCGGCTTGAGCATATGAATAAACCGTAATAATCCCCGTACTGAATGCGAAGCCGGTCAGCCACGCTCCGCAGTCCAAGTCCCCGTCGTTCCTGGTTCACTTTGAGATTCTGCATTGTCGTCTGTTCCGATCCGTTATCCTCGGACACCATATATTCAAACATGGACAACTGCTCAGAGGTCATGCCGAGCCCGTTATCCTCTACCCGAATCATGACATTACCGAGTTCCTTCCATGCAGAGATGCGTATCCATCCTGTATAAGAAATCCCTTCAAAGCCATGCTGTATGCTGTTCTCAACCAGCGGCTGGAGCGTCAGCTTCAAGATACGGCTGTGCATAAGCTCTTTCGGCACGTCAATCTCGTATTCGAACAGGTCCTCGAACCGAAACTTCTGGATTTCAAGGTAGCTCTGCAAGTGCTTGATTTCTTCATCCAGCGTAATTTCTTCCTTCTCCTGTATACTGATCCGCAAGATGCTGGCAAGCCGGTATACCATTTCGCTGACCTTGCGTCCTTCATTCTGTACAGCGAGAACGTTGATCGATTCCAAAGTGTTAAAGAGGAAGTGCGGCTTGATCTGCGCTTGCAGCACACGCATCTCCGCGTCGGTCTTCTGCCTCTGCTCCTTTTTGATCTGCGCAAACAGATTGTTGATCCGGTTCATCAAATTGTTGAACCCTTTCGACAGCAGCAGCAGCTCATCCTCTCCCTTCTCTTCAACTCTCGCATTCAAATCCCCATCTTCCACGCGGCGCATAAACCGTACGATGACAGCAATCGTCCCGGTAATCCGATTCATAAACAGACGGTTGAACACAATCGCCGTAACCAGACAGAGGCCCATAATGACGAAGAACCACTTGGCAAAGGAAGTCACCTCTTGTGAGAGCGAGTCCCAGCTGGTCACCGAGACGAGATTCCAGCCGTAATCATTCAGATGATAGATGGAGACAATATTCTCCTTGCCGTTAAACTTGGCTTTAAAACTTTGGTAGCCTTGCTTAAATTCAACGTCATGCTTCATATATTGACTAATATTTTGGCCATCCATATCGTTATTTGGATCAAATAAAATGAAGCCATCATTGTTGACCAACATAAACGATGTATTCTGCAGATTGTTAGGCAGTGTCAGATGACGGAAAATCTCTTCAAACTCCCACCTCTTGATCTGGACGACCAGGATCCCCAGCTTGCGGAGTGTCGTCACGTCCTTAATCAGCCTGATCTGGGTGAATACCGGCTCCGCCCCCGTCAATTCCGGAAATTCGTGCGGAGCCAGCCATTTGGGGATTCCGTTAAGCTGCACAACCTCTTCGTATAAAGGACTGTTCTTAAACTGCTCGTAAGGCAGCGTTCTGAAATCCTCTTTACTGAATATCGGAATCGGTGATGACTCTTTATTGAAATGATATAAAAACGCATAACTGATGGCTGGGTGATTGTATAATAGATTCCGAAAGTTTCGCTGTCTGTCGTTCAGTTTCAGCTGTTCAGCATTGGATTCCTTAATCAGGTTTTGATCATCGGGATTCTTGGCATTCAGCGCCATGGCAAAGACGGAGGTGGCAATCCCGTTATCCGTGACATACTCCATCTCCTTGAACACGCTCAGAATGCTGTAGCTGATCGCTTTTAGCGAATATTCAGCCTGCTGGCTGTATTTTTTCTCAATCGAATTGTACGTAATAAAGAATGTAAATAGGCCCAGCACAAATAACGGAATAATAATAAGCCCCAAAAAGGCCGTGAATAGTTTGTTCCGCAAATTCATACGCATGCTCCTGCTCCTGGTATTACCCCTTGACACTTCCTGCGGTGACGCCTTCAATGATCTTCTCTTGCAGCACGGCATAAATGATAAGGACCGGCAGCACGCTGAATACGATACCCGCGGACATTTGTGCGTAGTTCATATTGTAGGCGTCCCTGAATCCGACCATTCCGACAGGCAGCGTTCTCAGTTCATCATTCGATAGGAAATAGTTAGCAAGCAAGAATTCGTTCCAGTTACCCAGGAAGTTGATGATAAATACGGTAACGATGGCCGGAACGGTCAGAGGTAAGATAATTCTAGCAAACAACCCTCCGGACCTCAATCCATCAATAACCGCGGCTTCTTCGATTTCACCGGGCAGCGACCGCATGAAGGCAGCCAGTATAATAACCGAGAACGGGATGGCATTGGCAACATACGGCAGAATCAGGGCCATATGCGTGTTCAAAATATCCAACTGCCTCATCATGCCGTATATCGGCAGCATGAGAGAGTTATTTGGAATCAGCATACCTATCAAAATACATTGAAAGACAATCGCGCTGATCCGGTTGTATCTCATCCGCGTCACGGCAAAAGCCAGCATCGCCGCAAATAGAATCGACAAGCAGGCTGACAGCACGCCGATGTATAAGCTGTTCCAGAAATACGTGCTAATTTTGGCGCTCACCCATGCATTCACATAGTTATCAAATACCAACGTGCTTGGCAAACCAAATGGGTTCGTAGCAATGGACTGGTTATCCACCTTCACGGAAGAGAACAGGACGAACAGGAATGGATACAGTATAACGAGCAAGTAGGCCATCAGAAAAATGTGCGGGATCAGTTTCTTTATTGCTCTCATCAGTATTCAATCCTTTCGTTGCGTCTTGCGACCAGCACCTGGTAGAGCACCGTTACAATAATCGTAAAGAGGAAGATCAGCACGGCGATCGAATTACCAAAGCCATGCTTGAAACTCGTAATTGCATATCGAATCATATATGTCGCCATAACGTCGGTTGAGCCGGCCGGCCCGCCCTTGGTCATAACCAGAATAATGTCCGCCGCTTTCATGGCTCCCGCGATCGACAGCATGATCACAACAGAGATAATTGGCATAATTAAGGGAAGCGTGATTTTGGTTGCTCTTTGGACGCCTGTCGCTCCATCAATTGCCGCAGCCTCATCAAGCTCCTTCGGTATGGATAAAATTGCGGCAAGCACCATCACGATGTAAAAGCCGGTCCATTGCCACGCGTTTGTGATCAGGATGGCAATCATGGCCCATTTGCGATCCGATAACCAATAGATGGGTTCAACGCCAACCAGCCCTAAAATCTCATTCATCAGACCAAAGTCCGGATTGTAAATGAATCCCCATAAAATGCCGATGACAGCCGTCGACATGATGGAAGGCGCGAAAACCGCTGTTTTATAAAGCCCCTTCAAACGCTTTACGTTTGCAATTAACAGGGAGAAGATTATGATCGTCGGAACCTGGATCAAACAGGAAAAGAGAATGAAATAAACGTTGTTCGTGACAGCTTTCCAAAAAGCATCGTCATTCAAGGCTGTTACATAGTTATCGAACCCAATGTACTTCACATCTTTGGAGATGCCGTTCCAGCTCGTAAAGCTGTTGTCAAACGCAGTAAAGATCGGGTAAATGAAAAAAGCCAGAAACAGCAAGAATGCCGGCAGCACAAAAACGATGTAAATCAGAGGATTTCTCAGCGCTTTGTTCATGGTAACCTCCGTATTTATGTCTGATGTTGTTTAGGCGAAAGGGCACCCCCATGTACCGCAGCGGGTGGTGCCCTTCCATCTAAGATTGTAGTTATTCCTCTGAAGCATTAGCCGCTTCTTGCGCCGCTTGCACATTCTCGAGCATCTTCTCTGCATCAAGCTCGCCCCCGATGACTTGCTGAATTCCCATGCTCAGTGCGGTGTTCACGTCTGCTTGAACAAGTGCATCAAAGGCAGGGAAGGACTTGTTGATCTCACTTACGCCTTTGAAAATGTCTTGCATAAGCGGATCGTCCGACGTGGAGTTCATTGTGGCCAGATCCATCTTCATCGCTGGCAGTACACCGTCTTCTTTCAGTCCGCGAAGCTGCATTTCATCTGTCCACATATTTTTGATGAATTCTTTAACCGCCTGAAGTTTACGAGGATCTTCCGCAACCGCTGCCGAGAATCCATATCCGTTGTTTGCGTCCTGCATGACAATGACAGGGTCGCCTTCATTAACCGGAGGCAGATTGAAGTATCCGACCTTACCTACCATGTCACCCGCTTGAGCCGGATCTCTAAATACGGAGTTTGCCCACGATCCGTCCATCATCATGATGGCTTCGCCGGTAATCATTTGGTTTCTCATGTCCGCATATTCGAAACCGAGCTCGCCTTTTTTGAAGTACCCTTTCTCAACCCATTCTTGGTGCTTCTTCACACCCTCAACGACTTTCGGATCCGTCCATTTCGTTTCTCCGGTCTTGAAGCCGTAAGTAACCTCTGGCCCCGCGTAATAGCTCCACAAGTTATTCGTGGTCATGAGCGGAATCCAAGCATCCTTGGAGGATTGCGCGAACGGAATCTTGCCGTCGGCTTTGATGGTTTCGGCAATTTGCTCTAATTCAGCCAATGTTTTTGGAACGCTCAGCCCTTTTTGCGTGAAGTAGTCCTTGTTATAGAAAATACCTTCGATGGAACCGCCAATCGGCAATCCGTAGATCTTGCCATCATGTGTGAACGGGTCTAGCGTCGTAAATTTGTCTTTAATGCCCAGTTCATCCAAAATCGGAGTCAAATCGAGCATCAAGCCTTCTTTGGAATATACGCCTGCATCGGGGCTGCCGAACACATCGAACACTTCCGGCGGCTTACCGGCTGCCATCTCGCCTCTCAGCTTCTCTTTACGGTTCACTTCAGAGTCTACAGCGTCCAGCTTGATTTTCAGTCCTGGCACCGCCTCTTCGGTCTTACTGACCACATCGTTCAGCAATGCGAGACGGAACTTCTTGGATTCACCTACTTGCGTATGGCGGATGGTGATTTCAAACGGCTCATTGCTTACCGTTCCTTCCGAACCACCTGACGGCTTTTCTGCTGCCTTGTCACCACCGCCGCACGCAGACAAAAGCGTGGATGAGACGAACAGAAGCGACATTAATAATGCCAGACCCTTTTTCTTCATTGTCTTTGACCCTCCCGAAGTGTTTGTATATTTGATAGGCACTTTCCTTACATCTTCATTATAGAAAGCGATTGCATATTTCGATAGGTCGACATTTTTCTATCCAAGGGATAAAATCCTCTACAAAAAACAATAACCCTTCCATTTTCAGGAAAGGTTATTGTTATTAATCATAACATATTATGTTTAGTATTAGGCAGCTGAAATCATTACTGGACAGTCTCTATGTTCTCGGGTATTTCGCCAATCAACCGGTAAGCGCGTGCCACTTCCTCTTCGGATGGTGAAGGAACGCCCTCTAATGGATAAGCCATGCCGAGCTCCTTCCATTTATACACGCCCATCTGATGATATGGCAAAATTTCGAATTTCTCGACGCCGTGCAGCGTCCGAATAAATTGACCTAACTCAATCAAGTCTTCTTCGCTGTCATGGATACCCGGCACATATACGTGCCGGACCCACATGCTCCGACCATGTTCGGACAGCCAGCGGGCGGTCTTCAACGTCCGTTCATTGGACTTCCCGGTGAGCTTGATATGCTTCGCGTCGTTGATATGCTTCAGATCCAGCAGCACCAAGTCGGTATGCTCCAGCAATTCCGATATTTTCTCCGGTTCATTATAGCCGTTGCTGTCCAGCGTCGTATGCAAATTCCAGCGGCGCTTGACTTCCTTGAACAGCTCCGTGACATAAGGATACTGCAATGTCGGCTCACCGCCGGAGACCGTTAACCCGCCGCCCGATGAACGGTAGTAGCTCAGATAAGGCTCCATCTCAGCCAATACGTCATCTACCGTCATCTCGCGTCCTTCATGCAGTCCCCAGGTATCCGGATTATGGCAGTATTGACACTTCAAGAGGCAGCCCTGCATGAAGAGCACAAAGCGGATACCCGGACCGTCCACCGTTCCGAATGTTTCTATGGAGTGTACATGACCTTTTAGCATGGTGCGTCATCCTTTCCGTATCCGCTATGGTAGTCTTCCATCCTTACATCGATCCGTGGAACGTACGGTTGATAACGTCAAGCTGCTGTTCGCGCGTCAGTTTGACGAAGTTGACCGCATAACCGGATACCCGGATCGTTAACTGCGGATAATTCTCCGGATGCTCCATCGCATCCATCAGCTGCTCCCGGTCAAATACGTTGACGTTCAGATGGTGCGCTTTGCTGCCAAAGTAACCGTCCAGCATCGCAACCAGGTTGTTCACGCGGATATCACTTTCCTTGCCAAGAGCTTTCGGCACGATCGAGAACGTATTCGAGATGCCGTCGAGACTGTCCTCGTATGGCAGCTTGGCCACGGAGGTCAGCGAAGCGAGAGCTCCCTTCTTATCGCGTCCGTGCATTGGATTCGCGCCCGGCGCAAACGGCTCGCCTGCCTTACGTCCATCCGGCGTGGTTCCTGTCTTCTTGCCGTATACAACGTTCGACGTAATCGTGAGCACCGATTGCGTTGGCATGGCATCACGGTATGCCTTGTGCTTGCGAATCATGCTCATGAAGGCCTCGACCAGCTCAACAGCGATGCTATCCACGCGATCATCATTGTTGCCATAGCAAGGGAACTCGCCCTCGATTTCAAAATCCACCGCAATCCCTTGCTCGTTGCGTACCGGCTTCACCTTCGCATATTTAATTGCGCTCAGTGAATCCGCTGCTACGGACAAGCCTGCAATGCCGCATGCCATCGTGCGCAGGATATCCCGGTCGTGAAGCGCCATCTCGATCCGTTCATAGCTGTATTTGTCATGCATGTAATGGATAACATTGAGCGTATTCATGTAGAGCTTCGCAAGCCATTCCATCATCGGCTTGAATCGCTTCATGACTTCATCATAACTCAGAACTTCCGCGGTAATGGCCGGATATTCCGGTCCAACCTGGGCGCCGGATTTCTCATCTCTACCGCCGTTAATCGCATAGAGCAGCGCTTTGGCGAGGTTTGCTCTGGCTCCGAAGAACTGCATCTGCTTTCCGATGCGCATTGCGGATACGCAGCAGGCGATGCCGTAATCGTCTCCGTAGATCGGGCGCATAAGATCATCGTTCTCGTATTGAATCGAGCTGGTTTCGATCGAAACTTTCGAACAATATTTTTTGAAGGCTTCCGGCAGCTTCTCCGACCATAGCACCGTCAAGTTCGGTTCCGGAGCAGGCCCCAAATTGTACAGGGTGTGCAGGAAACGGAAGCTGTTCTTGGTCACTCTCGTTTCACCATTTACCGACATACCGCCGATGGATTCCGTTACCCACGTCGGATCCCCGCTGAACAGCTCGTTATAATCCGGCGTACGCAGGAATTTCACGATCCGAAGTTTCATTACGAAATGGTCGACCAGTTCCTGGGCTGTTTCTTCCGTCAGCCTGCCTTCAGCCAGATCCCGTTGAATATAAATATCAAGGAAAGAAGATACCCGGCCAAGCGACATCGCAGCGCCATTCTGCTCCTTGATTGCGGCCAAATAACCGAAATACAGCCACTGGAATGCTTCCTTCGCCGTATTCGCAGGTTTGGAAATGTCATAACCATGCATAGCCGCCATTTCCTTCAGTTCCTTGAGCGCCCGCATTTGTTCAGACAATTCTTCCCGCAAACGGATGATCGGCTCATCCATCGCATCCACTTCAAGCTCGGCGAGTTCTCTCAATTTGTCCTGGATCAGCGCGTCCACGCCGTATAACGATACTCTGCGATAGTCACCGATGATACGGCCGCGGCCGTAAGCATCGGGAAGACCCGTAATAATCCCGGCCTTGCGCGCTGCTCTCATCTCAGGAGTGTAGGCATCGAACACACCTTGGTTATGCGTTTTGCGTATGCCGTTAAAGATGTCCACAACCGCCTGCGGCATTTCAAAGCCGTATGCGTTGCACGCATCAATCATCATCCGGATCCCGCCGAAAGGCTGGATCGAGCGTTTGAACGGCTCATCGGTCTGAACGCCGACAATCTGTTCCTTATCCTTATCCAAATAGCCGGGTTGATGGGAGGTGATGGTTGATGGTGTATGGACATCCACATCCAGAACCCCGCCGTTCTCCCGTTCCTTCTTGGTTAAATCCGATACGATATCCCACAGCGCTTTGGTGTTATCTGTGGGTCCTGCCAAAAATTCATCAGAGCCATAATAGGGAGTAATGTTCTCTGCAATAAAATCATTAACGTCAATTCGCTTGGTCCATTTACCTGATTTAAAACCTTTCCAGCCTGCTTCTTTTTCAATCACCGACATATTGAATCCCTCCTAGATTTGCTGGGGCTTGCAAGGACAGGCGGGGCCACACCTTGATCTATCTCAGATCTTTAATGTGATTATTTTCACGATCAATAGTGCCACTACCCCGCCTTGTGCCTTCAAGTTTCTATATCAAAGATCTGAGATTCAGCTTCCTTCTACACCTTTATTGTAGTCCTGTTGATCTCCTACATCTGTGATAATAATCACAAACTTATCTTTTCCCGTGATTTTTATCACTCTGAACCTTGTTTTGCATACCTTGTCTAAAAATCTATATGGATCTTCACGATCGGCGTTTAGATTCTATCTTGTCTAGAACCGGCCGTAGAATGCATTGCGGTAAACTTCTACGAGCTCTGTCACCAGCGGCAGCTTCGGATTGCTCGTTGTACACTGGTCTTCAAAAGCCCGGTCCGCCAAATGCTCAACATTTTTCTCGAAATCTTTAGGGTCGATGCCAAGCTGCTGGAACGACTCCTCGATCCCGAGCTTGCTGTTCAGCTCCCGGATTGCGCCAATCAGACTGTTCACGCCCTCTTCCGTCGTTCTTGCCGGCAGTCCGAGAATCCGTGCGATTTCAGCATATCTCTCATCAGCCACAAAGTGGGTGTATTTAGGCCATGCAGCGAATTTCGTTGGCTTCTTCGCGTTGTAACGAATGACGTGAGGCATCAGGATCGCATTGGTGCGTCCGTGCGCCGTATGATACTGACCGCCCCACTTATGCGCAAGACTGTGGTTGATGCCAAGGAACGCATTCGCAAAAGCCATGCCGGCAAGCGTCGAAGCATTATGCATTTTTTCGCGGGCAAGTTTGTCGCCGGTAAGCGCCGACTGCTCAAGATACTGGAACACCAGCTGTATGGCCTTGATGGCAAGCCCATCCGTATAATCGCTGGCCATCACCGATACGTAGGCTTCAATTGCATGTGTCAGAACGTCCATGCCGGTATCGGCTACCGCCGTTTTAGGCAGCGTGTAAACGAATTCCGGATCGATAATCGCCACATCCGGTGTCAGCTCATAATCAGCCAGCGGGTACTTGGTATTCCCCAGCCCTTTGTCCGTGATGACGGCAAACGAAGTTACTTCCGAGCCCGTTCCCGACGTTGTTGGAATGGCAACGAACTTCGCTTTCCGTCCTAGCTTCGGATATTTATAGACCCGCTTGCGGATATCCATGAATTTTTGCTTCAGATTGTTAAAATCCGTATCCGGATATTCATAGAACAGCCACATGGCTTTCGCTGCATCCATTGGCGATCCGCCGCCGAGGGCGATGATGCAGTCCGGCTGGAATCTTGCAAGCATTTCCGTTCCGCGTTCTACGGTCGTTGTCGAAGGATCCGGCTCAACCTCCGAGAAGACTTCGATGGCTACCGGCACTCTGCGCTGACGCAGATAGTGCTCTACCCGCTCCACATAACCCAGCTTCACCATCATGGGGTCGGTAACGATAGCGACACGGGTGATTTCCGGCATTTTCGCAAGATACTGCGTCGAGCCTTTTTCAAAGTAAATTCTGTCCGGCACTTTAAACCACTGCATATTCACGGTTCTGCGGTTCACCCTTTTCACGTTGATTAAATTGACTGCCGTCACGTTCGACGAAGTGGAATTACGTCCATACGAACCGCAGCCCAGCGTCAGCGATGGCAGATTCGTGTTGTAGATATCGCCGATACCGCCTTGCGAAGAGGGTTGATTCACCAGGATACGGCAGGTTTTCATCCGATCCGAGAATTTCATGATGATGTCCTCATTGTGCGAGTGGATTACCGACGAGTGGCCCATGCCGCCAAAAGCAACCATCTCCTCAGCGCGCGTTATGCCCTCTTCCGCATCTTTCACTTTATAGCAGGCCAGCACCGGGCTAAGCTTCTCGGCAGACAACGGATAGGCAGGTCCGACTCCCTCCAGCTCGGCGACCAGGATCTTGGTGCTTTCCGGTACCTCGAAACCGCAAGCCTCTGCTATCTTAGCTGCCGGCTGTCCGACGATAGTAGGATTTACCGCACATTTATCCGATATCATCGCATGCGCAGTCAGTTTCGCCAGCTCTTCCTTGTTGACGAAATAACATCCGCTGGCAATCATTTTTTTCTTCACTGTATGATATATAGGCTCCTCGATAATGACAGCCTGCTCGGAAGCGCAGATCATGCCGTTATCAAAGGTTTTGGACAAAATCAAATCGTTCACTGCCTGATCCAGATCCGCGCTCTTCTCTATAAAACAAGGCACGTTTCCTGGTCCTACGCCCAGGGCAGGCTTGCCGCAGCTGTATGCCGCTTTGACCATCGCCGAACCGCCTGTAGCCAGAATGCAGGCAACGTCAGGATGATTCATCAGTGCATTGGTTTTATCCATGGAAGGAGCTTCGATCCACTGGATGCAATCGGCAGGAGCACCTTGCTTCACGGCGGCATCCCGCAGTATCCGTGCGGCTTCCCGGCTGCAGGCCTGCGCGGATGGATGGAATCCGAAGATGATCGGGTTTCTTGTTTTAATGGAGATCAGTGCCTTGAATATCGTCGTTGAGGTCGGATTGGTTACCGGTGTTATCCCCATGATAATTCCGATCGGTTCTGCTATTTTTTGAAAGCTGTCATAGACGTTGTCTTCAATCATACCTACGGTTTTGTCGTATTTAATGCTGTTGTGGATATACTCCGTGGCAAACAGGTTTTTGATGATCTTGTCTTCGTACACGCCGCGTCCCGTTTCCTCAACCGCCATTTTCGCCAGCTGCATGTGCTTCTCAAGGCCTGCCATGGCCATGGCCTGTACAATCCCGTCGACTTGCTCCTGATTCAATTCCATTAACTTTTCTTTGGCCCGATTCGCCTTGTCAATCAGCCCCTGAATGTACTCCGACGCTGTTTGTCCTTTTACTTCCACCATTCCTTTGCTCACAGCCATATCTCTCATCCTCCCATGATTCATGTTTCTTTCTACGCTTTGATCGTAACACAGCTGTTTCTATTTTCATGTGAATTATTTCACAATATATATTTATCTTTTCTATGTGATTTATACCCGTCTTTCCCCTCTTTCAAGTGAAAGAGATCACAATGTTTGAAAATTCGCCATGATTTCCCTCTTGTTCCGCCCCACAAGTGAATGTTTTCACGTTATAATGTATTTAAAGATTAAACAGATCAAATTTTAGGATGTTAGGGGATACCAACATGAATACTGTAGACCATGTAATGGAAATCGAAAACTTAGGGAACACGCAGTGCTTCTCGGAGCAAAACCGCAACCGTCTGCTGGTCAGCATGAAGGAAAGGGTACTCCCTGAAGGATCCCATTTGTTCTGGGAAGGCGATTTCGCCGACAAGCTGTACTACGTTAAACAAGGAAGAATCAAATTAACCAAATCGACCGATGAAGGCAAAGAACTGATTCTATATATGTACCATCCGGGAGACATGGTCGGGCAAGCCGATCCATTCTTCAGCAACAATCACAGTTTCTCGGCAGAGGTGCTTGAGGATAGTGTTGTCGGTGTCATCGAGCACAAGGATCTGGAGCTGCTGATCTGTCAGCACTGCGACTTCGCCATTGATTTTATGAAGTGGATGGGCATTCACCACCGCATCACCCAGACCAAATTCCGGGATCTCATGATGTACGGCAAGCCCGGCGCTTTAACATCGACACTCATCCGGCTGAGCAATACCTACGGGCAGCATCAAGCGGATGATACTATTCTCATCAACAAGAAGATTACCCACACCGATCTATCGAACATGATTGGCGCAACCCGCGAAAGCGTGAACCGGATGCTGAGCGACCTGCGCAAAAAAGATGCTATCGAATATGCCGGCGGGATGATTGTCATTAAAGATCTTCCGATGCTGCAGGAAATCTGCCATTGCGAGTTGTGTCCGAACGAAATCTGCCGGATTTAATCGGCCTCCCTTCAGTGCATAATATAAAGTCATCTGCTTACAATAACCTTGTCTTTCCAAACCAAAATAAAGGGAGTGCCCAGCATGCGTGAAGGTTTGATTCCTGCTGTTCTTGGAACTGTGGTTTCTGCTTCGGGTGCCGCTCTGCTTGGCAGCAAGTATAAACTTGCCGCAACCGGTATTCTCGGCTTCGGACTGGCTCATATTGTGCTTGGTGCGATTGACCTGGTGGAACATCGGTAAGGATTGGAAGACAAGATTCATATAGCTGTCCTGTTCAGTCATTGAACTGAAGGGACGGCTTTTTATGTATGTGCCCGACGGGATCCCTCTTTTTTTGTTAGGAGACGTTCCGTGCAGATCCCTCACTTTAACTAGACAAATGAAAGAAGCGGTCAACCGTTTGGTCGACCGCTTCTTTTCGGCTGTATATCAAGTGAGTAAACCCACTTTATGAGCAGCCCCTTTTCTATGATGCCTACTATGCAACCTTCTTTTGCTTGCTCCCTTTTCCCGACGAGATAAACCAATACGCCATCCCCACAAACAATCCGCCGCCAAGAATGTTCCCCAGCGTGACCGGCACCATATTGCTGATCCATCCGCCGATGGTAATGGTCTCGGGATGCCCCGGCAAAATCGTCGCAAGTGTCAGAAGTGTCATATTGGCTACGCTATGCTCGTACCCTGTCGCAATGAAGGCAAACAGACACCACCATATTAAGATCAGCTTGGTCGTTTCGCCTTTGGCCCGAATCCCCATCCACAAGGCCAGACAGACAAGCCAGTTACACAAGATGCCTCGGAAGAACAGCTCCATAAACGGATCATTCATTTTCTTGGCGGCAGCCGTGAAGATGAGATGGTCCGGCGGCAGGCCTTTGAACAGGCCGGAAGCATACACCAGATAGCTGAGCAGAATCGCTCCGGCCAGATTGCCGATAAACACGAGCACCCAGTTCTTCAGCGTATCCCCCATCGTCGTTCGACCCGATAATGTGCTTATCGTAAAAAACATATGATTCCCGGTAAACAGCTCTGATCCTGCGAACACCACCAACGTGAGCGCGATCCCGAATGCCGCTCCCATGACGAGGGATTGGAAGGGCGAACCGGCAGCTGCGAGCGGCGCCCCCAGCTTAAAGATCAATACAATTCCAATGCCGACATACGCGCCGGCCAGCATAGCCGATACCATATAGCGCAGCAGATTATGATTCATCTGCTCCTTTTTCCCGACGGCGGCATTAACAACGGCTTCCACATCCGTTTTAAACATGGGATATCACCCCTTGATTTCGTCTGTTTACTATGCGAGCTGGCCTTAAACAGCCACCTCAACCTTCCCGTCCACGGCGCGAATCGGGTATACACGAACCTGGCCTTGATCCGGAGCCTGTACGAGGCCGGTTGAAAGCTCGATCTTCCAATCGTATAACGGATCGTAGATGTAGTGCCCGGATACGATGGCTTCCGAGAGCGGCCCTCCTTTGGGATGCGGGCTTTGATTGTCCAGCGCAAACCATTGATGATCCGAAGTCCGGAAGACGGCAATCTCCCGGTCTCCGAGATGGACCACCCTTCCGAGCTGTGACAGAAAATCATTTTCGTTCCCTACCGTAATAAATCTTTCGGTTTCCATAACATGCAGCCTCCACTTCTCTTGTCTATTCCGATCCATACTGCGACAAACTCTCTGTGCTCAGGCGGCAAGAGGGGAGTAGGTTCCTCCCTCTTCTATTTGCTGATCACTGGTCTTGCATCCTCGAATAACGTATAACGCAGCTTCTCGTCGTTCAGCACTTTCTTCCAAGGATCCTCAACTTGCTGCAGGGCAAGCTCGATTCTCTCCACCAGTTCCTTACGCTGCTTCGGATCGTCCAGGATAACGGCTCGGATTTGTTCCAGTCCCAAGCGTTCTACCCACTCCGAGGTTCTCTCCAAGTACTTACCGGTTTCACGGTAATACTGCATCAGGGCTCCGCAGATTTCGACCAGCTCTTCATCCGTTTTCACTTTGCAGAACGAATCCGCCAGACGTGCCTTCGTGCCGCCGTTGCCTCCAACGAATATTTCCCATCCACCGTCATTGCCAACGATCCCGATATCTTTCGTGCACGACTCGGCACAGTTTCGCGGACATCCGTTGACCGCCATTTTAAATTTCGCCGGAAAATCCAGTCTTTCGAATTTCTCCTCGAGGAATGCTCCCATGCCCATCGAATCCTGCGTACCGAAACGGCAGAATTGGGATCCTACACAGGTCTTCACGGTCCGCAGCGATTTGGCATATGCATAACCCGACGGCATATCGAGCTCTTCCCAGACGCTCGGCAAGTCTTCCTTCTTAACACCGATGAGGTCCAGACGCTGTCCGCCGGTAACCTTGACAACCTTCACATTATATTTAAGCGATACATCCGCGATTTTCTTCAAATCCTCCGGCGTGGTAACGCCGCCGTACATTCTTGGGACTACCGTATATGTGCCGTCTTTCTGAATGTTGGCGTTCATCCGTTCGTTGACAAAACGGGATTCCCTCTCCTCCTGATGGGTTACCGGGTTCAGCATGGCCAGATAATAATGAATGGCCGGGCGGCATTTCGAGCAGCCTTCCGGGTTGCTGAAGTTCAGAACATGCATGACTTCCTTCGTTGTGGTAAGTCCCTTCGCACGGATTTCCGCGACGATTTCATCCCGATCGAGTGTCGTGCATGGGCATATGCCTTGTTTGCCTGCGGCCTTAAAGCCATCACCCAATACGCTCTGGAGTATTTGCTCCACGACAGGTTTGCAGCCGCCGCACGAGCGGGTAGCACCTGTGCAAGCTTTGATCTCATCCACTGTCGTATGACCTTGAAGAGTAATGGCATCCACGATGGCTTTTTTGGTTACGCCGTTGCAGCCGCATACGATCTCATCGTCGGGCATCTTTTCCAGCGAAAATGCCTTGCCGCCTCCTGTCCCTGCATGATCCGTGCCCATGATCGAATCATATATCTCATCCGTCATGGCTGTCTTTTTCCGAATCATGGATTGAAGGCTTGCCGAATCGCTCACATCTCCGAACAATATCGCCCCGACAATGATATTGTCGCGGATTAATATTTTCTTATAAGTCTTGCGCCAATCATCTTTCGCGGTGATCACCGCGTGTTCGGCTTGCTCCATGAACTCTCCGGCAGAGAATACATCAACACCGCTGATTTTCAGCTTCGTCGATACAATGCTTCCCTCGTAAGGCTGGCCTTCCACGCCGCACAGATGTTTCGCCAGTACCTGTCCCTGTTCGAACAACGGCGCAACCAGGCCGTAGCAAACGCCCCGATGCTCGCAGCATTCGCCAACCGCATACACATCCGGCCAGGAAGTTTGAAGATAATCATTAACTACGATTCCCCGGTTCACTTCGATTCCGCTCGCTTGGGCGATTCCCGTGTTCGCTCTGATGCCCACTGCCATGACCACCAGGTCGGCTTCAAGCTCATCCCCATCCTTGAACCGGAGTCCCGTGACTCTGGTATCTCCCAATATTTCGGTTGTTTGTTTGCCTAGTAGGAAGTTGATACCCTGCTGTTCAAGCTCCCTTTTCAGCATGCCGGATGCCATCGAATCCAACTGGCTTTCCATCAAATCCTGCATGAGATGAACCACCGTCACCTCCATGCCGAGGCTGACCAATCCCTTGGCAGCTTCCAGACCCAGAAGTCCCCCGCCGATGACTGCCGCTTTCTTGTACGCCTTAGCGGCCTCCAGCATCTGGTTGCAATCGGCTATGTTACGGAAACCGATAACGCCTTCTTTGTCACTACCCGGTACAGGTAATATAAAAGGCTTCGAGCCCGTTGCTATCATTACTTTGTCATAAGGCACCGTCAATCCGTTATCAGCTGTCACGACCTTGCGCTCTCCATCAATAGCTGTTACGGTGACACCCGTGTGCAAAGTGATATGGTTATCCTCGTACCATTTCCAATCATTCAATACAATGTCATCCAAGGTTTTGCTGCCTTCCAACACATACGACAGCATAATGCGGTTATAATTCGGATGAGGCTCCTGTCCAATGACGGTGATGTCAAAACTCCCACCCAATTTAATGATTTGCTCAACCGTGCTAATCCCGGCAATACCGTTGCCAATGACAACTAACTTTTCTCTCTTTATATTGGACATAAGTTTGATTCCTCCCCAACACGTTTATCTAGATCGTGGTATTCCGTTCCTTTCACATAAATTATATCGTCTGACGGCATTATTTTTTGTGATATATTTCACATAAATCGTTAAAATTTTAAACAAAAATGCAAATAACCCTGTCCGCGTCGGAACAAGGTTATGATGAGAAAACTCTCTATATAATATCGGCTTCCATATAGGCTCGTTCGCCGCTCTGCACTTTTAAATAAGGGCGAATACCCGCAAACCCCTTCTCGTCCAGATTCACCCCGGTCATCCAGTTCCCCTCCAATAAACCACCATCTGATTGCATAGTGACGGCAGGCGCCTGAATATGCTCCTGATACAGAACGATGCCGGCCTGTATGGTCTTAAAGGCTTTTCCTTGCTCCACCAACGGTACAGCGCTGATATACGTAGGCACAAAGTAATTCGCAATCACATCCAGCTCTTCCCCGTCAAAAAACGGCTCGCTGCCAAGGAAGGGATGCATCATCACGATTTTCTCATAGAGTGACCAGATGATCATCTGCAGAAATCTTCCCGTTCGTCCCCTATTCTGCCCGGTAGCATGAAATCGATCGGTTTCATAACCAATGAACTTCCATCCGCCGGGGGCTTTGACCCATTTCTGAAACATGACTGAAGCACTGGTACCGTTTTGGTTAAGGTGTTCTGCAGGTTCCGGGCTTGTTCCAGAAGCAGCTAACCACAGGGAGTCCGGCACATACTGGCTCAGCATCTGCTTGGTTTTCTCAAAAATATGAAGCACTTTTAATGAAGCGTTTTCAAGTTCTGAGATGTCCTCTTGTCCATAATGGAAACGGGAGATATACGTTCGCTTGGTCATGGGCTCGCCTCCTTGATATGCCGCTCTCGTTATTTACATCATATAGCAGCCGCGTCCGCTTGGTGCATGTCCACATATTCTTGCCGTAAATAAACAGGGACCATACTTCCGTTTAGAAAAAAAACCCTGAAATGAGGATGTCTCATGCCAGGGTTTAATCATCAAGGGGAGTCTTAAGATGACTCATCTTTCGACCCATTGTTCTGCCCAGGATGCAATTTGCTCCATCACCGGACGAAGTGCTTTGCCTTTTTCAGTCAGTTCATATTCAATACGTACCGGTGTTTCCGGATAGACATGACGAATCAGTATCCCTTCACATTCCAAATCCTTCATCCGCTCGGAGAGCATTTTATCGCTCATGGACGGAATCAAATTCGAAATATCCTTAAAGCGCTTAGGCCCGCTCATCAACGTTTGAATAATCAAACCGTTCCACCGTTTGCCCAGAAAAGAAAATGCAGATTCAAAACGGGGACACATCGTAACATTTGTAACTTCCATATCCCTTCACCTCTTTACGAAGTCACCTTGTTTATAGAAACTCATAAGCTTAGTCAAAAAAAACTAGAAAACTTACGAATTGTAAGTATGTTTCATTTTAGCACATTTCCGAGAAACTGAAAACCACCTAGCCCCTTTTTCCCATAAAATCAGCTTTTATCCCATAAAATACGAGCCAAAATATCCAAATCATTCTCGATCAATGTGGACAATTTCCTATTATACAGTACGGCCTCTGGATGGAACAGAGGGAATATCTTATAGGTTTCCTCCGAAAACATATAGCCTGCACTTGGATTCTCCGGGTCTGCTGCTTGCTGGACCGGGCCCTCCATCAGTTTGCCGTGCAGCGATGTCACCGTTTCATGGCTTCCGATTAACCGGTGCAGTGCCGTATTTCCCATGGGTGCGATAATGTGCGGGCGAACCCATCGGATCTCTTCATCAAGCAAAGGTGCATGGGCTAATATTTCCGCCTTCGTCGGTGTGCGATTAGAACGGCTGATGACGCTCTCGCCCGAGGATCTCACGATTAGCTTTTCCTTATAGGGCCTGCTTCTCATGGCACTGGTAATATACACTTGCTCCCGGGTCAGGGTCAGGCGTTCCAGGTAGGCATTCATCTCTTGCCCGGCCTGCCCTACAAAAGGTAAACCTTCCAGAACTTCATGGGCGCCGGGTGCTTCCCCAATAAACATAATCTTGGCGAAGCGGACTCCTCTCCCCAGCAGGAAGCCCTCTACGGGTTGATGGACAAGCTTGGCCTGGCATATGGCGATGATTGCGGGATCTACAGGTGCGCTTTGTACTTCATTCATGTGTACAGCCCCCCTTCTTGTATATCATACAATACCCCATACTTAGGTATATTCTATCCCTAGCCGTCAAAAACATTTCGGTGAACATTCACCGCCAACGATAAAACGAGCCGCTCAAGGGCTTCCCCTGAACGACTCGTTAACGCATGACTTCTTAATAAACGCTCGTAAACTTAGATTAAAACGGGAAGCGCGCGAACCGGCTGGCTGTTGCCAAAGGTTTGCTTGCCTGCTGTAGAATTAGCCCAGTTAATCGCATTGGTGATCACTTTCAGCACTTCGGGGTTGTAGTAGGTTGGATAGGTCTCATGCCCCGGACGGAAATAGAAAATGTTCCCATGACCACGCTTGAACGTGCAACCGCTGCGGAATACTTCGCCGCCTTCGAAATTGCTGACAAATACCAGCTCGTCTGGGGCTGGAATATCGAAGAACTCGCCGTACATTTCCTCGTGCTCGATGATGATCGGGCCTGTAATTCCTGCCGCAATCGGATGTGTCGGATTTACACTCCAAATAATTTCCTGTTCTCCTGCTTCGCGCCACTTCAAATCGCAGCTCGTGCCCATCAAAGCTTTGAACGGCTTGGAAAAATGTCCGGAATGAAGAACGATCAGACCCATGCCATCCTGCACGCGTTTTACGACCTTGCTTACGATTTCATCACTTACCTGGTCATGAGCCATATGCCCCCACCACAACAGCACATCGGTTGAATCTAGTACATCGTCCGTCAATCCATGCTCCGGCTGATCGAGCGTTGCCGTTCTGATAACGAAATCCGGATTTTGCAGACCCTCCGCCAAAGCTGTGTGAATCCCTGCTGGATAAACGTTCCGAACCTCATCATGGATTTTCTCGTGTACGAATTCATTCCAAATGGTTACGTTAAGCATCTTGCTGTTCCCCCTAATTGCTTATTCGGTTGTTACGCTAAGCTGTTAGACCCACCACATTTCTCCGAGCGGCTCTTCGATCAGCACTTGCTGAAGATTTTGCACCGCTTTGGAGAAGCCTTCTTCAATCGACATCAATCCATCTTCATGTTCAATGCTTACGACATAATCATATCCAACCAGACGAAGGGCACTCATCATATCCGCCCATTCCTTCACGTCATGCCCATAGCCTACGCTGCGGAACTGCCAAGCGCGATCCAGCATATTGGCATAAGACTGCATATCGGTCAGACCGTGCTTGTTCACGTTGATCGGGTCAATGCTTGTATCCTTCGCGTGGAAGTGGTGGATTGCCCCTTCGCGGCCCAAAATTTGAATCGCTTGAACAGGGTCGATCCCTTGCCACCACATATGACTCGGATCCAGGTTGGCACCGATCACTTCGCCTGCCGCTTCACGTAAACGGAGCAGCGTGCCAGGCGTATGAACGGAGAATCCGCCGTGCAATTCCAAACCAATCTTCACATTGCGGTCTGCAGCAAATTTACCCCATTCGGTCCAGTAAGGAATGACCTTGTTATCCCACTGCCAAGTCAGAATCTCTTGGTAGTCGTTAGGCCAAGGCGCAACCGGCCAGTTCGGGTATTTGGCATCCTCATGGTCGCCTGGGCAGCCGGAGAATGTGTTAACAACAGGTACTTCAAGCTTCTCGGCAAGCTCTACCGTTTTTACGTATGTGTCATGGAACTCTTTCGCAATCGCTTTTTGCGGATGAAGCGGGTTGCCATGGCAGCTCAATGCGCTAATGATCAACCCACGGGATTCCACCGCATTTTTGAAGTTTTTCAGCGCAGTTTCATTCTCCAGCAGCTCGACCGGGTTGCAATGCGCATTCCCAGGATAACCGCCTGTTCCGATCTCAACCGCTTTAAGACCCTTGGATGCCACATAGTCCAAAGCATCCTCCAATTTACGTCCGCTCAACAATACCATAAATACGCCTAATTTCATTGTATACCTCCTGGTTTACCTTAATATTAGTAGGGATTGCAAGATTTAGTTATCGAAATAAACCGCTTTTCCTGTCTTCGCCGATTCATAGATCGCTTCCAGAATTTGCGTTACAACAAACGCTTGCTCCGGCTTAACCACAGGGTCCTTATCCTCAATAATGGCCTCCAGCCACATTCTGGCTTCACGGTCCGCATCATTTTCCTTGGAGCCGGAATAGAACGCTACGCCGCCGGCATTCAAATCGACTTTGGTTTCGTACAATCTGCTCATTTTCTCGCCGTTAATTCGCAGACCGTCCTTCATGTCAGCCCCGCCTTCCGTACCTGCCAGCACGGCTTTGGCTTCGCCGGTCTCAACGACGTTAAGGGCCCAGCTGGATTCCAGAATAATCGTTGCGCCGTTCTCCATCGTAATGAACCCGAATGCCGAATCCTCTACCTTGAACTCCTTCGGATCCCAAGGACCGAACGCATTCGCCGCATTCTCCCGTTGACCAAGTTTATGGAACGTGGATCCCAGCACGCTCTTCGGCTTGTAGTTGTCCATCAGCCACAAGGTCAAATCCAGTGCATGGGTACCGATATCGATCAACGGACCTCCGCCTTGCTTCTCTTCGTCAAGGAATACGCCCCAGGTCGGAACGGCGCGGCGGCGAACAGCCAGCGCTTTACCGTAGTAGATCTCGCCCAGCTCGCCTTCCTCACAGACGCCTTTCAGATACATGCTATCGTCGCGGAAACGGTTGTTGTAACCGATGGTAAGTTTTTTCCCTGTACGCTTTGCGGCGTCCAGCATGGCTTTGGCTTCGGAAACGGTCTTCGCCATAGGCTTTTCGCACATCACGTGCTTGCCGGCTTCAAGGGATGCTACCGTAATCTCGGAGTGAGAATCGTTCGGCGTACATACATGGATAACATCGATGCTGCCGTCTTGCAGCAATTCTCTGAAATCCGTGTACACTTTTGCGCCTTCAACCCCGTACTCAGCAGCCGCCTTCTGCGCACGCTCTTCTACGATGTCGCAAAAAGCGACCAGTTCCGCCTGCGCCTGCTTCTTCAAGCTCGGCATATGCTTGCCGTTGGCGATTCCCCCGCAACCGATAATTCCGATCTTCAACGTTTTCGACATGTCCATTTCCTCCCCATAGGCATTTGATCATTTTGGAAACTCTCCAAATATTAGTGCAACGCTTTCATGCGGACCATTTCCAAGAACTCAAAAACCCTGTCAGATCCGTCAGAAGCTGGTTTGCATGTCGTTCATAACCAGTGTACAAGAATATGAAGCGGGCTGCCAGTTCGCTATTCCGACATGTTTGCCTGCTGCGGCGCCGGAAGTTTGCCGTAGCGGTATGTGCTTTGCAGAACGATATGTCGGCCCTCCAGCGAAGACTGCTGGAACGACTGCATAATCTCCAGCACGTGGTATGCCAGACGGGCACTCACGCGATGGTCCTTCTGCTCATGAATTGATTGGATCATATCATTGATACCCAGCCCCCGCTCGTTCTTCCCGCATTCAAATGCGGGGTCAAGCAGCTCCCATTCCTCGGAGCCGTGCTTCCGGAGCTTCACTTCGCCGTTAAAGTAGTTCGGATCCCCGAGACTGAGGCTTCCCTGCGTGCCATAGATTTCGATCCAGGGCAGGTTCGATCCGCCAAAGATATCGAAACTTGTAATCATGGTTGCAATGGCACCGTTCTCAAAATCCAGCGTCCCTGCTAAATGTGTTGGGGTCTGAACCGTGATCGGTTTTCCTTGGAGCGGACCGGAGCCGATGGCGCGGTCTGGAATCTGGATGCCGGTGGACGCGCTGATCCGGCTTGCAGGACCAAGCAGCTCTACGAGAGCCGATACATAGTAAGGACCCATATCCATCATTGGACCTCCGCCCGACGCGTAAAAAAATTCAGGATTAGGATGCCAAGCTTCCGGTCCTGAACCCATCATAAACGCCGTAGCGGCAACAGGTCTGCCAATAAGCCCGGATTCAATCGCGGCTTTGGCCGTCTGTACACCGGAGCCCAGAAACGTATCGGGCGCGCAGCCGACGCGAAGTCCTTTTTGATCTGCCATATTTAGCACCCGTAGGGCTTCATCAAGGGTAATCGCCAGCGGCTTTTCACTGTAAACATGCTTCCCTGCTTCCAGCGAGGCAATATCCACATTGGCGTGGCTGGCCGGAATGGTCAGATTAATAATAAACTCAATGTCAGTCTGTGCAAGCATCTCCTCAACTGTATACACGTTCGGGATGTTGAACTCTTCGGCCTTCTTCTTCGCGTTGTCCGGAATAAGGTCAGCACATGCCACGACTTCAACCCAAGGGCTGTTCTTTAAGTTCGTGAAGTATACGCCGCTGATGTTTCCGCAGCCAATTATACCTGCTTTCATTTTTTTCATCGCTGTCACTCCTTGAGTGTTTTAGATGTGCTCGGACTAGTACCATGGTATTCTTTTATGCTTTCGTTTAAAATGAAGAATATGATTAAAACATGAACAATCTGGTCATTATTTTCTTATTCTTCAAAGGGGACTTTAGCAATGGATTCAAATCTTTCCAACCAAGTCGTAGCAGCGGATTTCTCATTTCATCGTAAACCTTTCAAGATGTCCCTGGCTGACGGTTTCGACACCTACCTGATGCGATGGCAGACCGACGGCAAATGCCGTGCCAAAATTGATGGCGAGCTGTCACTCGTTGAAGCAGGGGATCTGTTGATCTTCACGCCAGGACAACCCTATGAACTCCGAATAGATGACGAATATAACGCTTTGGGTGAGTTAACCATCGAAAGCGGAGATTACCATATTTTTTTCAAGGGTCCCTGGGCTGACGCGTGGTGGAATTCCAAGAAACGCCCAACCAAAATTCGGGTTCCACTGGAAGAGCGTTACCTGAGTCTGTTTCGGCAAATTCTGCTGGAGCAGCGTCGTGTATCGGATCCTTATCCGGAGATTTCGGATTACACGGTGCGGATTCTGTGCCTCGAAGTGGACCGCCTGTTATCGGAGCAGCCATCGACCACACCCAAGACGTATCTTGCCTACCGCATGAAAAATTACATTGAAGAGAATGCCTCCTCGATGTTCAAGCTGGAGGACGTCGCGGCCCATGTCGGCATTAGTGTCTCTCGGGCAGTCCATCTGTTCAAAGAAGCGTTCGGCACCACCATTATGCAATACACAATGGACGTTCGCCTGAGCATGGCCAAGGAACGGATTGTGTTTAGTCCTCTCTCGCTGGAGGATGTCGCCGAAACGTCCGGCTTTGCCAACTATACTTATTTTCACCGCGTTTTCCGCTCCCGATTCGGCGTTTCGCCCAAACAATTCCGCATGGCCAGCCGAACGTCGAACTGATCGTGCCATCTGTACAGTAAAAAAGCGGGTCGACCAAGGTTTTTCCTTGATCGACCCGCTTCTTTCTTGAATCACATGTAATATATTCCATGATTCCAAAATTACTTCTTATCACGGTCTAGCGTGGCCGCTGCCTCGGATACAACGATAGCCAAGTCTTCATTTCCGAATAACGACAGGACGCCAAGCAGGGTCTGATCCGGTATTTCACCAGCTTCTTCCTTGGGCACCGTTAATTCCAGCACCCGGGCCAGCCGCTCATTGTCCGGCTGATTCGGATATGCCTTACGGTACAGTTCCGCTGGGTCAAGTCCGTGATTCACACACCACTGGGCAAACACGAGGATCATCATATCCTCGTCCTGGCGGTACGACTCCGCAATCCGTTCTTCTACGGATTTTTCCGTATATTCCATGTGTTACCCCTCCTCATGCGAAAAGGGCTTCGAGCTCTCTTCGTTCATGAAGACATTATACCGTTTACTTGCGCTCAGACAAAGTCTAAACTAGTCAACCATCTTGACCTGCACCGGATTGCTCTTCGCTTTTTGGTCATTCTTCTTCATCCAAGTTCCAAGACTGATGATAATGGCAATAACAAGAATTTCAAAACCATACTTCAGAACGCCATTGGCGAACCAGCTGTGAATCATCGGCTCTTCCACAATCATCTTCGATGCGGTCCAAGCTAACACGGCAGCACCGATCGTGATGATAATAGGAAAGCGATCCGTCAACTTCAGGATAATGGTACTGCCCCACACCATAATGGGAACCGAAATCGCAAGTCCGATAATAACCAGCATGAAGCTTTCGCCAGCAGCGCCAGCTACAGCAAGCACGTTATCCAGTCCCATCATAGCGTCCGCAATAATAATCGTACGGATTGCCGCCCACATTTGGTTGCCAGCGGAAATTTCATGCTGCTTCTCATCCACCATCAGCTTGTAGGCAATCCACAACAGGGCAAAGCCACCGATCAATCGCAAGCCGGGGATCATTAAGAGCTGTACAACGAGAAGTGTGGCCACGATACGAATCACAATCGCACCGACGGTACCCCACAGGATGACCTTCTTCTGGTCCTCCTTCTGGACATTACGAGCGGCAAGCCCGATAACAATCGCGTTATCGCCTGCCAACACAAGGTCAATGAGGACAATCGACAGCAGTGCCATCCAAAAATCCATCGACATTATATCCATGCTTCTCCCATCCTTTCTGCATTTTCTTTAGGTTTACACCTACCGATGTCCTCCACCAAAAAAAACGCTGTTCCCTTAGATTACAAGGTCTACAGCGTTTTTTGGACGCAAAAATAGACCTCCACCTCATTCATAAAGAAATCAGGCAAAGGTCTCGCTAAACAACATAATCGTTGCCAATAAAGCCGGGGATGGTTGATCCCGTAATGACGACTTTACTTACGATATAGAATTTATAAGTTATCAGCGGAACCCATGAAATTCTATATCGCAAGAAAACCTACCTTTGAATCGCGGTTGCTCATCCTTGAAAGGCCACGATGGAAGGTTTTCTTATGAAGCTACTCCCCTTTGGGAACTATTCGATTGGGCATATTATAACATATGAAAAATCGCTTGTATATTCAATTTTTCCCACCGAAATCGAATGCTTAGCTGTCCGAAATATGGGCAGCAGTCCTGTTTTTTTGCTATCATGGTGCTATTCTGGTTGACTTTGACTATCGCAAAGTGAGGATTGTACATGAAGAGATGGATCATACCCGCAATTTATTCCACAGCCCTGATACTGGCATTTGCATACAGACACGAAATCATGGACTGGCTGGGAGAAAATCCCCCGCTCTACCTGATGATCCTGCTGGCAGCCCTGCTTGCCTTATTTCCCGTTGCTCCCTATAAAGTCATTATCGCTATTCTCGGTTATGCATATGGGACACTCTGGGCTGCAGCCATTGCGTGGTTCGGAACAACGATAGCGGCCGTCATCCTGTATGCGGCAGTACGGTCCTTGTACCAGGAGCCCGGCAGGCGATTGCTCGGCAAATACGCGGCTATCCATAGGTTTACAGCCCTGGTAGAAAGGCGGCCCTTTCAGTCGATCCTGCTCGCGCGCTTACTGCCCATCATACCGCAAATGGCCGTCAATATTTATGCCGGCGTCGCATCTATTCCATTCTGGACGTACACAACCGCTTCAGCCATCGGTAAAATCCCCGCGATTCTCCTGTATGCCTGGCTGGGCAGCGGGTTTTCCGATCATCCGCTCCTCTTCGCGGGTATCGCAGGCGGACTTATGCTGGTTACCGCTTTGTGTCTGGCCGCTATCCGGTGGTATAAAGGGAGACCGGCTTAAACGGAGCATAGTTTTGGTTTCCCTGACCAAAATGATTATAATATAGAGTAAGACTTACATTTATATGTTATAACGATGGAGGGATAATAGATGAATAATCGTTCAACCCCAAGTGAATTGGCTACCTTTGCGGGAGGCTGCTTCTGGTGTATGGTCTCTCCTTTTGATGAGCTGCCGGGCATTCTGAAGGTCGTTTCCGGCTATACGGGCGGCCATAAGGAAAATCCGACCTATGAAGAGGTATGCTCTGATACAACAGGTCATTACGAGGCTGTTCAAATCACGTATAACCCGGAAGTATTCCCTTACGAAAAGCTGCTCGAGCTCTTCTGGCAGCAAATCGATCCTACGGATGAGGGCGGACAATTCCATGACCGGGGCACATCTTACCGGACTGCTATTTTTTACCACACGGAGGAGCAGCGTAAACTTGCGGAACAATCCAAGCAAGCCGTAGCTGCCAGCGGACGATTCGATGGACCGATCGTAACGCCCATCATTCCCGCCAGCACTTTCTATGACGCTGAAGAATATCATCAGGATTATCACAAGAAAAACCCGAGCCATTACAAGCGCTATCGCAAAGGTTCAGGACGCGAGGATTTCATTGAGCAGCACTGGTCGGATCCGGTAGATCCGGCCGAGCTTAAACAGCGCCTGACACCGATCCAATATGAAGTGACCCAGAATAACGCAACTGAGCCTCCGTTCCACAATGAGTTCTGGGACCATCACGGGGAAGGCATTTACGTGGACATCGTATCCGGCGAGCCGCTCTTCAGCTCAACGGACAAATATGATGCCGGCTGCGGATGGCCGAGCTTCACCCGTCCGATTCGCGAATACAACATTAAGGAAAAAATGGATCTTACCCATATGATGGTCCGCACCGAGGTAAGAAGCAAAAAAGGCGACTCGCACCTCGGCCATGTATTTGACGACGGACCAGGGCCGAACGGGCTTCGCTACTGCATCAATTCTGCGGCACTGCGGTTTGTACCGAAGAAAGAGATGCAAAAGGAAGGCTACGGCGAGTATTTGCAGCTGTTTGAATAAATCCAAGTTTCCTAGTGCATTGCCCTTCAGGGCAATGCACTTTTTGGTACGATTGAACCCGCTTATTCAATTTGGCCGGACGGGGTAATATACATTACATACAAATTAGAGATCAACTGGAGGGATTGCACATGCCTTGGAGCAAACATGATTATCCGCCATCCATGAAAAACCTGGAGCCCCGGGTGAGGAATAAAGCCGTGGAAATTGCCAATGCCCTGCTGGAGGAAGATTACGATGAAGGTCGTGCCATCGCTATCGCCACCGCCAAGGCACAGGAGTGGGATGAGAATCATCCGAAGGACGAGAAGTGAAAATCCGGGCATAAGCATACGAAAGAAGCTCACCCTGCATGCGGGTGAGCTTCTCTTAGTTGGACCGTCTTATGAACGGCCGCTAACAGTATGCTGCGCTGTCTTCGGAGTAACCGGAGTGCTTGGGGCACGGACCGCCTTCCGAATCGGTTTCTTTTCCGTTTTCTCGGTACCGTACGTCACTGTAATGGTGATCACTTGTCCGGCAATCGATACGGCTAATATAGTATATAAGGTTTCAACCAATGGCATGTAGAATAGCGATAATAGCAGTACTACGGCATCCATCAGGAAAAACACCGTCCCTACCTTAAGCCCGCTCCACTCGCTGAACAGCACGGAGATCACGTCGTCACCGCCTGTCGCTCCGCCAAAACGGAGCACGATGCCTGCACCAAAGCCCGTCAATAAACCGGACAGCAGCGCGGCTGCCAGCAAGTTATGATTCAGATCGATCACAAGCGTGGAATACCGCTCGATCAATGCGTAGAACAAGGTGAACATGCTCGCCGCAACAACGGTATTGATAATGAACTTCCGACCTTTGATGAATAAGGCAACCAGCAGAACCGGTATGTCCATGAGGACCATACTTAATGCGGGCGGAATATCAAGCGCATATTTGCCAAGCAGCGCAAGGCCGACAAAGCCGCCTTCGGTTAAATGATTGTGAAAATTAATGTGATAATACGTAAAAGCCATTAAAAACGTTCCGAACAACATCGCCGACATGGTGATAATTGTGTTGTTTTGTCTTTTCCTCATACAGGATCCCTCTTGTCGTAGTAGATTGGTCAGACATAGGCCAATCTCTACATAGAGGCAACCTGGAGGAGTTCATCCTTCGAACCATAGTTCCCATCCTTTCGTAAGAGACCGTCCTTGTCTTCTGACGTCCGACTTCGCTCTACGAAGGAAGCTATGTGTATGAGAGATCATAACGTTTCCAAATCGTCCTTTGGGGATTCGTCCTTCGGGGACACATGGTATCCTGATCCTTTCTCGTTTTAATTAGACTGCTTACATTATTATAACACAGTTGGCATACAAGCTAAACAGCTGGCTAGAATGAACTGGAATATATATATGAAATATGTAAAAAAACTCGCTTTAAGAACTCCCTCCATAAAATATCGTCGTTCTGTTCACATATTCGCTAAATCCGATGTGACTTAAATCACAAATACCCCTTCTTCCCTTGTCTATACTTAAATCGAATACGAATTCGAATTATGAATCAGGGGGAGTCTGCATGTTAAGCCAGCATACGATTGAGGTCGTTAAATCGACCGTTCCTGTTCTTGAAACACATGGAACGGCAATTACGACTGCATTTTACCAAAAATTGTTTCATCATCATCCGGAGCTTCTTAACATATTCAACCATGCGAATCAACGAGAAGGAAAACAGCCCTTTGCCCTTGCCAATGCCGTATACGCCGCCGCAGCCCATATCGACCGTCTTGAAGCGATCGTCCCGGTTGTTAAGCAGATCGGACACAAACACCGGGCATTAAACATTAAGCCCGAGCACTATCCAATCGTTGGCGAAACGCTGCTCGCCGCCATGAAGGAAGTGCTGGGAGACGCTGCAACGCCCGAAATTATCGAGGCCTGGGCCGAAGCTTACGGGGCTATTGCCGATGTCTTCATTGGCATTGAAGCGGATATGTACCAACAAGCCGCGAACGAGGCCGGCGGCTGGAGCGGATACCGCAATTTTGTCATTGACCGGAAGGTGGAAGAAAGCTCCGTTATCACTTCCTTTTATCTGGTCCCGCAGGACGGCGGCGAAATTTCCGCTTATCAACCCGGTCAATATATCACGCTCCGGGTGAAACCCGAAGGTGAAGCCTATTATCATAATCGTCATTACAGTCTCTCGTCCGCACCGGGTCAACCATACTACAGAATTACGGTCAAGCGTGAGGATGAACTGGAAGGAAAGCCCGCAGGTGTCGTCTCCACTTGGCTGCACCACCATGCCGAGGTTGGGACCGTTCTTGAGGTCACGGCTCCGGCCGGTACCTTTACGCTGGATACGGACAGCGATCTTCCGCTTGTCTTGATCAGCGGCGGCGTCGGTTTAACCCCGATGGTGGCCATGCTCGAAACCGTGCTGCTGGAACAGCCTGACCGAAACGTAACCTTTATTCATGCGGCCAAGTGCGGCAGCCAGCATGCGATGAAAGCTCACATTGATGCGCTTGCCTCCAAATATCCGCAGCTAACCTCTTATATCATTTATGAACAACCGGAATCGGAGGATCAGTGTCACCAAGCAGGCTATATTGATCTTGATTTCCTGCGCAAAACCGTTGATGCCAAGGCGGACTTCTACTTCTGCGGCCCCGTTCCGTTCATGCGAGCCGTGAACAGTCATTTGAAATCGATGGAGGTACCTTCGGATCGGATTCATTATGAATTTTTCGGCCCGGCTGGTACATTGGAAGATTAAAATAACCGTATTACACCATCAAAGGGTGCCTGTCTTGCATAAAGACAGGCACCCTTTTTAGATGGAACACGCTTGCTGTCGACTATTATTCAGCGAAGAACAAAACCATATGCCGGTTCTGGTCATGCGCATTTTATAAACCTATGTACCCTGGCGTTCATACCGTCCTCAAAATTCCGAACTAGATATGCTTGCCCTGTTCCCGCAGCAGCCGGTTTACCGTTTCTCTTCTCACGCCGATCAGCTGTCCGATCTCTTCCTGCGTCAGATACTCGGTCAAGTGTATTCCCTGTGAATACTCGTCCAGCCACTGGATCAGCAGCTCAAGCCGCTCCGCAGGTCCTCCGACCGTCAAGTGATCCAGCCTCATCTGCATGAACCGCACCTTTTCCTGCAGCAATCTGGCAACCTCGAGCGGTTTCTGCGAATCCTCCGCAAGCTGGCGGTACCACGCATCAGCCGATATGACCTCCACTTCGCTCTGGATCAGAGCGATCGCCGTTCCATGTGTCTCCTTCGGGCTGATCAGGGAATGGTGCGGCACCGTTTCACCGGGATATAAAATATTGAAAAGCACCATATTGCCATTCGGATGGAGACGGGTTACCTTGAACATTCCGCTCCGGATGTGGTATAGATGATCCCCGCTATCTCCTTGCCTGAACAGTATTTCGCCTTTATGAAGAATCATGAATGAATCGCCTCCTGATGAATGCAGTTATCAGGAGTGTAAACGATATGCCGTCATGAATCCACTGGAGGCAAATAACAATTACCAGAAATTAATGGTTGCGCGCCGTATATTGTTGGCATAGCATGTGTATTATATAGAACATATGTTCTTGTATTTATTTATGTTTGAGGATGTGTCTCTTATGATGAAACCTTCCACTCCTCCTCCGCCCTCGCTAGAAGACGAAGCCCTGATCCGAGATTATCTGCTGCATCACTTCATTCAGTCAGTTCTCGAGAGGGATATTCAGATTCTCAAGACCCTTAAACTGAAAATGGGTGAACTCTATATCTTAAATCTGCAGCTCATTAAAAAAGGATATTCTGATCATGCCTGGTTCCTACAACAACAAATGAGAAGGCGCGGCATCCGGATTCATGGCCAGAGCGGTACAGCCGAGGAAGGGCTGCAGGTCCAGTATTTATGCCGCGGATATGATGGCTGTCTGCTCTGCGAATGGCACACCTTCAAGGAAGAGATAAAGGATCGGCTCGTTTCGTATCTTGGCACGGATTTGGCGGCATACTAGCACCAACTACGTACAAGACAGGAGCGCTCCATGAAGAATATCTTCCACATATATTCTGCCGATATCCAGAGAATCATCCTTAATTGGGCTGCAAGTGTCATCATCGTCGGGCTCGCTATTCTACCTTCTCTGTATGCCTGGTTTAACATTGAGGCCTCCTGGGATCCCTACGGCCAGACCTCCGGCATCTCCATTGCCGTTGCCAACCTGGATAAAGGCACCACCCTCCGCGATCAGCCCATTAACCTGGGAAAGGAAATCGTGGAGTCCCTCCATCACAATGAGAAGCTGGGGTGGCGTTTTACGGATGATCGCGAGAACGCCATTCAGGGTGTACGACGCGGCGATGATTATGCTGCTATCATTATTCCGGAGAACTTCTCTGCCCGGATCGGCACCGTGCTGACCAATGAGCCTGTCAAAGCTCAGATCCTCTATTATACGAACGAAAAAATCAACGCCATTTCTCCCAAAGTGACGGCCCAGGGCGCATCCGGTGTTGTGGAGGAAATCAGCAAAAATTTCATCAAAACCGCCAACGGCACCATCTTCGAGATTTTCAACACGCTCGGGATTGAGATCGAGAACCAGCTCCCGGCCATCAATAAAGTACGAAGCCTTCTGTTCCGGCTTGAAAAAAGCTTTCCGGAGCTCAATGAAGCGGTGGGCACAGCTGCAAAAGATATTAAGCTGGCCAACCGATTGGTTCAGCAAGCCGACGCCGCCCTGCCTCGCCTTGAGGGAATTGCCACGGACGGCAAGGCCATGGCCGGTGCGCTGGCGGAGTTCGCGAATCAGGCCGCCGGTGCATCGAAATCGCTGGAGCCAACTCTGCGTCAGGACTTGGAGGTACTGGCTGCAACCACCGGAGCGCTCTCGCAAGTGCTGGACGCTCTGGGGCAAGCCGATATCGACCCGAAGGAGCTTGCCAGCCGCCTGAACGCTGCGCAGGAACGCGCAGAGACCGCAGCGAAAGCAGCAGCCCGGCTGGGTCAATTGTTCAAGCGGCTGGGCTCCATCTCCCCGGCAGCAGCTTCCGGGGCGGCCAAGCTCGAGGAGATTGCCGCACGATGGACCTCTGCTCAATCCGTGCTCCAAACGATAGCCCAAGCCGTGGAACGGGGAGAAGAAGCACCAGCAGATGCCATCGATAAGCTGAAGAAGCTGAACGATGACATTACGGGACTGACCAACACGCTGTTAAGCCGCTACGATACGGAGATCGGTCCGGCGATAAGCAAAGCCTTCACCAAGGGCGCAGGCACGGCCAAGCGTGTGCAGCAGGAGCTGACCCAGGCGCTTGCCAGCGTCCCCGACATTCAGCATTTGCTCAAAGACGCCCGGAAAGGTCTTAAAGTAGGCGGGGAAGAAGTACAGCTTGCCCAAAGCCGTCTGCCGGAGGCCGAGCTTCGGATTACGCAGCTGGCGAATCGGCTCCGTGAGATGGAAGCTGAGGGAGATATTCAAGAGGTTATTGATTTGCTTCAAAATAATTTCGAGCTCGAAAGCCAGTTTTTTGCCGAGCCTGTAACGCTGGAAGAGAATCGCCTGTATCCGATCCCGAACTACGGGTCCGCCATGTCTCCCTTCTTCACGACTTTATCCTTGTGGGTAGGTGCCCTGCTGCTCGTTTCCCTGCTCTCCGTTGAGGTTCATGATGAAGAGAGAAGCTTCCGCAGCATCGAGGTTTACTTCGGACGCTATTTAACCTTTCTCACCATTGCCCTGTTCCAAGCGCTATTCGTCACCCTGGGTGATATCTATTTGCTGCGGACCTATGTCGTGAATCCGGGCTGGTTCATCCTGTTTGCGCTGCTGATCAGCTCCATCTTCATGCTGATTGTATATACGCTGGTGTCCGTATTCGGCAATGTCGGAAAAGCGATGGCCATCGTACTTCTCGTGCTGCAGCTCGCAGGCGCGGGCGGAACGTTCCCGATCCAGATGACGCCGCCCTTCTTCCAGGCATTGCATCCGTATCTGCCGTTCACCTACGCCATTAGCATGATGCGGGAAGCCGTAGGCGGCATTCTATGGGATATTGTCATCCGGGATGTCCTGTTCATGCTGATCTTTGCCGCAATTGCGCTGATGATCGGGATAGCGCTCAAGAAACCGATCAACCGCGCCAGCGGCGGTCTTGTACGTAAAGCGAGAGCCTCGAAACTCATCCATTAATCCAGCCCCTTTCGGAGCGTATATCCGCACAGAATGACTGTCTGATTACAACTTTAGTCATATTTTACGCAAAAGGACACCCCTAGCGGCTTCTTACAGCCATGGGATGTCCTTTTTTCATATAAGATTTACTTATGTTGGGATTGCTGGTGGTATTCCTTCAGCTGTTTCAACGTATCCTCTTCCATATCCCCAAGCCGCCAGATCGCAATCTTCGAAACACCCGTATCTCTCGCCGTATCCATCCAGCCGGCAATGGTCATACCATCTGCATACCATACCGTATGGCCGATGCCTTGGTCGTCCGTATATTCATAATGCAGGGCACCGCTTGACGAATCCCGCTTCGGCACTTCCGAGATGGAATGCGCCAGCTCCACCGCACGCTTTTCCGTTAAAGAGACAACCTTGCCGTTCTTCGCCCAGTCAAACCCTCCAACCGACAGTGCGATGGCATGGTCTCCCGGAATCCCGCGCAGTTTGTCCGCCAGCTTTCTGATCAAGGCGTGATCCGCCTTAGGCCCCGGTCCGCTATGCCCTCCGTACAAGTTATAGGCCATCACGACATAATCCGGGCCTGCCGGCAACAACTCCAAGGATGACTGGGAGATCCCCGGCTCCAGGACGATTCGAAGAGAGAAACCCTCCGCTTGTAAACGCTCATACAGCTCCTCGTAAAGAGCGCACAGATTCGCCCAATCTTCCTTGCGTACCTTCTCGTAATCCAGCTCGACGCCACGAAAGCCATGTTGGGATACTGCAGTCAGAATGTGCCCGATATGCAGGCTGCGGCTTTCCGGAGTAGCCACGATCCGGGAGATGAGCTCAGGATCCTTCTGATCCGCCGTCCCATCGGTATCGAAGCGATCGTTTACGATGGTCAGGACCCGGCGAAGCTGCGCCCCTTTCCGGGAAATCTCCTGAAATTCAGGCAGCCCCTCCCCAAAATCCGAAGTAAAATGGAGTTCGTCTTTATGATTGAAGTAGGCTGCAAAAAAATGGATCTCTTCAAGCTCGCTGCCGAGCTGCTCCATATCGGTTATGCCCGTCCTCCACTGCCAATCCGTAATCCAGGCAGACAGCTTTACTCCCGTTTGCGGTATCTGAGGCTGCAGTGCTTTCTCCTGCTCTTCGGTGCGCAGCCACCAGAAGGAGACAGCAGCGCACAAAGCCATCAGCACCACTGCTCCTGCCCATTTCCTCCTGCGATTCTTCATTCTTGTTCACGTCCTACGCCATCCGAATTTTAAAAGGTCTCCACAGCCCAGTCAACCGCCCGGTTCAAACTTCTCTGCACGCCTGTCAGGACTCCGGTCAGTCCGGACGGCTTGTTCGTAAACAGCAGCTTCCGATCGCCGCCCGCAGGCTCAGATGTTATGTTGACATCTTCAAAAATAGCGTCGTAAATATCATCCTTCTCATTCTGCTCGTGATATTGCGATTCAAACGCCACGCCCCCTGCGCCAATCGAAACATCCACAGGCTGCTGGTCCAGAATTAACTGTTGATCGACACTCACCGACACGGAATGGCCTTTCACCGAAATCTCCAACGAGCGGTTGCCAAGTATGTTGACCGGATACTCATTCTCATCATCCCGATCTCCGGCCTGCGTCTGTTCCTTGGTATATACCGATGCTTTGTCGAATTGCAGATCCTCTTCACCCCACTCGACCTTCGGCAGGGAATAAGTGAACAGCTCCTCGGGCGCTTGACCTGCTCGCTTCTGCTCTACCACCACGTTATTGTTCTCCAGAAGGAGCCTTACGTAAGAGCCCTTGGTCCTGTCGTAACGGACATAGATGGACTGCCGTCCTACCACATTGCCGAGCGCTTTAGCCGAGACGGTTACGTCAGTCTCTTCACTACCTTTTAAATAAACCGTCCCTGCCTGAGACGGAGGCGATGTGACCACGAAACGGTTATCCGCAAATTCAGCCGCTCCGCCAAGCAGCTCCCAGTTGTCAGCCTGCTGCTTGTCCCCCCGAACAAACTGCATAGCTTGTCCTTGGTCCTTGTGCAGCTTCATCAACAGGTGGTTGGTGGACCAGTAAGGAGCAGGCTGGACCCGAGTCAGATTATAAAGATCGCTATCCTGCGAATTGAAGGCCATTCCTTCCCGGTTGAAATTCATCCCAAACAACTGCCTAATCTGCTCCGTATTGGTATCAGCTACAAGCTGATTCATGCCGCTGCCAAGCGCATTGGCGTGCATGATCATATACGTCCCTGGAACGTAACCCAGCGATTCCGTGTAGACTTTATTCATCGCCTCATAATCAGCTTGAATCCGTTCTTCCATCTCCGCGCGGTTCTCGAGCGGTATCATGTTCTCGTCGCGAATGAAATCCATCAAATAGTGGTTGTAATACTCCACGTTGGATTTGCTGGTCAGTTCACCCTCATCCTTAACGCCGATATAACGGCCTTCACGATCAAAAATATTAATATAAGTCAGCCGGTTGCCGTTGGTCCCCAGCTCCCAATAACCGGTGCGGGTCATCTTCAGCATATCCTTCGGCTGCAGAAATTTCCGTTCACTGTTGCCCATTTTGTCCGCATAGGACAGGAAGGTGGCCTTATAGTTGTATTTCTCCAGCAGCGGCTGCGCGAACAGCGCGGAGTCATTCCGTCCATCTTCAAAGGACAGATACAGCGCTTTATCCGGCAGCTTCTTGCCATTACGATAATAATCGATAATATCTTGCTGCGAAATCGTGGTGTAGCCCTGTTCATATAAGGCCTTCAATTGTGCATCCAGCTGGCTCTTGGATACGAGCTTGGATGTCCCGGTGCGGCCGACCCCGAAATAGGATAGCGCAATAAAGCCCTGATCCTGACGCCAAGCCGCTCTGTCCGGCTCCTTATAGGTGCGAAAATCGAAAATCGCATCCGCCAGCAGGACGGCTACTACGGCCAATACAACGACCTGTGCCGTAACTTTGATGATTTTGCGGCGATTTTTTCGCTGAACATTGAGGGCTGTTTTTTGTTTTTTACCCATTTGTCATCCTCACTTCAACCGCTTTGACACGATCAGAACGGTAATCCGAATTTTTTGCCTTTACGCTTGCGGGCTTCCTTCTTCTCTCTAGCTTCAATATCCTGCGGTGTTTCCCGGGTCCCCCATGTCGACTTCCAGAAGGTAAACCAGGCCACCGGCATCTGCCATAGCAGGACAAACTCATAGAACAGACAGAACACGAAGCCGAACACCCAGAGCTTGCTCTTGCGAAACAGCAGGTGGGCAAGACTCATCAGCAGCGCCATCAGCAGCAAGCCCATCAGGAAGGTCCCCGGGAAAATGCCGTGAACGATCGGCACGTACATCAAGTTATAGGCAACCACGACAGGCGCGGCAATCGGCACGATTAGGCCTATGTAGAAAAACAATGCCATAAACGGCTCTTTCCGCCAAATAAAGCTTCCGGCCCGGAGCGACTCGCGCAGCCAGGAGCGCTTCCAGCGCATCTGCTGCTTCAGGAACACCTTCATCTGCGAAGGGACAATCGTCGAGCATATGGCGGAATCCTGGTAACCGGTGCGATGTGTTTTCAAAATAAAGTTCGTCATGCTTCGGTCATCCCCGAAGGTGGCGGGTCTGCCCAGAAACTTCTGGTTCAGCCAGGCGTCCGCATGCTGCAGGATCAGCTCTTTCCGATAGCAGGATAACGGGCCCGACAAGCAGGTCACGCTGTCAAACCAGGACTCCGCCGCTTTCATGATCCGAAAGGCAATATAATAACGGACCGTCTGCAGCTTCGTCATATTATTGGTATATTTGTTCTCGACGTCCGTCCGGCCGGCCACGCCGCCCATCTTAGGGTCCTGAAAAGGCTGAACGAGGTGGCGAATCGCCGTCGGGTCCAGAAAGCTGTCGGAGTCCACGAAGACCACCAAATCATGCTTCGCCATCTCCACGCCCTTGACCAGGGCGGCCCGCTTGCCCGCATTCTCCGGCAGCACCGTATAGGACAAGCGTTCGCGGGTCGCGTAACGCTCCGCCTCGGAGTGAATCACTTCAATCATATCCTTGATCTGCTGCACCGATTGGTCTGTCGATCGGTCATCTACGACGATGACCTCCAGCTTATCTACCGGATAATCCTGATTAATACAGCTGAGAATCGTACGTTTAATCCAATCCGCTTCATTGAAGCAGGGGATGATAATCGAAACCCCTGGTGTATAATCCGGATGGATCGGCACATCGCGGTACAATGCCCCAAACAGATAGCGAGTTAGCAAAAACAGGGCTGCGATTAAGCTGTACAAATACAGCACCATGTTGTATTTAAAATAGATAATGCTCTCGGCCCGCATCAGTATGATGAAGAGCACCGCCACGAACATCAACGCGCTGGCAGAATATACGGAATATCCCCACCGTTTGCGCTGAAAATATTCAGTCAGCGGCTTCTCAAATTCCAAGGCAAGCATATGTTCTTCACCGGATTCTGCCAAATTCGTGGCCCGACGAACGATGCTTGCATCCATCCTTACAGCCGATTCGAAACCTTCCGGCATCGCGCCTGGCGGGATCCGGAATCGGGCTTTCACCTTGTCGCCCACTTCAAGACCTGAAGAAGCGTCCGGCAGCTTGAGCAGCAGGCCCGTGGCCGAAATGTCGGCTGCCTGTCCCTTAATCCCGGCTTTTTTCTTTTTCCCCTTGGGGACGATCCATACTTCAAATTCCGCTTCATAACGCAAGCTGAGCATACGCAGCTTATTTAAATATTCAGAGCTGGACAAATCATCCCCGGGCTGCTCAGCCCGGTTGCCTCTCCGGTCCGCGTTCAAACGAATCTGCTCCGGGTCAGGTACATAGGAAAGAGTACGTCTATCCGTGCGCGGAACCGCAAGAACTTCTTTAGTGCTCTTCGGTTGCTTTCTTTTTATAATCCTCATTGCTTTCTCCCATCGTTACAAACTCCAATAATGAAAGCCATTTGCTTCATATTCGATTTTTGGATAAGCTCCCTTCACGTCGATCAGAAGCTTCTCTCCTTCAGAGCTAAACATGTCCTTGAATTCGGCAATCCCAAGCTGCTTGAACTCCCGGTGAGCGACGGCGACAACCGCAATCTGAATGTCTTTCAATTCGCTCATGTCCGACAGCTCGATACCATATTCCTCATTAGCCTGATACGGGTCCACATGCGGGTCCGCGACCATCGGTTGAATTCCGTAGTCCTGCAGCTCCGTAATAATATCGATGACTTTGGAGTTGCGGATATCCCGGCAGTCTTCCTTAAAGGCCAGACCCATTACCGCCACCTTCGCCCTCATCAGATCGATACCTTGGCGAACCGCGAGTTTAATGACATGCTGAGCGATGTATTTCCCCATTCCGTCATTAATATGCCGCCCGGCCAAAATAATTTTGGAATGATATCCCGTATCCTCGGCCTTGTACGTCAAATAATATGGATCAATTCCGATGCAATGTCCGCCAACAAGCCCCGGCCGGAACGGGAGGAAATTCCATTTCGTTTCTGCAGCCCGCAGCACGGCATTCGTATCGATATCCATCTCGTTGAACAGCATCGAGAGCTCATTCATGAAAGCGATATTGATATCGCGCTGGGCATTCTCGATGACTTTGGCTGCTTCCGCCACCCGGATGCTTTCCGCCCGATGAACGCCTGCATCAATAATCAGCTCATATAGGCTGGCAACCGTCTCCAGTGCCTCCGGGTCATTACCGGACACAATTTTCACGATGGTCTCGAGTCGGTGTACCTGGTCTCCGGGATTGATTCGTTCCGGGGAATACCCCACCTTGAAATCCTCGCCCAGGCGCAGGCCGGACTCCTCTTCAAGAATCGGAATGCAAACCTCCTCCGTTACGCCCGGATAAACCGTTGACTCATACACAACAACCGCTCCCCGGGTCAATGCGCGGCCGACCAATCGGCTGGCATTGCGCACAAATTTCAGATCCGGGACATTTCCGCTTTTTACGGGTGTCGGAACGGCGACAATAAAGCAGCGTGCTTCCTTCAGCTTGTCCGGATCCGAGGTGAAGGACGCCGAGCAGTTCGCAAGCGAAGTATCCCCGATCTCACCGGTAGCATCGAATCCGCTGCGGTACTGCTGCACCTTGGCCTCGCTCAGATCGAAGCCGATGACATCCAGCTTTCTTGAGAATGCGACCGCCAGCGGCAGGCCCACATATCCAAGACCGACAACTGCTAATTTGTCAACGCGGTCCAACATATTCACATATAATTCCATCCTATTCCATCTCCATTGCGGCTTTGTCCTGCAGCTGCATCATGTCCGCCATTTTTACAAACGTATATCCTTTATTCTTCAGCCCTTCGAGTACTCGGGGCAGGGCCTCAATGGTATGAATGTCATCCAGCATATGAAGCAGAATGACGCTTCCCTTTTGTGTCTTGGTCATAACTCCGTTCACGATATCGTCGGCACTGTTGGAAATATCCCAATCCAGCGTAGTCACATCATACATTGCAATGGCGGGGTAACCGGCAGCTGCCAGCGCTTTGGCCCGTTCGTCATCTACCACGCCGGTCGGCGGGCGAAACAGCATGACAGGCTGCTGTTGTATGGCCTCCGTAATAACCTGGTGGGCCTTGACGACATCCTGCTGCAGCTCTTCCGGCGTTAGCGATGTAACGACGGGATGGCTGTAAGAATGATTGGCCACATCGTGTCCGCCTTCGACCATCGCCCGCGCCAAATTCGGGTTGCTTTCCACTCCTTTGGCCCGCAGGAAGAAGGTGCCCTTCACATCATGCTCCTCCAAAATATCAAGGATGCGGGTTACCGTTTTGTCGCTTCCGAAATCATCAAAGGTCAGGGCAACCTCTTTTTTGTTCGTATTGACTTTATAAACCAGTTCATATTTCGCCTGTTCATAATCCGGGTTCATTCTAGCAGCGTCGAATCCCGGAATTAACTCGAGCGGTTTTCGCACGCCGCCATTGCGCACCAGCTCATCCAGCGTAACCAATTGATATCCGATATCGTCCACGGCCTGAGCTATGTATTTAATAGAAGAAACCACTTCCGGATTGACATCGGTATTCATGGAAATAATGCCGCCTCTGGAGATGTACCTGGTCACATACTCTCCAATCTCTTCCGCGCTCTGCATATTGCGATCCTTGGGATTAATGTTGTAACTTACAACGGCCTTCATTCCAAGATGTGCAGCTGCCAGCGGCACTTCATCCGGATAATCGCCCGAGCGTGTCCGCACATAGCGGGGCTGGACGCCCGTTTCCCGCTCAATGACATCGTTCGCGAGTTTGATTTCCTTATAGATCTGATCGTAATCAAGCTGATTCATATCGAGCTGATTGAGCGTATTGTTCTCAATTTCATGACCTCTGGACAAAATGGCATCCGCAATGTCTGGTTCCTCCGCCACACGGATCCCCGGAAGAAAGAAGGTCGCCTTGATTCCATAGGCATCCAGCTCATCGATCAGGGCCATCATGGTCGCTTTATCGCCCATGCCGTTAAAGGTGAGCGCCAATTCTTTCCTGGCTGTGTAAACAAACGGGATTTCCCTGCTCTTTTCTCCCGTATACCGTTCCACTTTTTGAACTGTCGCTGTCGAACCGCCCGCTTCATCGCTGGGAGCTTGCTTACCACCAAAAAGACCACAACCACCCAGTAACGCCAGGGTTAACAACAGTCCGGTCATTCTTGTTAGCATGTATAACATTCGGGTTTTACTAAAATCTCTTTTCATCTGGATACTCCTTTTAAAATTTCAATCAGGGTTTTTATTAAAGCCCTTCCTGAATAAACCAATTGAATATAACACCAACCTATCATAATTGCTATAACATTTTGGAAAAATTCATGGATTTTCATCATTTTCATAACTTTGAATTACAATAAGGAACCCCGGTCGTCCAGCTTGTGTAATCCGTTGCCCATGTTTTTTTCTAAACATGCTTTTACTCCCTGCCGCTCGATGATTCACATTATAGAATTCAGTTCTATACAATTTCTAAACATTTCCGATTTAACCGGGACCTGGCCCACTGTCAGACAAAAAAATACCTCCGAAAGTCTCTTAAGACTCTCGAAGGTACGTTGAATTGTGAATGATTCATGTTGCACATGCTGCTCATGTTGTTACCATTTAACCTGAAAATCGCTATTGAACCTCATGCAAATCAAGGCTCTTCCCCAGCCATCGCGGTTCGTTTGTGAACCCAAGCCTGGTAGTGATGGACGGCCAGTCCCGCAAAGGAGTTATGGTCGCTGCCAAGTTTGGCGGCGCGCAGGGCTTCGTCCTCCATCTCCTGCTCGCTCTTAGAATAAAAGGTCAAATGCTCGCCTTCCTCCGTATCCCCAAGCTCCATGCCGATCCAGACAGACTTGCCGAGTTCGTCGGCCTGCTCCAGCTCTTCCTTGGACAATTCATACATCTGCTCCCCGCTGTCCCGGTACGCCATAACGGCAATCGCGTCCGTATTCTCAATCATCCAGCGGCTGAACGAATCGGCATCCGCGCTGCGGGGTCCAGGTATCGAGTCAAGCCAGAAAGGAACGGCGGCGCTGAACGTTAGCCCCTGACGCTTTGCCTCCTGCACCCAAACCTCCATGTTCGCGCTCCATTCTTCCACCACCTGTGCCTGTTCACGGCCCCATCTTCGGAGCACATAGGGCTCAACATCGAACTGCACGCCCTCGAATTTCTCCTCCGGCGCAGCCGTCCGATTGTACGCTTCCAGCCAGGCCAGCAGCTCCATCCCTTGTCGCCGGCCTTCCTCATAAGCCCAATCCGGCTGACCGTTCAAGGCATGGACGCTGATCCCCTGCTGATGAGCCGCAGCTACAAAATGGCGGTATTCTTCGTCCGTCACCTCTTGTTGAATCTGCAAAAAGATCGTTGTAATGCCTTCCCTGCCGCTAAAGGCTACAATCTCCTCCGTTTCACTCCGGATCAGACTTGCATCCCACAGCCATGTAGCCTTGTTCTGATTCACCTTGCCTGACGGGAGAAGAAAAAGGATCAGCAGCAAAAGACAGATGCCGGCAACCAGAATGATCCACTTCGCTTTTGCATGTATAGGCCTCATTCTTCTCGTCCATTTCATCAGATCAAGACAGCCTCACCCGGCTCAGCTACATGCTGAACGGAATGGCCGATCTTGTAGATATGAGGCTCGGCGAACGCTTTAAATGCATTTCGTGTATCTAAGATTGGCACGCCGGTCGAAGCGATCGAATGATAATCCAGATTGCTGTGGTTTGTAATGAGGACGATGCAGTCGTAACGGCTGAATTTCGCCAGATCATACTCCACGCTGCGTACCGTTCCGCCTTGCTTATCCACGAAGCTGTGGGCATACGGATCGTAATAATCCACATAGGCGCCATTTTCCTTGAACTGTTCATATACTTCAAGGCCCGGGGATTCACGCAAATCGCTGATGTCCGGTTTGTAAGCCATGCCTAACAGCAGGATATTGGAGCGTTTGATCGATTTGGCATATTCGTTCAGAATCGTAGCCGTCTTGTTGATCACATAGTAAGGCATATTATCGTTGGTGGACTGTGCCAGCTCAATAAATTTGCTGTAGAAGCGGAAGCCCTTGGCCTTCCAGGACAGATACATGGGATCCAGCGGGATGCAATGGCCGCCGATGCCCGGTCCCGGATAGAATGGCATGAATCCGAACGGCTTGGTTGCCGCTGCATTGATCACTTCCCATACATCAATGCCCATGCGGTCACACATCATGGCCATCTCGTTGACAAAGGCAATATTCACGCTGCGGAACGTATTTTCCAGCAGTTTGGACATTTCCGCAACTTTCGGGTTGCTGACGGGCACCACCGTCTCCACATACTGCTTGTATAACGCTTCACCCAGCTTTAGGCAGGCATCCGTCGTTCCTCCGATGACCTTCGGCGTATTTCGGGTATTGAACCGGCTGTTGGATGGATCGACCCGTTCCGGCGAGAAGCACAGATAGAAGTTTTGGCCGACCTTATAACCGAGCTTCTCAATCGGCTGCTGAATCAGCTCCTCCGTGGTTCCCGGATAAGTCGTGCTCTCCAGTGTAATTAACAGGTTAGGCTTCATAAAGCGTTTGAGCTGATCGACTACCATTGTAATGTAGGATGTATCCGGGTCCTGATTCTCGCTGAGCGGCGTCGGCACGCAGATGCTGACGGCGTCGATCACAGCAATCATGCTGTAATCCGTTGTCGGCTTAAAGCGTCCGGTCTCCATGCATGCCGCAAGCTCTTCGGACGAGATGTCACTAATATAGGACTCGCCGCGGTAAATGCGGTCAATTTTGTCAGAATCCAGATCGATACCGATGACCGTGAATCCCTGTCTTACCATTTCCACAGCCAGCGGCAATCCTACATAGCCCAGTCCCACAACACCCAGAACGGCTTTCTTATTCTCAATGGCACTCAATAAAGTTTCATATTCCTCATTCACAAGTATTCAACCTCCATCGGATGTTTAGTCTATTCGTCTATTTCTTTTGCCTATTCGCCAAAAGACAGACCTCGTTTTGTTGAACTCTCTCCTTGCGATTAAAGAACCTCTCAGCTCAACTAATCACGTATCATTCATCATTCATTAATTCTCATCAAACTAGAAGCGTTAGTAACGATGTGTTTAATGAAGGCAGCGGCGGATGCGGGCATCCAGTTCCACCGGCGAGAACGGTTTGGTTACATAATCATCCACCCCGTTTTGGAAGCATTGGCTGATCGTTTGCTCCACTCGTTTCTCCGTTAGTACCACAATTTTCGGCGGCTCCTTCATATCCAGCTGCTGGATATGATGGATGAAAGGCAGGCCGTCGATGCCATGCAGGTTGAGCTCGGTCAGCACAAGATCCGGCTCCCATTTCGGGATGAGATCCAGCGCCTCCAAACCGTCAACGGCCTCAAGCGTTTCATAACCTTGCATGGCTAAGCGGATCTGTAAAAACTCCCTCACCGTGGCATCTTGATCCACGATGAGAATGCGGTTTTGACCGCTGTCTGCTTCCTCCTGCGTAAATATATGAATATCCGAAGAGGTGCTGAGCTTGGTCGCTTCCGCCATCTGCTTCAACGTCAGCGCTGATGGCACTTCCGTAAGCGCGGCAAGCGTAATACGCGGATCTGCTTGCTCCAAACGGCCTTGCAGATGCTGCTTCAGGAGCAATGCCTGATAATGGGCGGCATCCAGCGAATATCCAGGCAAGGTAACGGCCATTACACCGGTTTGGGTGTCTTGCAGTACCTCACCGTTCACGCCGGACAGCTGATCCACAAAACTTTGAACCTCTGCCAGCCCAGCCTCCGTCTCGGACAGATTGCCTGCACAGTACAGAAACAGCAATGCTGTTCCATGGCTATGGTTTCTCACTTCCTCCTCCAGGCGGCCGTAAAAATCTACGGCCTGCACGCGTTGCAATGTTGCGGATTGAGACATAACTGTAGGTCCCACCTCTCTTTATATTTTGATGCTGTTACATATGAACCGGGCCTTGAAGTCAAGCAGCCTCGTTCTTATCTTTCCAGCTCTGCCGGGTCATGGTCCCCCATGAATTGTTGTTTTGCAGATATTGAATATGCCCCTGTACTCTCCACAGCACGCCTAACTGGTGGTATCCCACAAATTTGAGTGCCGAGAAGAGGAGCATCTTCACCAGATCGGACAATTTGGTATACCGGCGGAAGGCCATCTCCTCCAGGATGAGAGCTCCCACGCTGAGCAGGTACCCACTTAAAAAATTGACGAGTCCAAACACGACCAGCACATGCCAATTTGTCATATCCAGCAATACATATCCAAGCAGAGCCAGAAGGCCCGTAATTCTGAAGTAAGGGTTTAACGCTTCAAAAATAACGTTGTAGGGCATCGTCAACATGCCCATGACTTTATATTTCGGATTGAACACCATATCGCGGTTCTCGATCATGTTCTTCAAGTTTCCCCGTCCCCAGCGCTTGCGCTGATTGGACAGAATGTTGTAGCTGTCCGGCGCCTGCGTCCAGCACACCGCTTCCGGGCAAAAGGAAACGCGGTACTTGATTTTATTTTCCAGCATATAGCGGTGCAGCTTGATAATGATGTTCATATCTTCGCCGGGGTAGCCACCCCGATAGCCGCCCACCGCGATGACATAATCTTTCCGGAACAAGCCGAAAGCTCCCGAGACGATGATGAGCCCGTTGAAATGGCTCCACCCGATTCGTCCACCCAGGAAAGCTTTCAGATATTCGATCGATTGGAACATCGGCCATATCCGGCGCGGCAAGGATACGTCCTTAACCTCTCCGTTCTCGATCACGCAGCCATTGGCGATCCGAACATCTCCGCCGATAGCCACCGTTTCCTCCGGATTCTCCATGTACATGCGGGCCATCCGGATCAGTGCATCCTTCTCCAGCAACGAATCCGCATCGATGGAAGAAATCAGCGGATAACGGGACAGGTTAATGCCCGCGTTCAATGAATCCGCCTTACCGCCATTTTCTTTGTCAATGAGATATAGCTGAGGGTACTGCGGATTATAATAAATGCCGCGAACCTTGTTCGTGCTGATGTTGCCGCGGATCTCCGGATTGGGCAGCAGCGTCAAACCATACTCCTCAATCAGCACCTTCAGCGTTTCGTCGGAGGAGCCGTCATTGATGACAATGACCTCATAGGTTGGATAGTTCAGCGTCATCAGACAGCGGACATTCTCCGCGATAGTCAGCTCTTCGTTATAGGCCGGAACCAGCAAAGATACCGATGGAACCAGTTCCGAACCCGAGAGCGTATTGTATTTGGAATACGTGGCGCGTCTGAAAATATCCTTAATATTTCTGAAAGAAAACATCAGAATTACAAAATAAAGCGCGCTAACGATCATGACGTAATAAATCGCCACCATCCCGTAAGTGAGCAGGATATCTCTAAGCAGTGTAATCTCCTCCTACTCCTGCAACCGTGCTGATCCGTTTGTTCGTTTGAATACCGAAATAACGATCGTACACCAGTTTTCTTTTGTTAAATGCCACCATTTGTTCGACTTGCTCGTATTCGCCTTCGTTGGACATGATCCGTTCGATCCGGTACAAGGCCGTTTCCCTGGCTGGACCTTCTCCTGTCAGGGCGGCTTGGCACAAGGTCTCGAAACCTTGTTCTCCCAACATCGCAAGACTCTCCGCGCTGTTGTTGCGCACATGCCAATTCTCGTCCTTCAAGGCGGAAGCCAGAATCGGAATGCTGCCTGCGGCGTGCAGTCGTCCCAGCGCTTTGGCCGCTGCGGCACGTACTTCCCACTCATGATCATTCATAAGCTCCGCAATGGTATCATCCTTCAGTGCCGGATAGGAGCCAAGATACAGCTTGACCGCCTCCGCACGTACGTCCTTCTCCTCGGATCCGACCAATCGATCGAGTGCCGGCACGACAGCCGGAATGGCCTGCCCCCACATGGCTACAAGCGATACCTTGACCAGTCCAGGATCGGGATCATCCAAGAGCTTGCGCATGAGGCTGGCCGAATCCAGCCGGGTTTCAAGCAAAATATCGGCAGCCATATGATGAATGGCTTTATCGTAGGACAGCAGTTTGGACAGCATCTCTCGAATCTGCTGTGACTGAACTGCGCTTTTGGCAATCGCCCGCGCAATGATGATGGTCATCGGGCCGTATTTGGTACGGTTCATCAGCTGCTGAAGCTGCGGCACAGCCTCTTCCGCACGCATCCCTCCAAGGCGGTAGACCGCCTCGATACGACGGTCTTTCCGCAGGCTGGATAATGCCCGAACCTCCTCTTCCACAAATCCGGCTTCCCGGCATAAGCGCAGTAGCTTATCTCTGGCGTCCCCTTTGAATTGCTCGATCCACTCGATAAACTTGGCTTGAATGACCCGGCGCTCAGCCGAAGTCAATTTGCCGGGCGGGAGCTCCAGCTTCGTATCGTCATGCAGATGACACTGGACATACACAAAATAGTCATGATGTTTTACTGTTAAGCGTTCCGTTTCTCTTTGTACAGCATTGTGCTTGATCTTCATTTGGAACAACAGGATAATGCCGGCTGCAATAAGGCCGAGACATACATAGACAAAGACGTATGCCATTTCTAAATTTGAAAACATATCCGATGGCTCCTCCTTTTATTTAGCATCTGGTTTCCGCTCCGTTTCAGACAGACGGGTGAATATGTCCTGCATATCATAATAGCTTTGTTTTAATCGTTCACTGTACTTGGTTGCTTCCCATAGTTCCCAAGTATAAGGTTCAATCTCCTCCAGGTTGATGGACTCTGCCGATCCTGACGCTGACTGCCCGTTATTCTCAGATCGCTGCGCGATCCACGGAGCCAGCCGGATCCCTTCCGCTGTTATCGTGCTGAATGTACGCTTATCTTGAAGCGGGCTGTAATCCAGCACCTGCAGCGAACTCGGATCCCCGAACCCAAGCAGCATCCATGGAATTCTCATCTCCACGAACCTGTCTTGATACTGCCAGGCCGTTAGAGAATTAAAATCCGGAGATTGCGGATCGCTGGTCCCCCGTTTCAGCATCCCTACTCTTTCATCCACAAACGGATGGGAGAAGCGGGTATCTGGCGGATTCATCAGCAGGCTGATGGCCAGCTTCCAGGCATGAAACGAACCTCCGGACACCACAGGATCGTCCTTGGTCCCCTTCGCTTCCTCTCCTGGCAGCATCCAATACCCCTCTTTGCCGTACAACCGGCTGTGGAAATCGTAGGATGGCGCAATGGTGACCTGGGACTCATCCTCTTGACCTAACTGGATCAAAGTTTCCAAAGCTCCACCTGTAAGCGTTCGTCCCGCCAATTCTTTCTTGGGGATGTCGCCGCCAGGGATCGTATCTGCTCCGATGAAAAGTTTGGAACGTTCGGGATCAAACGCCTCCTCCAGTTCCATGCCGATATACAGGTAGGCTTCATCATGAGTCAGCTTCATGTTCTTGACGCCCGGTGCCGTTCCGGACCAGGTCTTGACTTCCCCTTCGGGAACTTTATCCCAATCGCTGAGATCCCCGTCGATCGTGATCTGCTCTACCTTGCCCGGCTGCATCGCGAGAACGCCGAACATCTTCTCATTCGTCAGCACATTCAACCAGAATGCCCGGCGGTCTGCCGGTATTTCAAAAGGCATCGTATTCCATGTCTTCTTGAACCATTCGTCCTGCCACATGAACAGGATCGCCCCGGAATAACCTTCGTCGTAAATATCCTGGGTCAGCGAGACGTTAACTAAGCCTTGCTCAGCTTCATCATGCCCCCCTTGATCCTTACCGCCGGGACCATGGTGCGAAACACCGATGGATGAAGGTACGCCGTACTCGGTGACCATAATCGGCATATCTTCGAAAGCTGCCTTCAATTTTCGCAGGTAGGCTTTGTACGTGTTGTAACCCCCATTACCATCAGGAATGGTCTGCAGCGTTTTGTCCGTCCGGAAAAAATCCGGGTAGTACGGGTACACATGGTATGCGGCAAAATAACCTGCATCCCAGTTCACCGGTTCTACATGCCTTGCATCGACAGATACCAAGTCCTCTTCAAACAGCGGTTCCCCCGGATGCTCAAGCACGTCCGTTGTAACCCAATTGGTAAATGTCATCGGATGCTGCCATCCGTACTTCTGCTCCTCGGCAGCCGTATGGTCCAATAAAGATGCCAGCCAATTCTCAAAAGGACTTGCGTCCTTCGTCCCCGAGAAATAGGACCCCTCATACCGAGGGACATCCTTATGTACCGTGTTGGTGTTATCGACCATGGTTGGGTCCCACTCAGTTCCCACGTGCCAGGCCATAAGGTACTTGCCTGCATTGACCTTATACTTGCCACTCGACTGTCCATGCTTAGCCTCAACATTGATATCGCCGTAGACAGCAGCAACAGCCTTCGATATCTCCGCTTTGAACGTCTGGACGATTTCTTCGTCATACGCATCCTTGCGCTCGATCAGTTGCTCCTCCGGTGACCATATGCCCTGCATGAAGTACAAGGGGTCATCACCTTTATCCCGGTTATATTTCACAAGTGCAGAATAGAAGACCGGATTATGCACGGTGTAGACCCTGATTACGTTCGCTCCCATGTCATCAATCTGTTTAAACCAGCGAAGGTAATCCTCCTCCGTTGCCGGAAGCTCACCAGGATAATGTCCGGGTACGGTTGCCCCCAGATTCACGCCTTTGGCAAAAACCTCTTTCCAAACTTCGTCATCCTCATATACGAGAAAGGAGGTTCCCTCTGTTTTGAATTTCATTTTCACGCCGTCCGCATCCGCATACGTCTTTAATGACGGCCGTAGATATCCTAGAATTACAGCGGCACCGCAGAGAAGCACTATAGTGAAAAGTGCTGCGATCACCCACCATTTTCGCCTGCTCATCGTCTTCGTTGCTCACCTGCCCTTTCTATGACATGTTTGTTGCTGCACCGACACATGACGACTGAGCCATACTCGTCATTCTATAGCCGATGCGTTCCCGATACCATATTCCTTCTTTACCAACTTTTCCGATATCGATAGTAGTCAAAAAGAAGTAAAACAAACCTCTTCCACATTTTTCCCCCCGATAAAACTTACCGCTACCTCTTCAGCCCCGTAATTTGACAACTTAACAGCCTCATGTTAGTTGTGTGCAGTGAACAGCATCGCTGTCCGAATAAGGCTGGAACTGCACGACTTCATTCCATCTGAGGAAAGCAGCGATATGACGAAGATTTTCAGAAAATTTTCGTGAATCATAAGGTTAAACGCAAAAAAATTGCTAAAGTTCCGGTCATTTTTACATCATTATCCATAGTTATTACAAATTTGATACCAAAGTCGTATAAAAAAACGGCTGAGAACCGCATTCTGTAAAGGTTTGGCAATATTTACCTTTTATACAAAATGAGAATAGAGTCCTGTACCGGGATTGTGTAATATTCTATAGAATTGACACTCGGGATCAAGTGGTAAGTATCGCCTATTTTTTATGATTTCGGTTTGGATCTCCCCGCATCGTGGTATATAAATTAGTTTGGGAAATTTAAAATCTGCGGCAGAATAACATAAATCAGACCCGGTCCATTGTAGATCCGAGTCTGTTATTGGCGATATGAGATTGAAGATGTTACCATGATTACCGTTTATTCATCAAAGAAAAAACTGCCTTCACCACCAAAAAGTCGGATATCTTCGCTCCTTCACCGCATTATTGACAAGCAGAGCCACAACCACGATCATGACGGACCCGGCAAGCACAGGGGTAAACAGGAATGACCATCCGCTGCCAGCCATAATCACAACCAAAGGGTCTGCACCAGCCGGTGGATGGGTCGTTTTGGTTATCCCCATCAAGCTGATTGCCGCTCCCACGCCGATGGCCATAGCCCAGATTCCGTCCCCCAGAACCTCAAGCGTTACGAGTCCCGTGAATGTGGAAATCAGATGACCTCCCACGAGGTTCCTGGGCTGTGATAGCGGCGCATCCCACACCGCAAACGCAAGCACGCAGCTCGCCCCAAAGGGTGCCATGATCCAAACACTCCCTGCAAGTGTCGTCAGAAGAGCCAACAATCCGATGGAAACAGCGCCGCCGATAAAGCCAATGGCGATATTCATGGGACGAACGGTCAACGGACTTCTAGCCCCTCCTTTCATTTTCTGTACATATGCTGCTGCCTGGTCCTTCATTGATTACCCTCCTATATTAATAATTAACTAGTTATTTAGTTATATATAAAATAATGAATCCCAACCCTACATGTCAATACCTTTCTTGATAATTCGCGAATGATTGTGTACAGTTAAATTACTAGTTGACTAGGAAAGGATGTTTCATTATGCCGCAAAAACTGATGCTTCGTGTCGACCCGCACGCCCCCCTTAATGTCAGTACTCAGGTTAATGAGCAGTTAAAGTGGTTGATTGGTATTGGACAGATTGAACCATTCGATATGCTCCCTCCGGCCGGTGCGCTGGCGGATCTGCTGGGACTGAACCGCAACACCGTAAATCTGGTCTACAACCAGTTGAAGGATGAGGGGATCGTCTCGATGCATAAAGGCAAAGGAACGCAGGTATTGAACAACGCACAGGTAGAGGAGCTTAGAACTCGCAGAAAGATTATGCACGCGCTGGTAGAGCGAACGACGGAGGAGCTAAGCTCCGTTAACATCCCGGCGAGCGAGTTCTTTGCCGCATCCCTCGCCTATACACTGCTGCAGGAGCCTGTCCTGAACACGAAACAGCGTATTTTGTTCATCGAATGTAAGGAACATGATTTTCCCTTTTATCAGAAAGCGATTGAGCAAATAACGGGTGCCGAAGTGAAAACGGTATTTCTCGAGGACCTGTTGACGGGAACACAAGCCATATTCGACGCACTGGAGTACTCAAACCTCATCGTCACGACTTTAAACCACGATACCGAAGTGAAGGCTTTGTGCAGCAAATATGACAAAAAAGTAACGGTCATTGGCGCCAGCGTGGAAACATCGGTCCTGCTCGATATTGCCCGGCTTGCACCTGGAAGTGGTATCAGCTTTGTTTGCTTGGGTAAGGCAGGTGCACAGTGGATGGCCAGCCGTATGAGAGAAGCCGGTATTGAGGGGGTTCATGCCAGCTTGGCTGGGCTGGATAATCGGGAGGACCTACTGCAGCGGATCGAGGAATCCGATCTGATCTATGCATCTGACGCCGCATATGAAGAGGTTCGAACCTTATCACCAGGCAAAGTGAAGCTGTTTCCCATGACGCTGGAGAAGAGCAGCGAGAGCGTTCTGAGAGAGTTGGTCTGAATCTTAACGCACGAAAACGCCCGCTGTTATAAACAGGGGGCGTTGTTGGGCTGGATATTTCTATCTGTGCCGAATGTTCAAACTTCTGGATTCCGGTATCACTAAATCCGATGCCCGTGTCGTTCCACGGGCATCGGATCGAAGGCCCAATTTCAGGCAAGCTTGCCGGCAATCCGCTTATAGGTCGCCTCGTCCGAGACCACATACAATCTGGCGTCCCGCGGAATCGACACATCGAGCTTGCGATTAATGCTGAGGTCGTTGCGGTCGGAGATAAGCGTCGCTCCTTGCCGCAGCAGATCCAAAAAGGCATCGCCGTAGGTGTTCCATGCAGGGTCCAATGCCACTTCGTAAATATCATCGCCATGCTGGCGGCTAAGCAGCTGCATCAGCACATCCGAGTTTCCTTCCTGCAGCGCCGCGCGTACGGCCAATCGGGACACGGCATCATGTGAGAGCACAAACTCGTTCACATGATTGTAGCGGAAATTTTGAACATGCTTCTCCTGCACAATCTCAACCGTGGTATGTACATTTGGCGCAATTCGTTCAATGCTGGATACGATCAACAGCGACTTGCCGTCCACGAGAGCCGATTCATCAATTCGGGCGTCCGCAAAAACAATGGCCGATTTGGCCTCCATGATGTTGGCTCTCATCAGCACGTCATCCGCTGCTGGATCGCCGCTTACAAAATGCACCTGTTCGAGATGCTCCACCGGATGACGGTTGAGCTCATCAATGAGAACAATATCTGATTCCGGTGCAAACAACAGGATCTCTTCAATAGCGGATTGTGCCTTTTTGCTCCAATTGATAATGATGACATGACCACTACCCTTAAAATTCAACCTGCCCGCTCCTCTCTGCCGCTGCATGCTTCCAAACGATTCAATCACCTTGCCGATCACCAAGCTGAGCAGCCCGATACCAAAGATATAGATAAATATCGTTAATATCTTGCCTGGTACGGTAGCTGCATAATAATCGCCATACCCTACGGTTGCCATCGTGGTAAGTACCCAATAAAAGGCGTTAAACCAATGGTGAAACGTTTCCGGCTCCAGCAGAAATGCCAGGGTCGAGCACAGCACCACAAACAGTACTACAATCACGCTGATCGTTGTTTTACGCAGACGCATCATTTTCAAAGATAATCTTAGAAAAAAGTGCACGTTCCTGCTCCTCTCCCGAAAATGGTGCTATTAGACCTAAATAATCAGGCTGCTGATTGCAAAGGCCGTACCGATAAACACCATCGCAAGCAGAATGCCGATCGCTACGTTCCCCTTTTGCAGATGCTCGGAAATTCGAATGCCCGGCGTAGCCAGCTCGAATACCCAATAGGCAGCAATCAAGCATACATACCCGACGGCAAACCACAGCATCATGTGCCAGATCGATGAATTCGTATATGCGGATATGCCCAGAATAATGGCCGTTGCCATAAACTTGCCGCCAAAAGCAAGGCCAACCGCGACATTGCCCTTCTTCAGCTCTTCCATGTCGTTAAACCGGGTCATCCAGCTGAAAATCAACATACCCAGCAATTGAAGCACGATAATGCAGATTACACTTACAACAATATTAATAACGACCGTCAATCCGCCCACCCCCGAAATTTTGCATAGGCCAAGTCGTAATCGGCGAAATCATGCACTTCCTCCAATACAACATCAACCCTGTCCTTCTTCTCCATTGCGGCATAACGCTTCTCATCGATCGGCTGTTTGATCCGATTGCCCGTCGGCAGCTCGATGACAGCAAAATGCCTGGTGTCTTTTTTATACGTTGTTTTATAAACCCCAACCAGCTTTACATCGGTTTTGACCGTGACTTTCAGGTTGGTTAAATCCGATTCCGCCGTTTTTTTGTCCTTAAACGACTTAATCGTCTGCCAAGACGATAATCGGATATCATTGCGCTGATTCGCATCCGTGGTAAGCTCCGCATCCATGAATTGAAGCGTCCAAATTTTGTCCCCGGTAGCATAGTTGTTATCGTTTGGCAGCAGCTCGTTGTCCGGCAGGACGGTCATATCGCCGCCAATCAAATCGCCAACGGTCCCTTCAATGATCCGGTAGTCCCAAGGCACGCGAGCAGAGGTTGAGGATACTTCCTCCGATCCGGTGTGGAATACCGTCGACCCATTGCCTGAGCATGCACTCAGCGCCAGGACCATGAGGGATAGGATCATTACCGCCAGGACAACCGGAGGTTTCCTCTTTCCCTTAGGAGCACCGCCATGCTGCCTTCTTTTTTGTTTCAACTGCATTTATTTCACTCCCATTGCGATAAAATGGCTGGAATTACCCGTAATCAAACCGCCCGCCCGTCCCAGCAAACCGCAAGGGATTCCGTTAAGGACGAACAATCCTGTCAGTAAATGAAATTCGCCTTCCGCCGTCTCGACGCGGGCCAGGTCTGCCCTCCGCTGATAGACCGTCGGAAACATGACACTTGTATCATACCCGTCCTGATCCTCTACCTCGAGCTGTCCGGCCTGGTCGTACAGCTTAACTGAACCACCCTCGCGGCCGAACATCGACTTTGATACAAAGTTGCCGGAGAATACCGGTTTGTTGTATGTCGGCAGCATATAATTGACGATCGCTTCACGTTCTTTCTCATCGAACAAAAGGCCCAGCTCGTACATCCCCCACATGGCGGCAAGCAGTCCTTTGGATTGCAGCAGAATGCTGTGCGGCGAGTTGAACAGCTGCAGTCGTCCTGTCTCGATGGCATAGGCAAGCGCATCTCCGCCATCATCGACGGACATCCATTCCTTCGGATATAGGGCAAACATCCGGTGAATCTCCCGGCCATCCCCGTCCTTCAGCATGCCTTCGTCCACCCACAGATCAAGACAATCCACCAGCCGGATATCCAGCCCGCTGTGCCGGACCAATGCTTCGATCGTCCCGGAGTCCTCTTTATGCTCGCCGTAAGCGATGCAGGCGGCCGTATCCGGACGCTCAACTCCCCACGCTTGTGCGACCAGCTCTTGCATCCGTTCGTTGGGAGAGAAGATGCCGGCATGAGCGCACATCCACGGTGTGGCAATGGAAGCCTCAACATAGCCTGTCGGCGTGTCCGCATTCAGCTCCAGCAGCTTGATGCTGCCGTCATGGGCAATAGCAAAATCAAACCTGGCATACCGGCTGATCAATCCCTCCTCCGGCAGGGGACATTCGTCCAGCATCTGCCACAGGACGGGCGGAATGCCGATTAAACTGTATATATGATGATTGCGATGAATGTAACGGACGGTTTTGTCCAGCATGGCCCATAATAATGCAGCCGCTTCTTCCAGCTCACGATAGGTCTCTTGGCGTATGGTGACAAGCTGGTCTATCCAGTAGGCTTCCCCTTCCAAATCCGCCCAGGTAAAGCCGAGCTCCGCGAGCTCCGCTACGCGTCCCTCCCGATTGGGGTCAGGCTGTCCCGATACGGTGAATACACTGTCGTGACTCATCCTCCAAAACCGCCGGATCTGGAGCTGGATTTCGAACCCGACGAGCTGAACCCGCTGGAATTGCCGCCAATGCCCCCGGACTTCGACGACGTGGAGCGACGCGTAATCGTACCCGAAGATGACGTTGAGGTCTTAGGACGGACGTTGGAGTTCACCACCGGTTTGTTCTGGAACGTACCGCTTGAATAGGTGCGGGGTTTATATGGCTTGCCGTTATTCGCATAATAACCGCGATGATTGTTGTACCATCCGCTGGATGAATAATACGAACCATTGTTAAACAACATGTGATAGAGCAGCAAATCATCCCAGCCGAAGCCGGAATTGTACCCGCCGTAGTTATTGACGACCGTTGTTCCGCCGCCCGAACCTGATCCTGCAGCGGCTCCTTCTACCGGCTCTTCCTGGAATTCCTTCTCGCTAGGAAACGGAATGTTCCAATCAACATTCTTGTCAAAATACTTCTTTACTTCTTCTGTTGACCAGGACACCAGCTGCGGCTCTTCGGATGAGGTAACCGCTTCCGAAGCGAGGTCTTTCGCTGCTGCGCCGGATACCAGAAATGCGTTTGCCAGCAAGGCGATGCCCAGCGAGCTCGACAAGACCCGAATCGGTTTGCCTTCCGGCGTCAGCCATTTGGATGCAGGCTGATCTTTTTTGTCTTTTTCATTACTCAAGATGGTTTCTCCTTTCGGACAGAATTAATCGTTCCGCATCGGAACGAGCAGAAGCTCAAGTTTACCCGTGTCTACACTTAATCTGCCTTCAATCGTTTCATATTCCCGGCCGCCAACAACGATATAATTCACATGCTCCAGTGCAGCAACCATGTTCATCGTCCATGACCGCTCTTCAATCTGAATCAGCTCACCGTCCGGCCTCTTTTCAAACAAAATGACGTTCATCCCATTATCCACTGTGTGTCTACCCCTTCCATCTAAGCAGTGAGTATTGATACGTGTTATATTCCGAATCGTTTCAAAAAATCTACGATGGGATATCGACGCTTGCCCAGCGATCTTTTCCAAAAGACGCAACCCATATAATAACACTGCTTCTGATTATTTACACCTGCGAATTACCATTAAAAAATTGATGAAAACGAACATTCTGGCCGCACAGTACCTGATTTTTTACGTTTTATTAGGTGTAGCATCAAATTTCATGATGATGATCTGTCTTGACATTGTCACTAGTGTCATACTTTAGAATCGGTATCATTCCAGTCCAGAAAGGGGTTTTACCGATGAATGCAAATCTTGATAGATCATCAAACGTTAACCATCTTCACGATGCGAAGGTAAACAGCTCCACCCTTCCTTCAGTAACCGTGATCGGATTAGGCTCCATGGGCTCCAAGCTGGCCCGCACCTTCTTGCACAGCGGATATGTCACTACAGTCTGGAACCGCACACCTGAAAAAGCCGCTGAGCTTGTAGGCTTGGGTGCCTCCGGCGCTACGGAAATCGCAGATGCCATCGCCGCCAGCCCCCTCTTGATTATATGCGTACTTGATTATGATGCCGCCCGCCATATTCTGGAACCCATAAAGGAGAAGCTTTCCGGCAAGGTTGTCGTAAATCTGACAACCGGTACTCCCGAAGAGGCCCGCACGATGGGGACATGGATGAGAAACCATGGCGCCGGGTATCTGGATGGCGGCATCATGGCCGTCCCTTCCCTGATCGCCACGCCTCATGCCGTTATCCTCTACAGCGGTTCGAAGACAGCTTACGATAATTATAAACAGGTATTGGACAGCTTAGGTACAAGTCACTATTTAGGATCCGATCCTGCGCTTGCCCCACTGAATGACCTGGCACTGCTAAGCGGAATGTACGGTATGTTCGGGGGCTTTATCCATGCGGTGGCGCTTGTGGGCACCGAAGGCGTGAAGGCATTGGACTTCACGACGACGCTGCTGATGCCTTTTCTGCAAGCCATGATGTCCACCATGCCGGAGATGGCGAAGCAGATCGATTCCGGTGATTACTCCGCCAAGGATGCAAGCCTGGCGATGCAGGCCGCCCACGACACCATCGGGGAGGTTAGCAGGGTACAAGGCGTCAGCCCCGAGACATTCACACCGATCTTCGAGCTGATGAAACGCCGGGTGGAAGATGGACATGGAGGGGACGACTTCGCCAGCGTGATTGAACTGATCCGTAAGCGCCCATCGTCTTGATAGGCATAAGGGAGCGATTAGCGGCATGGGGCTAGCATGCAACGAAGCATTATGCTTACTGACTAGTCTAAGGCGATACTTTTTGGCTCCTCACCTGCAAAAGAAGCATGGATCCTCCCTCGGGAACGATCCATGCTTCTTTTCCATTTCCATGCACCCTTATTATTTAATCAATTCCCTGATCTCCTGAAAGTTATCGGCAAATCCGATAAATACCTTGTCACCAAAAACGATCGTAGGTACAATCTGCTTTCCTGTCAGACGTCGTACTTCTTCCGGATATTCCGGGTTCTGTGTGCAATCATACTCCGTATACGGTACCTCCTGCTCCTTGAAGTAACGCTTGGCATGATGGCAGTCGCTGCAAGTGGGTATGGTATAGATTTTTAATGGTTCTGTCATATCGATCACTCCTTAAGCGAAAATTATTTGATCTCAACAACAAAAGGCACGGTCATCACTTCACCCTGATGCTGAAATTGTCCCCAGATTTTGTAGATACCGCTGTGCGGGAAGGTAGTGGCGAATTCCGCATTAGGTCCTGTGCTCCGTTCGTCCAGGGGATGTACATGAATGTACTGCTCAGCGTCTTCGGACAGAATGACCACGTGCCCCACTGCGCCCAGGTAAGGCTCCAGATTGTTGATACCTTGCTTTGTCTTGGCATCCTGAATATGATAGGCGAGCACAACCTCTTCATTCGATAACGTATTGCTTAGGCTCAGTTCAATCTCCTTGCCGTTCACTTGTTTGATTAGGCTGGAATCCGGTTGAATCGCCGAAGATTCCCCTGCTTCTCCCTCAATCTGAACCCATTCGCTTAGCGTGGCCCCTGCAGCACCCTTAGGAACAAAATCTGCAAACAATTTATAGTCGCCGCCAGCCGGGAATGTCGTGTTCACGGTAAATACGCCATTCTCCTTGTAATCCGGATGAATATGCTCGAAGAAAGACAAATCGCGATTCACGATGATCAGATGCAGGAGCTTCTCATGATTGACATCAAAGTCCTGGACAGGTCCACCGTCTTGATCCGTAATTCGAATCGTCAGCTCGGATTCGGCGCCTGCTCTTACCGGTTCATTCCATGTAAACGCAGCGTTGTAATGATCTGAGGCCGTTTCATGCCCGCCAGCGCGTTCGCCATGCCCGTTCGTTTCATGGCTTTCATTTTCCTTTTCATGGTTCCCGCCATGGCCGCCCGCATCGGGGGCCAGCTTCGCGTTATCGCATGCTGTCAACAATCCAAAAGCAAGTATGCCCGTTAAGGTTAGTATGGTGCCCTTCCTATTCAACATGGGCTATCACTCCAATCATCGAATATACTGCAAGACGAATGATCTTCCGTCTATATATTTAGTATACCCCCCTATCCTATAATTAATCAACTTTTTTCTGTTCGCTCCATGCAAATAACACCATGCCGCCTGCATGGTGTTATCTTCCTCTTCATCATTATTACCCGAATGTTCGGATGCATTCCTTATCATTCAATGGGTGCAACTGATGATTTCATATATTTTTTTCATATCCACATGATTACGAACGACGTCCGCTACACGATCAAATTCCGCGAATTTGCGCTCTACTGCTTTGAACGTTTCCATAATTGGAATAAGCCCCTTCTTCACCCGAATGCCATTCAGCCAGGATCTGCGAAAGTCATCATTGTCAAACAAGCCATGCAGATAGCAGCCCCATATGCGGCCATCCGAAGTAGCTGTCCCTTCAATATGCGGCTGAATATCTTCTTTCGTCTTTACAGCATCTGTGCCATCCGCTTCAATCGAAAAAAGCGGGCGGTGTCCTGAGCCGCCAGACAAGGCGCTCCATTCACTCACGCCCATATGGATTTCATATGCCGTAATCGACGAATCCGCTTCTGTATCCGAGACAACGAACCTCAGCGAATGTTCCTGTAACAACTTCCCTTTCACCCGAACGGTCCTTTTATGCTTTAAAAAGGAAGTCTGAATCGGCAGCAGGCCGAGCCCCTTCGCTTCCCGAACGCTCCCTTCGACCGCATGCGGATCCGACAGCTGCTCGCCCAGCATTTGATATCCTCCGCAGATGCCAACCAACTGCACATCCCGCTGCCGCGTCTGGCTCAAAATCGCATCGGCCAGCCCCCGATCCTGGAGGAATTCAAGGTCACTGATCGTATCCTTGGTGCCAGGCAAAATAATGACGTCCGGCATTCCAAGTTCATCCGCCGATTGGACGAAGCGAACGACAACGTCCGGTTCCATGCGCAGCGCATCAACATCCGTAAAGTTCGAAATACGCGGATACCGGATCACGACAATATCGAGGTCTCGTTGTTCCAGTCTTTGATTCTGAAGTTCATCCAGCACAACCGAATCCTCAGCCTCGATCCGCATGTCCTGAATATAAGGGAGTACGCCCAGCACGGGAATACCTGTCCGCTCTTCAAGCCAGTCCAGTCCCGGCTGAAGCAGCGCCAGATCCCCGCGGAATTTGTTAATGATAAATCCTTTGACTCTGGCCACCTCATGGGCCTCAAGCAGTTCAAGCGTACCTACTATGGAAGCGAACACACCTCCGCGATCGATATCGGCAACCAGAATAACCGGTGAATCCGCCCAGCCTGCCAAATTCATGTTAACAATGTCCCGGTCCTTAAGATTGATCTCCGCCGGACTTCCCGCCCCCTCCATAACAACGATGTCGTAGCTCTCCCGCAGTCGATCCAGTGCATCCAGCACAATCTCTTTAGCCTTCGGCAGGAACAGAGTCCGGTAATCCATCGCACTCATCTGCATTTGGGGTACGCCGTGGATCACGATTTGCGAATGCATGTCCTTTATCGGCTTGATCAGAATCGGATTCATGTCCGTCGTTGCGGCAATGCCGCAGGCTTCAGCCTGTACGCCCTGTGCTCGGCCGATCTCTTTGCCATCCAGGGTCACATAGGAATTAAGAGCCATATTTTGCGATTTGTATGGAGCCGTGCGATAACCATCCTGTAGAAATATGCGGCATAGCGCTGTTGTGACGATGCTTTTCCCTACATCCGAAGCGGTTCCCTGCAGCATGAGTACCGCTCCTTGCCTCTTCCTGATATTCATGGGTGTATCCCTTATGTATTCTGTTTCATTCATCTTCCTCACCCTTTTCCCTGACCTATACCGCTTGCTCATATCATTATAGCAAACCATCGCCAAAGGAGTCCTTCCGGATGAAATCCGGATAAATTCGCTTGAACTTTGTCAGGCCGAAATGTTAACTATATAGAATAGCAGTTTCGCATGTCCGTGCATGATTACCGAAAGGCGGAAACCCATCATGAAGCCTGAATTGAATGATAAGCAGATAACCGACATCTTCCCTTATTTGAAAGTCGTACCACCGGAAGAATGGATTCAAGCTAATCCGTTTACCAAACATTTTGAAGCCAAATCGAGAATCTTTCAACGAGAGGATGCCGCGATCTATGGCATGTTCCTCATCAGCGGATCGGCCCGTATCACGATCATCCACGAAGATGGCAACGAATCGGTATTAAACATCCTATCAGCCGGAGAAGTCTGCTCTCTCCTCGTACTTAGTGGGCTAAGCGGCCAGGACTATCCGGGCACTCTGATTGCCGAGTCCAAGGTCGAGGTATTGTATGTGCTGAAAAACAGCTTCCTCCGCTGGCTGCAGGTGTATGAACCCATCCGCAGCGCTATTTTTGGCGGGCTGCTGGATGGAACACTGCGGATGGCAAACAAATTGCAGGCGAGACAGACATTACCGCTGGAGCAGCGCCTTGCCAGGACTCTGCTGCGCATCAGCTCGGATGAACATCCGCTGGTGCGCACAACCCACCAAGAGCTTGCAGATGACATTGGCTCCGTAAGAGAGGTCGTCTCCCGTACGCTGGGCCAGTTCCAAAAGAAAGGATGGCTGGAGACAGGAAGAGGCTGGGTGAAAATAATAAACCGAGCCTGTCTAACAGAAGCTGCTATGTGACCTAGTCACAGAGCAATGAAGTCCTCCCTGCTACATTGGTAATAGGCCTCACGCCTATATACCGTTAACCCAGGAGGAATTCAAAATGAACAACATGCTTCAACCCGGAGATTATGCTCCGTTATTCCAAAACGTAGATCCAAATGGAAATATGATTTCACTGGAAGCTTATCGCGGACGTAAATTACTTCTCGCTTTTTTTCGCAACGCTGCCTGTGCCCTATGCAATCTGAGGGTGCACCAGTTTATTCAGCGATATCCTCAGTGGCAGCAGCGTCATCTGGATGTCATTTGCGTTTTTGAATCACCGGATACAGCCCTTCAGCAGCATGTCGGTCAGCAAAATGCTCCGTTTCCTCTTATTGCCGATCCAAGTGCGGAGCTCTACTCTCTCTATGGGGTCGAGACCTCGGTAGCCAAGACACAAGCCACCTTAGCTCACCCGAATGTGCATCAGTTCACGGATGAAGCAGAAGCGGCAGGTTTCAAGCTGACGCCGGAAGAAGGTTCAAATTTCAATCGGATTCCGGCAGAGTTTGTGTTGGACGAGGACGGCATCATACGAATCGCGCATTACGGTTGCCTGATTACCGATCATCTGCCTTACGAAACCATTGAGCGTTATGCTGGCGGAACACAGCTTCCTAAGTTGGGCTGAGCCTGTCTTTTAGTCGTTTTCAGCAGTAAAAAGAACTCATAGCATGAGACATAACAACAAGCCGATCCGGATGGATCGGCTTGTTTACTGAAGCTATAACGATAAGGTCAAAGGCTGCCTTTGAATACTCTTAAGGGATAATATTTTCATAATGAGGGATATATTCATCCAATAATATACTTTTTTATCTAATATTGTATTATCTTGGATAGGTGACTAGAGTTGGTTAAGGGAGGAACTGATCGAATGATAATGCATTTCTCCAAGATTAGCAACATCTATAATCATGTCAAATGGTTTACGGATAACTTTGAATGGGTCCCCCTGCCCTTTCCCCGGATCGTTACGCTGACATTCCTGTTTTGGTTAGCGTTTACATTGTTGATCTTATTGCTCACATGCATCTTCCACGATCCGCTGGGGAAGATGCGGCCGGTCATGAAAGTTCATCAATGGCTGCACAGGCTAAGGCCCCATACCGAAGTCATCCTGCGCATTGGGCTGGCTATCGGCTTGGTGCTGCAGCTTCTGAGCGGCTCGTATCTGGCACCCGAGTTCAGAACCAATTCCATGTGGATTATCCTCGGTCTCTCCGCCGCATCAGCCTGCTTGCTCTATAAGCGCACATTGCCGGTGAGTGGTGCCATCCTATTCTTGCTCTATCTGCAAGCTTCATTAACCTACGGTATGTTTCATTCCATCGATTATTTGATATATCTCGGTATTGTGTATTATCTGTTTGTGAGCGGCACTCCAATAAAAAGAACGGCTGCCCCCGTCATGTACATATGCACGGGCATGTCCCTCGCTTGGCTTGCCATGGAAAAACTGACCATCCCCGAACTGGCTTGCTCTGTAATGGGCAGCTACGGGCTTCCTACCTTCGGTTTTACCATTGATAATTTCGTCCTAATCACCGCGTTTATCGAAATAGGGCTGGCGTGGGCATTTATCGTGGGTATCATGAGCCGATTCACCGCCCTCCTGGTATCTGGCATTTTTATTATGACAAGCCTTGTATTCGGTTACAAGGAGGTCATAGGCCATACGATCATTCATACAGTACTGATCCTGTTCCTGATCGAAGGGACGGGGGAGCTTAAAACTCCATTTCAATTCCACCGCTCCGCGTTACTTCGCGGGTTATTTGTAAGCGTTAACTTTTGCCTCTTTCTATTCACTTTGATGGCGCTGTATATCTGGATGGGCAATACGTTATGACTTGCTCTGGATCCGTTGGCCATGGTTCCGAAGCTCTACCACCGCTTTGGTCTCATGTGCCCTAACGACTGCATCCAGCACCTCTTGATTCCGGTACCCGTCCATAAACCCGGGGATCCCGTCGGCAGGCGTTCCCCGTAATAGCCCGGCAAAATCGGCATACTGCTTGACTTTGCAATGCTGCGGCACCTCCATTGTCGTTCTGGCGAGCTGCCCGGGCTCTTCTTCACGAATCCATACCACCCGTTCCGGATCCAATGTGCTGGCGTGGACCGTGCCGTCGTCGCCGTAAATGGATACTTCATGCTGATTGCCTGAACCGAAGGCATTGCGCGACGTCTGGAACACGCCCATCATGCCATCTATCATCCGTGCCTGGAAGCTGGCAAAATCATCGACTTCGATCTTGGCCATCGCTCCCGATACCGTGTCCCTGCGTTCCGGAATGATGGTATGCAGTTGGGCCGTAATTTCTTCAAATTCACCAAACAGAAATCGGGCCATATCGATCATATGCGATCCCAGATCTCCGAGCGTTCCCGTTCCCGTGACGGCTTTGTTATATCTCCACATGTAGGGAACCTGCTGGCTCGGTACGCCAAACCCTTGCAAATACTGAATGGAGAAGTGACGGATCGTCCCGAGTTTGCCCGTTCGGACAAGTTCCCTGGCATAACGAAAAGCCGGCGTGTAACGGTACGTAAAGCCGATCATGGCCGGAACCGGCTGTTTCTCGTATAGCTCCAGCAAGGGGATTGCTTCTTCGAACACCCGCGTAAATGGTTTTTCCGCCAAAAAAGGCTTGCCCGCTTGCAGGCATGCTCTAATAATATCCGCGTGCACGTTGTTAGGCGTAACCGAAATGACGGCATCGACGTCCGGATCTTCAATTAAATCCTTAAAGTCTGCATATCGCTTGCCATCCTCAATTCCCAGCTGATCGCCTACTCGGGCCACCGCTTCCCCATTAACATCGCTCACGGCCACGAACTGATAGACATTCTCTGCATTCATCCAGCGGATGTGCTCTTGCGCCATCCCGCCCAATCCAATTAAGCCGATTCGAAATTGATTCATCATCGATACACTCCTTGTATATATATCTTATCTCTCACTAGTATGAATATGCCGTTCGGATATATGCTGGCTACCAGTTCATTATGTCTCTCATGCCGATATTCATTCCACACCGTGACTTATGTTTCGCATGGTTGCCTCCTGTAGATTGATAACATTGCCCATTCATCACTACGAATTCGGATAGTTTTTCCGATCCCTGTTACCCCCGGATTTTTCGGAATGAAATAAATAATGTTGAAATCCGGGGATCGTATATGCTTTCGATGCGAGCTTTCCGTTGGAAAGCTTTCGGGGGCACGCTTCGCTTCTCCAAAACAATTCCGCCTTCTCCGTTGAAGCTGATCGTATAAATAAATCACAGTTTCGTCATCGTTCGAAACGTTACTGCCCCGCAGCATATCGATCTGCGGGGCAGCTCATGACGATTGCCGTCAATCCCTATTTGACACTGATATACCGCTGATAGGCTTCCTTGCGGATTTGTACCAGCCGCTCCAGTCCCATATCGTTCAGCTTTTTAACGTACGCGTCCCATTCCGCATCGATATTGCCTTCGGATATCCACTTCGCGCGGGTCGTGCCGACATAACTATCGATATCCGTTGTCAGCGTAGGCAGCTCCTGGAATTCTTCGGCGCTGTACATGACGTTCGGGAACGGCGTCGTTACGTAATCGCTGCCCAGCTTGTCGATGACCAGCTTCAAGCCGTCGCCCGTGGTCTCATCCAGAATGATGTTTTTCTCGAAGCTCGGGCTTACGTACTTCGGTCCAAAATCCCTTACGGATTGCTCCCAATACCAGGCATCCGCACTCGTTCCCTCCGGCGGACTCATCAGCGTAAACGTTCCGTCGTCGTTCTTCTGAATCACCGTGCCGATGGCTCCCCAGAAATTTTGGATGCTCGCTTCATTGGTATAGAACTGGTCCGCCCAACGAGCCGAAATTTCCGGGTACTTGTTCGACGTGGTAATGAGGAATTCGTTTCTGCGGAGGCTCATGCCCTGCGGCTCGCCGCCCTGATACCTTTTCCCGTCAGGTCCGGCGATGGACGGAATCGCAATATATTGATCCTTCCACTTCCCGAACACCGCGTCCGGCACCCATTGATTTGAGAAGCCGATCAGCGCCGCATCCGGGTTCTGATGCTTCGCCGTGGACATGGTGCTGTCCTGCGTAAAGATCTCTTGGTCTATGAGGCCCTCGGCGTACAGCTTATGCGCCCACTTGATCGCTTCTTTATAATTCTCCGTCACCGGGTAGAACACGGGCTCGTTATCGATGACCATCATGCTGTTTCCGTTGATGTCCGTGATGCCGAACGGGTTCAACAGATCGATGCTGATATTCCCCGATCCGCTGACCGGAATTTCGTCGGCCTTGCCGTTGCCGTTCGGATCTCCTTCTTTGAACGCTTTGAATACCTCGTACAGCTCATCTGTGTTGTCCGGAATATCAAGGCCGAGCTGATCCAGCCATGTTTTGTTGATAATCGGCTGGATCGATGCTTTCGGCCTTGACGGCAGCCGCGCAGGCAAAGAGTAGATTTTACCATCCGGGAATGTGCTCATCTTCTTCATTTCGGGTGTTTCTTCCAATGCCGCTTTCAGGTTTGGCATGTATTGATCGATATAGTCGTCGAGCGGGCGGAAATAAGACAGGTTGTTCACGATGTCGGAATCGCTGAATACGATATCGCCGAAAATAATATCCGGCAGCGTACCGCTCGCCAGCATGATGGACTTTTGTTCGCCCCAATCATTGGAGGACATGATTTGCCAATTGATTTTGACATTCGTCTCCTTCTCCAAATCCTTAAGCCACTGGTTCTGAAGGAACGTATCCCCCATGTTGCCCCAGCGAACGGTCAGCACGTCCAGCGTTATCGGCTCATTGACAATCGGCAGACCTTCTTTGTTAAACGCGGCTTCGGCATCCGTCTTGGCGTCCTCCTTCTTGCCGCCGCTGCAGCCCGCCAGGCTCAACAGCAGGATTGCGGCCAGCATGATGACGCCAGCCAGTTTGAAGCGATGTCTCCGCTTTGCATGGTTTGTTCCCATTCAACCATTCCCCCAATTATTATTTTTAATAGATCCATCCGGCTTTACGACTTCACGGCTCCGATCATCACCCCCTGATTGAAATACTTCTGTACAAACGGGTAGATGCACATGATCGGCACCGTTGCGACGATAATGACTGCATAACGCATAATATTGGCGAGTCGCAGCGCAATGGCCGCGGCTTCTCCGGTACCCATGGCGGACTGCATCTGGTTGGTGACCAGAATATTTCGCAGGATGAGCTGCAGCGGGTACAGATTCGTATCTTTTAAATAGATCAGGGCATTGAAATAGGAGTTCCAATGACCCACGGCCGTCCACAAGGCAATGACCGAGATGACCGCTTTCGAAAGCGGAATCACGATGGTCACGAAATATCTCAGATTTCCGCAGCCATCAAGCTGGGCCGCCTCCCATAAATCCTCCGGAATGCTGCTCTGGAAAAAAGTCCGTGCCACAATGATGTTAAAGGCGGCTACCGAAAACGGCAGCACCATAACAAGAAACGTATCGTACAGCTGAAAATCGCGGATCGTCATAAAAGTCGGAATCAAACCGCCATTAAAAAACATCGTAAAAATAAAGAGCAGCGATATATACTTGCGGCCTACGAGGTCTTTTCGCGAGAGCGCGTAGGCAGCGGAAATGTTAACCACCAAGCCGATGGCGGTACCTACAATCGTATACACAATCGTATTTCGGTACCCAATCCATATATTAGAGTGCTTCAGCAATTCTTGATAGCCTGCCAGCGTAAAGTCCTTGGGCCACAGCCATACCTGCCCATTCGCAACCGCGGCCGGCTCGCTGAACGAAGCAATGATGATGAAGTACAGCGGGTAAATCAACACGATCAGCATCAAGACAGCGAATACATACAGGCCGATCTCCAGCACCCTGTCGGAAGATCGCGTATTCCTCCGCCTTGGCGCTGTCTTCTCTCTTATTTCCACAACGCCCATAGAACCCTTCCTCTCTTGTGTTACCACAAACTGTTTTCGCTGTATTTTTTCGAAATCTGGTTAACCAGAATCAACAAAACAAAATTAATGATTGTATTAAACAGACTGATCGCCGACGAGAAGCTGTATTGGCTGCTCAGCATCCCGATTTTGTACACATAGGTGGAGATGACCTCGCTGGAGGTAATATTGAGACTGTTTTGCATAAGGTAAACCTTCTCGAAGCCAACGCCAAGCAAGCTGCCGACCCGCAATATAAGCAGGGTTACGACCGTAGGCATCAGCATCGGGATATCGATAAACCGGATTTTCTGCCACCGGCTTGCCCCGTCCATCGTAGCCGCTTCGTACAAGCTGGGGCTCACGGCGGATAACGCCGCGATATAGATAATGCTGTCCCAGCCCGTATGCTGCCACACATCCGACCACACGTACACGCTGCTGAACAAGCCGGCCGATCCCATCAGATTCGGCGCTTCAGCACCAAAGAGCCGGAAAATATTCCCGATCAATCCCGAGCCTGGAGAGAACAGAATCAGCATGAGTCCCACCATCACGACCGTGGATATAAAATGCGGCATATAGGTTACCGTCTGGAAGAAACGCTTGAACCCATTCTGGCGCATTTGATTAACCATCAGGGCAAGCATGATCGGAATCGGGAACGTCGCAACGCTGTATAAGCTGATTACAAGCGTGTTGGTGATCGTGGTCGAGAATTGATAAGAGTTAAAAAATTTCTCGAAATACTTTAGACCCGCCCATGGACTATCCATAATGCCGAGAGCGGGACTGTAGTCCTTGAATGCGATGAGGATGCCGTACATCGGTACGTAAGAAAACAACAGAACCAGCACAACCGCAGGCAGCAGCAGCAAATACAGGCCCCAGTTCTTTTGGATCCGCCCGAGGGTTGGGTGGGTGGTTCTATTCAGTTGGCCTGCTTTCAAATCGATTCCCCTTTCTGTTCGCGTCGTCAATGAATCCGGCATGTCGCGTAAGCAATTTCATTATACTTCCGCCCAGAATCGTTATTTGGACTTCATCATGCGCTATTCGGACCTTCGTCTTATCCCCCTTCAAGGAATCCTCGAGTCCCTATGGGAAGCATGCCATTATCCGGACTTTACGATGTGGTATCCGGACTTTATGATAAATGCCCGAGCCTTCACTCCTGCTTTTTTCGCGATTTCCATTTATAATGTTTTTACCACTATAAAAACGCTTTCACGTGGAGGCGGACTGAAAGGAACCACGGCATCCGTATGGTTAAAGCACTGAATAACAAGCCTTATCCCATCCGTCACTATGTGAAAATCATGCTCTTTATCTCGATCTTTGCCCTTGTAGTGGATCTGGTGATCAGCTTCGCCTCCATCTTCATCGTTAAGCAGCAATCCACCCGATATTTGCAGGATACGGCGAATCTGTACATCCGGCAGATCAATCATGACTTCTCCTACATCAACCACTATATGGGCTGGACACTCGCGAATGATGAGAGCGTTGAGATGTTGGATACCCCCGGCACCGATTACGTGGATTATATTAAATCGAACGAAAGAGTGCATAAACAGTTTAACGAGCTTCAGAAAAACTACGGCCAGGAATACAACTTCTTCTTCTATTTAAAGGAACAGGACTTCTTCCAGAACTATGGACCTATGTCCCTGTCATATACAGAGTTCCTGGAACTTAAGGAACAGATCGTATCCCTCACGGATTCCAAAAACGTATACGAAACGTTCTACTCCAACTGGAACCCGATCCTTGTTGAGGACACCCATTACATCATCAACATCGTTCCTTACCACAACCGGTATCTGATCTGCCTCATCTCCGCCGACGATCTGATCCGGCCGCTCCAGCAGCTGGATTTGGGCGAGGACGGTTACGTCTCTCTGGTGAATGCTCAGGGGGCAGCCCTTACGAGCCCGGGTACAGACACGATGGATGCCAACAAACTTCAAGGAGCCAAGGCATCCCTGCTGAGCCTGTCCCAGCCGCGGACTACGGTCACGGAGGGATTCTCGAACGCCTCCTTCAACGTGCAGCTGGTGATCCAATTCGGCATATTTGAAACGATCATGATCGCCCAGCTTCTCATTATGCTGCTATTTGTTGTACTGACGTGCACGCTCAGCGTGGTTATGCTGTATTTCAAGAAGAAGGTGTTAAAGCCGATTCAGAATTTCTCTGAAAATGTAAGGCGCATTCATGAGGACAGCGAGAATCTGGATTTCATGAGCAGCGAGATTATCGAGCTTGAGCAGGTCAACTCCCAATTCAAACATCTGATCGAACAGATCAAGAAGTTTAAAATCGATATTTACGAGCAGCAGCTGGATAAGCAGAGAATCCAGCTGGATTATATGAAGCTGCAAATTAACCCCCATTTTTTCCTGAACTGCTTGACGAACATCTACAGCATGGCGCAAATGCAGATGTTTAAGGAAATCGAATATATGTCGCTGTCCACATCCAAATACTTTCGTTACATCTTTCAAAGCGGAGATAATGTCGTACGGCTGGAAGATGAAATCGAGCATGTCCGCATTTACCTGGAGATTCAGAAGCACCGCTACCGTGATGCCTTTTCATATCGCATTGATGTTGAAGAGGAGCTTACCGGTCTCACCATTCCGCCCCTCGTGCTACAGACCTTTATCGAAAACGCGGTAAAATACGCTGTTTCCCGAGATCAAGAGCTGCAAATTCGATTATCTGTTAGCCTGCGGATGGAGGGGGATAAACCTTCTATGGTCATCCGGATATCCGATACCGGACCCGGGTTTCCCGCAGAAGTATTGGAAACATTGGCCGCGGGCAAACCGCTTGATCAAAGCGAAGGAAAACACATCGGGATCATGAACACCCTTCAGCGGCTGGAGCTGCTCTATCATCGCCGGGCGTTTGTGGAATTTTCAAACCCGGATGAAGGCGGCGCTTGCGTCACATTAACGCTTCCACAACCCATACAGGAACGGAGAGGAGAAATTCAATGAACATATTGCTAGTGGATGATGATTATTTTGTCGTGGCCGCGCTGGAGAAGAAAATCGATTGGAAGGCACTTTCGATCGAACAGGTCTATACCGCTTACAGCGTTGCGCAGGCAAGGGATATTTTGCAGCTGCATTCGGTCCAGATCCTCATCTGCGATATCGAAATGCCGCAAGGCAGCGGGCTCGAGCTTCTCGCCTGGATTCGCGAGGAACAATACAGCATTCAGACGATATTTCTGACGAATTACGCTGATTTCAACTATGCGCAGAAAGCCATTGAGCTGCAAAGCTTTGACTATTTTCTGAAGCCGATCGAAATCGATAAGCTCAGCCTCATCATTTCCAAAGCCGCCTATAAAGCAAAGGAACAGCAAAGCGATCAGGAAGCGATCCAGGACGGACAGCTGTGGAAAAAAAATCAAAAAAAGCTTCAGGAGCATTTTTGGAGCAAGCTGATCAAAGAAAGGAAAGCTTCTTCGGACCGGGCCGCCATCGGAGAATATATCGCGGAGCAGAATTTGTCCTATAAGATGTCGGATCTATTTCTTCCTGTGCTCATCACCATTTTTCCGCATGATCAAAGTTTGGGGAGAGAAGACAAGGATCTGTTTGACTATGCGTTTCTCAACGTGCTGGCCGAATTGTTCCAGGACCCGCTCTTCACGGTTGAAGCCGCTATGGAATATAAGGATTACAATTGGATGGTCATGCTGAAATGGAATCATCCTCCTGATTCCCGCGTCATGGAAAACATCTGCACGTCGTTCATTGAAAAAGCCAATCAATTCCTTCGGAGCGATGCTTCATGCAGCGTATCGATTTCGGCGGCGTTGGAGGAAATCAACAAGTCCGTTCGGATTCTGCTGCAAATGAATGAGGATATGATCAAGAAACGGAATCAGATTATTTTTCTGGAACACCATTCCCTGCAAGAAGTCGCGTACACCCCTCCCCCGCTGCAGGACTGGGAAGCGCTTCTCAGCGGGAACGATCCGGCTGGATTTCTGGTTGAAACCCGCAAATACTTGCAAAACCTAGCCAGGAATGGCATCTACAACGCCTCGGTGCTGCGTTTATTCCGCTTGGATATCGTGCAGTTGGTCTATTCCTATCTGAAGGGGAAAGAAATCCAGGCACATAAGCTGTATACCGGCAAAACCAATGACCAGTTGTTCCTGCAATCACTGAACTCGATTGAAGATATGGAGAAATATACGGAGTATCTCGTCAGCACGGCAGCAGAATATCATGCCTACGCCGACCATTCGCATACCGTGGTGGAGGAGATTAAGCATCATATTCATTGCCATTACGGGGATGAGCTGACGCGAACGAGCCTGGCTGAACTCGTCTACCTCAACCCGGATTATTTGGCCCGCGTGTTCAAGAAGGAAACGGGCGTGTCCTTGGGTACATACATCATTCAGTCCCGCATCAAGGCGGCCAAGCATCTGCTGGAGACGACACCATTGTCGGTGTACCAGATTGCGGCTAGGGTGGGATACGCCAACTATTCCTATTTCTCCAAGCTGTTCAAGCAGGATACGGGCTGGTCGCCCAGCGATTACAGGCGGGTGCTGCAAGCCGGGACCAGCGGAAAGATCGATCATGCGAAATAACATTACACTTTCGACTTAGGCATTGAGCATGAGCTGTCCGCAACCACATCTTGAAAATAAAAAGTACCGCAGCCTCAAGCCTCAGTTGCTTGGCAGCCGCGGTACTTTTTCTATATTAAGAATGAGTGCTAATCTGTATAGATTACGCAGGGTAAATATCGAAATCCTTCAGCGTTTCTCCCGTTCTGGCCGATTCAAACACCGCCTCGATCAGGTTCAGAACGCGCAGCACTTCCTCGTTCTTCACAATCGGTTCAGCCTCGCCTTGGATCACGGCCGCAAAGTTATCGAAGAAGCTGCTGGATTGACGGTATGGCTCCGGCAGAGCTCCCGTAATGGTAGCTTCTTCGGAAGGAGGCGCCATCGTTTTGGTCAAGCCTACCCCGGCTTGAATTGGCTTCGGCTCCACTTTCACGGCATCCTGGTTCCGGGTAACCACTCTTCCGTTTAACGACCAGTCCTCAATAATGCCGGTTCCCTCGGTTCCTTTGACATACCAGCGTGGCAGCGTAATGAAATTGGTCGTTCCCACTTCAATCAGAACCGATACGCCGTTCTCGAATTCAATGACCGACTCAAAGCCGTCATCCACCTCATCGCCCAATATAAAGCTTAATCGGCTGCTCAGGCTCGTAATCCGGCTGTCCACCATGAACAGGACCTGGTCCAGCAAATGCACGCCCCAGTCCAGCAGCATGCCGCCGCCGTGCGCTTCCAGATGGCGCCAGTCGCCCGGAATGCCGTTCGCTCCGTGTACCCTGGATTCGATACGGAACAAATCGCCAATCGTCTTCTCGTTGTACATTTGCTTAATGGTCAGGAAATCCTCGTCCCAGCGGCGGTTCTGGTGAACCATCAGCACCCGGCCGGCAGTATCGGCCGCAGACACCATCTCTTTGAAGTCACTGACAGACAATGTTACCGGCTTCTCGCAGATGACATGCTTGCCGGCTGTAAACGCCTGAAGTGCCAATTCCTTGTGCACATCATTAGGTGTAGCAATGAGCACCACGTCAACCGCAGCATCGTTTAGTACCTGCTCATAGCTTTCGTAGGCAGGATACCCGTCCTGCTGGGATACTTCCCGGCGATCTTTCAAAATATCGAAGGTTCCCGTAACCTCGAGATATGCATTGTCCTTAATCAGCTTGGCGTGGTAGCTGCCCATTCCGCCATAACCTACGATCACGATCGCATGTTTTCTTTTCTCCATCGTCATAGTTACATAGCTCCTTTATCACATCTAAGCAGTAAACGCATACACATCCATTATAATATCATATGCGAAATAACTGTCCTCTTTTAACGATATTGTATTCCCGCCGTTATCGCAAGGCTGTGAGTTACTTCGCAGCCCGGAAGAAATGATCAAAATATGTTTCGTAAAAAAGCGTTACCCTGCTTCTATCGCAGGGTAACGCTTCTTGATCTTGCTGGATTACTCCTTCACTACCAATTTCAGCGGTGCGGCGATATTCTTCTCCACCTCTTTGCCTTGCAGCACGTCTTTCGCTGCACCGACGGCAAGCTGACCGATCAGCTCCGGCTGCTGGGCTACGGTAGCCGTCAGGTTGCCGGCTTCGATGGACTTCAGCGCATCGTCGTTACCGTCAAAGCCAATGACCATGATGTCTTTGCCCGAGCTTTGGATCGCTTCGATTGCGCCCAAGGCCATTTCGTCATTGTGGGCAAAAATCGCTTTGGCGTCCGGATTACCTTGCAGCAGATTTTCCGTGACGGTAAGACCCTTCGTCCGGTCAAAATCCGCTGCCTGCTTCGCAACCACGTTCAGCTGCTTATCTGCGATATCATGGAAGCCCTTGCCGCGTTCGCGGGTCGCGGAAGCACCCGGAACGCCTTCGAGCTCGATGACCTTCGTATCTTTGCCCAGCTGATCCACCATGTACTCGGCTGCCATCTGACCGCCCTTGACATTATCAGAGGCAACCAGCGCAGCAACCTCGCCTTGATCTGCGGAACGGTCGAGTGTAATGACCGGAATGCCCAAGCTGTTTGCCGTTTGCACTACGGTTGAAATCGCGGACGAGTCCGTCGGGTTAATCAGCAGTGCATTGACGCCCTGTTGAATCAGGTCGTCGACGTCGTTGCTCTGCTTGGCCGAGTCATTCTGTGCGTCTACGACAACGACCTCCATTCCTTGCTTGGTCGCTTCGGCGACGACGCCATCCTTCAGGGATACAAAGAACGGGTTATTCAAGGTCGAGATGGAAAGACCGATTTTGATGTCTTTGACATCGCCGCTAGCCTTGGGCTTTGCCCATTCCGGCGGCTCCAGAGAACAGCCTGTTATGAAGATCAGCATAAGCGATACGAGCAGCAAAGTTGTTTTTTTCATCGTTCATTCTCCCCCTTAAGCCGATTTTCTACGGTCGAGCAGTACGGCAATCGCAATCACGACGCCTTTGACAACCATCTGATAGAAAGAGTTCACACCGAGCAGGTTGAGCCCGTTGTTCAGTATGCCTATGATCAGCACACCGATTAACGTACCGACAATCCGGCCGCGACCGCCGGTCAGGCTCGTACCGCCGAGAACAACGGCTGCGATGGCATCCAATTCATAGGACGTACCCGCTGTCGGCTGTGCCGAATTCAAACGGGAGGTCAGAATCGCGCCCGCCAGCGCGGACAGCATCCCTGCCAGGGAGTAGATCATAATCTTGACGCGCGGTACTTTAATACCGGATACAAGCGATGCTTTTTCGTTACCGCCGATGGCATACGTTTTGCGGCCAAACGACGTTTTATGCAGGATGACCCATAGCACCGCAAACGTGATGATCATCGTGATGGCCGGCACCGGAATGCCCAGAAGGTATCCGCGGCCGAACAATTGAAATACAAGGCTGTCGCCGAGACCCGTAATCGGGTTACCATTCGTATAAACGAGCGTAAGGCCTCGGAATATCGTCATGGTAGCCAGGGTGGCGATAAACGGCGCCATTTTCCCCTTGGTAATCATGAGACCGTTGATCATGCCCATCACGCCGCCAAGCGCAACGCCGATGATGATCGAGAGAATCGGGTCAAACCCGGCCACCATCATATTGGCGACAAATGCGCTGGACAGCGCGAGAATCGAACCGACCGACAGGTCAATGCCGCCTGTCAGGATTACAAACGTCATACCGAATGCAATCAATGCATTAATCGATACCTGACGCAGCAGGTTCAGAATGTTAAGCGGTTCCAAGAAGCTTGGATTTAGGACGGATACGATAACGATAAGAATGATCAGTCCGAGCAGCGGACCGAGCTTTTGCGTCAAACCTGAGACCTTAAACCCTTTTTCCGCCTTGGCATCGTTAATAGTTGTCATATTACTGACCTCCTGTAGCTAGAGTCATGATGTGTTCCTGCGTGGCTTGTTCGCGATCCAATTCACCGGAAATTCTGCCTTCGTGAACAACGAGAATCCGGTCGCTCATTCCGAGCACCTCCGGCAGCTCCGACGACACCATCAGAATCGCCACGCCCCGTTCGGTCAGCTCATTCATCAACTGATAAATTTCCCGCTTTGCACCAACGTCTACGCCGCGTGTCGGCTCATCTAGGATGAGCACGCTCGGCCCAATGCCGATCCACTTGGCAATAACGACCTTCTGTTGGTTACCACCAGACAGATTGCGTGCCAGCGTCTCGGACGTATGCGTCTTGATCTGCAGCCGCTTCGTCAACGTATCCACGAAATCCTGTTCCTTCTTCCCGGAGATGAACCCTCTGGAAGAGAAGCTGAACAGATTGGGCAGCGCCATATTTTCACGGACCGAGAAATCCAGGACCAACCCTTCATCCTTGCGGTCCTCTGTGATGAATCCAATGCCGTGTTTCACGGCATCATCCGGCTTCTTGATCGTAACTTTCTTTCCGCGTACCCAGATTTCGCCGCTATATAGCGGGTCCAATCCGAAGATCGCTCTCATCATCTCGGTGCGCCCAGCCCCCATCAGGCCGGATACGCCAACGATTTCGCCGGCACGAACCGAAAAGCTCACATTCTCGAACCGGCCTTTGCTGCTAATATTCTTCACTTCCAGCACAGGCTCGCCCGGAGAGGGATGGCGTGCCGGATATCGCTCGGTCAGCTCCCGGCCGACCATCTTTTTGACGACTTCATCAAAGTCCGTGTCCGGAATAGCTTTGGTATCGACGGATTTACCATCCCGCATGACCGTAATCCGGTCGCAGATCGTAAAGATCTCCTCCATCCGGTGAGAGATGTAGACGATGGATACGCCTTGTTTTTTCAATGAACGAATGACGTCAAACAGCTTCTCGATTTCTCTTTCGGTCAGCGCCGCCGTCGGCTCGTCCATAATGATGACTTTTGCTTGGGTCATGAGCGCCTTGGCGATCTCAATCATCTGCTGCTGGCCGACGGAGCATTCCCCCGCCTCCTGCGTAAGTGGTATCGTCACCGCCAGTTTGCCGAACTGTTCCTTCGCAAGCGCCTTCATCTGCTTCATGTTGAGGAAACCCAGGCCGGATGTCATCTCCTTGCCGATAAACAAGTTATCCAGAACCGTCATTTCCGGCCAGATGTTAAGCTCTTGATGGATGAAGGCAACGCCTCTTTCTTCCGCTTCCTTCGGATTAGCAAAATAAGTTTCCTTGCCGTCGATGACAATCTTGCCCTCATCCCGGCTGTGAAGACCGGTCAATATATTCATCAGCGTCGATTTGCCCGCGCCGTTCTCTCCCATCAGGGCGTGAACCTCTCCTTCCCGGAGATCAAAGTCTACGCCTGCCAGTACGCGGTTCGTGCCAAAGGATTTATGGATATTGGTCATCTCAATGTTCATGGTGCTTCCTCCTTTTTAACCGAAATGAACACCGGCCTGCAAAATGCAGTTCGCATAGGGCTTGGCTTCTCCTGTACGGATAACCGCCTTGGCGTTTTGCGTCCGTGCTTTGAACAACTCGTGCGAGCAAGCCTCGATCTCGCAATCCTGAAAGTTCTCCTGAATATAATGCAGTGTTTCCTTATTATCTAGCTTCATTTCTTCAGCAATCACGATTTTTTCAATCACCATATCGTCGGCGATCGCTTCCACCACCTCGGTAAAGCTTGGCGTCCCCAGCGTGAGAGCCAGGTCGATCTTCGGAACGCCTGGGGGAATCGGAAGACCGACGTCTCCAACTACGATGGTATCGGTATGCCCCAGATCTGCCAGCACTTTCGCAATGTGACTGTTTAGCATGCCGTTCTTCTTCATGATCAAAGACTCCCTTCTACTTCGAGGCGCGATGGCATTCCGCCCTGCGCTCCGAACTTCATGACCGACAAGGACGCTGCGCGGTTCGCAAATCTCAGGCTGTCTGCTATGCTCATGCCTTCGGACAGAGCCACGGCGAAAGCGCCGTTGAATGTATCGCCGGCTCCCGTTGTATCCACGGCTTCAACCTTGTAGCCGGGAACGACAACCTCTTGCAGGCCGTCGAAATAACGAACTCCCCTCTTGCCTTCCGTCACGATCAGTTTGTTCGGATAACGGCGCAGCACGTCGCCTAATGGCTCATCGCCGAACAAGATAGCCGCTTCATGTTCGTTTGGCGTAATATAAGCCGCCCGTTCAATAACGCTGCTTGGCACCGGGCGGGCAGGAGCCGGGTTCAGCATCAACGGCACCTGATATTTTGCGCACAATTCACTGACATGGATCACCGTTTCCTCCGGAATCTCCTGCTGTATCAACACGATATCCGCAGCCTGGATAACCTCCGCTGCCTGATCAACATATTCCGGAGTGACCCGGTCGTTGGCAGCTTTTACCACCACAATGCTGTTGTCTCCCTCTGCCAAAATGATGTGTGCGGTTCCGCTTTCCATACCTGTAACCGGTTCCACATGATCTGTCAAAACGCCATTTGACTTCAGATTGCTCAAAATCATTTCGCCGAAGGAATCTTCACCGACACAGCCAATCATGTTCACCTCTGCACCCAGACGCGCCGCCGCGACGGCCTGATTGGCCCCCTTCCCTCCGGGTACCGTCTTAAAGCTGTCGCCAAGCACCGTCTCTCCCGCGCCGGGGCGCTTGGTGGAGGTGACCACCAAGTCCATCGACGCGCTTCCGATTACCACGATTTTCGCCATTATGATTCCACCTTTCTCGTTGTCTGCCGTTCTATAAATTCTACCGAGAATTCGATGCTGCTTCTCTCTATGTGATGCCCTTCAATAAGTCCGATAAGCAATCTGGCCGCCTCCCGGCCCATTTCATATGCCGGCTGATGAATCGTAGACAGGGGCGGTGCCAGCAGCCGGCTGAGCAGAATATCGTCAAACCCTATAATCTGTACGTCTTCCGGCACCCTTTTCCCCAGCCGAAACGCTTCCTTGACTACGGCGGATGCCATAATATCGTTACTGGCGATTACGCCGTCCGTGTCCGGAAACTCGATGAACACTTGCTGGGCGAATTCTTCCGCTTCGATTAAAGAAAACGATGTCGTCTTCAGCACTTGATACGCTGCCGCCTGTCCTTCCAGAACCTCGACGGCTCCTTCAAAACGCTCTTGAGCAGGACGGACATCCGCCGGGCCCTGAATCACGGTTATAGCTTTACTGCCTCGCCTAATGATCTCCTGCGCCGCAATTCTTCCGCCCTGCCGGCCATCCGCATAGACGGAAGGACGATCCGATGAGGTGCGATCCAGAAATACTACCGGAATCTTGAGCCCTGTATACATGTCGGCATCCGGATCATTGGTCGATGATATGACACCAACCACATTATTTTGGACAAAGGTTTGGATATATTCCATTTCCTTTTTCTTGCTCTCGTCGCTGTTCCCGAATATCAGCCGATAATCATTCTCCTGCATCTCATCCTCAACTCCGCGGGCTAGCTGCGGGAAATAAGGGTTCATAATATCCGGAAGCAAAAGTCCAATTAATTTCGATTTTCTCTTATATAAAGAACGCGCTACTTCATTCGGCGTATAATTCAGTTCGCGAATGCTTTGTTCTACCTTGGACCTGGTGTCCTCATGCACGTAACCGTTTCCATTTAAAACCCGTGAAACCGTGGCCACGGACACGCCGGCCCGATTTGCCACATCCTTGATCGTTGCCATTACCGTCATCACCTCATTCATGTGTAACCGGTTACAGCTATAACATATCACATCTTTTTTTAACGTGCAAGCGTTTGAGGATTGGAATATTTATGTACCGTGGCTGGCCAGCGCAAATTCAGCATCTAACATATCCAGCAATAAATTACGGTATTCTTACAAAACCCATTACTGGATTTTACATCCGGCTCCTATACTCAATACCTGTAAGGCCAAGCAGGAAAGTGAGGTAAACATGATGATGGAAAAAGAATTTACGCTTCCTTCTCCGGGTCACTCTCTGACGCCGCCGGTCAGCGAAGCTGAACCTTCAACAGCGGCGAAAACGATCTCCATCAAGAAATCAAAACGCAGGGAAATCATGCTCGCCTATGCATGTCTGGCACCTTCGCTGCTCATTTTCGGTCTGTTTCTGTTCTATCCGCTGCTTAAATCGGTTTATCTGAGCTTGTTCCTGACCGATCCTCAAGGCCGGGTAGCCGAATTCGTGGGGTTCGATAACTTTAAGGAAATACTGACCTCCGAGATGTTTTATACCAGCTTCGGCAACACGCTGCTGTTTATCGTGCTGACGGTCCCGACCGGGATGGCGGCCGCCATACTGCTCGCAGCCCTGACGCACAATAAGCTGAAAGGCATGAAAATATTCCGCTTCATATTCTCGCTGCCGATGGCCGTGTCCGTCGGCACCGGCTCGATGATCTGGATGATTCTGTATCATCCGACATTGGGCGTACTGAATTACTTTCTGGCGCAACTCGGCACTCAGCCTATTCAATGGCTGACCGATCCGAAATGGGCCATGATCTCCGTCGCGATCATGACCGTCTGGATGAATCTTGGATTTAATTACATCCTCATGCTGAGCGGCATGCAGGGCGTATCCGAGGATATCTACGACAGCACCAAGATCGACGGCTCCGGTCCGCTGAGAACTTTCTTCCGGATTACGATGCCGCTGATCTCCCCTACGTTATTCTTTACATCCGTCGTGTCGGTCATCGGCGCTTTCCAAGCGTTCGGACAGATCAACATCCTGACCAAGGGAGGTCCGATGAACAGCACCAACGTGATCGTGTTCAACATTTATCAGGATGCCTTCGTCAATTTCCGCTTCGGCATCGGCAGTGCGCAAGCGCTCATCCTGTTTGCGATCATTCTGCTGCTGACCATCTTTCAATTTAAATTCGTGGAGAAGAAGGTGCATTACCAATGAACATGCGACTCATGCCCAAAAGCTTCATCTACATCGCGCTGCTTCTCTGTTCGCTGGTCATTGCCTTTCCGCTCCTGTACACTTTGTCAACATCGCTGATGAGCGAGGCTGAATCGGCTGTTTATCCGCCGCCTCTTCTTCCGGAAGCCATCAATCTGTCCAATTTCGCCAAGGTGGTCGATACGATTCCTGTCCTTACCTTTATCGGGAACAGCCTTGTCGTCTCCATTGCCATCATGGCAGGTCAGATCGTGACCGCAAGTCTGGCGGCATACGCCTTCGCCTTCCTGCGGTTCCCGGGAAAAACGCTGCTGTTCAGTCTCTTTCTCGCCACGATGATGATTCCGTGGGAAGTGATCATGATTCCGAACTATTTGACGGTCAAAAGCCTGAACTGGCTGGATACCTACCAAGGGCTTATCATTCCATTCCTGGCAACGGCCTTCGGAACCTTCCTGCTCAGACAAGCCTTCCTGCAGCTGCCAAAGGAGCTGTTTGAAGCGGCCCGCGTGGACGGCTGCGGACATATCCGCATTTTCCTGAGCATGGTCCTGCCGTTATCCATCCCCGGAATCGCTACGCTGGGCGTGTATTCGTTCCTGAACCATTGGAACATGTACCTGTGGCCGCTCCTGACAACGAACCGCGTCGAGATGCGAACCGTCCAGATCGGGATCGGGATGCTGCAGTTCGAAGAGATGAACTCATGGAATCTGATACTGTCCGGCGTACTCCTTCTGCTGCTGCCTTCCCTGCTGCTGCTTGCACTCGGTTTGAAGCCGCTCGTCCGCGGCATCACGGCAGGTGCGTTGAAGGGCTAACTGGCCCATATGCCAGGGCTTTAATGGATCAGCCTTGCGTGCCGGTTATCTGGTAAGAAACGGGCCGCGCAATTTCTGATAGATCAAACCATACTATATTTTCAAAAGGGAGAGATTAACCGATCATGAAACGTTTTGGTAAAAGGTCCTTCGCGCTGCTCCTGCTTTCCTGCTTCATGCTGCTCAGCGCCGCTTGCAGCAATACGCCAGCTGCTGGAGAAACGACCGTTGCCGCCGGCAGCGAGCCAGCCAAAGAGCCCGTTAAGGTCGTATGGTGGCATTCCATGAGCGGTGAGCTCGGGACCGTCGCGGACAAGCTGATCTCCGATTTTAATGCCGCCCACAAGGATATTCAGGTTGAGGGCGTGTTTCAAGGAACGTACGATGAAAGCTTGAACAAGCTGAAAGCCTCCTTGGGATCGAACAGCGGCCCGACCATGATTCAGGTGTACGAGATCGGCAGTCGTTTCATGATGGATACCAAGGCGATCCGTCCGGTTCAGGACTTCATGGATGCTGAAGCATACGACATTTCCTCCTTGGAACCGAACATTAAAAATTATTATACATTCGACAACAAATTGTACTCGATGCCATTTAACTCCTCCAATCCGATCCTTTACTACAACAAAGATGCCTTTAAAGCGGCGGGACTGGATCCGGAAAATCCTCCAAAAACCTACGAAGAGGTAGCGGAAGCGGCCAAGACGCTAACGAAAGACGGCCAAACCGGCGCATCCTTTGCGATCTACGGCTGGTTCATGGAGCAATTCCTCGCGAACCAAGGTGTTGAACTGCTGAACAACGGCAACGGACGCACGTCCCCGGCAACCGCTTCGCAAGTCAACAACGCCGCTGCCGTGAAAACGCTGGAATGGTGGAAGCAAATGCTGGACGATAAGGTCCTGCTGAACCTGGGACGTAAAACGGACGATACCAAAAAAGCATTCGCAGCGGGTCAAATCGCCATGACGCTGGACTCGACGGCTTCCCTCCGCGGGATCGTCAGCGCAGCGGAAGGCAAATTCGAAGTCGGTACGGCTTTCCTCCCTAAACCGGCTGACGGCGGCGAAGGCGGCGTTATCATCGGCGGTGCAAGCCTGTGGCTGATGAACAACAAATCGGAAGAAGAGCAGCAGGCCGCCTGGGAATTCATGAAGTATTTGGCCGAGCCGCAAACGCAAGCTTACTGGCATGTCAACACGGGTTACTTCCCGGTCACGACCAAAGCTTACGAAGAGACCCTCGTAAAAGAAAACCTGGAGAAATATCCGCAATTCCAGACGGCCGTTGATCAATTGCATCAAACGACGGCCAATCTGGCAACGCAGGGGGCTGTCATGGGCGTATTCCCTGAAGCCCGCCAGCTGACGGAAACGGCCATCGAGGAAGTGCTGAATGGTCAAAAAACGGCCCAGGAAGCACTGGACAAAGCCGCTCAGGAAATTAGCTCCAAGATCGAGACTTATAATAAGACGGTAAAATAAACGTTGGCATGCCGCGTAAGCATGCGCTGAATCATAAATCGAATTGCACCTATTTCACACCCTTCATGCTGTATCATGGGGCCTTCTGCGGTCATTCCATGAATCATGCATCAAGGGTGTTTTTCTCTTTGATCCAAAACCTTCCATATTGATCAGCTTGTATAGGGGTTTGCCCAAGTCACGCAGCCGGCTCCTGAATACACTGATACAAAGTGGAGGTGAGCCTATGAAGAACAATCTTCCGTCCACCGTAACCATCGTCCCGGTGCCGTTTGACCGGGGTGCTACCCGCCGCGGCGCAAGCCAGGGACCAGACGCTATTTTCGGAGCCGGCCTGAAGCGCAAGCTTGACGCTCTCGGAATATCCTATCAGGTTGATGAGCTTGCTAGACTCCCCGAACATAAGGGTGGAACGCACCATCCTCAATTAAAACATCTGAAAGAAGTTCTAACGATTAACGAGCAGCTCGCCACTCATGTTTCCGCCCTGGCAGAATCGGGCGTCTTCCCGCTTGTCCTCGGCGGTGACCATAGCATTGCAATCGGCACGCTGGCCGGGCTTACCCGGCACTACCGAAGCCTGGGCGTGATCTGGATCGATGCCCACTCCGATCTCAATACACCCGATACGACCCCAAGCGGCAATATCCACGGCATGTCGCTGGCTGTCAGCTTGGGAAGAGGCGATGCGCGGCTGACATCGATCGGCGGCGCAAAATCAACGATCAAGCCCGAACATGTAGTGCTCATTGGCGCACGCTCCCTCGACCAGGGCGAACGGGATTTCATCCGCCGAGAAGGCATTACCTGCTTCACGATGCAGGACATCGACCGCATGGGCATGTACCGCGTCATGAAGGAAGCCATCCGCATCGCGTCAACGGGCACGGATGGCGTACACCTCTCCTTCGATATCGATAGTGTCGATCCGAAAATCGCGCCCGGAACGGGAACGCCGGTTCAAGGCGGACTCAGTTACCGGGAAGCGCATCTGGCCATGGAGATGCTGTCGGAATCCGGCATTCTGACCTCGGCCGAATTCGTGGAGAACAACCCGCTGCTGGACCGCGGACAGACAACGTCCCGGCTGCTTGTCGGCTTAATCGGCTCCATGCTTGGCGAGAGCATCTTGTGATGCGTCCTCATGCTTGATGAAGAAAGGCCTTTTTGCGCGGTATACAGTGCCATTGCCGTTTAGGTTTCTTTAAACTCCCAAGGAGGTAACGCTATGGACCTTTCAAACCCGCATATCGAGAAAGCCGAAAAGTACGGTGCGAGAAACTACCATCCCCTCCCCATCGTCATTGCCGAAGCGGCAGGCATCCATGTGACGGATTCGGACGGCAAGCGATATATCGACATGTTAAGCGCCTACTCGGCCCTGAACGCAGGACATTGTCATCCCCGAATTATCGGGGCTTTAAAGGAACAAGCAGATAAGGTGACTCTGACCTCGCGCGCATTCCATCATGACCAATTGGGCAAGTTTTACGAGAAGCTGTCTGCTCTCACAAGCAAAGATATGATCCTTCCCATGAATACGGGGGCCGAGGCTGTTGAAACAGCGCTTAAGGCAGCACGCCGCTATGCTTACCGAAAGAAAGGTTTACCGGCCAATCAGGCCGAAATTATCGTCTGCGAAGGCAATTTCCACGGACGCACGATCACCATCACCTCGTTCTCCTCATCCAGCCAATATCGAGAAGGCTTCGGCCCGTTCACGCCGGGCTTCAAAGTCATCCCCTATGGCGACCTGGAAGCGCTGAAGCAGGCGATTTCACCGAATACGGCCGCCTTTCTTGTAGAGCCGATCCAGGGAGAATCCGGTATCGTCATCCCTCCTGATGGATACCTGAGCGGCGCAATGGAGCTGTGCAAGCAGCATCGTATCCTTCTGCTCGCGGACGAAATCCAGACCGGCTTCGGCAGGACGGGAAAACGGTTTGCCTGCGACTGGGAGGATGTCGTGCCGGATATGTACATCCTCGGAAAAGCGCTTGGCGGCGGCGTCTTTCCCGTCTCTGCCGTGGCGGCGGACGCCGATATCCTCGGTGTATTCGAGCCGGGATCCCACGGATCTACCTTCGGCGGGAATCCCCTCGGCTGCGCGGTGGCCATTGCCTCCATGGATGTATTCCTGGAAGAAGGGCTGGAAGGCAACTCCAAGGAGCTCGGCGAATATTTCCTTCAGCAGCTTCGAACCATCCGGCACCCCGATATCAAGGAAGTGCGCGGCAGAGGCCTATTTATCGGCATGGAGCTTAACGTCCCAGCCAGAACCTACTGCGAGAAATTAAAGGATCTCGGCTTGCTCTGCAAAGAAACCCATGAATCCATTATCCGCTTCGCCCCTCCGCTCATCATCACCAAAGCGGAACTGGACCAGGCCGTCGAGATCGTAAGGCAGGCGTTTGCATGAGGAATCGATACCGATGGCATGTGCACAAAAAAACAGTTTGTTCACCCCTGACTCCAGCATGAGGGTGCAACAAACTGTTTTTCCGGTTCTTCTCTATTCCAAGCCCTGCAGCTTATCCTGACACTGCGAGCCGTCGCGCAACTTTGATCGTGCGGCTCTGAGCACCGTCAGGTAACCGACTTCTGTTTCATTCTTCTTGTTACTAACAGCAGCTGGGATACAACGGCAAGCACAGGCAGTTCGATCAGCGGTCCGATGACCAAGGCAAGGGCAATCACCGGCTGGTCCGGAAAGGCCGTCACGGCGATCGCGAGGGCTACCGGGGAATTACGGGCAATGATCGTTAAATGGAGGCTGACCGAATCCTCATAGGTGAAACGCAGCATGCTGCCCACCGCACTGCCCAGCATATAATTCATCGTGAAATAAATCAGGATCGGAACAATGAGGATATATACCATGTCCATATTATTCAATAAGTATGACCCTTGAGACGCAAACATCGCAACAATGGCGAGACTCAGAAGGACAATCTGGGCCCTGCCGAAAAACGGCATCACCTTGTGCTCCAGCACCTCTTTCCTGGTTCTCAGAATGAAACGGGTGAGATGCGCAAGCGTGAACGGAACGACGAGCACAAGCAGCACGATTTCGATCAGCGTTGCCATCGAAATCGTTTCGATCGTGCCGGAGAACAAGAGCAAATACAGCGGAAGCAGCAGCACCTGTAGGATCAGGTTTATAGGCAGCACCGAAGCACCCAAGGGTACGTTTCCCTTGGCAATCGAGGTAAAGACCAAATACCAGTCTGTACAAGGGGTCACCATCAGCATGATGAATCCGATCCAAAGCGCCGGGTGGTTCGACAGAAAGACAGCACCGAGTCCCCAGGCTAGCAGCGGCGTCCATATAAAATTAATAAGCGTGCTCGCTCCCAGAAACCTGATGTTCTTAAACGCCTCTCGCAGCTGCCGCAGCGGTATCGTCAAAAACAATCCATATAACATCAGCAGTAAAAAAGGAACGATCGTGTATTCCGCATACTCTGCGGCGAACGGCAGCTGTCCCACTGCCAGCCCAATCGCCACCGCGCCCATAATGATCAAGGTTTGAAATTTCTCTATAAGTCCCATCCCGCACTCCTTACCGATTCGAATTATGAACAAACTAAAGAAATATCATCTAATGGTATCATACCGCATTTCCAGTATAATGGATTGTATAATACTGGATTTAGCATCAGGTAAGAAACGCATCCCGGTATCCTTCTCCGCTCATTTTAATCGATGAGGGGCAACGATTCTTAGCCTTGTTTTGTCAGGGTTGATGATAACTTTTACAAGGAGGTTCAACCATGAAAATAGCCATTTGCGGAGGCACCGGTTTCATTGGAGAGGCATTGTGCAAGCGTTGGCAGCAGGGCGGGCATGACATGATCATCGTCACAAGATCGAAACCGGACAATCCCCAACCCAGCAGGCCTATATCCTATCTGACCTGGAATGAGATGAAGTCCCATCCCGAGCGGTTCGAGGGTCTGGATGCCCTCGTTAACCTTGCAGGCTCTTCCCTGAGTCAGCGCTGGACGCAGGAAGGCAAGCAGAGAATCCTTCAGTCAAGACAACGAACCGTCTCCTCCGTAGCCGAGCTAATGGACCGCCTGGAGTTTAAACCTCCGGTGGTCATTCAGGCTTCGGCGATGGCCATTTACGGCACATCCGAGTTTGAAACCTTTGATGAGGAAAGCCCTGCCACGATTATGGATTTCCCGTCCGAGGTTGTGCAGGAATGGGAGCAAGCGGCCGACTGCATCCCGGTTGACCGGTTAATCAAGCTGCGCATCAGCGTTGTTCTGGGCGGTAAAGGTGGAGCCCTTCCCAAAATGCTGCTGCCCTATAAACTAGGCGTTGGCGGCAAGATCGGCAGCGGCAAGCAATGGCTCTCCTGGATACATATCGACGATATCGTGGATTTGATCGATTATTGCATCCGGCACGAGGGCATATCCGGAGCCGTGAATGCGGCTTCCCCGCATGCGGTCACGAACGATGAATTCGGCAGGAGCATCGCCAAGGTCTATCGCCGTCCGCACTGGCTCCCCCTGCCTGCTTTCATGCTTCAAGCCATCCTGGGCGAAATGTCGCTCATTCTGCTAAAGGGCCAGCGTATCCTTCCGGCCAAGGCACTGCGTCACGGCTTCCAGTTTCGATATCCGGAAGTGACGGACGCTCTGAAGCAGATCAAAGAAAGCTGAGCCGTACGGCCATATGCATAAAAAAACAATCGCTCTCATGGTATAGAGAACGATTGTTTTCTTATTTTTCATAAAACTTCTATTGTACGGGGGCCAGCTCGCTTTCCGTCACCCACTTATGATTCTTGACTTCTTCGCCGGTTGTCGTCGTGAAGTCCACCATATAGACCGTCGTTTGTTCGGCGGAATCGACAACGGCGGTGGCTCCCTTCATGCCCTCCATATGATCCGCATTCACGACAGCCTGCGTTCCGGGCTCCAAGGGCTCCTTCCCGGCATCCTTCAGCTCCTCATGAATCACCCATTTATGATCCTTCACTTCGGGTCCGCCGCTCATCGGCGTATACGATATCGTGTACACCGTCGTATCGTACGCCCCGACAATCGTTGCCTTTGCCCCCTTCATTCCGGGCATGTGATCGGATTCAATGATCGCTTGGGTCTGGGGCGCATAGGTCGGATTCTCTGCCGCCTTCAACCCTTCCGGGATCTCGCCCGAGCCGGAATGGTTCATGCTGCCATGATCCATGCCATCCATGTCCCCGGTGGCTTCCGTATTTTCCTTGTTATCGGGGTTTGGACTCTTCGTATTGCCGCAGGCACCCAGTGTGAGGATGAGGGATGCCAACGCTACCAGAATAAGCGGCTTCCATCGTTTCTTGGCTGACATATGATGAACTCCTCTCTTATATTAAATGCTCATAGCATAGCAGCTACTTATGAAGAACTTGTGTAGCTGTCTATGCATGACATCACTTACCCATTTATTCAATAAAACCTATCTGTGATATACAATAGAGAGTGACTAGAAGTCCCATTTTGTCCTATATTCTTGGCAGAGATATTAAGCCAATTCCGAGAAGGAGCACCATCTCCCATGCAAATCGATGACGAAACTTTCATCCCGTTATTCAAACGGGCCAATTCCATATTAAACCGAACCCTGAACTCCATTGAACAGCAGGAACTGAGCGTCCGGATCCACTACTGGGGATTTATGCCGCGCCACTACGATAATACGGAGCATAAGCATTCTTTTTTTGAAGCTTGTTACGTGTTGACAGGCTGCGGCTCGTATATCGAAAACGAGACAGAGTTCCATCTTCATCCAGGCACCCTGTTCCTCTCAAGGCCGGGCATCCAGCACCAAATTAAGAGCAGGGAGGGCTTGGCCTTATGTTATGTTGCCTTTGAACTGGATGAATCAGCTAACAGCGATCTCCATACGGCTGCTTTCCGCAGGTTAGCCATCCAAGGCATTCCGGTGCTTCAGGAAGATGCCGGGCAAGCGTCCGGACTCTTGTGGCTTTCGCTGCTATCGATGTTTCAGTCGGGCTCTGGCGGTAAGCAGCACCCGCCGCATATGCTGAACAGCTTGGCAGCTTCACTCATATTATCGATTCTGGCTGCCCACGGTCCCGGTTTCTACCAAGAACCTTCCGATCTTGGAGCACGCGAAGAAGGAGCTTCGATGTTTCATCAGGCCGAATTGTTTATCCAGGATAATCTGGGCGAGCCGCTCTCGCTGGAGCGGGTGGCTGGCCATCTTCACGTTACGACCCGTCATTTAACCCGGCTGTTCCGTAAATACGGACATCAATCCTTTGTTCATTATGTGCAGGAGCAGCGCGTGCAGCAAGCGAAACACCTGCTTCTGAATACAGACCGGCAGATCAAAGAAATTGCCGTCTCCTGCGGATTTGAGTCCGTGCACTACTTCACCCGGGTGTTTACGTCCAAGCTCGGCGTAACCCCGGCCCGCTTCCGGCGTTCCCAGTTTTCGGAAGGCCGTTACGACTCCGAGCTTTAGCGACTAGAGACGTCGATGTCCTGATCGTACAAAAACACTTCCTCTTTTTATAAAGACGGATCCTCCCCTTCCTCCTACAATGAAGTCGTAACCGACATTCCGGAAGGGAGGATCCATTTATCCATGAAACCTGCAACGACCTTTCAATCACACCCGATCAACCACTTGGACTTTGGCAGCGAACCCCAATTTATGAAGAATGGGATCGACGCTTGGTGCTCGTATATCCTGTCGACCTATAAACAAAAAAATTCCCAGCATGAAGCACAGGAAAAACGCAGTATCTTCATTACGCTTGACGGAACACACGGCGCCGATTTCGATAAACTGCTGGCCAAGCTTCAGCAAGCCTGTGAGCAAGAAGGCATCACCTTCGCATGCGATTCCACGTTCGATTACGTCAAACCCGAAGCCGAGCTCCGGGCTGAAATGGCTCCATATCTTACGGATAACCGGGCATTCGGATATAAAGCAACCGATGTCCGCCCCATTCAATACTTTCAACAGGATGCACGGCCAGCCTTGAATAAAAAAGCGCTTGAATTTGACGCGATGCGCGGCATATACGTCCTGCACGGACCCGGCGCTTCGCTGCTTCAAGGCCGGACCCCAGACCTTCGTTTCTACGCCGATTACTCCCGCGAGAACCAGCAGCGGCGCCATGCCCGGCATATGGGCAGCTTCGGCTTGGGCAGGTCCTTCGACAAGGTTGAGACTTACAAGAATTGTTTATTTCTCGAATGGCCCGTCTGGGAGACCTACCGTCGCGACTGGTTAGCCCATTATACCCATGCCCAACACTCCGACAACCAAGCGTATTACATGGACTTAAATCGTCCGGAAGAGCCGGTGTGGCTGCCGGCTCCCGCCTTGGCAAACGTACTGCACAAAGCAAGTCGGCAGCCGTTTCGGGTCAAGCCTTTTTTTGCCCCGGGAATATGGGGCGGTCAATATCTTAAGGAATTATGCGGTCTTCCCGGCGAATGGCCCAACTGCGCCTGGAGCTTTGAGCCTATCGCTCCCGAGAACACGCTTCTGCTGCGCGTGCAGGATATCACCTTCGAGGTTCCGTTCACATTGCTCATGGAGGCAGCGTCTCAAGAGATTATGGGAACGCGTAATGTCCGGCTATTCGGCGACTACTTCCCGATCCGGTTTGATTATCTGGATACGATGCAGGGCGGCGAACTGTCGCTTCAGGTGCATCCGCTGCAGGAATATGCAGAGTCGCAGTTCAATGAGCATATGACGCAGCAAGAATCGTACTACATCATGCACAATGCCCCGGAAGCCAAGGTGTATCTCGGGCTGAAGGAAGGAATAAGCGGCGAACGGCTGCTTGCAGCAGTGGAAGACGCCCAGCTTCGGGAAGAGCCGCTTGAGCTCTCCGACTACGTTAACGAGTACAACTCGCAAACAGGGGATCTCTACCTCATTCCACCGGGCACGGTCCACTGCTCCGGCAGGGATAATCTGGTACTGGAAATTTCCTCGACCACCTGGTGGTTCACGTTCAAGATCTACGATTATCTGCGGCTGGACGCCGATGGCAAACCGCGCCCGATGAACCCTGAGCATGCGCGCCACAATATTAATGACGCCATGAATACGCCTGCGGTAGAAAGCGGGCTTATTGCCCGGCCAACCGTCGTAAGCCGTCAAGGGGGCAGCTCGGAGGAGCTGCTGGGTCAACGGGAAGATCTTCTGTTCCAGGTCAGCAGGCTGAATCTGCAGGAAACGTGGAAAGCGGACACCCAAGGAGAATTCGTCATGTACAATCTCGTGGAAGGCGAACGCGTCCGCCTCGTACCGGCAGCGGACGAGGGTGCGGCCGTTGAATGGGGTTATGCGGAATCTTACATTGTTCCGGCATGTGTAGGCGAATACCGACTGGAGAATCTGTCCGGGTCCCCATGCGCATTGATTGCAGCCAGGGTCAATCCCGATTGGGATATTCCACTGCTTCCGCCTTCCCGGCCAACAGAAAGCGGGGAATTTGCATGAACCGCAAGGATAGCGCCGATCCAGAAAGCGTGCCCTCCCCTGCCCCCATCACCATCGCGCTTGATGCCGGCGGCACCGCTTTGAAGGGAGCGCTCATCGTGAACGGGCTGCCAATCCCCGGCTCGTTCATAACCCGGCCTTCGGAATCGCACGGAGCCGCGGCGGATACGATTGCCAGCTTCGCCCAAGCCTGTCATGATCTGATCAACTATCACGCTTCGGCCTTCCGGCCGTTGGATTACCATGATTCAATCCGGATCGGCTTTGCTTTTCCGGGGCCCTTCGATTATGCAAAAGGCATTGCGCTTCTTCAAGGCCTAGGCAAATATGACGCTCTGTTCAAGCTGTCGGTTCGGGATCTGCTCCGTTTCGAATTTCAGAGACTCAAGTCATCCTTCCCGGGTGTCACGATGAACCGTCTGACCGCCGCCGATATCCGGTTCGGCAATGATGCCTTCATGTTCGGCCTTGGGGCCTCCACCCGGTTCCCATCGGGACGTCTCCTATGCCTTACGCTCGGTACGGGCCTCGGCTCTGCCTTTGTGGAGAATGGTCAAATCGTAGCCGGCAGGCATGCTATCCCAAGCAGCGGAATGCTGTTTGCGGAGCCTTACCGGGATCATATCGTGGACAGCTATTTCGGGAAAAGGGGCATTCTGAACATAGCTTCGGAGCGGGGACTCCTGGCTGACGGGATCGACGTAGCCGACCTCGCTGAAGCTGCCAAGAGCGGTAACGCGCAAGCTCAGGATGTATTCCGCGAATATGGCAGCAAGCTCGGAGAGATGCTCCTGCCTTATTTATCCGAGTTCAAACCGAGCCGCCTAGTGCTGGGCGGGCAAATCTCGGGCAGCTTGCCCTTATGGGAAAAGGATATCCAGCTGGCTTTGGGCAGGCACGCCGTTCCTGTTCACGCTCTCGCAGACGGAACGGCGGCTGTGTTTAACGGCATTGAGAAGCTATTCGAGGATACGGATCATCATGAATCCGCTCCCCATTTTAATCTATAGGAGGTCACTAATAATGAACCTATCCACCCAAGGCGGTCATCGACCCGCCCGTCCCTGGACGATCTATGTCATCCATCATTCCCACACGGATATCGGCTACACGGAACGCCAAGAGAGAATCGAGCAGTATCATGTTGATTTTATCCGCCAGGCACTAGACATCACGGAAGCCGCACAACGCGGGGAGCGCCCGGAATGGGAATCGTTCCGCTGGACTTGCGAGACCTTCTGGGCCGTAGAGAGATTTCTCGAAGCAGCGACTCCAGCGGAAAAAGAAGCTTTTCAACAAGCCGTAAAACGTGGCGATATCGAACTGTCCGGAACCTATCTCAATATGACCGAGCTCCCGGATTTCGACCTCCTTCTGCGGAATCACGGCAAGGCGCAAAGGTTCGCGGAGTCCTTCGGACATCGGATCGACAGCGCCATGACCGCCGACATTAACGGATACAGCTGGGGGTATGCCGAAAGCCTGCTGCAAAATAACATCGAGCATCTGTTTTCCTGCATCCATACGCATCACGGCATGTATCCGCTGGGACGCAAACAAACCCCGTTCTGGTGGGAAAGTCCGAATGGCGGCAGGCTGCTTGTCTGGAACGGCGAACATTATATGTTTGGCAACGAGCTCGGGTTCTGCCCTGATGCACTGGGCAAATATATCATCAAGGACGAGCTTCAGCATAACCTGATGGAGCCTGAACAACATCATAACGAGATCGCTGCTTTACGGATTAACCGGTATTTATGGAATCTTGAGCAGGAGTCCTATCCGTATTCCTTCGTTCCGGTCATGGTCTCCGGCCTGGGCACGGACAATGCATCCCCGAATGCGGATATCGCGGAGTGGATCACGAAATGGAATGAACAATACGGCGACCAAATCACCATTAAGATGGCTACGCTGTCCGAATTTTTTGCGGCATTGAAACAGGAGGACCTGTCTGCGCTTCCGGTACACCGGGGGGATTGGCCGGACTGGTGGACGGATGGGGTCGCTTCAACAGCAATGCATACCCAGATTTACCGGGATGCCCAGCGCACGCTTCGCAAAGTCAAGCGGCTAGATCCGGTCCATGGTGCGGCAAGCCTGGCCGAGGTCGAGGAAACGTCACAGGCGCTGACCATGTATGCAGAGCATACATGGGGCTATCATTCCTCCGTATATGAGCCATGGCATCCGCAGGTGCAAATGCTGGAGGTACGGAAGCAGGCCTATGCGGCGGAAGCCAGCAAGCTGGCTTACCGGGCGCTGGATAAAGCGCTCGTAGCTCGTCAGGGCGCGCTACTCGCTCCCCATCGTCCCCTGCGCTACGAGGTGATCAATACGGAACCGGCCGCGGCGACGCTGCATGTCGCCATTCCGGTGGATGGCTGGGAACACGTGATCCTGAAGAAAAAGTTCGAGCTCATCGACGAAACGACCGGGCAGGCGCTGCCGTACCAATTGGCACACACGGGGGCGCTTGTTACGCAGCTCTCGCTTGAACCGGATGAGTCCCGGATCTTGTACATCCATCCGCACGAAACACCGGATGCACTCTCCGCTTCCGGGAACATGGTGACTGCGCGCAACACCGAACCGATTGCGTGCGAAGGAATCGCCGACATCCAGTCACAGCCCATAACTCCTTATCCGATTGTGGTGGGCAAGCGTTCGATCGAATCCGAATCCTTCCGGATCGAATGGGAGATGAACGAAGGCATTACGGCCTGGATCGATAAGACACGCTCAGCAGACCTCCTGGATGGCGCACGCGAGCACGCGCCTTTCACCCCCATCTACGAGGTAACGCCGGCACAGGATGAGCATAATCCGTCTGAAATATGCTCCACTCGCCGCCGCATGGGACGCAACCGGAAGGGCACGAACGTCCAGCGGGATACCGGTCGCTTGACCCGGGTCACCGTGCTGGACAATGGACCGCTATTTGCCCTGGTCGAGCTGGTGTTCGACGTGAAGGGACTCAGCTACTATGCCCTCCACATCAAGATGTTTGCCAACCAGCCCCGGGTCGAGGTGTCCGTCCGCTTCCACAAGGACAGCGTCTGGCTGCCGGAAAATGTCTATGTGGCTTTGCCGTTCTCCATGGGCACTGAAGCCGAGTTATACGTGGAAAAAGCCGGTTGTCATTTCCGCCCTTGGAAGGATCAAATTCCCGGAAGCTGCCTGGATTACACCAGCGTGCAAGAGGGAATATTCTGGCACTCGGCTATAGACCGGGAAGCGCTGGCCCTGTCCATGACGGACACGCCGCTTGTACAGCTGGGAACGCTGGAGCACGCGCCTCGTCAGCTCCACACCATGCAGCCGGCGGACAGCCGTCCTTCCACGTATGCCTGGATATTGACCAACTACTGGGAAACCAACTTCAAAGCGACGCTTGGCGGCTTCTATGAGTTCCGTTATGCGGTAGAGCGGCATCGCCAGCTGGACCCGGAGCAGGCTGCGAAGACCCTGCACGCTTCAACCGGACAATTCACGGTACACCGAATTAAATAATTCATGATGAAAAACAGCTGCCCTGGTTTCAAGGCAGCTGTTCTCATTATGAAAGGGAGGATGGCGCTTAAGCCGGTCTCTCTGTCCTTATTATTTTTTTGCTCAACAAAACTACGTCCACGCCCACATGAATCCGTCGCGATCCCAAGCAATCCGTCCGCCATGCAGTTTGCGGAATGCCTTCTTCACGTCTTTGGACAGCGAGGCGTTTCCGTTTTCGTTCACGAAAACAAATTCTTCCCCGAAGTTCTCGCGTACATAGCGGATGGCCTCCGTCTGATACAAATTGCCCGTAAACCGGATTTCCTCCACCATCCATTCGGCCACCTGCTGCGCTGTATATGTCATTCACATCGTTCCCTTCTGTATACCTTCACTTATTATAACAGAATGGACGATGGAATCGATTTTTATGAAAACGGCAGACTACATCAAAATGATGGACAGCAATAAAAACTGGACGGAACCTACAATCTCAATGATTCCGACCTTCATCGGTTTCATTATTTTTCCGGAATACAGTAACGTCTTAATGAACGGAAATAGGAATGGCAGACACATCCATGGATTCCCGAAGATGATCGGCAGAACCAACATCACAGCATGATACAATTTTGCATATACGGTCCAGCGTCTGTTTTTGCGTTCACGGAAGACCGATTTGACAAAGAACACGGTCCCCGTAAAATAAAGGAAATTATACCCAATGACGGCGGCAAGGATCGGATCGAAACCACCGCCTCCCAGCATATAAGCAGCGGCGCCTCCGGTACAGAACAGCAGAATCGCGCAAATATCATTTAACAGCGCACGCTCCGATTTCTGAAGGACATGCCAAACATTCACCATGATCAGGATTAGCAGCACAGGTGCAAACCTGAGCATCATCGGTTTGAAGACAAGCACCGGAATGAGAAACGCAATAGCGATAAGGGCATAAACGATCCCCCAGGATAACCATGTTTTACGTTGGGATGTTTTCTTTAAGGATTGCAGAAACGGATAGGATGCCATATATAAACCTAACCACGCCAAAAATAACGGAAGGTGCAGAAGCACCGGCTTGGCGGCCGCCATTCCTATGATATAGGGTACGCTGACCATAGCCCAGCCACCATGCTCCCGGGGTATGACAAATCTCGTCTTTTTCATGTGTCTCTCCCTCTCCAATCCATAGACTCATACCCGGTACGATCCATATCTTCAGCCATTCGAACAACGGCCAGGCGGATGATAAGTAATATCGCTGAAGGTGCCCACATACTGAACGATGTCACCCGATTCGTCCTTTACCGCGTTAATCGTTAGCAGTTCCAAGTACTCTTCTCCGTTCTTCCTGCGGTTCCAAATCTCCCCCTGCCAGCTTCCATGTTCCATGATTTCAGACCACATCGCCTGATAAAACGCCGGTGTTTGTCTTCCGGATTTCAATACGCTCGGATTCTTGCCAAGTACTTCCTCCTCTGAATATCCCGTTAACTTCGTAAATGCCGGATTGACGGCATTGATCTTTCCGCTCCGATCCGTAACCAATATCCCCTGGCCGGTGGAGTTAAACACCTCGGATTGTACGGAGAGTTTGTCCTGATAGTACATCCATACCACAATAACGAAACTGGCCAGCGCTACCTGCGATAAAGCCATGAACCCAATGGAATATTGCCCCGTAGCCGAATGGATGAAAGAAAGCATCAGCGGCGGGAAGAATCCGCCAAGACCGCCCATCATGGATACGATACCGTTCACAATGCCGGCCTGCTTGTTGAAGTACAGGGGCACGAGTTTGAAAATAACCCCGTTTCCAAGCCCGGCACCCACGGCAATGGTTAAGCAGCCGGCCGTATACAAGCCAATGGACGGAGAGAATGCCAACAGGATGGCCGCAGCCGTGAGCCCTATGAACACGCCCATTAATAAGAACAGCGGTTTAAACTTATCTGCAAGCCAGCCACCTACAGGACGTAATATAGTTGCTACCAAGATGAACCCTGCCGTCCGCATCCCGGCATCCACCTTCGCAAGCTCGAAATGGGTAACCAGAAAGTTCGGCAAGTACACCGTAAAGGCTACGAACGAACCGAATGTAATAAAATAAAAAAGAGAGAAAAACCACAATTTTTCATTTTTATATACACCCTTGATCTGTTCCATGATCGGTGTTTTCACTTTGATTTCTTTACGGTCGCCTAAGATTACATTTAGCACGGCAAAGATCAGCAGCAGAACCAAATACAGCTGGACGGTTTTGGACCATCCGATCTGAGTCGCGATGACCGGTGCAGCGAACGTGGTAATGGCGGTGCCGATGTTGCCCATCCCGTATATCCCATTTACGAGTCCGAGCTTCTCTTTCGCATAATATTTAGGCAGCGAGGTCACGCCGACCGAGAATACGGCCCCCCCGATCCCAAGGAACAAGCCGCCGATTACCAAATGCGTAAAGGAGGTAGCCGAGCTGATAAAATAAACCGGAAACAACAGCAGGATAAAGCTGGCGATAAAAACAATTCGTGCTCCCACCACATTGGCGTAATAGCCGAGCGGAATCCGGAGGACCGAACCCAGCACCACCGGAATAGCCGTCAGAATAGCGAGGCGGTCGGCCGTAATGGAGATATCCTCGCGAATAAACGGCAAGAGCGCGGAGATGATGACCCATACCATAAAGCCAAGCACCAGATTCATTGTTTGCAGCGGAAGCTGCACCTTTTTGATCATTTCCATCACCTTTTCTAAAGCGTAATGAATGGCATATTGATCCCCAGCTCCTATTGTACGTGCACCTATTCACAATGCTAATAGGGAAGTTCCCTGAATCTCTCCGGGGAACTTCCCTATTCCTTTAAGCAATGACCCTTTATTGCGCCCTGTTGTATAGGTAAGACTAAAAATCCAGCAATTTTTTCTTCAGCGCATATTCCACTAACTCCGGACGGCTTTTCAAATTCAGCTTTTCCATAATTTTGGCCTTGTGCGCCTCCACCGTCTTGACCGATACGAACAGTTTTTCCGCAATCTCCTTATTGCCATAACCCTTGGCGATTAGAGGCAGGATCTCAATCTCCCTTTTGGACAGGCTGTTAAACGGATCCTGCTCCGCGCTCTCACTATCTTTCTTAATAAACTCCCGAACCAGGGAAGTCGCCATCTGGGGATGAATATAGGTCCCTCCCTTATGCACCATGCGGATGGCGGAGATCAATTCATCATCCGGCGCATTTTTGAGCACATAACCTGAAGCCCCGTTTTTTAAAACATGAAACAGGTAATCGTCATCATCATACATGGTTAGAATCAGAATTTTCGTTTCCGGAAATTCGCTGCTGATCTTGCCGGTCGCAATCAGTCCGCTTTCGCCGGGGGGCATGCTTAAATCCATCAACAGCACATTCGGCCGATGCTTCGCCACCATGGTGTAAGCCTCCATACCGTCTGCCGCCGTCGCGACAACCTCCATGTCTTCCTGGTAATTCAGAATCATGGAAAATCCGCTGCGGACCACGACATGATCATCCGCAATCACAATTTTCACGTAACCATCACCTCCGGCTTGTCGTCACCATTCGTAAGCGGAATGTTGAGCTGAACCGTCGTACCCTCACCGGGAGCGGACAGCAAAATAAACTGACCCCCGACGAGCTCCGCGCGTTCCCTCATCCCGTACAGCCCCAATCCGGTTCCCTTGGCTTCATCAATGACCATATTAAACCCAACTCCACGGTCACGAACGGTTAGCTGAAGGTAGCCGTTCACTTCGCATAATCGTACATGCACCTCGTCCGTTCCTGAATATTTCATGGCATTCAGCACCGCTTCCTGACATACCCGGTACACAACCGTTTCAATCTCGCTGCCGTAGCGGGCTGCCGCTAACTCCGCAGAGAACTCAACAAGCACTCCGTAATTCTTCCCGATCCATTTAAAATGGGAGCGGAATGCAGCCTCAAGCCCCAAATCATCCAATGAAGCAGGTCTGAGTTCAACGGATAAATGCCGGATGTCATCCAAAAGCCGGGTTAAAGACACCTCGGTCTGATGCAGCTTCTTGAGCACATCCTCGCCTACATCCATATATTTAACGACACGCAGGTCGACCAGCGAGCTGAGCAGCTCTTGAGCCACGCTATCATGGAGCTCGCGGGATATCCGCTTACGCTCGTCCTCCTGTGCCTTGATGACATATTTCAGCATATTCGTCCGCTGCAGCATTTCCTGTGTTTTCTGCTGCTTCGTCAGGTCAAGGAGCATCATCACCCGGATGCCGCGGGCTTCATCGATGATATGGTAACTGGCCGCATAGGGAACGATGCCTTCGCCGCGCGTCTTAAGATAGACCTGGAACGATGAAAACTCCCCATGCGGATAATCTAAATAGCATGTGGAGCAGGTTATCAGATCCTGTTCATCGGTATAGCCTTTGCAGGTCTGGCAGAAGGAACCATCCGCACCGGACTGCATCCTCTCAATCACATCAATGTCAAGGATGTTCTCCGCAGCCGGATTCATAGCCACCACGCTGCCCTTTTCGTCGATAAAAAAAATGGCCTCCATGCTATTCTGATACATGCTTCTAAGCAATTCGCTTAAATGCTCATCCGTCATCTGAATCAAGGCTGTGATACCTCCTTGGCATAAAAAGCACCAAATTCCGTTCCCATTCCTTCCTGAAACGACTCAAAGGACCTTGGATCCAGCACGTTTTCCTTGCGATATCCCACAAGCAAAACCCCCTTGACGCGAGAGCCTTCCCACAGCGGTACTGCGCCAAGGCTTTTCAACTGCTCTGCAACGATTATCGGATAATTATACAAGTCCCTCGATTCAATATCGGCATTCACGTTTTGAATCAGCATCGGTTTTCCGGTCTTAAATACCATACCCGCGATGCCTTTGCCGGAATGTAAAACGATACGCTTGTACCTCTCGTTTATATTTCCCGAGGCATACTGCCAGGTTAATACAAATCGGTCTTCAGCCGGCTGCACCAACGCCATGGACACGAAATCGAATTGAAACCGGGTTCGAAGCTTATCCATTTCACTTTGGTAATTAAAGATCGGCTGATTCTTCATTTCCATTACTCCTCTGACGTAGAAAAGAAGGCCCAACAGCCTTCTTCCGCTCTACGATTCAAATTTACGGTGCTTTCTATACAGAATATATCTTCTCCCCACATAATTCAACGGAACACTCCACACATGCACCAATCGGGTAAACGGCCATAAGCCAAAAATGCCGAATCCGGCCAGAATGTGAATTTTAAACGACACCGGGACATCCACCATGAACGAAGCATCCGGACGAAGCATAAACAATCCGCGGAACCACACGGAGACCGTTTCCCGATAATTGAATTCCGGCTGCACCGCGTTCGTGACCAGCGTGCTGTACATCCCCATAAATACGATAAACAGCAGAAGGACATTAACCATCATATCCGAAGCGGTGCTGAGTTTTCGGACATTACGAATGGTGAACCGCCTGGTCGTTAACAATACCATGCCTCCCAGCGTTAGAAAGCCAAATGCGCTTCCAATATACACCGCCCCGATATGATACATATGGTCGCTGATCCCCAGTGACTCCATCCAGGATTGAGGGATAGCTAAGCCTGCAACATGCCCTCCGATAACAGGAATGATGCCTAAATGAAACATGAGACTGCCCAGCTTGAGATGTTTCTTCTCGATAAACTCGCTGGATTTTGCAGTCCAGTTAAACTGATCTGTACGGTAACGGTAAATATGACCGACAATAAACACGGCAAGGCAGATATAGGGGAAAATGACCCATAGAAACTGATTAATCATGCTCATGAGCCGCCTCCTCCTGATTGAAACATGCTTTGAACGTCTCGCGAAGGCCTTGAATGAGATAAAGATACGGACTCTTATATTTATCCAAAGCTTTCAGCAGATGATAGGTGCCGTCCTCCATAACAGCCAGCATCAAATCCAGGCTCTCTCCAGCTTCCTTCTCGCGCCCCTGCCAATTCGCTGCATATAGAAACTCGCACATCAGCGGGAGATAATCCGATAGTTCCGAGCCCGCGATGCCCAGACCAAACATTTCATACGTCTCTTTAAGTTTGGCGAGCATCTGGCCACGTTCCCTGCCATCCTCAAATTTATAAAAGGTCATATACAATGTAGATTTCGACTGAAAGTCGAAGGTCTGGACGTACAGCTCTTCAATCTCTTCCATGCTGTATTCATGCATGGTCGCCCAGTACGTTCTGACGGATTCATAAGCCGGGTCAGAGGAGTCAAGCGACTCCTCCATAACCGACGGGTGGAAATCCAGCTTTTCTGGGTACGTGAGCTGCTGAGCGAAAAAACCGAAAACATGTTTATAATCATGCAGCTTTCCGAGATTAATCACGCCAGATCCCCCCGTAGAAGTTTTCTTCGTACAGCTCTTTGCCCGTTTTGCCCTGCAGTCCTTCCGGTCCGCAACCGCCGCAGCTTGCGCTAAAACCTTCGGAACCCTGCGAACGGTAAACATCCATATGGCTTTCCTTATGTGAAGTCGGGACAACAAACCGGTCATCGTATTTCGCGATGGCAAGCAGACGGTACATCTGCTTCATTTGGTAGGCGGTCAAGCCAACCCGTGCTAACCGTGTCTCATCAAACTCAGCCCCCGACGATTGCGCGCGCATATAAGAACGCATCATCGCCATTTTTTGCAGGGCATCCTTCACCGTCACCGTGTCCCCTGCCGTGAGCAGATTCGCGAGATATTGAATCGGTGTGCGCATCTCCTCAATTGCAGGGAAAATCATGTCCGGATTCTCGATCGAATCTCTGCCTTCAAAGTAGTTCATGATCGGACTGAGCGGCGGTACGTACCAAACCATCGGCAGCGTCCGGTACTCCGGATGGAGCGGAAAGGCCAGCTTGTATTCAATGGCTAGTTTATAAACAGGCGAATTTTGGGCAGCTTCGATCCATTCTTCGGTTAAGCCGTCCTTCCGCGCCTGCTCGATCACTGCCGGATCATGCGGATCCAGGAACAGATCGCACTGGGCCTGATAAAGATCCTTCTCGTCCGGCGTGGAAGCTGCCTCCTGTACCTTGTCGGCATCGTACAGCAGCACGCCCAAATACCGGATACGTCCTGTACAGGTTTCGGAGCATACCGTAGGCAGACCGGCTTCAATTCTCGGGAAACAGAAGGTGCATTTCTCGGCCTTGTTCGTTTTCCAATTGAAATACACCTTTTTGTACGGACAGCCCGTCATGCAGTACCGCCAGCCGCGGCAGGCTTCCTGGTCCACCAAGACGATGCCGTCTTCATCCCGCTTGTACATCGCACCGGAAGGACAGGACGCTACGCAGCTCGGGTTTAAGCAATGCTCGCACAGGCGGGGCAAATACATCATGAACGCCTGCTCGAAGTTGAATTTAATCTCTTCCTCGATTTTTTCGATATTCGGATCCTTCGGGCCGGTGACATGGGCTCCCGCCAGATCGTCTTCCCAGTTCGGACCCCATTCCAGATTCATCGTCTCGCCGGTTACTGCCGATTTCGGACGGGCCACCGGCTGATGCTTCTTCTCCCCGGCATTCGTCAGATGCTCATAGTTATACGTCCACGGCTCATAGTAATCTTTCATTTCCGGCATATCCGGATTGTAAAAGATTTTGCCGAGCGCGATTTTGGACAGCTTGCTGCCGGATTTCAGCTGCAGCTTGCCTTTTTTCAGCGTCCAGCCTCCCTTGTATTTCTCCTGGTCTTCCCAGCGGATCGGATAGCCTATGCCCGGCTTCGTTTCCACGTTGTTGAACCACATGTATTCCGCACCCGGACGGTTGGTCCAGGTGCTCTTGCAGGTGACGCTGCACGTATGGCAGCCGATGCATTTATCCAAATTCATGACCATGGCGACCTGCGCTTTAATCTTCAAGCCAATCCACCTCTTTCATTTTGCGGACAGCCACGTACACATCCCGCTGGTTGCCGATCGGTCCGTAGTAGTTAAAACCATAGCTGAGCTGGGCATAGCCCCCGACCATCTGGGTCGGCTTTACATGGATTCTCGTCGGCGCGTTGTGGCTGCCGCCGCGATCCTTCGTAATCTCCGAGCCCGGCACGTTGATGTGTTTATCCTGCGCATGATACATGTACATCGTTCCTTTCGGCATCCGGTGGCTGACGACGGCGCGGGCGGTGACAACGCCGTTGCGGTTGTACACTTCCAGCCAATCGTTGTCCTGAATGTCGTTCGCCGCTGCGTCATCATTGTTAATCCATACCGTCGGGCCTCCGCGGAACAGTGTCAGCATGTGCAGATTATCCTGGTAGGTGCTGTGAATGTTCCATTTGCCATGCGGCGTCAGATATCGGAGCACAAGTGTATCCTTTTCCCCGGTAATCTGCTTGTCGCGCGGCCCGAATACCATTGGCGGAAGGGTCGGTTTATACACCGGCAGCGCTTCGCCGAACTGCAGGAAAATTTCGTGGTCGATATAAAAATGCTGTCTGCCGGTCAGCGTGCGGAAAGGTACGAGCCGTTCAATATTCGTCGTGAAAGGAGAGTATCGTCTTCCCATTTTGTTCGATCCGCTGAATACCGGCGTCGGAATGACTTCCCGCGGCTGGGCCGTAATGCTCTGGAACGTAATGCGCTCTGCCGCGCGGTCCGCGGAAATGTCTTTCAGCTGCACGCCGGTGTCCTGCTCCGCCGATTCCCAGGCTCGCTGCGATACCTTGCCATTCGTGGCCGATGACAGATTCAAAATGGCGTCCGCCGCATTTCTTGCCGTATGAAGTTTGGGCAGGCCGTTTTTGATGGTGTCATCGTAATACGTTCCGTTCAAACGCTTCAGCTCTTCATACTCTTCGGCGACCGAGAAGCTGACGCCGTGCGCTCCGACTTTGCCTGTAGCCAGGTTCGGACCGAGCGTAATATATTTGTCGTGAATTTTCGTATAGTCCCGCTCAACCACCGTCAGATTGGGCATTGTTTTGCCAGGTACGGCCTCAATTTCACCCTTGCGCCAATCCTTCACCTCACCGTATGGCTGGGCGATCTCGCTTATGGAGTCATGAGAGAGCGGAGTGGTGACCAGGTCCTTATATATTCCCGGAAGATGGGTCTTTGCCATGTCGGAGAAGACCTCGGCAATCGTTCTGTATATATCCCAGTCCGACCGTGATTCCCAGAGCGGATCTACTGCCGGGTTAAACGGATGCACGAAAGGATGCATATCGGTTGAAGACAAGTCCGTTTTTTCATACCAGGTTGCTGCAGGAAGTACAACATCTGCGTACATCGGAGTTGATGTCATCCGGAAGTCCAAGGCAACAAGCAGGTCCAGCTTGCCTTCGACTTCTTCGCGCCAGACCATTTCTTCCGGTTTATCCTCTTCATTCGGCGTCGAGAGCAGGCTATCGGAAGCGCCCAATAAATGCTTCAAGAAATATTCCTGACCCTTGGCGGAGCTCGAGATTAGGTTCGAGCGCCATACGAACAGAGATCTCGGATAGTTTTCCGGCGCATCGGGATCCTCTGCCGCAAACTTCGTATCCCCGGAAACAATTTGTTCAAGTGTATGCTTCACGATGTCCTCATGGGTGGTTTTCCCCAGCTGCGCTGCCTCCTCGGCAAACTTCAAGCTGTTTTTGTTAAACTGCGGGTAAGATGGAAGCCACCCAAGTCTCGCGGCAAGCACATTGTAATCCGCCGGATGCTGGTAACGGATTTCCCCGCCCGTTGGCGATTTCAGCGAATCGGCCCCCATTTCTTCGTACTTCCATTGGTCGGTCGCAAAATAAAAGAACGAGGTCGCATTTTGCTGACGCGGCGATCCCTGCCAATCTTTCGCGAAGGCGACCGTGGACCAGCCCTCGATCGGGCGGCATTTCTCCTGGCCGACGTAATGCGCCCAGCCGCCGCCGTTCACGCCTTGAGACGCCGTCAGAATGACCAGATTCAAAATGGAACGGTAGATCGTGTCACTGTTAAACCAGTGGTTAATCCCGGCGCCCATGATGATCATCGAGCGTCCCCCGGTCTCCAGCGAATTCTGCGCAAACTCCCGGGCAATCTGGACGACGACCGATGGTTTCACACCGGTGATTTTTTCCTGCCAGGCCGGGGTATAGAAGGAGTCTGCATCCTTATATCCGTCTGCATCGAGCCCGCTGCCTGCCCGCCCTATTCCATACTGGCTGAGCATCAGATCGTATACCGTTGCCGCCAGATGCTCCGTTCCATCCGCCAGCTGAATGGTCTTCGCCGGAATTTGGCGTTTGAAGGTGCCGTTGGCGTTGTTGTCAAAGAACGGGAAGGAAATCGTATGCCACTCCCCACCCTGAGGCTCTACGGATAGCGCCGGGGTAATAATCGAGCCGTCCTCGCGCTCCAGGATCAGGTTCCATTTCTTATCCTGCTCCCAGCGCTGTCCCATCGTGCCGTTCGGAACCGTGATTTCATTGGTGTTCTCGTCGATGATCACCGGCTTCCACTCGGCATGCTGCGCAGCATCGCCCAGATCGCTTGCCCGCAGGAAGCGCCCCGCCTTGTAGCCCCCCTCAAACTCATCCAATAGAATCAGGAAAGGCATATCCGTATATTGTTTCGCATAATTCAGGAACATCGGTTCCTGACGCTCATGATAGAATTCTTTCAAAATGACATGCGTCATGGCCTGCGCAATGGCCGCATCCGTTCCGGGATTCGGAGCCAGCCAGTTATCGGCAAATTTGACGTTCTCGGCATAGTCCGGCGCGACCGACACAACCTTGGTGCCTTTATATCGCACTTCCGTCATGAAGTGGGCATCCGGCGTCCGCGTTAACGGTACGTTCGAGCCCCACATAATCAGGTAACCGGCATTGTACCAATCGCTGGATTCCGGCACGTCGGTCTGCTCTCCCCAGATTTGTGGAGATGCCGGCGGCAAGTCCGCATACCAGTCATAGAAGCTGAGCATTTCGCCGCCGAGCAGAGAGATGAATCTGGCCCCTGAAGCATAACTGATCATCGACATGGCCGGAATCGGGGTGAAACCGGCAATGCGGTCCGGCCCGTATTTGCGGATCGTATAAATGAGCTGCGCGGAGATCAGCTTCGTGGCCTCCTGCCAGGACACACGGACATGACCGCCTTTACCCCGTGCTTGTTTATAGGACTTCGATTTCTCCGGATCTTCGACGATGCTGGCCCAAGCGGCGATCGGATCGCTGTGTTGGCTTAAGGCTTCTTTCCACATATGCCATAGCCGGCCGCGCATATAAGGGTATTTCACTCGCAGCGGACTGTATTCATACCAGGAAAAGGAAGCTCCGCGTGGGCATCCGCGCGGTTCGAATTCCGGCATATCCGGCCCGCAGGAAGGATAATCAATTTGCTGGTTTTCCCAAGTGATGATCCCGTTCTTCACAAAAACCTTCCAGCTGCAGGAACCTGTACAGTTCACGCCATGCGTCGTCCGCACCACTTTGTCATGCGACCAGCGCTTGCGGTACATATCCTCCCATTCCCTGCTTTTCTCCTCCAGAACGGACCAATTGTCAGAATAGCTTTCCATCCTCTTGAAGAACTTCAGCCCCGACTTTCGTTTCATAGGACAGTTCAACTCCTTCTGCTTGAATGACAATGATTGGGGAATCAATGTGCCGTCCTTCGTATAGCTTTATTATGGGTGGCTTCTTCCCCGGTTCCTATTAGGGAAACACCTATATTCCTAAGAGAATTCCCTTGTTGATGGCTTGTCGCCCGGCAACCCCATCGAAGGAACGATTCGTGCACGGAGCGCTTTTTGAACATAAAAAGGGATGTCCCATAAGACCTGAAGATCTTTTGGGACATCCCTAAGGCAATTCATTATGAATCTGGTTGACGAACATAAGAAAAACGTCGATCGACGTACTTTTCAGACAGACCGCGGTAAGGGGTTGATGATCATTCCCCAACCTTTACCGGTACTCCCGTTTCGGCTGACCGCAAAGCCGCATAGGTAACTTCCATCGTTTTGACGGCATCCTCATAGGTCGATAAGATTCTGGAAGCATCGCCTGTGCGCAGCGCATGGATGAAAGCTTCACTCTCTCGAAGATAAGGATTAGCTGCATTGCGGATTTCCGTCATTCTTCCTTTATCCTTGACGATGAGTTTATCGGATTGAATGCCGATGACCCCCTGCTCCGTATAGATATCCAGGCCAACCTTATCCGACTCCGGCAGCATGCAGGTATTGGATATCGTTGCCACCGCCCCGCTCCTTAATTTCAGCGTCGCGGTACCCACGTCGTGTACCGTTACTCCCTCATGAATGTCCTGCATGGCTCTATGGGCAAAAGCCGCATACACTTCATCGACTTCACCCAGCAGGCAGCGAAGCAGGTCAACCATATGGGTGGTTTGCTCGATGAATTGTCCCCCGGAGCCTTCCTGCTGTCTCCACCAGGCCACCTGCGGCATGTCCCCCATCCAGTAGCCAAGCGCCATCCCGATCTTCCGGCCTTCCAGCAGCTCAACTGCCTTGATGGCTGCATCCGAATAACGGAAATGATACCCGGCGGACGTAATCAAACCGGCCTTCTTCACCTCATGCAGAATCTGCCTTGGCGTATCAAGGTTAGTACCCAGCGGCTTCTCAACCAGAAAAGGAATGCCCCTCTGCACGAGCTGTAATTCGATCTCGCCATGCGCAAACGGCGGAACGCAGATGTAAACCGCATCGGGCTTGGTTTCATCCAGCATTTGCTCAACGTTGCCATAAGCCTTGGCCGCAGCATAGCCTCGAACCGCTTGTCCCGCTTTCTCCAAACTTGTCCCGACAAAAGCCGTTACGTCCACTCCGTCCATGTTGGATAAAATATCTGCGTGGACCTTGCTAAACCAGCCTGTGCCAATGATTCCAATTCGTAGTGTCATGTAATCCTATGACCTCCCCTTCGATTAGAGACGCTATGGCTTTCTTCTCCGCCATTGATACATAAATCCTGCAGCAATTACAACCAGCCTCAGGGATGTAGGCTTTGTGACGATCTCCGTGGAGCTGATGTCTCCAGAATACATCAAATGGTCCTGAGTTCCAATGATAATCATGAATAACACATAGGCTCCAACTTCTTCACCCCTTGCTTCTTGATTCAACTCTATAATAGAGGATGTCTGCGACCGGCGCTGAAAGATCAGGATCATGTGTGCGGGTATGGAACCCGGAAATCTCCGTTTCCGCTGATTTAAAATTCGCCTTCGCCGTGATGACCGTATTCGATCGCGACCATTGGACATCCGCCTGGGCCTTTGCCCTAATAAAAAAGGCTGCTCCCCGTACATAGTACTGGAAACAGCCTGTTCAGTTATTTAAAGATCATCCATATTACAATAAATGCAATCAATGATACCACATAAATGATGAGCAGCTTCGTGAGGTTGGTCCTCGTTTTCCGCTCGTAATTCGGATTTGCCTTCTTATTCTCCTGGGATAAACCTACAAGAAGCGTAGAAACTCCTCCAATTAATGCCAGTGCGATGACGATAATATACATAACCAACCACAAACAACCCCATTCGATATTCATTATATACATTCTATTATAGAAGCTGAGGCTTCAGGATCAATCTATTTCACCATGAAATGGTCATTTCTGCCTCATTATAATGAACAATCGGCTAATGCACACCATCCAATTGCACGGCAGTTGTGACCATCCAATTGGATGGTCAGTCACCATCCACTACTCTCCTCAATTCGACGCAACCCATTGAAACATCCGTTCCAATGCGTCTTCGGCTTCAGGCATAGGGAACAGGGGCCACACATGCATCATATTCTCGTATTCCCAGTATTCGGTATCAACACCTTCACGGACCATTTTGTCCTGCAGCCGACGGGCGTCCGGCAGAAGGCAATCATCGGTTCCGACGAGAATGACCGTACGGGGCAGGCCTCTCATCTCGCCAAACAAAGGACTGACTGCAGGGTCGTCCAGGAGAAGGCTTCCCGCATACATCCTTCCTACCTCGCCCAGCCCGGCTGGCTGCAGAAAGATGTCACGGCGCGGTATATTAAGACCGGCAATCTGCGGATTGTCCGTGGCTGCATCCGCCCAAGGCGAGAGCAGAATTAATCCTTTTGGCGTAAGTGGCGATTCTTTGACCGATTGGGCCATATCGAGCGCCAGCGCACCACCGGCCGAATCGCCCATTAGAAATACCGGACTCTTAACCAAAGCGAAGACGTACTTGTAAAATTCACGCATCAGCCCCGTCAGCTTCTTCGCATCAATAGCTGGGACCGTAGGATAATTGGGTGTGATTACGGTAAATCCGGTCCGCTTCGTCCACTGTTTGGCAAAAGCGAAATGGGGCGGAAGGATCTCCTCGATATAAGCTCCGCCGTGCAAATATATGACGGTTCCCTGTTCCAACGCACCATGCGATACATAATAATTCATACTCATTCCGGATTCACTCTGGAAACAGCGGGTTTCAAACCCCTCCTGTTCCTCTGAAAGTGCAGGATAAGAAGGCAGTTCTTCGATATATTGCCGAATCGTTCCGGCATTCTCCCATTTTAGATTAAATCCCTCAGCGGTCAGCAGCTCTTTTATAGCCATGCTTTCTTTACTCGGCATATGGTTTAATCCCCTTTGCTGGACGTTATCAATACATGACAGGTTAAGTAGGTCACAGCTTCAATATATCACCGCGCGCGCCGTGGGCGCTGTGGCAATTGATACAGAGGCCGGCATATAAAAAAGACCTCACCCTGTCACGACATACAGGTGAAGTCTCTTTATCGCTATTCCAGCTCCTTGATCTGACCAAAACCCGCACATGTTCCTACACTTCAGCTTCAATAGGCGGGTCTACATGAATGTCGCTATCCGGTTCAGTCCTCACCCAATGCGTGAATGTTACGTTCAGTCCGGTACGGGTCGGCGAGCAAACAAAAGGTCCGGCCTGACTTTCTGTCCCGGCGGGGAATGGGGCAACACGAACGGTTCGCCAAGGATGCTTGCCGGTTCTTGCCCTGATGATAACTGCATCATTCAGCCTCGAGGCACGGATCGTGACACGCTCGCCAACCCACTCCGGCACTGGCGCGAGCGACCAATCCGAATATCCATCCGTGACGACCGTGGCAAGCTGCGGGATTCCGTCATTAATCTCGATCCCTGCTTTGATCCACTGTCCCGGAGCGTTCATAAGCATAATCCCAGCCTGATCGTAAAGTTCTGTAAAGGAATCCAATTCAAAAGTGACCTCCATGGCCGCATCCTGATCCCATGAGGTAAGCAGTGAATGCCCGCTGTCGCGTTGAAAACCGTACAAGGTTTTCTCCCAATAATCACTGCCTTCTCTCGACTCCACCTTCAGATGCAACCCTTCCTTTGTAACGGATACCGGTTCGGTTGTCCATTCGCCTGAATCCCAATCCATGATTCTTCTCGTCATTCGACCTCGACTCCTTATATTAGTAACTGATCCGCACTGTGCTGCAGAAGCAGGCAGAAGGAACGGTTATGTCCGATAAAAAACGACGACACATCATAGCGGTTACGGGCAGGCTCATAGGTAATCAGCGCGCGATGCCTCATGTTCCCCAGAAGAATGTCAGCGAACCGCTCTGCAGGCCCGTTCGAGAAAAAAGTAAGGTAGGCGTAAAGGGAATGATCAACGGGTTCATCTAGAGGGCTTACACCGGCGCAGGAAAACTCGGTTACCAATCCCGCTTGCTGCAGCAGGATCAATATCGGATACAACTGCTCATCGACAGGGGCATTACCGAATAACCGGGTCCGTTTAGGCTGTTGACGCACCTTGGGTCTGCTGATCCATTCGTTTAGCTCCTGTCTTCTCCGCCTCCACTGTTCCGGGGTATGTGTGCTCAGGAGCAGCTCACCGCTGGAATCGTTTCGTTCCTGGTTCATATACGTCCCCCTCGCTCGCATGGCAGCATTCTGCTACTTTTAAGTGTAGTCTCATTTCGCTTGAAGTCAAATAAGCCGGACGATAGGTCCGGCTTAGGATACTTTTTTAACGGGTTTCCCGATGAAGTGTCACTCGCTTCAAGCGCGGACAAGATTGTCATCGTAATGATGAAATTATGAAAACCCTTAATTTGTACATAATGCTATGATTAAGATTATGGACAGGAACTTCCTGAATATGTCGCGAAAGGATGAGGAAGATGTGGAAGCCGGATCGTAACAGCACACAACCTCTATATCAGCAAATCGCTGATAATCTGGAGCAAAGAATATCTTATGGTGAGTTTCCACCAGCCAGCTTACACCCATCCGAACGAAAACTCGCAGAGTTGTTAGGGGTTAATCGAAGTACCGTGGTTCTGGCATACTCGGAGCTTCGGGCGCTTGGAATTATAGAGAGCCGTTCCGGAAGCGGAACAAGGGTCAGCAACTCCAAATGGGGAGCCACACCCAAGCATACGCCGAACTGGCACCGCTATGCGGAGGGAGGGAACTTCCTGCCTAACCTCCCTTTTCTCCGTCGAATTCGGGAAGCGTTGACGCATGATCCCTCTTTGATTGATTTTGCCAGCGGAGAGCTTGCGGGCGATTTGGCGCCGATCAAAGAAATGAATACATTGATGAGTCAAAAACCGAACACGTCCTATCTCGGTTATGATAATCCGCAAGGATATGGTCCACTCCGAGAAGCGTTGGTTACATATCTAAAAAAGTATCGTGGAATCCATACAACCGAATCGTCCATATTGATCACGTCAGGATCTCAGCAATCGCTGTATCTCATCACGCAGTGCTTGTTGTCACCTGGTGATGCAGTGGCTATTGAGGACCCGTCGTATTGCTACTCCCTGCCTATGTTTCAATCCGCGGGACTTCGATTGTTCAGGCTCCCTGTTGATGAACGAGGGGTACAGCCGGAGGACCTTCGCTCTCTGTACAAGAAACACCGGATTAAGATGATCTTCATTAATCCGAATTATCAGAACCCGACAGGCACCGTGATGGCCCAAGAACGAAGGTCGCAGCTGCTTGATGTTGCAAGTGAACTCGGGCTCCCCATCGTGGAGGATGACCCCTACAGTTTAACCGCCTACGAATGTCCGCCGCCTGCCCCTTTGAAATCCGTCGATTCCGTCGGGTCGGTGCTGTACATCGGGTCACTTTCGAAAATAGCTGCATCCGGCCTCCGAGTAGGCTGGATGGTTGCCCCGAACACGGTTGTGGAGCGGCTCGCAGACGCCAGGCAGCAAATGGATTTCGGACTGAGCGTGGTGCCCCAAAGCCTGGCCGGTCACTTTCTCAACTCATCCTATTTTGCTCCCCACCTGGACAGGCTGAGAGCGAGCCTGCTATATAAGCGGGATTTACTGATAGAGGCCCTTCAGAAAGAACTGCAAGGCCTGGTTCATTTTCATGTACCGGAGGGCGGCTTGCATCTCTGGTGCAAAATCGTACCGGAAGTGAATGACAGCAAGCTGCTGGAAACCTCCATTCACAATGGCGTTATTTTCGCGCCGGGAAGCGTGTACGGTTCAGCTTCCGGATATGTGCGATTCACATATGGCCGTGCCAGAGCTGAGGATATCCCATCCGGAATATCCAAGTTCGCTCAAGCTCTGCGCGCCGTGATTCAATAGGCCTTCAAAGAGCCTTCATGGAAAAAAGCCGGGAAAGCTCCCGGCTCAAAATCCTGTTATATTACTCGCCGGTTTCAGCGAATGTTTGAATACGCTCGCCGATTTGATCGCGAACACGCTGAAAAACAGCCCATTTTTCTTCATCGGTGCCCTGTGCCTTGGCAGGATCGTCAAATCCCCAATGCTCGCGGCGAACATGCGGAGGTGTCACTGGACAACGATCGGCAGCATCACCGCATAAGGTGACCACTAGGTCGGCTTGATTTAGCAATGCCGGATCAATGACATCGGACGTTTGTTTCGAAATATCAATACCTACCTCATTCATCGCTTTGACAGCATTAGGGTTCAGGCCGTGTGCTTCAATGCCGGCGCTGTATACATTCCAATCATCACCCAGATGCTGCTTGGCCCATCCCTCCGCCATTTGGCTGCGGCAAGAGTTGCCTGTGCACAAGAAATAAAGTGTCTTTTTTTCCATATTTGTGTCTCTCCCCTATCGTTTGAATTAAAGTATGGTCAACCAGATATATAAACCTAGGAGGGTTATAAATAACGTTGGGATGGTTAATATGATCCCTGTCTTAAAGTAGGTTCCCCAGCTGATCTTCACGCCTTTGGTCGAAAGGACATGCAGCCACAGAAGGGTAGCCAGCGAACCGATCGGCGTGATTTTGGGACCTAAATCGGCGCCAATAACATTCGCATAAATTAATGCCTCTTTGATAGCAGCCGACGTGTTTGTCGCATCGATGGCGAGTGCATCAATCATCACCGTTGGCATATTGTTCATGATGGAGGAAATTATCGCAGCGATAAATCCCATCCCCATCGTTGCCGCAAACAGTCCCTGGTCCGCTATGCTCTGAATGACACTGGCCAGAAGATCCGTAAGACCCGCGTTACGTAAGCTATATACGACCACATACATGCCGATGGAGAAAAACACGATGGCCCAAGGAGCACCTTGGAGTACTTCCTTTGTTTGCACAGCCGGACTTTTTCTTGCCATCAGGAGGAAGAAAATCGCAATCACGCCAGCTACGATCGATACCGGAATACCAACAAATTCACACACAAAGTAACCGATAAGGAGCACACTCAACACGATCCAGGATAAACGGAACATGGCAGGGTCTTGAATTGCCGTTGATGGATGCTTAAGCTGGGTGTCGTCAAACTTTCGTGGAATGCTTTTGCGGAAAAACAGATACAGCACCAGGACACTCGCTGCTAAAGAGAAGAGATTGGGAACCAACATACGACTCGCATATTCGGTAAACGTAATTCCGAAGAAATCGGCCGATACGATATTCACAAGGTTGCTGACCACAAGCGGAAGAGAGGTCGTGTCCGCAATAAAGCCGCTTGCGATGATAAAGGGGAATACCTTCTTTTCGTCGAAATTCAGCGCTCGGACCATAGCCAGCACAATCGGAGTTAAGATCAGAGCCGCACCGTCGTTTGCGAAAAAAGCGGCGACAACAGCTCCAAGAACGGATACGTATACAAACATCCGGATCCCGTTTCCTCGAGCAGCATTCGCCATATGTAAGGCAGCCCACTCGAATAAACCGATCTTATCCAAGATCAATGAAATGATAATAATCGCGACAAAGGCGAGCGTTGCATTCCATACGATCTGAGTGACATCCCATACATCCTGAAAGTCGACGACTCCAACGAGCAGTGCCAGTACTGCCCCCCCGCATGCCGACCATCCAATGGATAGATTTTTAGGCTGCCAAATGACAAAAACTAATGTGACCAGAAAAATGATGCTAGACAGAACAACAGAAACCAATGTTCAAACCCTCCAATTACACACTGAACTAGAATAAATGTTTTTTCAAGAATCAATATATAACTATATTCTTATATGATGAGCAGAGATAATCGTTTACATCCCTCAATTTTATGCTAAATATCCCTATTAGCATGATTAATCACAAGCACACTTAATTTCCCTATTTAAGGATGACAGTATTTCTTGAGAGCTTGGCATCTCATTCAACACCGCTTGGATATATGGCTTATCCGCAACATGCAGTGAATAATAAACCCATTGGCCTCGTCTGGCTTCAGTCACGATCCCTTGAGACTTAAGCTTTCTTAGGTGCTGGCTGATAGCAGGCTGCGACATATCAAAAATATCGACAAACTCGCAAACGCACCATTCTCTTTCCTTAAGGAGCGTCAACATGGTAAGCCTAGTTTTATCTCCAAGCAATTTGAGTTTCTCGGCCATTTCGTACATTTGCTCCAATAAGGCTCACTCCTTTCTTGATAGATCACTTCGACAGAAGCATAACCATATAACTTAATGCTTATATGCTAATCGAAAGCGCACTTGATTTCAAGTGTGTAGACTCAACTCCCAATAATTTCTCATTCAAAAACACCAGCGTGCATCCTGGTTTCCTGCGACACATTTCCCGATGGAATCAACTTACATCGCCCTAATCGAAACTAACCAAACAATAAATCCAGAATTTTTTCATCTGCCTTTCTATTTTTTCCGATGTAAGGATAACAGTGGATATGGATCGCTGGATTGAAGTTGATTTCAATAATGCTGTAATTGGTATCGGTGGCTTCTTCCTCTAAAGAATCAATCATCATATCCACACCACATAGGACCGCTCCTGCAGCTTTAGCTGATTGAACGGCAAGTTCCTTATAGCTATTTGGCATTTCATCCGTAAAATCGATACTGTCTCCACCCGTGCTAATGTTCGAATTTTCTCTTAGATAGATAACCTCCCCTTGTTGGGGGATATCGTTCCAACTCATAGCATGATTTTTCAAAAACATCGCTTCCGCTTCCCCTAACTGAATTTTCTCAAGGGGAGTCTTATACCCTTTACCTCGAAGTGGGTCTTTATTTTTCTCATGAACAAGCTGTTCGATCGTGTGAACACCGTCACCGACGACATTTGCAGGCACACGATGCAGGACCCCTACAACTTGATCACCCATGACCAGAAAGCGATATTCTTTTCCTGTCATAAATTCCTCAAGAAGAACCGTTTGATCGTGAGTAAATGCGATTTCAAACGCTTTTTCCATATCCTCTCTCGAATAATCTTGATTGAAGATCGTAATGCCCAACCCAAAATTGGTTGATTTGGGCTTTATCACAATGGGATTACCGCGATAGGTTTCATAGGTGGACATTGCTTCATCCAAGCTCTGAAATGCTTCTCCTAACGGTACACGAATTCCATGTTGTTTGAGAACTTTTTTCGTAACAACCTTATTTTCCATCATTAACACCGTACTATAGGAGTCCAATGAAGTTTTCGTAGCTTGCTTCACATACTCTTGATGATTACCTTTTGAAAGTAATACAAAATTCTCGTCCCGATCCATCCACGTAAAGCGTATGCCGCGTTTAACCGCTGCCTTTAAGAGCAGTTGGGTTGATAATTCGAGATCCTCATACCCTGCAAAACGGTATCCGTTTTGCATACTGTCCTGGGCATATTTTTTCGCCTTTTCCAAATGGTATGTCAGATAGGATGATTTTTGAATGTCAGACTTCACCCTGGATGCAACATTCAGCTCCGTATGAAGAATCTTTTGCTTTTCATCGTCCAGAATGTGCTGAAAATCCTCATTTTTAGGAAACAAAAGCTGCACCATATCCTTCATTTCATCGATAACAGCAAGTGCCATTTCCTCCATCGTGAACTGACTATACTCCGGCTCGTTTAAATAACCTTTAATACCTTCCATAATCACTTGATCTTGGTTTTCTTCAGCTATCCTTTGATCTTCCTCATGGAAGGATTCATCTGCTTTAAGCAGCATAAAGAGAATAAACAAATGTATAAAGTGCATGATTTCTTTGCTTATTCCAATCTTGTGAAGTGGATTGATATCCATAAATCGAAGCTCTAAGTATGCTACCCCATCTTCCACAAGCTCCTGGCAGGGGTTGATCCCCTTAGCGGTTTTTAAGCGAACGGGGCTGTAAAATTCCTTTACACTCAGTAATTCATTCTGTTGAATCAGCCTGTTTAAGTCATGAACGTATTCTTTGGCCGAATTAAAAGAAACATAATACGATTTTTCATTCCGATAGCCGCACATACTATTCCGAAGTGAGTTCATGATCGGAAAATAATAACTTTTATTGTCATGGGTATTCGCTAATTTAACACATTGCTCAATATAGGTATTGTCAAAAACAGGACTTGCCCCTGTTAAATAAATAAGCAGCCAACGGTACCTCATCAAGTTACGGGCTACTTTAAAGTAAATTGCATCTTTGAACTCCTTAAAGTCTTTGTGCAGCACCTGGGTATTATATAGTTTTGTAAGAAATTTCTCATCAAACGAGAAATTATAATGAATTCCGCTTAACAACTGTCTTTTACGACCATACTTATCCGCCAGTTCACTTCGATAATCGTCCGCAATGGGATCGCTCATGTTGGCAATAGGAATTTCTTTCTCTTCGGGCAGCATAGGAGGATTGCTGCTTGGCCACAAATATTCCCCTTCTAATTCCACAGAAACAATGTCTTGCAAGGCTTCCATGAAATGATAAGTCTCTTCAATCGACTCAAACACGGGGGTTATTAGCTCGATTTGACTCTCTGAAAAATCAGTTTGAATATAAGGGTTATCCGTCTTATTCCCAAAGGCTTCTGGATGGGGTGTCAATGCAAGTTTTCCATCTTGATCGACCCGTACATTTTCTTTTTCTAAACCGAAATGACCCCGAAGTAGATCCTTTTGAAGTGTATGGTCTATTACAACCTGTATAAGTTCACGATTCAATAAATTCATCATGTATATGACCCCTTCATATTAATTGCATTCCGAAGTAGATGAGGCAGCAGGCATACAACAATCGTTGGCATTCGGAGCACTGCTAATTCCACACACGCCGGTCTCGGGCAGCTCTAATTCAACTTTTAGCGCGGATTCCATATCTCCATCGAGATATGCCGCAATGGATCTAACCTGTTCGTAGCCTGTTGCCATAAGGAAGGTTGGTGCCCGGCCATAACTTTTCATTCCAACGAGATAAAAGTTCTTGTCTACATGACGCAGCTCTTTTTCGCCATGGGGTCTTACGGTTCCACAGCTGTGCACGTTGGGATCGATTAGGGGCGCAAGCGCTTCAACACTCTCCGTAGCAGGATCAATGCTAAGTCTAATCTCACTCAAGAATGAGAAATCCGGTCGGCTTCCTGTATTTACGATCATTTCGTCGATTTCTTGGATATCCTCAGTTTCGCCATTTACATTCCCCTTGATTGTCATTCTTCCATCGTTTTTGGAAAGCCCTTCGATCATGAATGGAGTAACCACTTGGATTTGGCCGGCATCAATCAGCTGGTGAATGTGGCTTCCAAGTGCTCCTCGTGCCTCTAATTGGTCATTCTCTTCCCCACCGTAAGCTTCTTCCACCGATTTCTTTCTCATCACCCAAATGATTTCCGTATCCGAATCCGTCTCTTTAAGCTTGGCTAGATCCAGTAATGTGTTGATCGCCGAATGCCCGCCTCCTACAACTGCTACACGTTTCCCTGTATACTTCTGCCTTTGTTCTCCTGATAAATCCGGAATTCCATAATAAATGCGATCTTTCAGATCACGCTCTTCACGTGTCCATATCCCGTCTGCATGCAGCGGATTCGAATGACCCCAAGTCCCGGAGGCATCGATCACCGCCCGTGCTTCAAACCGCTCGGTGGAGACGCTTGTTTCAACATATAGTACAAATGGCGCAGCTTCACGATTTGCGGATTTCATTTTATCTGTGTTCTTCTTCGTTATGGAGATGACTTTGGAATTCAACCTAATGTAAGGCTCTAATTCAGGCAATTTTGCCACAGGCTCCAAATACTGATGAACCAACTCTTGACCAAGAGGCAAATCCGTTAGAACGGGAGGCTTCCACCCATGATTGCGTAAAAGACGCTCAGCGGCTTTATCGAGGTTATACTTCCATGGTGAAAAAAGACGTACATGTCCCCATTGCAGGATGTTTTGACCAATGCTGGGCCCGGCTTCAAAAAGGATGAATTTTTGTCCTCTCTCCGCCAAGTGCGCTGCGGCTGCCAAGCCAATCGGACCGGCACCGATAATCGCGACCGGCAGATTATTGTTGTAGGAAGCATGCTCCTCCTTGACCGTTTCTTTAGTTTTAGTTGTTACCAGGGGTGTACAGCAAGATGTTGGAGCTACCTTAAATTCAATGTTTTTCATACATAAATCCTCCTGCATTTCTACTTATCAATTTTTTTTGATTTATTGACTAAATAAAGAAGAAATCTGTTTTAAACTATAAACAAAACTTAATAACTTGTATTTTGCAACTATAAATCAAATTAGGATTACAGTAAAAAACCAACAGTTCTTGCGGATCTTATGAGCAGCATCCACTCTGTTTGGCATCCATTGTACGGAAAATGCAGCACAAATCCGGTGAAAGCAGCCGGTTGACTACAGCATGATTTAATTCATAATAGCTCCAGGTTCCTCTGGTCTCGAGAGTGACCAATTGGGCATCGAGTAGGACTCTGAGGTGATAGGATAGCTTAGACTGAGGCATTTCCATAATTTCCATCAGGTCACAGACGCAGACGCTTCCTTTTTGGCTGAGTTCATGCATGATTTTCAGTCTTTTCTGATCCGCCAATGCTTTGAACTTAGCCTCGTATTGGGTAAAATCAACAGTCTCGCTGGATCCCTGGATAACATTCAGTTCTTTGATCATAACCGTAACCTCCATTTAGCAGCAGCAACAAACAGCGGCTGGTTGTACAGTGATATGGGCCGAAGAGTTCATCGTCGTCATTGGACTTCCACCATCCATCAATTAATTTTGATGAATGAAGCATATCATGATGTAATTTCATATTCAAGGACTAAATCAAAATATTTTGATTTAATAATTATTCACCCAGCTTATTGAACTGCAAATCATTATATTATATGGATTAATATTTATTTGCATACTGCAAGTGTATGTTGTATAACTATGACAAGAGGTGATTTAGCAATGGAAAATGCTCGCGAGTTATTTCAGATCATGACCCGAAGATTTGGTCTACTTAATAAAAACTGCTGCAGTGTTGGAGGAAACGATGTCACATTAGTACAAAGCCACATCCTATACGAAGTGGATCGGCAGCACAACCCTTCCATGCAACAGATTGCAGATACGCTTGGAACCGACATTACGACGTTTAGCAGACAGGTACAATCCCTAATCAAAATGAATTTAGTGAAAAAAACTCAGGATCCACAGGACCGAAGAGTTTATACGCTGGCTCTTACGACGGAGGGAAAGTTTATAGCGACTACCATTGATCAACAAATGAATGACTACCTGAACGAAGTATTTTCGTATATGACCGAGTTCGAAAAAGAAACCGTGCTTCACTCCGTTAAGATTTTCAACGATGCAATGGCCAAATCCAGTAAATGCTGCAGCCCAATATCTGAATAAATAATTATAGGGGGAACCAACAGTGAACACCACTTCGATTAGAGCAGCAGTCAATGACGATATGGAACGAATCTTGAACATTTATAATCAAGGAATCGAGGATCGGATTGCAACCCTTGAAATGGATGTGAAGGATATTGCATATATGAATAACTGGTTCCAACAACGCCAAGATCGTTACGCTGTCATTGTAGCCGAGTTCGCTGGCGAGGTGATCGGCTGGGCTTCCCTCAACCCTTACTCGCAGCGATGTGCTTATGACGGTGTTGCCGACCTATCCATATACATCGATCGGGCATTCAGAGGCCAAGGAATCGGAGGTTTGCTGCTTCAGCATCTTGAGGTAATTGCAAAGGAACAAAGGTTTTATAAAATCGTGTTGTTCACCTTTCCATTTAATCAAAACGGTCAAGGCCTATATCATAAACTGGGATACCGCGACGTCGGTGTTCTTGAAAACCAAGGCATCTTAGATGGAGAGTTCGTGGACGTCAAGATTATGGAGAAGTTATTGAACAAGGGGACAAATCCCTCGATTTCTTTCATCAGCAAAAATATTTGAATTTAATAAAAGGAGGCTGTCCCATAGAGACATGCCTCCTTGCTGATACAACACATACGTTTGTTTTTACACCGATAATCCTGCCGCGACCGTCCGGTTCCGCCCTTCCCCCTTCGCCCGGTATAACGCCATATCCGCCGCCTGGAATACGTCCTCTCGGTTCCTGCCATGTTCAGGATATAAGGATACGCCGATCGAGACGGTAAGCGTTCCGGAATAAGGGATCGGGGAAATCAGGATCGCGCTGCGTATCCGCTCAGCGGTGAGGTATGCCTCGTCCTGGCTCCGCTCGCGAAGAAGAACGACAAATTCCTCCCCGCCAAAACGGGAGCATACCGCATCCGCTGGAACGCATTCCATCATGACGGCTGCCACCAGCTTCAGGACCCGGTCGCCGGTTTGATGGCCATAAGTATCGTTTACGCTTTTAAAATGGTCAATGTCCAGCATTATAACGGCATATGGATCCCCGAGCTCTTCCCATGAATCAAGGCAGCGTTCCAGCTCTCGGCGATTGGACAGCCCTGTCAATGGATCCGTGATGGCTTCCTGCTGTAACGAAAGGGTCTGCTTGGCCAACGATTCGGCAGCAGCCCGCATAATCTGATTTAATTGATCCGCTTCCCGATTCCAATGCGGCCGGAATTCCTCGGAAGACACCGTTTGGCCAGCTGCTACCGATTTCGTTAATTTATACAGCCGGGTAAACGGAGCGGCAATTCTTGCAGCCGTATAGGCGGCTATGACCAGCATAAGCACGATCGGAAAAAGCATGCTTCTCAATTGGTCTTCCAAGTTGCGATTGACATCGGCCAGGATGGAACTTACCGACGTCTGCATGACAATCCCCCAGCCATTCATCGTAACGCTGGCATAACCGGCCAAATAATCGTCACCATGCGTATTCATGACGCGTTGCATGCCGCTCTCGCCGCCCATGAGCCGCTTCACCACGACATTAGAACTGACATCCTCACCTACCCGGCTTTTATCCAGATGATAGAGCAGAATCCCACCGGAATCCACGATGTAGGAGTAGGATTCTTCTTCATTCCCCGCACCGGAACCGAAGATCCGATGCAATATATTGTTTTCTTCCAAGTAGATTGTGCCGCCAATCATACCGTGATACTTGCCGGAGCTGTCAAAAATCGGCTCGCTCGCAAGGACAATCCAGCGTCCGGCAGGAGTTCTATACGGTGCAGATATATAGGACTTTCTATCCTGTAGCGCCTCCGTAGTCCCCTCCGTTTTTAATCGGGCCTGATTCAAATTATTCCCCACAGGAGAAACCACGCGAATGGTACCCGCTTGATCGGCCCAAAATACGGAGTTGAAGTAAGGGCTGCTCTGCAGCATCAGATCAAAAATGACCTGCAGTTCCTTCTGATCGGATGCCGCGCTGGCCTCAATAGCCGGATTGTTGGCAGAGGCGCGAAGACTTTGGCGCATCCCTGAGAAAAGAGCTTCAATGGTAACCGCCATTTTTTGTGCGGAGGATAAATTAAGGGACATGGTGTTGTTGTATAAGGATCGTTTCTCGTTTTTATACTGGATATAGAACATAATCGACATCGTCATGAGAATGGATAATGAAACCAGCGCAGGCATAACCATGGCTAGACTGATTTTGATGCGTTGTTTAGGTATGTTCACGGCGGCTGCTCCCCTACTCTTGATGAAAAATATTGCCGGATGATTATACGATCTTTACATATTACTTCACAATCGTTTATGCGTCCATATATGGATGAAGCGTTTTGTGTTAAAGGCTGCGACTTGTCATGGAGTAACACGTACTTTATTTATCGCTTATCGCTTTATAACAAACATATGTTCGTTATACAATGTAGAGGAACAGTCTCCATTTTTGATAAGGATGTGATCTCACTTTGAACGACAACATATATGCAGAGGCAGACAACCATCTCCTCGGACAAAAAACCACCATCCCTGGCCAGCTTCTGCAGTCGATGCTCTGGAACAGGCACGATCTCCCCTCTCTGGAGCATGGCCGGCTCTATCGCCACCATACCAGGTTCACGCTCACCGGAATGGTCGTAGCCGGACTGGATGGCCGGCCGCTCCATTGCTCCTATGAGGTTGAAACCACCCGCAGTTGGCAGACCCGGAATGTAAAGATTAAGCTCTCAAGCGGCACGGAAGTTCAGTCCCTTCACCTGGAGCGGGATGATGACGGCCGCTGGTGGAACGGCGATACTGAGCTCACCGGATTTGCCGGCATGACCGACATTGATCTCGGGATTACCCCTTCAACCAACACCCTGCCGATCCGACGCTTGAAGCTGAAGCCTGGAGAGAGCACGTCCATGACGGCCGTCTGGATTCAGTTCCCGAGTCTAACCATTGCCCCCCTTCCCCAGCAATATACGCGTACGGGCGAGTATACCTACCGTTATGAGAGTAACCATGGTGCCTATCAAGCGGATTTGGAGGTTGACGAGCACGGCCTCGTCACGAGGTACGCCGACGTATGGAGCCGAGCTCGCTGAGCCCTGTGCGTCCATGTCCACCAGAAGGAGGATCCCTGTAACCGGACGAAAACAACAACCCGGAACCGTTCATTGCAGCATCATCTCGACCGTTACAAGCAAGCCTCACGCTCATTTTCGGAGAAAGTATCCATCGGCGAGAATTCGGTGATCCGCTACAATACTTATCGGCATGCCAAAAATCCCCTGCCGGGTCTGCTTAGACCTTGCAGGGGATTTTCATGCGCCTAATGCTCCTGAATCAATGAGGGACAAAGACTAGCTGCAGTACGAACAGCACCGCAAAAATATACATCAACGGGTGAACCGCCTTCCACTTGCCCTTGACGATTTTCATCAGTGGGTAAGAAATAAAACCGAGCGCGATCCCGGTCGCGATGCTGGACGTAAGCGGCATGGTCAGGATGACGAGAAACGCGGGGAACGCTTCATCAAAATCATTCCACCGGATGTGCTGAACGCTGCTCAGCATCAGGCAGCCCACTACGATGAGCGAAGGTGCCGTAATGGCGGATAACCCGGCAACCGCGCCGATCAGCGGACTGAAAAAGGCGGCTACCACGAATAATGCGGCAACGACGACCGCCGTCAATCCAGTCCGACCGCCTGCGCCAACGCCGGCTGCAGATTCAACATAAGCGGTGGTGGGGCTTGTACCGACCATGGATCCGGCCACGGTTGCCACCGAATCGGAGAACATGGCACGTTCTGCACGAGGCAGCTTGTTGTCCTTCATCAGCCCCGCCTGCTCCGCCACGCCAACTACCGTACCTGTGGTATCGAACAGCGTCACCAGGAGGAACGAGAACACAACGGCATAGAGCCCATGCCTGATCACATCCGAGGCAGCGGTAATCGGGTTCCATACCAAGATGCCTTCCGGCAGCGCAGGTACTGACATAATCCCGCTCGTAAAGGAAAGCATATCGGCAAAATAAGCAATAATCCCGGTGATAATCATACCGATAAACAAGGCACCTTTCACATCACGGGCCAGCAGCACAAGCGTAACCGCAAGTCCTACCAAGGCCAGTACAACCGATGGCTGGTGCAGATCGCCGAGCGCTACCAGATTGTCCGGATGCGCTGTAATGATGCCGCTCATCCGCAAACCGATAAAAGCAATAAACAGGCCGATACCGACCGTGATCGCATGCTTCAAATTCGACGGGATCATCTCAATGAGCCTGCGCCGCAGGGAAGTCATCGATAACACCAGAAACAGAATACCGGCTATAAATACCGCCGAGAAAGCTTCAATATACCCAAGTCCGGCATGTCCCTGAACAACGGAATAGGTGAAGTAGGCATTCAAGCCCATCCCCGGCGCCACAGCGATCGGGTAGCGGGCTACAAGCCCCATCAGCAGTGTACCAATCACAGCGGCAATAATCGTAGCCGTGAAGCTCTGCTCAAAGGGCACACCTGCTTGCGATAGTATCAGCGGATTCACAACGGTCACATACGCCATCGTGAAAAACGTCGTGGCCCCGGCAACAACTTCTGTCTTAACCGAGGTACCGTTAGCTTTCAAATCAAACACGAAAAATCCTCCATTCATGATGCTCAGTCTGGCAATGAGCCAGACCCTTTTGGTAAGTTAGGCAATATTTGATATACTCAAACACAACTCTCTACGTAGCAAATTCGTTCTGAACTCATTAAAAATCTTAATTAGACAATCTATTCAAATCTTAAGCGACAGCAAATAACAGGAGGCTTGAAACGATGTGCGGACGCTTTACACTCACGGTCACTTGGGAAGAACTGATGACCAGATATCTCATCGATCCCGAATCGGTATCTCCTTTTCACATTCCCCGGTACAACATCGCTCCAACGCAGATGGTCACGGCGATTATTAACGACGGCAGCACCAACCGAATCGGTCAGCTGCAGTGGGGGCTTGTCCCATCCTGGGCCAAGGATTCCTCGGCCGGAGCCAAAATGATCAATGCGCGCAGTGAAACGCTGGAAGACAAGCCTGCCTATAGGATGCCCTTTTATCGGAAAAGATGCCTGATTCCTGCAGACGGCTTTTACGAATGGCAAAAAAACGACAATGGCAAGCAGCCCTTTCGCATCGGCTTGAGGAACGGTGAAATATTCAGCATGGCCGGTCTGTATGATACCTGGATCACCCCGAGCGGAGATAAGCTCAGCACCTGCACCGTCATCACCACCTCACCCAATCAACTCATGGAGCCGATCCATAACCGGATGCCTGTCATTCTGAGACCCGCAGACGAAGCACTATGGCTTGAACGACAGACGTCTTCTCATTCCAATGATAGCAGCCCTTCCTTCCTGCAATCCCTCAAAGAGCTTCTGAAGCCTTACCCCGCGGAGGAAATGCAGGCCGTTCCGGTCAGCACCACCGTGAACTCCGTTAAAAATGACACGGAGGATTGCATCCGCTCCATTACGGGCAGCTAAATCTTTCGGAAAGGTTCGGGATTCCTCTTCAATTTCCGCTTTTTCTGCTATCGATTGGAACATAAATCAAAAACTCCATTTGCGGAAGAACGTCAGGAACGTTTTATCCCTGCATATCCCAAATCAAAAGCCCCTGCTCATAAGGAGAAAACACTCCCGAGAGGGGCTTCTTCTATGCAAAGTCAATCCTTGATGTCATCCAATTGTTATCGAAACATCCCCCACAGCTTGATCAAATGGAAGGTGTTGTTCGGATCGATGCGCTGTGCAAGCACGAATTGAACCATTTGCTGCTCCTGCGTGGAGCTCAGCTTTTCATTCAAGATGCCGCTGGCAGTCCGGATCAATTGATGGACTTTTGCGCTATTTTGAAGATCTGCCTTGGTCAACCCCTGAGTCAGCCCTTTAATTCTTTCCTTGACCGCCGGGTTTTTCATTTTTAGCTTGATTCGTTCTACCAGCTGCGGACTAATCCCGTACTGCTGATAACTCAATGTTGAAGCACCTCCAGTCATAAATGCTGCTACCTTTTTTGAGTATATGACGAAGGTCTGTCCATTGTGCCAACAGATTCATGTTATTAATCCATGATCTCGCCCTGAAAGATCTTCTCCTGCTGCAAAAAGTCGCGCAATGGCTCATATTCAGGAGACGTCCAGAAGGAACTGTCGCTGACCAGAGCCGCTGCATCGCCCCTGGCCTCCTCCACTACTTTGAAGTCGGCGACCATGTCGGCCAGCCGGAACTCCGGCAGTCCGCTCTGCTTCGTACCGAAAAAATCGCCAGGTCCCCGAAGCTCCAAATCCCTCCGGGATACCTCGAAGCCATCCTCGGTTTCGGTCATAACCTGCATCCGCTCCTGACCCACTTCCGATTTCGGATCGGCCACAAGTACGCAATACGATGCATGCTGCCCACGGCCAACGCGGCCCCGAAGCTGGTGCAGCTGGGACAGACCGAAGCGATCGGCATCCATAATGATCATCAAGGTTGCGTTCGGCACATCGACGCCAACCTCAACGACCGTCGTGGAAATCAACAGCTGGACCTCATTGCTGTAGAATTGGCGCATGACTTCATCCTTCTCCGCAGGCGTCATACGGCCGTGAAGCAGGCCCACAGCATATGCAGGAAAGGCCTGCTGCATCTGGACATGCAAATCGATCGCATTCTGAACGTCCAGCTTGTCCGATTCTTCAATCAAAGGAGCAATCAGATATGCCTGACGTCCTTGATTTACTTCCCGGGAAATAAATCCGAGCACACGGTCCATGAGTTCATGTTTGACCCAATAGGTCGTAATGGGAATACGACCTTTCGGGCGCTCTGACAGCGTGGATACATCCATATCGCCAAAGGCGGTAATGGCCAGCGTCCGTGGAATCGGCGTCGCCGTCATCGTGAGCACATCCGGGTTATAGCCTTTACGGCGAAGTACGCTTCGCTGATTCACGCCAAAACGATGCTGCTCGTCCGTTACGACGAGTCCCAGCTCCCGGAAGTACACATCATCCTGGATGAGCGCATGGGTGCCCACGACAACGTCCGTCAACCCCATCTGTAAGGAAGCCAACAGGTCTTTACGCTTCTTCCCCGTTACGCTGCCCGTCAGCAGGCCGACGTTAATGCCAAATGGCTCAAACAGCTTCTGCAGGGAACGCATATGCTGTTCGGCAAGAATCTCCGTCGGCACCATCAAGGCTCCTTGAAAGCCCGAGCGCACCGTTGTGAACAGAGCGATGGCGGCAACAATCGTTTTTCCCGAACCGACGTCCCCTTGAAGCAAGCGGTTCATGCAGTAAGGGGAACGCATATCATGCAAAATCTCCAGCTCCACCTTCTTCTGCGCATCGGTAAGCTCAAACGGGAAGCTGCGCACGAACTCGCGGATCGTTGCATTGTCAGCCGTATGTACAACACCGTCCATCCGACTCCGGTTTAGCGCGCGGAACGCCTGCATTTTCAATTGGAACAAGAAGAGCTCCTCGTACACCATCCGGCGCCGCCCTTCTTGACCTTCCCGGGAGTCAACGGGCTGATGGATCGTCATAATCGCCGCTTTACGCGGCATCAGATCATATTTCCTGAGCAGGGATTGCGGCAAAATCTCGGGAATCATCTCCCCGTATTGTTCCAATGCCTGTCCCATCGTTTTTCGGATCCAGGATTGCGTGATCTTCCCGCCGATGGAATACACCGGCTGCAGCGTTCCGCTGCGAAAGGCTCCCTTATCCGGGAACTCGGATTCGGACACCGTAAGCTGCATTCTGCGCTGATCCCACTTGCCCGTCAGCACGATCTCCCGGCCGGCCGTAAGCTGGTCTTTCAGAAAATGCCGGTTAAACCAGGTTGCGGTGAACATCCAGTTTTCAGCGAGCATTTTGCAGGTGAGACGGGATTTACGCCCGTAGCGCTGCAGTACCGGCACGCTCGCGATCTTGGCTTGAATGGTAATTTTGTCCCCGTCCTTGACTTCACTCAGGGAACGGAGCCGGTAATCCTCATACCGGAAGGGGTAATACTCCAAAAGATCCTTGACCGTAGAGACGCCAAAGGCGTGAAGCTCCCCCTCTTTCAGGGCGCTCACGCCGTTGATCTGTCTGACGGATATTTGATCGAGTTTGAGACTCATATCATCTACCTCACTTAAGCAGGCCATATATATGCTGCAATGGTTCCCGGTCCAACGTGCGTGCCGATAACCGGACCGATCTCGGAATACACCGTTTCCTCGATTGTAAACACAGCGGACAGCTGCTGCAGAAAATCCTCAACCTGAGCAGGGTCAGCTGTATGACCCACAGCCACTTTAATATTTTTCACACCGGATAGATCCTGTTGAAACAGCTCAATGATTTTGGCCGTCGCTTTCTTGCGACCACGGACCTTGTCTACCGGAAAGATAATCCCTTCGCCGTCAATGGACAGGATCGGCTTAATGTTAAGCAGGGTGCCAAGCACGGCCGAAGCCTTGCCAATTCGCCCACCCTTCTGCAAATACTCCAGCGTGTCTACCAGGAAGTAGAGACGGCGCTTGGAGCGAAGATCCTCAAGCGACGAAATAATATCTGGAACAGCCGCACCTTCTTGTGCGAGCTTCGCTGCATGAACCACGAATAGTCCGAAACCGTAGGACGCCGATTTGGAATCCCATACGGTGATATCCGCTTCTCCTTCGATTAGAGAGGTTGCAAGCAATGCGGACTGATACGTTCCACTCAAGCCGGATGAGATGTGAATGGACACAATGGAGCAGCCGGGGTGCTGTTCGAGAATGGACTCATACACAGCTACAAAATCTGCGGGTGAAGGCTGGGAGGTCGTTGGAAGCTGGGGCGATTGCACCAGCTTTTTGTAGAACTCTCCCGGCGTAATTTCGACTCCGTCCAAATACGTATCTTCCCCGAACATAAGTCTCAGCGGCACAATATGAATGTTGTGTTGCTTCGCCAGGTCTGCCGGAATATCCGCTGTGCTGTCTGTCACAATAACGGTCTTATTCACCGGAACCCCTCCTAAAATGTACCTTGCATAATGTCAAAGCGTTGTTTATCAAGACTCAACGGAGAACAGATAGGAATAGATCGGCTGTCCGCCGTAGTGTACCTCAACCTCTGCGTTAGGGTACTGCTCGCCGAGCCACTCCGTGAGTGCGTTGGTCGATTCTTCGCTTGCGTCCGCCCCGGTAAGCAGAGTCACGATTTCATCGCCGGACTCCAGCATTTTACCCAGCAAATCCTGGGAGGTCGTAATCAAATCCTCGTTCGCTGCAACGATATTGGAATTGCGAATGCCGATGAATTGACCGGCCTTGATCTCCAGATCATCAATCGTTGTGTCCCGAACAGCATAGGTTACCTGACCTGATTGCACACGAGTGATCGCATCCAGCATGTTGTCGGTATTCATATCCGCATTCTCATCTTCCTGGAAAGCAAATGCAGCCGCGATCCCTTGCGGAATCGTCTTGCTCGGAATGACCGTTACGCTGCGCTCGCCTTCGAGAAGCTCTCTCGCCTGCTGGGCAGCCAGCACGATGTTGGAGTTGTTCGGCAGAATGTAAATCTGCTGAGCCGAGATCGAAGAAATCGCATTGACAAAATCCTCGGTGCTCGGGTTCATCGTCTGTCCTCCGGAGAGAACGACGTCAACGCCCAGACTTTTGAATATGTCAGAGATGCCTTCCCCTGACGATACTGCAATGAACCCGTACGGTGCGATCTCGTCTGCCGGAGGAACAGCCGGAGCTTCCGGTGTTACGGTCTCTGCCGGAATATCCGCAAACAACTCGGGCATCGGTGCGATGTCCATTCCCGTTGTCAGCAAATCACGGTGCTGCTCGCGCATATTCAATATATGAATCTGGGTGATTTCTCCATACAGTAGTGCCAGGTTCAACACTTCGCCCGGAGCCTTGGAATGCACATGAACTTTGATGGTCTCGTCATCGGCGATAACAATGATGGAATCACCATTCACTGCAAGCGCTTTCCGGAACTTATCTTCATCAAAGTCTGCACCCGTTCCTTCCCCGAGCTGCCTATTAATAAAGAATTCCATGTCATATAAAAATTCAATGTCCTCTGTGGACAGTCTGGACTGGGCTGAGGCCGGAGCTTGAACCGCCGAGAAATCAGGAACCGCTTGGAAGGCCGGTGCCTTGCTGCTCTGTTCAGCTTGTCCTTCCGCAACAGCAAACGATCCGGACGGAGCGTCTTTTCTTAGCACCTGCAAGAAACCTTCATAAATGTAAACCAGGCCCTGGCCACCCGAATCCACAACGCCAACCTGCTTCAGAACAGGGAGCATATCAGGCGTCTGGGACAGTGTTTCTTTGGCTTTGGCCAACACCTGCTCCATCAATTCCACGATATCGTTGTTGCGGCGGGAGAAATAGACCGCATGCTTGGCCGCTTCTTTAGCTACGGTAAGGATGGTGCCTTCAACAGGCTTCACGACAGCTTTATACGCAGCTTCTACGCCTGTCTGCAGTGCTGCGGCGAATTGATGAGAATTTAGTTCTGTATAAGGTGCCGCATATCGGCTGAAACCGCGGAACAGCTGGGACAGAATAACCCCCGAGTTCCCTCTGGCTCCCATCAGAAGCCCCTTGGATAGCACACCGGCACTATGCCCGACGGACTCCGAGTACTTACTCTTCAGTTCTGCCACACCTGCAGTCATCGTCAAATTCATGTTGGTCCCCGTATCGCCGTCCGGCACCGGGAACACATTCAGGGAATTGACGTGTTCTGCGTGCTGCTGCAGCTGCTCCGCTCCGGCTAGGACCATCGCGGTAAATTCTGTTCCATTCAAAGAACGCTTACTCAATGAGAATTCCCCTTCCTGGCTTGATACCCATAACACTTCTTGTCGTAAATTTCATATCTATTTCATAGCTTATAGCTGACGAAATGCCCAAGCAGTAAATAAAAGACTTATCATGATTAATGGATCATAAATCTATGATGGGCTATCCTCTCGTCCTCTACGCTTTGCGGCGGTTCCCAAGCTTCTTGAGAGCCATGCCGACCAGCCCACGAACTATTTCTTCGGAAATATTATGGACTAATCAACATTGTACTATAATGGCAAAGAGAAATAAATGTTTTTAGGACAGTTGACGGAGCAATTTTTACTGTGATATTATATTTAAGTATTGTTTCATGCAGGGTTAGGAACAAGGAGGTGTAATGAATGGCTCGCAAATGTTATGTAACTGGCAAGAAACCAAGCAGTGGTAACCATGTTTCTCACGCTAACAATCACAACAAGCGTTCTTGGGGTGTCAACGTTCAAAAGGTTCGCATTTTGGTGGATGGCAAGCCAAAACGTGTATACGTCAGCACTCGCGCTTTGAAATCCGGTAAAGTGACTCGCGTATAATCATCTTGTGTTATATGAAGAAAAACTTCTTAATCTCCAGGCACCATTTGTGGGCGATCCGGGACAAGGAAGTTTTTCTTGCGTTTAGATACATATTCTCCTTCTAAACAAAAAGCACCCTGAGCAGTTAGCAGGTGCTTTTTTTATTTAGATATAAGAAAGATGAAAGAGCACAACTTCCGCTTTCTTATATCGCAAGAAAAACTTCCGGTCGAACGCGGTCTGTCCTCGATAAGTACGTCGCTAGACACTCTTCTTTTGATATAAGAAAGCGAAGGAGAACTATCGCGCATTTTGGCTTTCTTATACCGCAAGAAAAACCTCCGCATGCAGCTGCGGTATGTCCTCCATGCGCTCTATCGGAGTGTTCTTGCCTCTTTCCCCAGAACCGGCTAGGCGGCGTCAGTCCCAGGCGGAGGTTTTGTTACGCCGGGACAAGCTGTCAGCTCTTGTGAAACGTATTTAAGATGGCCTTCACAAAACCTCCCAAAAACTTCGGCAGCTTGAACGTATAGAATTTCATGTCTCACCCTCCCCATCATTCTCATGCCTTCCTAGATTATGTTATGCACCAAGCCCATAGATGTGAACACAGACAAAAAAGGCTACATGAGAACCCAGCTCATGTAACCATATTTATGCGGGAAACCCGCGCCCTATGCATCCCGTTGTTCACGTTCTGGTCAAGATGTTACGCTGTCGCGGATTTTTGCAATGGCTGCCGCGCGATCCGGTTTGCCGAATACGGCGCTGCCCGCAACCAGGACATCCGCTCCCGCTTCCACCACAAGCGGCGCTGTCTCCGCTGTAATGCCGCCATCCACTTCAATATGGATGTTCGGGTTGTCGGAGTTTGAAATCCATTCACGCAGCTGCGAGATCTTGTTTATGGTCCGCTCGATGAAAGCCTGTCCGCCAAATCCCGGGTTCACGGTCATTACCAGCACCAAGTCCAAGTCGGGGAGCACTTCCTGAAGGACATGGGCCGGCGTAGCCGGATTGATCGCGACGCCGGCCTTCACGCCAAACTCTTTGATCAGATGGATGACCCGATGAAGATGCGGGCAGGTCTCGGCATGAACGGTGATCAGGTCGGCTCCAGCCTTGACGAAGTCCGCAATATACAGCTCCGGCTGTTCAATCATCAGATGCACGTCAAGCGTCAGGCTCGTATGAGGTCTGATGGCTTGGACGATCGGCGGGCCCAGCGTAATATTAGGTACAAAGTGTCCGTCCATGACGTCCACATGAATCCAATCGGCTCCGCCGGCCTGGGCTTCCTTAATTTCCTGTCCCAGCTTCGCAAAATCCGCTGATAATATGGATGGGGCAATTTTTATCATCATTCAGTACCTCCGTTTCTTCTCTTTCATCTCCGTATAAAACTCCACATAATGCTCATAACGGCTAGCCAGGATGATTCCATCCTCTTTGGCTTGGAGCACCCGGCAGCCCGGCTCATGCAGATGACTGCAGCCTCTGAATTTGCATTCGGCAGCATAAGGAGCAAATTCTCTGAAACAGGTCGATAACTCCTCGACACCCAGCTCCAGAAAATCCAGTTGGCTAAAACCGGGGGTATCGGCGACATACCCCCCGTTATCAAGCTCAATCAACTCTACATGGCGTGTCGTATGCCGACCGCGGCCAAGCCGCAGGCTGATTTCGCTCGTCTCCAGCGAGAGGCCAGGCATTAATGCATTCAGCAGGGACGATTTCCCGACACCGGATTGACCGGAGAAGACACTGATTCGGCCGGCCAGCCGTTTCTTCACCTCTTCGGTTCCGATCCCTTGCAGAGAGCTGGTAATCAACACTTCGTAACCAATCTCTTCATACTGACGCTTCACCTGCTCCAGCACATCGTCGGAGGCGTCCACAAGATCCTGCTTTGTCAGACAGATCAATGCCTCAAGGCCCTCATGCTCTATATGTACCAGAAACTTGTCCAGCAGATGCAGGCTCAGATCCGGTTCTTTGACCGAAAACAACAGCACCGCCAAGTCGACGTTTGCGACAGGCGGGCGAATTAATTGGGAAGACCGTGGAAGAATTTCGTCCACGGTCCCTTCCCCATTTTCAGTCAATGAGTACATAACGTGATCTCCAACGAGCGGAGAGATGCCTTTCTTTTTGAAAATGCCGCGGGCTCTGCATTGAACCGCTGGGTCCTCCCCGGATATAATGTTGCCATCCTGCATGGGTTTGACATAATAATATCCGCTTAGTGCCTTCACGATCAGTCCCTCTAGCATATAATAGGCCTCACCTTTCTTGTTGAAATTTAGTATTCTCACGACTTGTTTCTAATCGTTGTCGTTGCCTTTGCCACGGCCCTTGCCGTTTCCTTCGCTGCCGTTATCCCAGTGATAAGCCGCATCATCTTCCTCGTTCGAACCGTCCTCGCCATTTCCTTCATCCGGATTAGTGTCCACCGGCACATCAGGTTCAACAGGCGGTTGTTCAAAGGTCGGCTGCGGCACGGTGCCGTTCTTGACGTCGCTGTAACTTACGCTGTACGTATCCACCTGGCGACCGTCACGGAAGATCATGACCGTTGCATGCTTGTCGGGAGCCAGCAGCAGCTTGACAGGTACCATTTCCGAGGTCGTAATGGTCTTGTTCACGGCTTCCTGGTTTTCTCCCAGCGCGTCCGTGAAGACAACCCGTATTTTGCTTTCTTGGCCTTCCACGCTTGGTGAGACCGGTACACTGTAATTATACTCAAGCGCATCCGAAGGATAGCCTGAGCTGACGAACAGCGTGATTTTGGAGCCTGGAGGAACCTGTTCATTGGCCTCATGCGGCCACTGCTCTACTACGATGCCCTTCTTCACTTCATAACTGGATCTCTCTTTGATTGCCTCTACCGTAAAACCATTGGACTCCAATATATTGACGGCATTCTCCTGCTCTAGGCCAACCACGCCAGGCATAGGAACAAAATTCTTGCCCTCGCTTACCGTTACGTTGATTACTTCCGTTTCCGGATCGATTTTTGTTGCGGCTTCTGGACTTTGTTTAAAGATCTTGCCTTGAGGAACTTCATCATTTTTTTCGGACGATCGTTTAATGGAGGTTTCCTTAACGCCAATTTTTTTTAACGCAGCAACAGCCTCATCAAACGTCATCCCATTAAGGTCCGGCATTTCCGGAAGCGGCTTCGCATCCCCAACCGACAATTGAACCGGAGACCCCTTCTTCAGCATGGTCTCAGCTTCCTTGTCCTGGGCAAACACGATGCCTTCGTCCACATTCGGTTTATATTCACGAATGACTTCCTCATTCACCGTCAAGCCTTTGGCCTCAAGCTCGCGGATCGCATCCTCCTCCGTCATGCCTACAACTGGCGGCACCTTAACCTCCGGTACCTCAAGCATATTGCTCACATACATGACAACACCATACATAAGGCCGAGGAACAAGAGCACCGAACCGATGATGATGGTCGGCTTGACCCATTTTTTCTTCGGTTTGCCGGTCGGCTTTGCCTCAAACTCCTCGTCATCCGAGTCGTCGTCATCGTCATGATGGTGCTGACTGCTGCGCTGCATCGTTTTGAGCGCCGGCATGACCAGGGTAGAATCGGCATCGTCCTCAAACTCCATCTTCGGTTCGTTCAGTCGCATCGGCATCAAACACGTCTCAAGATCGTCCATCATCTCTTCCGCGGACTGATAACGCTCCTCCGGGTTTTTGCGCATGGACTTCAGGATGATGTTCTCCACGCTTTGAGGAATAAGCGGGTTCACTTCTCTAGGCTCATCAAATTCCTCCTGGAGATGCTTGAGAGCAACACTAATCGGGCTCTCGCCCAGAAAAGGAAGACGGGCCGTGAGCATTTGATATAACACAATACCAAGGGAGTATAAATCCGATTTCTCGCCCGTAACGACGCCCTTGGCGTGCTCCGGCGAGAAATAATGCACAGAGCCCACAACGGAGCCTGTCTGCGTAATGGTTGTCGACGTGACCGCCCTGGCAATGCCAAAGTCCGTTACTTTGACCCTCCCATTACGGCCAATCAGAATATTATGCGGTTTAATATCCCGGTGAATGATCTGGTTATGATGAGCGTGTCCCAGCGCATCGCAAATCTGGGTAGCAATCCGCACAGCTTCTTCCACCTGCAGCGGTGCCCGTTCTTTTATGATTTCATTCAAGTTCTGGCCTTCGATATATTCCATGACGATATAATGCACATCTTCCTCTTGGCCCACATCATAGATGCTGACCACGTTGGAATGCGACAACGAAGCCGCTGATTGTGCCTCACGCCGGAAACGGCGGATAAATTCCTCGTCGTGCACAAACTGCTGGCGCAGCACTTTGATCGCTACATTCCGGTTCAGCAAAATATCCTGAGCCTTGTAGACCAGCGCCATGCCACCGCCACCGATGCGTTCAATAATTTTATAACGACCAGCCAATTCATGTCCGATCATGAATCCCACCCCTTTATACGTTGCCCGACAACTTCTTCTTGATGTTCAAACATTGCCACCGTGATGTTGTCCTCACCGCCAGCAAGAAGTGCCAGTTGAAGCAGGCGATCCGCTCTTTCTTCCAGAGGAAGGTCAAGTGAACCGGAAATTTGTCCGATCAGCTCGCGGCTGACCCGGTTGCTGAGCCCGTCGCTGCAGAGCAGCAGCACTTCGCCTTCTCCGATCGTAACCGGTGTAAGCTCAACCGTCACATCCACATCCGTTCCAAGTGCCCGGCTTAATACGTTTTTCCGGGGATGGGTTTCCAGTTGATCTTCCGTAATCTGACCACTCTTAAAAAGCTCATTAACCAATGTGTGATCATCTGTGAGTCGAATCACTTGTCCGGGAACGACTTTGTAAGCCCTGCTGTCCCCGATATGTCCGATATAACCTTCGGAACCTCGCAGCAGCACCGCTACAATCGTCGTGCCCATATTGTGAAGCCGCTCATCAGCCGAGGCTTCCCGATAGATAACTGCATTGGCATGCAATATGGCATCACCAAGCGCAGCCCGAATACTTTCCATGGACATGTCCTCCTCCAAAGAGGACAAATCCTCGGCCACGGTATCTACCGCAAGCCTGCTGGCGGTGTCACCTGCAAGGTGACCTCCCATACCGTCAGCAACCACTCCCAAGGTATAGCCATGCTCCAGTGTGCTAACAAATACCGAATCTTCATTAACAGGACGGACGCGTCCCACATGGCTTACATGAACCGTCTTGATCAAATCTTCTCACCTCAACTCCATATGCTTGGCCCGCAGCTGACCGCAAGCGGCAGCGATATCATGGCCTTGTTCACGACGGATGGTCACATTGACCCCCTTGTCTGCTAACGCACGTTGAAATTTGAAAATATCGTTACGCGATGTGCGAACATATTTCCGTTCCGGCACATGGTTAACCGGAATCAGATTGACGAAGCAGTTCATATCCTTAATGACGTCCGCAAGCTCTTCGGCATGCTCAACCTGATCATTTACGCCGCCGATCAAGGCGTATTCAAACGTAATGCGGCGTCCGGTTTTTGCTTGATAATAACGAAGCGACTCAATCACGTCGTCAAATGGGAACCGACGGTTAACAGGCATTAGCTTGGAGCGCAGCTTATCGTTCGGTGCATGAATGGAGATGGCCAGATTAATCTGGGTATCCTCTTCCGTGAATTTATAGATGTTAGGCACAATGCCACTCGTCGAAACGGTAATGTGGCGCTGGCCGATATTCAATCCTTTTTCATGGATCATCGTGCGCAGGAACTTCATGGTCGCTTCATAATTCTCAAACGGTTCACCTGAGCCCATGATCACGATGCTGCTAACACGTTCTCCCGTCTTATCGAGAATCTTCTGCGCCTGGACCACTTGGGCAACAATCTCGCCGGAGGTCAGATTTCGCTTCAGGCCACCCAGTGTGGATGCGCAGAACGTACATCCGATACGGCAGCCAACCTGCGTTGTAACGCAGATGCTGTTGCCGTAATTGTGCCTCATGATGACGGTCTCGATTGCATGGTCATCATGCAGGCCGAATAGAAACTTGACCGTTCCGTCCTTCGACTCCAGCTTGGTGATTTCCGTCAAGGTAACGAAACTGAATTCCTGCTCCAGCTTGGCCCGAAGCTCCTTGGACAGATTCGTCATTTCCGCGAAGTCGTTCACCCGCTTCACGTACAGCCAGTCATAAATCTGGGTTCCCCGAAACGCGGGCTCCCCGTTCTCTTGAGCCCATGCTTGAAGCTCTTCCAGTGAATAATCATATATAAAAGGTTTCATTCTCACCACACCTGTCTAATTTAGAGGATGTCCAGCCAGTATTCTTCCGAACGCTCCCTATTACATTCATATGCATCTCTTTTTTCATTCTTCCTATTCTAACATAAATAAAAGAGACGGTAAAAGAGGAAAACCCGCCGGCATTGGCGGGATACGACTATAGTCATGGCGGCGGAGCCCTTAAGAGGGACGTCTGCCGAGTCTTGCAATGTAAAATCCGTCACTATGGTAATGCTGGGGCAGAATTTGAATCCCGCCTCCCCGCTGAAGCGATATCCCTTCCAGCCGGCTTAAGTCTCCAAGACCATCTTCCGCGATTCCAAACCCGGAATGGCTATCCAGAAAAGCAGATACAACCCCTTCATTCTCCAGCGGCTCAATCGTGCACGTGCTGTATACCAAGAGCCCTCCGGGACGAAGCAACGTGGAGACCGACTCCAGCAGCCTTAGCTGCAGCGCCGCTATTTCATGGATGTCCTCCTGTGACTTGCCCCACTTCAGATCGGGCTTGCGGCGGATGACGCCAAGACCCGAGCACGGAGCATCCAGCAGTATTCGGTCAAAAGACGCAGGCTCGAAGCGGTCAACCAAATCCAGCGCGTCCCCGGTCACGATCGAAATGCTGTCCAGTCCCAAGCGGCCGGCCTGATCCGATATCAGCTTGCCTTTATGAGCATGAATGTCGTTGGCGACAATGCTGCCCTCATCCTTCATCAGCTCGCCCATGTGGGCGCTCTTCCCGCCCGGGGCTGCGCAGCAATCCAGCACCCGCATTCCCGGCTCAGGCTTTACAGCCTCAGCGACCAGCATGGAGCTTTCATCCTGGATCGAGATCATTCCATCCCGGTACCAATCGGTCAAGGCCATATTGCCTGCTCCCTTTACAACAATCCCGTAGGGACTAAGGGGCGATGGGGCAGCTTCAAAGCCTTGGCTGCTCATTAATTCCAGCATATCGTCACGGCTGATCATGGTGGTGTTCACTCTCACGCTGACAGCCGGCGGTTCGTTGTTTGCGGCACAGATTGCCTCTGCCGTCTCGATCCCGTACTGGGATATCCAGCGCTCCACCAGCCACAAGGGATGGGAATGCTGCAAGGAAATGCGCTGGGCCGGCGGCATATTCTCAGGGATCGCCAAGCTTTCCTTCTGGCGCAGAATATTCCGAAGCACCCCGTTCACCATGCCGGAGATCCCTTGATGCCCGCGGCGCTTCGCCAGATTAACGGCCTCGCTGACAACCGCGTGATCCGGAATCCGATCCAGATATATGACCTGATACAGACTGATGCGAAGCAGTGCTCTTACCCACGGCTGAAGCTTCTGTACCCCTTTGTTGACAAACTTGTCCAAAAAATAATCGAGCGTGTTGAGCCTTGAGATCGTGCCATAGATCAGCTCTGTGGCAAGTCCCGCGTCGCTCTTTGCAAGCGAGGACTTCTGCAGAGCGGAGTTAAGCAGGAGATTGCTGTACGCCCCCTCCTGCTCAACCTGAGTCAATACATCCATCGCCAGCTCCCGAGGAGAGTCCAGGCGTCCCTTCGGCCTGCGGTTCCCGCTCACGTCAACACCGTCCCGGCCGTCAGGCTCGTCCCGCGCACGAATTGCGCCGCATCCATTGCCTTTTTGCCGCTGGGCTGGACGGTTAACAGCGTTAGCGTGCCATCGCCTGTTTTGACAACAATCCCCTTCTCATGAAGCTCTAGCACGGTTCCTGGCTGTGCATCGTTAGATGGGGTCTGTGCACTGTCCGGCTTAGCCGCTGCCCATACTTTGAACACATCCCCGTTCCACAGCGTAAATCCTCCGGAGTAAGGAACCAGACCGCGAATTTGATTGTAAATTTCGCGGGAAGTGCGAGTCCAGTCGATTCTTTCATCATCCCGGGTCAGGTTCGGAGCATACGTCGCCTTCGTCTCATCCTGGGGCTGGGCATCCACCTTGCCCTTCACAAGCCGCGGCAGCTCCGATCGCAGCAGCTCCGCGCCGGCTTGGCTCAGCTTCTCAAACATGGTTCCGGCTGTATCGTCATCCTCAATGGGAACCTCGGTGCGGGCGATCATGTCGCCCGTGTCGAGCCCCTCCGCCATATACATCAGCGTGATGCCTGTTACGGATTCTCCGTTGATGATACTGCGCTGAATCGGAGCTCCTCCCCGGTAAGCGGGGAGCAGCGAGCCGTGGACATTGAGACAGCCCAGTGACGGCATATCCAGCACCGATTTCGGCAGGATTTGACCATAGGCGGCGGTGACAATCATATCAGGCTTATACTCGGCCAGCTCGGCCACAGCTTCCGGATTCCGCAGGCGCTGAGGCTGCAGAACAGGAATGCCGTGACGAAGAGCGGCTTCCTTAACCGGCGTTGGGGTCAGCACCTTTTTACGCCCTTGCGGGCGGTCAGGCTGTGTAACGACGGCGACAATGGAATATCCTTCGCTAATCAACATTTCAAGACTGGGTACTGCAAAGGCCGGGGTGCCCATAAATACGATATTCATCGGTTCTCCAGCTCTTTTCTCGGCTGCTCCGGAACATACTCATACACCCGATCAGCGATTTCCGTAAAGAGCACCCCGTTCAGATGATCGATTTCATGCTGAAACGCTCGCGCAAGCAGCCCGGTACCTGTAATGACAAGCTCATTGCCTTCGCGGTCAAGCCCCTTAACGGTCACTTTCTCCGCACGGCGCACATCTCCGTTCCATCCTGGAATGCTCAGGCAGCCTTCCGGCCCGAATTGCTCGCCTTCGCTCTCCACGATCTCCGGATTGATCATTTTGATCAAGCCGTGCTCGTCACCGGCGTCGATCACGATCAAACGCTTCAGAATGCCGACCTGCGGCGCAGCCAGTCCGACGCCTTCCGCATCGTACATGGTATCCGCCATATCGTCCAGGAGCTTTTGTACGTTCGGCGTAATTTTGGTAACTTCCTTTGCCTTTTTATGAAGAACCTCATCCGGTTCTTTAACGATAATACGAATCGCCATGTCTATGACACCATCCTTGTGCTTTTCATCATTATATGCTGTATTACATTAACATTTGCGGATCTACGTCAATACTGATCTGGAGCTTGCTGTCTCGCGCCGAATCCTGCAGCTTCTCGGCAACCGAGCGCACCAGCGAGACAGCATCCATCGTTCCCCGCCATTTTATCATACATTGAAATCTGTATCTATTTTTTAGCCGCGGAATAGGGGAGGCTACCGGACCCAATATATCGAGCGCGCTTGCGTCGAATCGGTCCAGGCTTCCAAACCATCCCCGGCGGTCGGATTCGCTTTTGATGGTCGCAGCAAAATTTTCCGCCATTCTTACCAGCAGCGGCAGCTGTTCATGCGACAGCGTCACCAGGATCAGCCTGCAATACGGCGGATAATGGAGCGCTTTGCGGTGCTTCAGCTCGTCCTTGACGAAGGATAAATAATCATGGCTGCTTGCATGGATAATCGAATAGTGCTCCGGCGTATAGGATTGGATAACCACTTCACCCGGCAGCTGATGGCGGCCTGCTCTTCCGGCAACCTGAGTGAGCAGCTGAAACGTCTTCTCGGCCGCCCGGAAATCGGGCAGGTTCAACGCCGAATCGGCCGTTATGACGCCGACCAAGGTGACATCAGGGAAATCCAGGCCTTTGGCGACCATCTGGGTGCCTAGCAGCACGTCCCCTTTTTTATCCCGAAACTGCTTCAGCAGCTTCTCATGAGAGCCCTTTTCGGTCGTGGTATCAACGTCCATTCGAATGACGCGAATGCCGGGAAACAGCTTGGCCAATTCTTCCTCGACACGCTGTGTGCCTGTGCCGAAATAACGTATATGCTCGCTTCCGCAATCCGGGCAAACCTCCGGCGCCTGTGCGGCATAACCGCAATAGTGGCAGCGCAAATTATTCGATTTCTGATGATAAGTCAGCGAAATGTCGCATTCCGGACAGCCTGCCACATATCCGCAGCTCCGGCACATGACAAACGTAGAGTAGCCCCGCCGATTCAGCAGGAGCACCGTCTGTTCCCCGCGTTCCAGCCGCGTCGAAATCGCTGCATGCAGAGAGCGGCTGAACATGGAGCGATTTCCTTCACGAAGCTCCTCTCGCATATCCACGACCTGGACCTCGGGCAGCTTGTTGCCCAGCGCACGGCTCGGCATCTCCAGCAGATGAGGCGCAAAATCATCCTGAGCTTGCGATCTCGCCGCATGGTAGCTCTCCAGCGAAGGCGTTGCCGAACCCAGAATGACGGCTGCGCGGGTCAGCTGGGCACGGTGAATCGCAACATCCCGGGCATGGTACTTCGGTGTTTCTTCCTGTTTATAAGAGCCTTCATGCTCTTCATCCATAATGATTAATCCCAGACGGTTAAACGGCGCAAATACCGCAGATCGAGCGCCCACGACAACGGACGCCCGGCCTTCTCTTATTTTCCGCCATTCATCGTAACGCTCTCCATCTGAAAGCCGGCTGTGCATGACAGCCACACGATCGCCAAAACGGGCTTTGAACCGTTCCACCATTTGCGGTGTCAGCGATATTTCCGGTACCAGCACAATCGCCTGACGTTCCTGTTCGAGGCATCGCTGAATCGTCTGCAGGTATATTTCGGTCTTACCGCTGCCCGTCACTCCATGCAGGAGAAACACGCCATGCTTGCGTTCATCCAGCTTGTGCACGATGCTGCGATACACCGCTTGCTGCTCCGGTGTGAGCGCCAATGGGGTGCTGGGCGTGAAATGCCGCCCTCGATACGGATCGCGGAACACTTCGATATCCTCAAGGGTAATCAGCCCTTTGTCAGCCAGTCCCTTCACGGTGCCTGCGGTGACACCCAGCGCCTGGAGCAGATCCTTCTGCGAAATCGGCAGAAATGCTTCCATCTCCAAAATATATTGGAGCACTTCCTTCTGACGCTGAGCCTTGGCCGGAAATGAAGCCAGCGCTTGATGTGCTTCTTCACTCGATACGGCAAGCTCTACCGCTTTTATCGTTTTTTTCTGCAGTTTATCCTTGATTTGCTGGAATTCGCTAAGCCGTCCTCGGCCGATCAGCGCTTTAATGGTCGCAGCGCCATCCGGAAATGCCCGCGTTAACTGCTGGAGCGAAACCTCGCCTTTCTGACTGACAAAGCGGATGATCTCCTGCTCCAACTCGTTTTCGGGCAGGAGCGCAAATAATCCGTCGGTTTGATCCGTCTGCAACGTGTCTGAATCGCCAATGGAAATATACCGCTCCGCCTTCCCTTTCAGCGCCGTAGGCAGCATCGACTGCAGAACCGATATATATCGGCATGCGTAACGCTCCTTCATCCATTCGCCAAGCTCAATCAGCTCAGGCGAAAGCGGCGGCATCACATCGAGGACTTCCTGAATCGGCTTCATTTTGGCCGTATCCATCTCGGGTCGGGGATGCAAAGAGACCACGAATCCCTGGAGCGTACGGTGCCCGAACGGCACGCCGACCCGGCTTCCCACCTCGACCCAGGGCCGAAGTTCCTCGGGAATCAAATAATCAAAAGGCCGATCCGTATCCTTGGACGGCACGTCCACAATCACTCGTGCCATTTCCATCAGGACGACCTCCCGGATAACCGATCAGCCGCCAGTGTTAACAACCTCTGGGCCACTTCCTCCTTGGACATCACTGGAAGCTGCAGGACCAACCCTTCTGCATCAAAGATATGAACGCTGTTCGTATCCGTGCCAAAGCCCGCTCCTGCCTGTGTAACATCGTTAGCAACGATCAGATCGCAATTTTTGCGTTTCAGCTTTTCTCTGGCGAACTGCTCCACCGTATCGGTCTCCGCGGCAAATCCGATTAAGAACTGGGAGGTTTTTTGGCGTCCCAGGCTCTCCAGAATGTCGGTTGTTTTGACAAGATCGAGCGTCATGGTCTCCCCGCGCTTTTTGATCTTAGACGTCGCTACCTCAGCTGGGCGATAATCCGCAACAGCGGCCGCCTTGACCACGATATCACTATCCGCGAATTCGCGTTGCACCGCGTCGTACATATCTTGGGCCGATTCCACTCTTTCCACCTTGATTCCCTCTGGTGGAGCTTCATCGGTATGAGCGGCAATGAGGTGAACATCCGCTCCCAGCTGCTTGGCCGCTTTTGCAATCGCAAATCCCATTTTCCCGGAAGAATCATTCGTTATATACCGGACAGGATCAATGCGCTCAATGGTGCCGCCGGCCGTGACAACCACCTTTTTGCCGTGCAATATGTCTGTGGAGCTACTCGCTTTATCCTCATTCAACGCCACAGGTTGTGCCCCGCGATCTCGGAAAAACCGTTCAACCACGTCAACAATCGTATCAGGCTCTTCCATCCGTCCCTTTCCGACATATCCGCAAGCCAGAAGCCCTTCTCCGGGTTCAATCATGGACACCCCGCGGGAGACCAGCGTCTCCATATTGGCCATGACGGCCGGGTGCGTGTACATATGCACGTTCATTGCCGGCGAGATCATGACGGGAGCCGTCGTCGCGAGCAGCGTCGTGGTCAGCATGTCATCCGCCAGGCCATGTGCCATCTTGCCGATAACATTGGCTGTGGCCGGCGCGATCAATACCAAATCGGCCAGATCGGCCAAGTGAATATGCGAGACGACCGAGGGGTCCCGTTCATCAAAGGTATCGCTATAAACCGGGTTTTTGGTCAGCGTTTGAAGCGTTAATTCCGGAATGAACTGCTTCGCGGATTCCGTCATAATGACATGCACATCCGCTCCCCTCTGAACAAGCCTGCTGCATAAAGTCGCTGCTTTATACGCGGCAATGCCACCCGTAACGCCAAGCACAATGACTTTTCCGTTCAACATGACAATCCCCCGCTTTCCATTGTATAAAGGCTACATTCTCATATATTCTCAAAAAAATAACAACCTTTCGGTTGTCACATTTTCGCGCGCTAACGCATGTTATTCAAATATTGAAAAAAAGCCTTAGTCCTGTCCCCGCTCGATTTTCACGTAATCGCCATAGATTTCTTCCAGAGCGACACCGACAAACTTATGGGATTTCGGATGTTTCAACTCGCTGACTCCGCCTTCACGCAATTGGCGTGCGCGGCGGGAAGCTGCAACCACAAGAGAATATTTACTGTCTACTTTATTCATCATTTCATCAATGGATGGATATAACATGGTCGAAGCACCTCTTCTTCTTTTACTTGAAAGTTAGCACTGTCTATGAAAAGACAGCTTACTTTCTCACCTTACAATGTTCGGCAATAATGATAGATTGTATTCTCTCACAAGCGAGATTGATTTCATCGTTCACTACCGCATAATCATAATGCTGCAGCAAATTGATTTCGTCAACCGCTACGGACATGCGGTGGTCGATGGTCGCTTGGCTCTCTGTTCCCCGGCCCTGGATCCGATCCTTCAGTTCATCCAGCGACGGCGGCATCAGAAACACAAAGATACCCTCCGGAAACTTCTCCTTGACCTTCAGTGCGCCCTGCACTTCGATCTCCAGTATAATATCCTTACCGGAGGCTAAAGTTTCTTCCACAAAATCACGCGGGGTTCCATAATAGTTCCCGACGTATTCCGCATATTCGAGAAGCTGGTCGTTCTCAATCATATCCATGAATTGTTCCCGACTTTTGAAAAAATAGTTCACACCATGTACCTCACCGAGCCGTGGCGAACGCGTCGTTGCCGACACCGAATACACCAGCTCCGGAACCCGGCTGCGAAGTGCCGTACAGACGGTTCCCTTACCCACCCCGGAAGGACCGGACAATACAATCAATAATCCTCTAGACATAGTACTCCTCATCTTATTCGTCGTTGTCGTCATCTTTGCTGGACAGACGGTGAGCCACCGTTTCTGGCTGCACAGCCGATAAAATCACATGATCGCTATCCGTAATGATAACAGCCCGTGTCCTTCGGCCATATGTAGCATCAATCAGCATATGACGGTCCCGTGCTTCTTGAATGATCCTCTTGATCGGAGCCGATTCAGGACTCACGATTGAGATGATCCGATTGGCCGATACGATGTTTCCGAAGCCAATATTAATAAGTTTGATTGCCATAGTGCGGTTGCTCCCCCTATACATTTGACTCTTACTTGCCGATGAAGCTGCGGTCATTCCACATTAGCGGCTTGTTCACGAATCTTCTCCAGTTCCGCTTTCATTTCGACAACACGGTTTACCAGAGTCAGATGATTGGCTTTCGATCCAATCGTATTGACTTCTCTGTTCATTTCCTGAATCAGAAAATCCAGTTTACGGCCTACAGGGCTTTTCTGATGAAGCAGCTCTCTGCATTGTTCCAAATGGCTGTGAAGGCGAATCAACTCCTCGTCCACATTGGAACGTTCAGCAAACAGAGCGACTTCCATTCCGAATATATGTTCATCAACAGCAAGCGACCCGTCATCAAGAGATTCTATGCGCTGCCTCAGACGCTTCCGGTACTCTTCCGGAACTTCAGGAGCAAGTTCAGTCATTTCTCGGTGAAGCAGCTGTAATCGGTCAAGCCTCTGCTCGATATCCTTCACGAGAAAAGAACCTTCCCTGCTGCGCATCTGGATCAGACCCTCCAGCGCTTGTTCAAGACCTTGAAGAAGCGCATCATTCCATAACTTCTGCTGCGCTTCATCCATGGGAAGTCCGCTCGGACTAACAAGAACATCTGGCAGCGACAAAATATCCCGCACCGCCAGATCTCCCTTGATTCCATATGACTTCAAATCCTCGGCTGCCTGTAAATACGCCTGAACCATGGTGTGGTTCAGCACGGCACCCTGGGACTCGCCGTTGTTTTCCTTGTTAATATAAACATCAATCCGTCCGCGTCCGATTCGGCTCTGTACCGTCCGTCGAAGTGAATCCTCGAAGCAGGCCCATTCACGGGGCATACGAAAGACGATTTCACAATACCGATGATTGACCGACTTCACTTCGAAAGAGACACTGTAACCTTGAAAATCGACAACGGATTGCCCATATCCGGTCATGCTCAATGACATCGGAATCACATCCATTACACTATTGTAATTGATAATTATTAATGAAACAAGGGGGTCAATCGGCGGCCCGATTTCTCCCAGACATACTCCATTAATTGTACGCTCATTTCATAGAACATAAACGGCGTCATCAAATATATGCCGTTAAAATGCTCTGTTGCAACATCCAACAGCTCCTTGCCGATCTTGACACCCATTGCCCGGCCCGCTTCGCCTTCAAGCCCGGCCATGCGGCTGCGGACTTCATCCGAGAGCTGAATGCCCGGCACCTCGTTATGCAGATACTCCGCGTTCCGTCCGCTTGCCAGCGGCATGATGCCGATAAAGATCGGGATATCCAGATGTGCCGTCGCTTCTCTCAGCCTAACCATTAACTCGGGATCGTACACGGGCTGCGTCATCACATAATCCGCACCGGAGGCAATCTTCTTCTCCAAGCGAGCAACCGCCTTGTCAAGATGCCTTACATTGGGATTGAACGCTGCGCCGACAACGAATTTGGCCTTCTGCTTCAGCGGCTTTCCGGAAAAAGCAATGCCGTCGTTCAGCTGTTTGATCATGCGGATGATTTCAAATGAGGTCATGTCGTAAACCGAGCTGGAATCCGGCAAATCCCCGAAGCGTGCCGGATCCCCGGTCACCGCAAGCACATGGTCGATGCCGAGCGCATCAAAGCCCATCATATGCGACTGCGTGCCGATCAGGTTTCGGTCACGGCAAGCGATGTGGATCAAAGGCCGAAGTCCCGTGCGTGCTTGTACCAGATGTCCGAGGGCCATGTTGCTCATGCGGGTTACGGCCAGCGAGTTATCTGCAAGGGTCAGCGCATCGGCCCCCGCTTTTTTCAAAGCTTCCGCGCCTTTCATGAACTTGGTAATATCCAAATCCCTTGGAGGGTCCAGCTCCACGATAACGGTATGCCGCTCCTTCACGATATCGACAATCGTCGGCTCCCCGCTGCGCTCGTAAAATTGCTCTTGGGCCGTCTCGTGGATCACGATCCGGTTGACTTCAGCCTCCTCGACGATCGGAAGCGGCGCAGGCACGTAACCGGACAACGCCGATGAAATTTCAGCAATATGCTCCGGCGTCGTTCCACAGCACCCGCCGACAATCCGGGCGCCACGATCCGCAAACTCCAGTGCCGTCTTTCCGAAATACTCGGGACTCGCACCATACCGGTATTCCCCGTCCACATAATCGGCGATCCCTGCATTCGGATAGACCGAAGCCGGAAGATTCATAATACCGTTCAAGGTTTCCAGCGCGCGCATGATGCCGTTTGGACCTGTCCGGCAGTTAAAGCCGATCACGTCCGCGCCTTCTTGACTCAGGATGCGGTAAGCATCCGGCATTGTGAAGCCGTCCAGCGTGCGGGCAATATCCTCCACCGCAAACTGGCAGATCACCGGCAGGTCGCTTAGCATCCGAGCCTGCGCCAAAGCCAATTGAATTTCATCCACGTCATAGAACGTTTCGAGCAGAATGCCGTCAACGCCTTCCGATATGAGAACCGACAGCTGCTCTTCGAAATAACGCTTGAGCTCGCTCGTGGAAATGTTGCTTCTTTTGCCCGCGCGGATGGAGCCTACCGCACCCACAACATATCCGCTATCGCCAGCGGCTTCACGCGCAATTCTTACGCCTGCGCGGTTGATCTCTCCTACCTTCGCCTCCAAGCCGTATTTGGACAGCTTGTCATAATTGGCAGAGAACGTGTTCGTCTCAATGACCTGCGCACCAGCCTCAACATACTGGCGATGAACGTTCCCGATGACCTCCGGGGAGGTTAAATTCAGTTCTTCATATGATATGCCCACAGGAAATCCTTTTTGATATAAATAAGTACCCATCGCGCCGTCACCGACCAGTACCTGATTCTCCCATGCCTTCCGAAGATTCGGTTTCATCGCGTTTCTCCTCCACCCGACGTTTATTTTCAACTAATGTATCATAAAACCTCTCTAAAGATAAAGAGACAAAAGGGAGGCCTTCAGAAGGCCTCCCTACCGTGTCCACCCCTACAGGACAAACTTTACAACATACCGTTTTTTTGCTTTTGCGGGTGGGGATTGTCATGGCTGGCGGATCCTCTATCAGGCGAGCGTTCCTGCGTACACGACCTCGGCCGGCCCTGCCATGTACACATGATTGTCGGACTCCTCCCACTCGATGAACAAGTCTCCGCCTTTAAGAGAGATTGTCGCGCTGCGATCTGTCAATCCGTTCAGCACCGAAGACACCAATGTTGCGCAAGCGCCGGTGCCGCAGGCCAAGGTCGGCCCTGCACCGCGCTCCCATACCCGCATATCTGCTTGCCCCCGTGAGTTGACCGTCGCAAACTCCACGTTGATCTTTCTCGGGAAGAGCGGATGCACCTCAAGTTTGGGCCCCCATACGCCGAGATCGAAGTTAATGGCATCGTCCACATAAATGACGCAGTGCGGATTCCCCATGGATACCGCGGTGAAGCGGAATTCCCGGCCGTCCACTTCAATGGGATGATTCACCACCGGATGGAGATCGATCAATGTAGGCACGCTCAGTCCATCCAGGACCGGTTCACCCATATCGACCCGCACGCTGCTTACTTGACCGTCCTGAACCGTAAGGCGCACTTGCTGTACTCCGGCGCCGATGGTTTCAATGGTAATCTCCTCTCGGTCAATATGACCGTGATCATACACATACTTCGCGACACAACGAATGGCGTTGCCGCATTGTTCGGCTTCGGAACCGTCTGAGTTCATGATGCGCATCATAAAATCAGCCTTCGCGGAAGGCAAAATATATACAAGTCCGTCTGCACCGATGCCGAAAAAGCGATTGCACAGCTTCACGGCCCGTTCGGATGCATTGGATGGAAGTTCTTGTTCGCCGTATACGACAACGAAGTCGTTGCCAAGTCCATGCATTTTCGTAAATTCCATCATAAAACCCATCTCCTCTGCAATTGCTATGCTCGTGCTTAGCATATCGCAGAGGTGATGGGCTATCCATTCAATTTATGCCGAAATATTTGCACTCTTCGTCATCATGTTGCGGCGGTTCCGGTTGCGGTTCCGTCTGCCTCCCCACACGCTTCCCGCTCCCATCAGGAAGGTAGGAATGCCGGCGGCCACGAGTGTCAGTGCCCATTCTTTCAAATCCAATGGAACGGTCTTAAAGATCGGCTGAAACGCCTCGATGTACATGACGCCGAGCATCAGCAATACCGAGGACAGCACAGCAAGCACCAACGCTTTGTTCTGAAGCGGATTGCGGTGGAAAATCGAACGCGAGCTGCGGCAGTCAAACACATGGATCAGCTGCGCCATGACGAGTGTGGCAAAGGCAACGGACTGTGCTTTGGCCAACTGGTCCGGATCATTCGGCGCGATGCGAAGCGTAATCCAAAATGCGCCAAGTGTACACAGGCCGATCAATATGCCGCGGCTGATGATTTTCCAACCAAGCCGTCTGGCAAAAATATTTTCCTTGGCTCCGCGCGGCTTGTGCTCCATCAGATCCTTCTCCGGCTGATCCACCCCGAGCGCCATAGCCGGGAGCCCATCCGTAACAAGGTTCACCCACAGAATCTGGATCGGAACGAGCGGAAGCGGCAGACCCATCATCATCGCAAAAAACATCGTCAGAATTTCGCCGACATTGGAAGCCAGCAAATAGCGGATAAACTTGCGAATATTTTCATAGATGCTTCGCCCCTCCTCAATCGCCGAAACAATCGTGGAGAAATTATCGTCACTGAGCACCAGCGACGACGCTTCCTTCGTTACGTCTGTACCGGTAATCCCCATGGCTATTCCGATATCCGCCGCTTTAATGGCTGGGGCGTCGTTCACGCCATCCCCCGTCATGGCAACCACATGCCCCTTACGCTGAAGCGACTTCACGATGCGGAGCTTATGCTCAGGGGATACGCGGGCATACACAAAGGTCTGATCAACTCTCGCATCCAGCTCTTTGTCATCCATCCGGGATAACTCCTGGCCTGATAACGACAGGCCGTTCCTTGGCAGGATGCCCAGCTGGGCGGCGATCGCTTCCGCCGTCGTCCGGTGGTCGCCCGTGATCATGACGGTCTTGATGCCCGCGCGGCGGCATGTTGCAATCGCTTCGCGCACTTCACGCCGCGGCGGATCGATCATCCCCGCCAGCCCGACAAAGATAAGCTGGCTCTCGGCCTCTTTCTCCGTTTCCGGCTTGTCATAGGAACGCAAATCCCGATAAGCCAAACCAAGCACGCGCAGCGCGTCAGAAGCCATGCCTTCATTGGCGGCAAGCACCTTTTGACGGAGCGTAGCGGTAAGCGGCACAACGTTTCCGTCCCACATGATATAAGTGCATGCATCCAGCAGGACATCCGGCGCGCCTTTCGTGCAGAGCAAGCGCCCGCCCTGATGGCTGACGATGACGGACATCAGCTTTCGCTCCGAATCAAACGGAAACTCCTTGTCTCTCTGATAGATGGAGTTCAGGCTTCCCTTTGTCAATCCCATCTTGGACGATAGCGTCAGCAGCGCTCCTTCCGTCGGGTCCCCTTTTAATTCCCAGGCAGCGGCTGCCGGTTCTTCCTTGCTCTTGCGCTTGCTGCGCGATTCTTCCTGCACGTTCTCATAAATTTCGGCATTGTTGCACAGCCCGCTGATTTGCAGTAATCTGCGCAGTCCCTGGTCGGACCGAAGCTCCACGGGTTTGCCCCTATGAAGGATCTGACCCGTCGGGTCATAGCCCTGACCGGTCACTTCCAATGAGCGCCCTCCCAGCCAAACTTGGGTTACGGTCATTTTATTCTGCGTGAGCGTCCCGGTTTTGTCCGAACAAATTACGGATGCACAGCCCAGCGTCTCCACGGAAGGCAGCTTGCGTACGATCGCTTTGCGCTTAATCATGCGCTGCACGCCGAGGGCGAGTGCAATCGTAACGATGGCCGGAAGCCCTTCAGGAATGGCCGCAACCGCAAGGCTGACTCCAGCGAGGAACATGCCTGCGGCAGGCTGTCCATGCAGAATGCCTGCTACGACAACCAGAATCGTAAGCCCCAGTGAAACGGCGATCAGGATTTTACCCAGCTGTTCCAGGCGATGCTGCAGCGGCGTCTCCTGTGACTCCGTATTCTGGATCAAATCGGCGATCTTGCCCATCTCCGTATCCATGCCGGTTCGGATGACAACGCCTTTGCCCGTACCGCGGGCCACCATCGTGCCCATAAAGCCGATGTTCTTGCGGTCGCCCAGCGGAACGTCCGCATCGCGAATCGGCTCGGCATGTTTGTTCACCGGCAGGGACTCGCCGGTCAAGGCCGACTCCTCGACGCTGCAGCTGTTGATCTCGAGCCAGCGAACATCGGCCGGAATGCGGTCTCCGCTCTCCACGAGCACGACATCGCCAGGTACGAGCTCTCTAGCAGCAACTTGTACCACTTTGCCGTCCCGGATGACCCTGGACGTCGGCGCGGACAGCTGCTTCAAAGCCCGAAGCGACCGTTCTGCCCTGAATTCCTGGACGAAACCGAGGATCCCGTTGATCAGGATGATGGCTACAATCGTTACGGCATCCAGATACTCGCCCAGCAGACCGGATACCAGGGTGGCTCCAAGGAGGACCAGCACCATGAAATCCTTAAATTGATTCAAGAACAGAACAAATGGAGAAATTTTAACGCCCTCGGAGAGCTCGTTATAGCCGCTTTTTTTTCGTCTCTCCCCGGCTTCCTCTTCCGTGAGGCCCTGCTCCGGATGCATATGCAGCACTTGCTGCAACTCATCCGTATCCATCTGATGCCATTGCTTTTGTTCCATGCTTCCTTTCCCTCCCGGTTGTTTTGCTCCGGCGGATGACAGCTTTTCCACCCTTTCTACGTAAATGTATTCGGACAGGTCCTGAATTATCACAGAAGGGGCCTTAAGTTTTTGAGGGAAATATGGCATCATAGAGAAGTACGATAGGAAGGGTAACAGACAGATAGGAGAATGAAGGATGGCATTAGACGGCATTGTCACGCGTGCGATCGTGCATGAGCTTCAATCATGCCGGGGCGCACGGATCAATAAAATATATCAACCGAACGATCGGGACATCGTGTTTCATATACGCACCCAGCAGGGAAACGCCAAGCTGCTGCTATCCGCAAACCCCACGTATCCCAGGGTGCACCTGACGCAGGAGACCTTTCTGAATCCGGCCGAAGCCCCTATGTTTTGCATGATTCTGCGCAAGCATTGCGAGAGCGGCATCATCGAGGACATCCAGCAGGTGGGGATGGAACGAATTATCCATATTACGATCCGGCAGCGTGACGAACTCGGGGATATTTCCTCCAAGAAAATCATCGTCGAGCTCATGGGCAGACACAGCAACATTATTCTCCTCGATCCCGCAAGCGGCACCATTCTGGACGGCATCAACCATGTGACGCCAGCCATCAGCAGCTACCGCGTGGTTATGCCGGGATTCTCCTATACGAATCCGCCGGAGCAGCACAAGCTGAATCCGCTCGAAACCTTGCAGGAAGCCTTCCGGGAATCCTGTCTGATGAACGAGGAGCAGGCCGTTCCATGGCTGGTCGGCGCGTTCAGCGGCCTCAGTCCGCTCGCGGCCCAGGAAATTGCCAACCGCGCAGGGGAAGGGAGTCCAGGTGAGCTTGAAGGGGAAAAAGATTGCGGAAGTCTGTGGAGCGCATTTGATGAGGTCATGGAACAAGTACGCAACCATCAATATACGCCGGTTACAGGCGTCAATGCCAAAGGAAAGTCGGTGTTCTCCGTCATTCCGCTGACCTTGCTGGTGGACGAGACTACAACGTACGAGTCGGTCAGTCGATGCATGGAGGATTATTACGGGGATAAGGCGCAGCGGGATACGGTAAAACAGAAGGTCAGCGACCTCCTCCGATTCCTGCAGAATGAACGGACGAAGAACATCAAGAAGCTGGATAATCTGAACAAGGACTTGGAAGAAGCCGGGGATGCCGACCGGTATCGCATCTTTGGCGAGCTTCTCTTCGCCTCACTCCACCAGATTCAGAAGGGCGACCGTGAAGTACAGCTTGTCAACTTCTATGATGAAGAGCAGGCGACCGTCACCATTCCGCTCGATCCGCTCCTGACTCCGTCGGACAATGCGCAGCGCTATTTCAAAAAATATAATAAATACAAGAACAGCCTCGCGGTCATCGACGAACAGTTAATCAAAACCCGCGAAGAGATCAACTATATCGAGAATCTTCTGCAGCAGCTGTCGCATGCTTCCTTGAGCGACATCGATGAAATCCGGGACGAGCTGATCCAGCAGGGATATTTGAGAGACCGCAATCGTAAAGCGAAGAAAAAGAAGAAAAACGACAAGCCGACGCTGCATGTCTATACTTCATCCGAAGGCATCGAGCTTTATGTTGGAAAAAACAACCTCCAAAACGAATACGTAACCAACCGTCTCGCTTCCTCTAATGATACATGGCTGCACACCAAGGATATCCCGGGCTCTCATGTGGTCATCCGAAGCAGCGAGTACGGGGAGGCAACGCTGCAGGAAGCGGCACAGCTGGCGGCTTATTACAGCCAGGCCAAAGAATCCAGCAGCGTGCCTGTCGACTACACGCTCATTCGCCATGTACGCAAGCCGAATGGAGCCAAGCCCGGGTTTGTCATTTATGACAATCAAAAAACGCTGTTCGTCACGCCGGACGAGCAGCGGATCAAGGCGATGCCCAGTTCGGTAAAAAACAATCGCAATTAAGATGAGCAAAGAACTCGATATATCGTTCGTTTAACCACAAAACGGGTATCCGAAAGGTCGTAGGACCAGCCGGAGTACCCGTTTTTTCTTACTGTCATGCCCCGACTCTGCTATACGAATCCGCCGGAGCAGCACAAACGGATTCCGCTCGAAACCCGCGCCGTGTTGTCGAGCTTAGCTCCTTGCCCGCGCCTGTTGAAGCTCATCCAACACCTGGATGGATACCTGGCGGCTGCCGATATCCCCATGGAACACCTGGCCCTGCCTCTCGCCATGGTAATCGGATCCGGCGGTCACAATCAAACCGTATGCCTCGGCCATCTCCAAATACCGTTTCTCCTCTGCTGCCCCATGGTCCGAATGATAGACTTCAATCCCCTTGAAAGCAGCCTCTTCAATGACCGCTCTCACCAATGCATCATCGCCGTAGAGTCCAGGGTGCGCAAGCACCGGCACCCCCCCGGCTTCGCGTATCCATTCGCAGGCTTCCTTGGGATGAATCCGCGGCTGTGGCACATATGCAGCTGCGCCCTGTGCGAGATACCGATCGAAGGCATCCCTTAGATCGAGGGCATGACCCTTAAGAACCAGGGCATCCGCAATATGCGGGCGGCCGATGCTCTCATCGGGTTCCAGCGGCCGCCCCAAGCCTCTGATCACTTCCTCCATCGTCAGCTCGATGCCAAGCCCTCTCAGCTTCGCCATGATCTTCTCATTGCGCTCCACTCTCGTACGACGGAGCTCTGCCAGCCGCTCCAGAAACACGGGGTCCCGGTAATCTATGTAATAACCCAGGACGTGAATATCCGTCCCGCCTGCCATGGTGCTGATTTCTACGCCAGGGACCACGATCATGTTGAGGCTTTCTCCGGCTTGCAGTGCCTCCTCGACACCGGCCACCGTGTCATGGTCCGTTATAGCTAGAGCCCCAAGTCCCCGCTCGAAAGCAAGCTGCACGTTCTCCGAAGGTGTGTTCATCCCGTCCGAAGCCTGGGTGTGGGAATGGAGGTCGCAGCCTGTCCGATTCATCGATTTATCTATGTCAATCAATCCCCTTTCGTTGTAAGTTCGGGTGTGCTTTATGGCTGGTTTTGCTGACGTTCCTTTAAATAGGCCAAAAACGTCATCGCCGACATCGGCAGCAGCGCGGACCGCAACTGAATGGAATAAAAATTCCGTTTAAACGAGGCATCCGCAATATCAATCATTTTGACTAAACCGAGCGCGGTTTCATGCTTGACCGTTGAGGTCGACAGCATCGTGATGCCGAGCCCTTCCTCTACCGCCGATTTCACCGCTCCCGTGCTCCCAAGCTCCATGACCGTTTGGATGCTTTCGGGATCATACCCCCGCATAAGCAGCACATCCTCCATCACCTTCCGTGTGCCAGACCCCTTCTCGCGAAGCACAAACGGATACTTCAGCACATCCTCCAAATATATCGCATCTTTCCTTATTGCTAAAGGATGGCCGGAAGGAACGATCAGTTTCAACTCATCCTCCATGACCGAATCGAGGACCATATCCGGATGCTCCACAGGTGCCTCGATCAGCCCAAAATTCAGTTGATGGCCGGCGATTTCCTCGAGGATCTGCGTGGTGTTCATCACTTTCAGCATAATGGATATATCCGGATACTCCCGGCCGAAGGGCCCCAGCAATCGGGGCAGCACGTATTCCCCGATGGTCAGGCTTGCCCCCAACTGCAGCCTTCCCTGAAGTTTATTAGAGAAAGCCGCCATCGCCGCGTCCGTTTCCTGCGACAGCTCCAGGCTCTTCCGGGCAAAAGGAAGCAGCGTCCTCCCGGCCTCGGATAATTCCATGCGCTTGGTGGAACGAATGAGGAGCTTTGTCCCAAAATACTCCTCGAGCGATTGTACCTGCATCGTCACAGCCGGCTGGCTCATATGAAGCGCCTGGGCAGCAGCGGAAAAACTCCCGCGCTCTGCTACCGTGTAAAAAATATGTAGCTGATGAAAGTTCATAACATTGGTTCCCCTCTCGCTGCCGCTTTTGTATTTATCATTGTAACGGATCGCGGCGGAGCATACAAAAAAGACATCCGCGCTTACGCTCGCATGCCATATGAAAACTCTATTTCTTTATTTACGTTTACGGCTGTTCTTAATCAGTGTCATGCGACGTGAATGGCGAAGCCATGAGTAATAAGACTTCAGGTCTCGAAGCTCAATGGTTTCTGACATACGTCCCAAAAAAGTTACAATAATCATCCGATGCAGCGGGTTGCCAATCAGATCACGTTCATGCTCCAGCTCCGAGAACTCCGCCACTACAACCAGGTCGTCGTCAATCAGATAGACATCCTGCTCGTTGCGGTAATACGGCACGATCCGGTCCTGCTTCAGGCACTCCCACATCCAAGTCCCGATTTCCTCATGGGACGTGTCGTTACCTTGAACCCGGTCCGTATAACGGCTCTTCGCATGATTGGTAATGACGATGTCGGCGACCTTTTTATCATTTAACGTAATATAAAACGGCTCATAGGTGCTCCACCGCTCAGTCCCTTTGTCGCGCATGGAATATCACTCTCCACCAAATGGGTCTTTGTATCTATGTATATATACCCAACATATTACATCATTCCACTGGCATTCACAAGATTGAAACCTCGCTTCTTGTGAACAATCACCGAAAATTTAGAAATATCTCTAGTTGTATCCTGTGCGTTGAGGCGCAGACGCCCGAATGGAATGATGGGTTTGATTAAAATGTAAATTGTACCTTACTTATACTATTTTATCAAACAAGATTCCGAATTATGCCAATCTATCGTCATCAATCCCTAATAAACTTTATAAGACCATGCCAACGCTCCAATTTTATACTTTCCGATAGCTTAAAAAAAGCGGCCCTGAGGGGGCCGCTTTACACTCTTCTCGCTAACTTATGCGATTTGCGTTAGATTCTCGATCAGGACATCATGCTAAGGTCCGTAAAACTTCGCTTTATCCGGCCCTTTGCTGCTGTACTCCGTCTTAATCTCATTCCGGTAGGAGCGCTCGATCTTACGAACGTAGGACAATCTCCGGATGTTCTTCATTGTTTCCTCGGCGCGGTCAGCATTGACGTACATGACAACATAATGCATGCGGCGTGATATATAGTGCACACTGCCGTATTTCTCCAAATTCCTTGCTGCCTTCACATCGCTGACCCATATAATAAAACCGGTCCGTTCAGCCAACATCCTAAGCTCCTCGCCTCACTTTCGTCTCTATCTCTAGTCTATGCCTATTATCCGCACGAACAAGCTCCGCCGCTGCCGCACCCCTTCTTGGGAAGAGGATCGTTGCCCGGAACCTTGATGCTCTCCGAAACCGAAAAAGCAATCTTCTCCGACATCGAATGCAGCAGATCGTCCAGATTCTTCTCCGCCTGCTTGAACCGGGCTACAGGCTCGAAAGCCTCAAGCTCGGCTTCCACTGCGGCTACTTCATCCTTGGCCGAATGGTAGTTCGGGTGAAAGTGACCGAACCGCTGAGTCTCTTCAAACAGCTCTTTCTTGGACTCAAGCTTTTTGATCAAAGCCTGAATCATAGGATCACCCTCAACTGCCTGCTTCCAATATAGATAATCCGCCACTTCGACGGAAGCATTAATCATGTCGCCTATTTCGTAGGCATAGGTGAGCACCTCGGCCATATCGACCGTATTTATTTCCGATACGCTCATGAACTCATCCCGCTTTTCTATTAGTTTGGCCCACGCTTTGTTCGTGGACTCTTTCATCATAGCATAACGCTCGTATCTTAAGAAGGGGGAATTCATACGCTTTTACGGAATCACAAGCCGCATTTCCTTCCATTCCCCTTCGCCTAACTGCACCACGGTTTCCGTCATTTCGGAATCAGATTCGGAGTCCGGATCATATAACGCCCCCGAAATTTTCCATGGCTGCCGCTCGAGCTGGAATGGAATAAACTCCATCCGGCTGCCATCGACCGCAATCTCTAATTTAGCTGACAATTCAAGCGCCTGCTCCATCATTTGCTTGGCCGTCGAACCGTGATAAGAGCGCCAATCCCGTGTCCACATGATGGGAATCCGGTTCAAATCCGGAACGATTGACGTTATATCCGGAAGGCTGTGGTCCAATTCAAGAGCAAGCTCGCTGCGCGCAGGGCGAATCAAACTGCTGGATGGGCTGCCAGGATAACCCGGCATGACGTAACGGTTATCTTCTTCATCACAGGCCGCGGGTACCGCTTTATCTTTCGGAGCTGCGCCGATAAATCGTAAAAGCTCATCCTTACCCGTTCTTTCAAGCTCTTTGCCCCACTGATATAAGGCAGCCTGCACGTTCTCCGGAATTCCCGCCGCAGCATGCTCCGTAAAAAATGCCGTCATCGCTTCCAGACCCATTCCTGCTGTCGCTGCCTGAGCTACCGAATCCCTGGTCAGACGATAGACCGTCATTACGTCATCCGAGATGCGCTCCGTGCACAGGGCAGCCGTAAACTTGACCGTGTAAGACACGTCAGGCGGAATCAGTATGTCAAAATCCGGCTGGATAAACAGCCCCGAAGATCCGGTGTTAGACTGGCTGCTTCCACTCAGCAAGGAGCAGGGATCCATACGCCACCGGAACAGGAATTGGCCATCGTGATCCATGCCAAGATCGGTGTAACCGCAGCCGGTTAATAAACGGAGCCATGAAGCTGCGTCCTCCGCGGACAATTCCCTTCCGCTACTTGGCTCCAAGTTCTGGGGCTCCTCGCCATATGCCAATGTGTGCTGAGCATAGTACCACATCCCGCCGATCCGTGATGAGTGACAAATCCTCCATGTGAAATGCTGATACTCGGCCGAACTCGGAACATAGCGTTCCATCACGCGCAACAGAACCAATCGGTCCATCGCTTCGCGCGTGAGTGTAAGCCAGTGGCGCAATGCGGTCATGTTCAGTCTAAGCTCCCCTTGCTCCAGGGCGACCAGATCAAACGAAAACATCAAATCCAATACAACCGCAATATGTGGTGGGTAAACATCAGCGTGATCATATTGAAGTGCGAGCCCCTCAACATCGGATGGCGATAATCCCACCACGCTTCCCAGCTTCTGAATAAATTTTTTATGCAGAACCCCTTTAGCGGTCACAGCCACACGATTCTTGGCGACATATACGAGAACGTTGAACATATCGACTGCTATCCCGCTTCTTCCCTCCTGCTGGAGCTTCACGGCAGCTGCCGGAACGGAACCCGCCTCGAGATCGGCAAAGGCCTCCTGGAGAATCTGAAGCTTATCAAAAGGGATGAAATACAGCCTCTCGCCCCAGCCCTGCTTCACCGCATGAACCCATCGCTGCTGCCTCAAGGATAAGAAGGCGAGCTGCACTTCCACGCCGCTCAAGCGCCGAACGCGCAGCGAGCGAAGTTTGTCGTCATCAAATCGCTGCCCGGCAAAACGGCTCCAGATATGATGAAGGACCGACCGCTCCTTCGGAAGAAGCCGTTCTAAACATATGGCATCCGCCACGTCCTGCTGTTCCATCATCTCCACGAGGCCTCCTTCCCGTCAGGAATCTGCAGGCGATGCCTATGCCGCATCGATGCCAGGTCAAGGAAGGCCGGGGGGGGCGCTTGAAGCGCGTGATATTCATAACCCTGCTCAATCAGGAACAGCTGACGCCGGATCGCAAACATCTCCTCCCGGCTCTCCTCCGTTACCAATGCATAAAAATAAGCCCGGTTCTCCCCCTGCTTCGGCCGCAGCAAGCGTCCGAGACGCTGCGCCTCCTCCTGCCTAGAGCCGTAACTTCCCGATACCTCGATCGCCACGGAGGCATCAGGCAGGTCAACGGCGAAGTTAGCCACTTTCGAAACGACAAGTACACGGACGGTTCCTTCACGGAAAGCCTTATACCATTCATTGCGCTGATCCTGCGTCATCTGCCCCGTAATGAGAGGGGCCTGCAGCTCTTCGGCAATGGCATGAAGCTGATCCAGGTATTGCCCAATGATCAGCGTCTGTGCATCCTTGTGGAAATCCACGAGCTGCCGAATCACGCGAAGCTTGGACGGATTCTCGGCAGCCAGCCGATACTGATCCCTTTTGCCCGCCGTCTCGCAGGCTGCTCTGATCTCATCCGGCAGCGGCACCTTAATCTCCGTACAGTCCACCGAAGCAATCCAGCCCTGCTCCTCCAGCCTTTTCCACGGCATTTCATATCGTTTGGGGCCGATCAACGAGAACACGTCATGCTCCCTTCCATCCTCTCGAACCAAGGTGGCGGTCAGTCCAAGCCTGCGGGTCGCCTGAATATCAGCTGTCGCACGAAATACCGGTGCCGGAAGAAGATGGACCTCGTCATAGATGATTAAGCCCCAGCGACGTTCATTAAACAGCTTCATATGCTGCTGTTCATCCCCCTTGCCTTGTCGATGGGTCAGGATGTGATAGGTGGCGACCGTTACCGGCCTCACCTCTTTGCGCTGACCGGAGTATTCACCGATCTCCTCCGCGGTCAGCGAGGTTTTCTGCAGCAGTTCGGCGATCCACTGCCTTACAGACGTTGTGTTGGAGGTGAGGATCAGAGTCTCGCACTGCAGATCGCGCATCGCAGCGATGCCAATGACCGTTTTCCCGGCACCGCAAGGCAGGACAAGCACCCCGTTGCCGCCTTCACCGCCGACATCCCTGAAGGAATCGGCAGCCTTCCGCTGATAGTCGCGAAGCTGAAAGCGCTGATCGTTGGATCCGCCGTTGGAGTCTTCAGGACCCCCACTGTCCGATTTTTCACCACGCCAAAGAATGTTCAGATATTGCCCGTCCATATATCCCGCGTGGTCCAGCACAGGATAGCCGAGCCGGGTCAGCTCCTGCTTCAATAGGCCACGTCGGTCTGAAGGCACTTCTGCTTCCGTCGGCGAAATCAATCGAACGCCGATTTCCTTCAGGGAGCGATGGGACATCAGCTCCTGCATCAAGGCTTCCTCATGACTAGATAGCAGCAATGAACGGTCAAGCGTGGGATGCGGGAGCAGCGAGAGCTGTCCGTAACGCCCAACGAGCTGGCGAACCTCTTCGAGCAGAGCTGCCGGCACATCCCATCGTGACAGCGACCGAAGGCTCGAACAAATCGACTCAGCCGTCATTCCTCCGGCAGCGGCGTTCCATAAGGATAACGGGGTGAGGCGATATGTATGAAAAGACGTAGGACTTTTGATCAAATCCGCATACTGGGCCAGTTGTACGCGTGCGGCCTCAGCATCCGCATGAGCGGTTTCAAGCAATATGGTTCGATCCCGCTGGACGATGCATGGCTTGTTATGCACCCTATTCCCTCCTCGTAACGTTTGGTCATCCAAAAAAAAAGAAGCCCACATCCATGTCCATGGATCTGAACTTCCCCTATGATCTATAGGATTTCCAAATTACGAGCGTTCATGCGCGATGTTTGCGATTTTCTTAAAGTCTAGCCCCCGTTCTGATAGCTCGACACCATCTCGACCAGCAGCTTCGCCCCATAACGCATGGCATCTTCATCAAAGTCGAACATCGGATGGTGGTGCGGATAGATTGCCGCCTTATCCGGGTTACCGGCTCCAACGAAAATGAAGCAGCCTGGAATTTCCTTCAAGTAGTATGCAAAATCCTCTGCCGGCATCAGTTTGGGTGACTCCTTGACCTGATCCGCTTCGAATACCTTAGGGGCCGTACGGAAGAAGCGAGCGGTTTCGGTCTCATCATTCACCAAGGGTGGATAACCGACGAGATATCGAACCGCTGCTTTCGTGCCGTAGGTTTCCGAAACCGTCCGGGTCATATGCTCGATCCGCTCCCGTATTAGCGTCCGGGTAGGTTCGTCAAAGGTGCGTACCGTTCCCGTGATCCGGCAAGAGGAAGCAATGACGTTTTGCGCCGTTCCGGCTTGCATCGTTCCTACCGTAACCACGGCAGGCTGCAGCGGATCTACCGTGCGGCTTACAATGGTTTGAAGCTGCATGACCAGCGCTGCTCCCGCTACCAGGGCATCGGCTGTCACATGCGGCATACCGCCGTGTCCCCCGCGCCCCGTAATATCAATGAAAAACTCATCCGCTGCAGCCATCAGCGGACCTGGCGCGCTCGCTGCGGTTCCTACTGGAAACGGCGTCCATAAGTGGAGACCATAGACAACGTCGGCTCCGTCTAGCGCTCCATCCTTGATCATCTCTACCGCACCGCCGGGGCAGACTTCCTCCGCCGGTTGAAACATGAAACGAATCTCGCCCTGAACTTCTTCCGGGTACGTGCTGTAGTAAGCCGCAGCCCCCAGCAGCATGGAGGCATGCCCGTCATGCCCGCAAGCATGCATCACTCCTTGCACCCGCGATTTGTACTCGCAGCTCTTGCCGTCTTCAATCGGCAGCGCATCCATGTCGGAGCGCAGCACAACGGTCTTGCCGGGTTTATCTCCTCTGAGAATTCCTATCACTCCATGACCGCCCACGCCTGTCTTGACCTCCAGACCAAGCTCCTGCAGCCGGGTTGCTATAAATGTCGAAGTTTCCTTCTCCTGGAACGAAAGTTCCGGGTGCATATGTAAATGACGCCGCCATTCCACCATCCGTGGATACCATTGTTCCCAAAATGCTTCCTTCATCAAGTTCCATCATCCTTCCCCGCTATATGCGGCTCAATCGATCGCAAGAAATCCGTGAAGCTTGCTCAGCAGCAGCCCGTGCCCAACCATGGCATCCATTCGGCCGCTTTCCTTCATCTTGCGATACACATCCCTGAGCGGGACCCACATAGCTCTAACATCTTCGTCCTCATCTTGATTCGACTCGTGGCTAACGGACACCTTCAAATCGTCGGTGAAATAATAATGAACGTTCCGGTTGGCCAGAGAAGCCATCGGATAAGCGCTGCCCATGTAGGACAAGTCCTTGCACAGCACACCTGCCTCTTCCTCAAGCTCCCGCTTCACGGCAAGCTTCCGTTCCTCACCGGGTCTCACCGTTCCGCCAGGAAGCTCCCAAGTGATCTCATCCACCGCTTCCCGGTGCTGGCATACCAAGAGCAGACATCCTTGATAAACGGCCACAACCGCTGCCGATTCCGGAATCCGGTCGATCACGACAATTTCCTTCTGCCCGTTCTCTTCCACTACATAATAATCCGTGCGGTAAACGACGCGGTTCATCGGCCATATCCACCCTTCGCTTGAATTGAAGTCCTATGAATATATAACCACCGGAATGGAAAGCGTACATTTCACAGCGTTTTCACTTGCTTTTATTTTAGCAGAAAAGAAGAATGCCTGTCGTTATCAAAAACTCATCTGGATAAAAGGTCTCAATTGAAGCGTGACGGGCGGTACAGGCTTGCACAAGTTCCTGAAACATACTATCATATTAAAGAACTTTGCAAGGACTATTAAGGGGGTTACGACCACATGATTTTCGAAAATACAGGCTTGGACGGATTGCACAGCGATTTAGCTTACCTCGATGAATGTGCCGAGAAAGTAGGCTTCATTCGTTGGCAGTGGGAATACTACCGCGCTACATATGACTTGAAAATCGAAGATAAAAAAAATCAGGCTGAATACTTCCTGCGCATTAACACCCGCGCTGTTGAAGGCAAGCTGGAAAAACCGGACACCATCCTCAAAATCGAAGCGGTATACCTGGGCAAAACCACGTTCCCGCACGGTCTCGAGTATGAATCCATGGCTCCACAGCCCGTTATGAATGTGGCCACCAAGAAGCTTCAAGAGCTCAAAGCTCTTCTGGAAGCGTAAGGTCGAACATTATGAATACGACCAAACCTCAGCCGAAGAGAGGGACGCCTGATTTTCAACTGCTGATCCTTACCTTGCTGTTGGTGGGATTCGGACTGATCATGGTGTTCAGTTCCAGCTCCAGCTTGGCCGTTTTCAATGAAAAATTCAATAACGATCCGCTGCATTTTACGAAGCGGCAAGTCGCGTTTGCCGTCCTTGGCACATTGGTTATGTTTGTTGCCATGAACATCAACTATAAAAAGTACAAGAAGCTATTCATACCGGTGTTTTTTCTAACCTTAATGCTGCTGATTCTTGTGGTGATCATCGGTTCCGCAACCAACGGAGCCACAAGCTGGTTTAACCTGGGGAAATTCGGCATCCAGCCGACCGAACTGGCCAAAATAGCGACCATTGTCTATCTGGCAGCGTTGATCACCAAAAAAGGGGAACGAATCCGTCAATGGAAGGGCGGTTTCTTCCCCGTACTAATTATTGTAGGGATCGTAGCGGGACTGATCATGCTTCAGCCGGACCTGGGCTCCTGTTTCATCCTCGTGGCTACCAGCGGGTTGCTGATCTATGCCGGCGGCGCCAGCCTCAAGCATATCCTCGGATGTATCTCGCTTGTTGCGCTTGGCCTGGTGCTCACACTGGGCGTCGGATCGCTCTTTAACTCCGGCGGAGATCAGGAAGAGGCTTCCAAGAACTATAAGATGGGCCGGATCGAGGCTTTCATGGACCCGTTCCACGATGAGTCGGACACGGGCTACAATTTGGTTCAATCGCTGATCGCCATCGGCCAGGGCGGTGTCACCGGAGCCGGTTACGGGGAAAGCGTGCAGAAGCTGCATTACCTGCCGAATCCTTATAACGACTTTATCTTTTCGGTCATCGGCGAAGAATTCGGTTTTATCGGAACCGCGATATTCCTCCTGCTCTACTTATATTTTATCCTGCGAGGGATCATTGTTTCGCTTCGCTGCTCGGATCCCTTCGGTACCTTGACCGGCGTCGGCATCATGGGACTGATCGCCATCCAGGCCTTCATCAATATCGGCGGGGTGACCAATACCATCCCGATAACGGGCGTTACCCTCCCGTTCATCAGTTATGGCGGATCCTCGCTGCTGGTCATGATGCTGAGTATGGGAATCGTGCTTAGCATATCCAGGGACAGCAACCGTCCGATGAAAGAGGAGCAGGTTAAATCCGTAATTAAAAAAGACTACCGGGCAACCCGGTAGTCTTTTTTTTCGATTTTTTTCATAATTAGCGGGGCACGATCCCCTAGGGTTCGTCTTATTTGGCTCGAAGCTGAATATCGTCGATTTCATCGTCTTTAAACGCTACGCCTTCGACCTTCACGTTGACCTCAACCACACGAAGCCCTGTCATGCTCTCGACAGCTTCGCGGACATTCTGTTGAAGCATGCGGCACACTTCATGTATTGGTGTCTCATAGAGCACGATAATCCGCAGGTCGATCGCCGCTTCCAGCTGACCTACTTCCACGGTAACACCTTTTTGCACATTTTTGCCGCTCAGTCTCTTAGCCCAGCCCTCGGACAATCCACCGGACATGGCTGCAATACCTGGGGTTTCCAAGGCAGCCAATCCGGCAATTTTCGAGACGACATCATCCGATATTCGAATCAAACCGTTATCCAGTTGAAGTTGTTCCGTCATGCCATATCCTCCTTCACCTCATTATCCGTTATTGTAAATCGTAACGGACCCAAAAAGCAAATGCTCCCTTCAGAAAACAAGGATAATTTTTCGAAAAATTTGGGTATATTGTAGAAAGCGATGCGAGAATCGTCGTTTCCAATCGCAAGAACTCATCAGTACATAAACCATAAGGTAGGTGTCGGTTATGAAAAAATGGCTAAATCCCGCGCTTCTCATCTTCACTTTTTTACTCAGCGCGCTGGGACACTTTGCGAACTGGAACTTCACGCTCCAATTCATTTTGTCTTCGATCTCGGTTATTTTTGTCGCCGGTTTTCTAGGCAAAGCAACCGAAAGCGTTGCGCATTACGCGGGTCAACGACTCGGGGGATTCCTCAACGCTACCTTCGGTAACGCGGCAGAGCTGATCATCGCCATCCTGCTGATCAAGGAAGGCTTGTACGATATGGTGAAGGCAAGCATCACCGGCTCCATTATCGGCAACTTGCTGCTCGTTCTCGGGCTCAGCCTGTTTGCCGGGGGCCTCAAGTTTAAAATCCAGAAATACAATGTCACGCTGGCAGGTCTGAACGGATCCCTGATGACGCTGGCCATTATCGCGCTGTTCATCCCTGCGGTCTTTCTGAATACCCACTCCATAACGGAGGGTGAGACCAAGACGCTCAGCCTCATTGTAGCGGGAATTCTTATCGTGTCCTACATCGCATGGCTTGGATTCTCAATGATTACTCACAAAAATTATTTGGCGGATGTCAGCGACGATCACGACCAGGATGCACTGCCGCACGAGCACGGCCCCACCTGGTCCAAGAAACGCTCGATTCTGTATCTTGTCGTCGCCACCGTCATGGTCGCGTTTGTCAGCGAATGGCTTGTCGGGGTCCTTGAGCCTATCAGTCACGAGTATGGCCTCAGCGAGCTGTTTATCGGGGCCTTCCTGGTAGCGATTATCGGTAACGCCGCCGAACACAGTGCAGCCATCATGCTGGCGATGAAGAACAAAATCGGCGCCGCCGTTGAAATTGCCGTTGGCAGCAGCCTGCAGATCGCCCTGTTCGTCGCTCCCGTGCTTGTGTTCATCAGCTTCTTTCTCGGAGATACGATGGATCTCGTGTTCACCACGCTGGAGCTGGTCGCCATCGGCGTCGCCGTATTCATTGCCAGATCCATCACGCAGGACGGTGCTTCCAACTGGTATGAAGGCCTTCTGCTGCTCGCCGTATACGTCATACTGGGCGTCTCGTTCTTCCTCGTCTAAGCTTAGGAACGGTCCGCCCGCACAGCTGCATTCATCGAACGCGTGCCATCCTATCCACAAGAAAAAAACGCATGCCGCCTGAGTGCGACATGCGTTTCTCTATGTATGCGCCTGTACGAGTACAGGCTATTTGGATTGATTCATGGCTTCGTACAGGACCGCCAGATTGCGTTCAAGCTTGCTGATCAGCTGCTTTCCCGTACTTTCCGGAAGAAGCCCGGCCCGCACCGCGAAATCAACCTCTTTTGAAAAACCGTACATTTGGGTATCCAGCACTTCCTCATAGAGAGGGCAATAACGGGTCGCCAGATTCTCCATCTGTACTTCAATAAGCTTTAGGATTTTATCTGCATCTTCATGAAGAAGACTGATCGCTTTGAGATTCAGCTGTTCCTGTAAATCAGATGAAGTCATGATCTTCCCCCCTATGTCAAAAATCACAGCACAGTTACTATCTTTAATATTAGTCGAAATCGTTTCTCAATACAAGGACCTGAACAAAATAGACCCTTTCTCTACGAAAAAACACCCTTCCATTCTATGGAAGGGTGTTTTTGGCGACTGTTATTCAGCCACGACGGATACATTCAAACCATGCTTGGTGAATACGTCGATCATTGCCTTTTTAGCTGCATCAGCATCAGGTCCGTGTACATGCAGTTCATAGCTTTGGCTGTTGACAAGCGTTGTGAACAGACCCAAGATGCTCTTAACATCAATGTACTTGTTCTCCGCCTGTAAAACGATGGAGGATGAGAATTGGCTGGCGGTTTGCGAAATTTCTACGATAGATTGATTGTTATTGGACATACGAATCCCTCCGTAACTTTAGGATCTGAATAAAGCTCATCACTGCACCTTCATGATACATTGAATCCGTTTTCTTATGCAACATTTTTTCCAATCTATTTAAGATTTTCCGGATTTAACGCTGCCAGTTCTGGAATAACAAATATACCATCCTTGCGAATCAGACGGTCATCAAAGTAGATTTCCCCGCCGCCGTACTCCGGACGCTGGATCAGCACGAGATCCCAGTGAATCGAGGAACGATTGCCGTTGTCTGTTACATCATATGCTTGACCTGGCGTAAAATGCAGGCTTCCCGCGATTTTCTCGTCAAACAGAATATCTTTCATCGGTGTCAAAATGTACGGGTTGAAGCCGATGGCAAACTCGCCGATATATCTTGCACCTTCGTCCGCATCAAGGATCTCGTTCAGCCGCTTCGTGTCGCTGCCTGTTGCTTCGACGATTTTTCCGTTTTCAAAGCGGAATTTAATATTTTCGAAGGTGACGCCATTGTATAGAGTCGGTGTATTGTAAGCGATCGTTCCGTTAACCGAATCACGAACAGGCGCTGTGTATACCTCGCCATCCGGAATGTTTTTCTGGCCGGAGCATTTCTCCGCGCCGATGTTCTTGATCGAGAAGCTGAGGTCCGTTCCCGGTCCCACGATGCGAACCTTGTCGGTATTCCTCATCAGCTCGGCCAAAGGATCCTGCGCGCGGTCCATTTTGGAGTAGTCCAGATTGCACACATCGAAGTAGAAATCCTCAAACGCCTCCGTGCTGGTGTTGGCAAGCTGCGCCATGCTGGCGTTCGGATAGCGGAGAACCACCCATTTCGTACGCTTGACACGCTCTTCGCTATGTACGGGATGCGAGTAAAGTGCATTGTACAGCTTCATGTTTTCCTCAGGCACGTCAGCCATATCGTTGACGTTCTCGCCTGCGCGGATACCGATGTAACAATCCATTTTCTTCATGCGCTCAAGATCCAGCTCAGCCCACAGCTCAAGCTGCTCCTTGTTTGCGTTCTTCAGCATGGCCCGTTGAACCGTGCGATCTGTCAATTGCACGAACGGGCGGCCGCCTTGATTCGAAACCTCCTCAATGATGGCATTCAGCAGATCGCGCTCCGATCCGATCATTTCAATGAGCACATTTTCGCCTGGCTGCATATCTACCGAATAGTTCACGAGATTTTGAGCCAGTTTTTGAATTCTGGGATCACGCATATGTCATATCCTCCTTATGATGACTGTTCCCCTACATATGAATTGAACAGCGGTAAATTTATAAATTATTGTAGCATGCAACCAACACGAAGTCAGCGTTCATCGTTAAAAAAATTTTCATGGCTGATCTTTCAATAACCGGTAAAAGTAACATCGGACAGCAGCGTTTCCGTGCGGGTTCTGCCCTGCTCGTCAACAAAAAACAACGTTCGTTCCATAGTCAGTTTGGTAGGAAGCTGTTTTTTGTTGTTAATCGTTACATGAGAGACCGAAACGGCATCCGCCTTGCTGAGCATGTTCTTCATTTCATTATAGTCTCGCTCCCAGACGGCCTTCAGTCGTTTACGAACCTTAGGATCTGCACTATACAGCGGATCCCCTTTGCGTTCGATCCGCGCAGCCAGCGCCTTCATCTGCTCATCCAGCGATCCATAGACCATATTGGCTGCCGCCTCGGGTGACAGCTCGATGCGCAGCACCTTGGTTCCTCTTGCCGCCCCCAGTTCCTGGGTCACCGTCTTCTCCGACTTTCCGATATACTCCAGCAGTTCCAGCGGATTCAAGCGGGTGATCCACATTTCTTCGGCATGTTCCGATGACAGCGTGCTCCACTTGCCTTCTTTGCGCTTCAGTGCCACTGTAAGTCCATCTGATTTATATACCGAATCCGCTGATACCTTATCCTTCTGTATTGTTGTCCCTTTGTCCCTTGATGATAGTGTCAAATCCGTATGATGCTGCAGATTGCCTTCAAATGCCAAACTTTGCTGAAACGGTCCGTTTTCTCCGGTCCGAATCGCTGCTTCTCCCCGAAAAGAGAAATTATCAACGCCCGACAGCCCCGACAGGGCACGGTTAAACGACTCTTCGGCAGACAACTGTTCCTGCCAGGCACATCCGGTTAGGCAAAAGACGAATAAAACCATTCCGATGACGCTCCGTGATCTTCTCATTCTCATAATCATCAGCCTCTCGTTGATCTTGCTCTTAGGCTATCCGCGGCCCCTTACATTATGCAGATTACAGAAAAAACCCTGCAGCCACTAAATAGCTGCAGGGTATTTAATCCAGTCCGATTTCAGCTTCCGCCCTCTCCACGACAATCCGGTTGCGGCCGCCATTCTTCGCTTCGTAAAGGGCCATATCCGCTCGATAGAAGAGAGACTCTACGCTGATCTTGTCATTGGTCCAGTTCCATTCGGAAATTCCGCAGGACACCGTTACGCGGGGATCGGTCTCTTCCGATACCCTTATGCGGATCCGTTCGGCGACCTGCATCGCCTGTTGAATGCCGAGTCCCGGCAAATACACGGCAAGCTCTTCACCGCCCCAGCGGGCTGGAATATCGCTGTGCCGTATCGTTGTCTTCACGATGCTGCTGACCTGCTTCAGAATTTTGTCCCCCCGCTGGTGACCGAACGTATCATTGACCTGCTTGAATTCATCGATATCCACAACGATGAGAGAACCGCAAAAATCACGGTTCTGACATTCATGGATCATTTCGTCAAGATAATGTCTCGCATACAGTTCAGTCAGCATATCCCGGTTAGCCATTCTCCTCACTTCCGCATGCAGAAAAGCATTGCCGATAGCCAGACCAATATGGCTGGTCAGAGCTTGAAGCAGCCGATAGCTGTCATAGGAAAAATAATGCGGCTTCGCATGGGTGAGAAGAACAACGCCCCGTACTTCACCGTTAACGGTTAGCGGAGTAGCAATCATCGAGCTGGAATGGGTACTCTCCATCAGCCTGGATTCCGCCGGACGTTCTTCGTGATAGTCTGACAGGATGAGGGGCTCCTTCGAATGATAGACTAGGCCGCCCAAACCATAATCCTTCTCAAAGACCTCCTTGGAAAGCCACTCAGCGTTGCAGGATACCACTTCAAGACCGCCAAGCTCCTCGTTATAAATCAAAATGCAGCAGTAATCGGCTTCAAGAATCTTTAGCAGCTCATGGTTGGCAAATTGAAATATCTCCGCCAAATGCAGGCTTTTGTTCAACCGCTGTGTCAATTCATTAATCATACGGAGCTCATGAATCATCAGATTGGACTGCTCGTACAATTTGGCATTCTCAAACGCGGTGCCGGCAGCGTCGGCCATCATCCCGAGCAGCTCCAGATCCATATCGGGCAGCTCGGACTTGTCCACTTCCACATGGAGTACGCCATAAACGCCCTGCTTGCCTCCCATGGGAATCCCGATTTCCACGATCGAATCGGATTCCTCATGTTCATCAATCGTGAGGGTACCCTCCATGAATGTCCGCACATAAACCTCTTTCTGCCAATGATGAAGCAGCAGAGGACGTACAAGCGGATGTCCACTCTCATGGTCCTGAGACATAAACAATTCGACTTTGGCCTTGGGATACAGCGCCAGGACACTGTCGATAGCCTCCACCAGCACGCTGTCCACATCAATCTGGACATGCATCCGTTTGACATACTGAAACATGATGGAACGCCTGTGCACCTCACGCTCAGCTTGGGTGTGGACTTTCTCCAGATCATCAGCAAACACGTACTCCAGCTTCCGATAGAAGCAGGAACGAAACAATAAGGCGTATGTTTCTGTCAGCATAAGTGATTGTTCCGGCTCCATTGCCTGCGAGGAAACACTGACCATCACCGCAAATACATCACCATGAATCCGAGTGAAGAGCGGGACAGCGCACAGCACGCTTCCCTCAAACGAACCCTTTCCCATTCCTTGGGCCGCTTCCTTGGAGTTCAAAGCAAGCGATAATGTCTCATCTTCACTTCCATTAAGGTATTCCGTTATATCGGAAGCCCCTGTCAGCCAAGCTCCCTCATGAGAAAGAAGGGCCCAGCTGAATTTCTTCATCGCCTGTGTGCCTGCGCTTTCTCTTAGCCACTCCAGATAGCTGTCTGATATGAGAGGCTGAATATAAGGGAAATCATGAGGTGTAATATCCAAGCTCTGAAGCCAAAAGCAAGGCTCGTTTCCAGGAATTGGCCCGGCATCATGAAACACAACTGCAGAACCGGGAGAGCTTTCATACACTTTCCGTTGATCTTCTGACATATTGGGCGCTCCTTTGCACCATTATAAAAGGCCTATCCAAGACTGGCGTTCCGATTCATAATGTAAGGATCCATTGGCTGCCGCATGAATGGCGGTAACCCAGCTGTTCAACATGTTGGGAAGGTGCTACTTAAACACCAGATAGGTGTTACAATATGTAACTAGATAAATGAGACTACTTAATCCAATACCATCTTACTCTTTTCTACCCATTTTTGCATTAAAATTTATGCGTTTTTCACAATAATTTTAGGTCCATGGACCTATCGACAAAATTAGACAAAATCCAAGTTATAGTAAGTTGCAGGTTGAACTTGACTTTATATCATTACTTCATATAATATTTATTGTTGAGTAAGAATGCAATGCATTCCATGAATTTGGGCGGGTTGTGTCACCCTCACGTTATTTGTTACTGACAGGACAGCGGCTGAACTTTCCTTGCAGATCTTCCGGCGATTTCGGTAGAGCAAACAAATACGGCGCAAATAGAGCCCTAATGAAACTTTAATTAAAAAGGAGTCTATATAACATGGCACGTTACACCGGTCCTAAATTTAAATTAAGCCGTCGTCTGGGAATCTCCCTGAGCGGTACAGGTAAAGAATTGGCTAAACGCCCTTTCCCTCCAGGTCAGCATGGTCCTAACCAACGGAGAAAAGTCAGCAACTATGGTATGCAGCTTCAAGAAAAGCAAAAGCTGCGTCATATGTACGGCTTGGGCGAGAAGCAATTTAAAACCCTGTTTAACAAAGCAACTGGCATGAAAGGTATCGCTGGTGAGAACTTTATGTTCCTGCTTGAGAGCCGTCTGGACAACCTGGTTTACCGTCTTGGCTTCAGCAACTCCCGTGCGGGTGCTCGCCAATTGGTAGCTCACGGTCACGTGACTGTGAACGGCAAGAAAGTCGATATCGCTTCTTACGCTGTAAGCACTGGCGATGTAATCGGTCTTCGTGAAAGAAGCCGCAGCCTTTCCTCCATCAAGGAAGCTTTGGCTAACCGTGTACATCTTCCAGCTTACCTCGAGTTTGATGAAGCAGCAATGGAAGGGAAATACATCCGTCTTCCAGAACGTTCCGAACTTTCCCAAGATATCGATGAGAAACAAATCGTCGAATTCTACAACCGTTAAGATTAACTCGGAACCTAAAAACCCTGAAGGCCTTGGCCTTCAGGGTTTTTGCTGTCTAATTGAATCCTCCCAGGTTCAATAAGCTTAAGAAAGCCTCAATCTTGCAAATTTACGCCTGCCCACTTGAACCACATCCCCATCTAGAGGGACGATCTCACCGTAAATGTCGCTGCATTTCTCTCCGTTCCATTTTACGGCCCCCTGCTGGATGCTCCGTCTGGCCTCGCCATTGGAAGCGGCAAAACCGAGTAGTGTCAGCAGATGGATAAGCATAATCTTTCCTTCCTTCAATTCTCCTTCAGGTACCATATAAACCTCAATGTCTTCAGGAAGTGCCTTCTGCTGGAATACGGTCACAAAATGCTGCTGTGCAGCATCCGCAGCCTCCCGCCCATGATACATGCGAACGAGTCTGTGCGAGAGACTCATCTTGGCATCCCGGGGATGGACGATTCCGTCCCGGAGCCCCTTCTCCAAGCTGGTTACCTCCTCACTCGCCATATCCGTGGCCAAGCTGAAGTATTTGAGCATGAGCTCATCCGGAACGGACATGGACTTACCGTACATCTCATTCGGCTCTTCATCGATACCGATGTAATTGCCCAAGCTTTTACTCATCTTCTGTACGCCGTCAAGCCCTTCAATAAGCGGCATCGTGATTGCAACCTGAGGCTCTGAGCCATACTCCTTCTGCAAGGTGCGTCCCATCAGCAAGTTAAACTTCTGATCCGTCCCTCCAAGCTCGACATCGGTCTTAAGCGCCACAGAATCCATCCCCTGCATCAACGGGTAAAAAAATTCATGGATGCTGATCGGAAGCCCGCTCTGATACCGTTTTGTAAAATCATCGCGCTCGAGCATCCGTGCCACCGTCACTTTTGCCGATAAGCTGACCACATCGGCAAAAGTCATCGGCGCAAGCCACTCGGAGTTGTAATATACCTTCGTTTTTTCAGGATCCAATACCTTGTATATTTGTTTTTTGTACGTTTCCGCATGCCGTCTAACATCTTCTTCCGACAGCTGCTTACGCGTTTCGGATTTCCCTGTCGGATCTCCGATTCTGCCGGTAAAGTCCCCAATGATGAGCTGTACTTCATGTCCGAGTTCCTGGAACTGACGCAGCTTCTGCAGCACGACAGTATGCCCGACGTGAAGATCGGGCGCTGACGGGTCCATTCCCAGCTTCACGCGCAGCGGCTCGCCGGTTACAACCGATTTCATCACCTTCTGCCTCATCGCTTCTTCCGGGATGATCTCCAATGCTCCACGGGAGATCACCTCCATCTGCCGTTCCACCTCTTGCTGCTGAACGTTCGATATACCATCCCATTTCATGTTTCCGCACGCCTCCCTCTATTTATGAACGCAAAAAAGCTCCTACTCATCCCAAGGGACGAGTAGGAGCGCTCGCGTTACCACCCTAATTAAAATCTGTTACCACAAGGAACGGATTCTCACTTCATTGCCATAACGGGTTGTCATCCCGGAACCGGACTACTGTAACAGCCGCACAGGTGTACGGCTCTTTTTCCCCCGGTCAGCTCCGGACGGTAATTCAAAGGGGCTCGTTATCGGTTTGCACCACCCACCGACTCTCTGGAAACGAAAGGCTCCGCCTTCTACTGGGGTCCTTCAAAGCTTTTCACGATATGAACTTTGCATTATTTGTATCACATGCTTTCCGAAAAAGTCAATCTTCCTCAAAAAAGGACACGCTATATAGGGACACATGATTCAAAACCTTCGATTTATGCTATAATAGGTGCGTTAAAAGGAGGAGTATACATTCATGGTTGAGGAGAAAAAACAAGAGCCTGAAAAACAGAAGAAACCGCGTAAACGGTCCTTTCTGCGGGTGCTCGGATCCGTCATCGGATGGCTCTTTGTGGTGGGTCTGATGGGCGTTTTGTTCGCCGGAGGAGCCGTAGCTGGCTACGTGACCTCTATTGTTGAGAATGAGCCGGTAAGATCCAGAGCTCTCATCGAGAATACGGTGAACGACAATGCCATAACGGGCTTCGCCTACTTCGCGGATGGCTCACCGATCGGGCAGCTTAGAACCGAAGAAGACAGACGACCTGTGGAATTCAAGGATATTCCCCAGCTTGTTAAGGATGCCGTCGTATCCATAGAAGACAACCGTTTTTATACACATAAGGGTGTTGACATAAAAGGTACCGCTCGCGCCGTAAAAGAACGCGTGCTGAACGAACCGGTTCAAACCGGGGGCAGCACGTTGACGCAACAGCTGGCCAGGCTCACTTTTTTAAGTCGCGACAAAACCGATAACCGCAAGGTAAAAGAAATGCTGCTTGCCATGCGGATGGAACGCTTTTTGAGTAAAGACCAAATTTTAACAGCCTACTTGAACAAGGTTCCTTACGGCAACGGTTCCAGCGGATACCAGCTGTTCGGGATCAAGGCTGCCGCAAAAGGAATATTCAACATTAACAAGCTGGATGATCTGAACGTGGCTCAAGCTGCATATTTGGCAGGTCTGCCGCAGCTTCCATCCTCCTACTCGGCCTTCAACGGCAAAGGAGAATTTGACGAGAAAGCATTTAACCGGGCAGTAAACCGGCAACACCGCGTGCTGGCAAGCATGCTGGAAGAAGGCAAACTAACGCAAGCCGAATATGAAGAGGCCAAGGCATTCGATATCAAAAAATCGCTTGCTCCTCGCACACAGAAGGCCTATGTGACTTATCCTTATCTCATGATGGAAGTAGAACGTCAAGCATCGAATATTCTGATGCAGCTGAGCGAGGAAGCGGAAGAGAACGCAAAAGGCACGCAAGCGAACTCCGATCTGATGGATGCTTCCCGGGCCCAGCTCAGCACCGGCGGTTACCGTGTTTACACCACCATCGACCGGACATTATACAAGACCATGCGATCCATTGCTGAGGATGACAGCAATTACTTGCCTGACAGCCAGGAAAAAGGAATGGAACAGACCGCCGCGATGATGATCGACAACAAAACCGGCGCCATTCTCAGCATGATTGAGGGCAGGGATTTTAACACAGAACAAATGAACTACGCCACACAAATGAAACGACAACCTGGATCTGCCATGAAGCCTATTGCCGCCTATTTACCGGCACTCGATTCGGGAGGGATTCAACCTGCCAGCGTGGTGGATGATTCACCGATCATCTTAAAGGACTACAGCAAAGTGTTCCATATTCCAAAAAACTCGTACAGCGGGTACAGAGGATTGATGACGGCACGACAGGCTTTGAACGATTCGACCAATACGGTGGCCCTCAAACTGTTTAACAACACGGTCGGAATCGAGAAGGCCTGGGAATTTTCCAAGAAGCTGGGTATCACGACCTTGGAGGAAGACGATTATAACGCATCAACAGGTGTACTCGGCGGGCTTCATTATGGCGTGACAGTAGAAGAACTCACCAATGCATACAGTTCCATCGGCAATCAAGGCAAATTCACGGATGCTTTCATGATTGAGAAAATCGTGGATTCCAAAGGCAATATTGTCTATAAACATGAAGTAAAACCGGAGCAGGTATTCTCCGAGCAGACAGCGTATCTTATGACGGATATGCTCCGTACCGTCATCACGAACGGAACAGGCAGCAAGGTCAGAGACACGTACAAGAAATTCAATGAGGTTCCGGTCGTTGGTAAAACCGGATCTACCCAGAACTACGGGGATGTCTGGTTCATGGGATACTCGCCGGATGTGACGCTTGGCGTATGGGTCGGATACAAAGAACAAAAAAATACGCTCGTTGGAGACCAGCGCAAGCACGCCCAGGCCATTTGGGCAAGAATCATGAACGAAGCAACCGACGTTAAGCCGGATCTGTTCCCAACCAAAACGTTTGAGAAGCCTGAAGGCATAACCTCCAAAACGGTTTCGGCGTACAGCGGCAAACTGCCGACCGCCTTAACGGACAGATTCGTAACGGATCTGTTTAATGTGAAGTTTGTACCTACCGAAAGCGATGACGGCATCGCAAAAGCGAAATATATCACCTATCGGGGTGTAAATTACATTCCACAGGAAGCAACGCCTCTGGATATGTTGAGAGAACAAATCGTGATCAAGCGTGAGAAGCCCATCGATGAGCTGATTATAGAGCTGCAGAACGCCCTGAAGGTCATGAAAGGTGAGAAGAGATCACTGGAATCTTATCTGCCGCAGGACGCGAAGAAAGGGATGCCAAGCAGGCTCGACCCTAGAACGGATGATGGCAAAGCCCCTACTCCACCAAAAAACGTACATTATTCGATGGGCAGCGGCTCGATCAGCTTTAATGCCAGCGGATCTCCTGATGTTGTCGGATACCGGCTCTTTAAGTCCGTTAACGGAAGTCCGTATACACACCAAGGGCAGGTCGTGCTTGGCGATGAGAGTCTTGTCTTCTCGGGACTTGGAGCTGACGGAATGTTTACTTCCTATTACGTTGTCGCCGTTGACGTTGCCGGCAAAGTATCTGAGCCAAGCGCCATTGTGGGCGGCACAGCGCCTGGATTCGAAGTACCGGGCGACAACGAAGCGAATCCGGATGACGACATCGATAATCCGGATGACGGCTTGACTGAGGGAGATCCCGATATCGACCTGGAACTTGGGAATGAAGGTGCTGCTACCGTACCGTCTGCACCAGGTCAGCCGACCCTTGTAGCTACCCCTGAGGGCTTTCAGGCCACCTGGAGCGGCAATGCTCCTGAGGAAGAGGTTATGGTCTACAACATCTACATCAGTCCAAATAGTGACGGCAATTACCAGATTCTTGGCTCAAGTAAGAGCACGGAGTTCTATTACTCCTCCGGTAACCCAATCGGCGGTACCTTTAGAGTAACTGCCGTAAATCCAATCGGTGAATCTGCTGCTTCACCGGCCGTATATTTTGAGAAAAAATAGATTGAAATATTAAAAAGCCAGCCCCTCTACAGAGATCATCTGTTGGAAGGGCTGGTTTTATTTTTGCTTAAGCAGAGGCTTCTGGTTTAGTTCATCTTTTTAGGTAGAAGAAAAAAACGCCCGTCTATAAAAAAACTGACAATGAAAATGGTGGTCACCATCTTCATTGTCAGCCCTATCTTGATCACGCTTTTTAATCTTCAATCGTGGACAGATCCCCTGTCGGAAGATCCAGCTCCCACGCTTTCAGTACGCGGCGCATAATCTTACCGGAGCGTGTCTTCGGAAGTTTATCCTTAAACTCAATTTCACGAGGCGCGGCATGAGCGGAGAGTCCTTCCTTCACAAAACGGTAAATTTCATCCTTGAGCTCCTGAGTAGGTGTATACCCCTCACGTAAAGAGATAAAGGCTTTAATGATCTCGCCACGAGTAACATCAGGCTTACCGATCACGCCTGCTTCAGCAACAGCCGGATGTTCAACCAGCTTGCTCTCGACTTCGAACGGCCCGATTCGCTCACCGGACGAATTAATCACATCGTCGATTCTGCCCTGGAACCAGAAGTATCCTTCTTCATCCATGTATGCCGAATCACCTGAAATGTACCAGCCCGGAATTCGGAAGTATTCTTCATACTTCGCCTCGTTATTCCAAATTTTTCTCATCATGGACGGCCAAGGTGTCTTGATTGCCAAATTCCCCATCGTGTACGGAGCCACTTCTTTCCCCTGATCGTCCAGGATAGCCGCTGTAATGCCCGGCACCGGGCGCCCCATGGATCCTGGCTTGATCGCCATGCCCGGGTAATTACAGATCAACTGTCCGCCAGTCTCTGTCATCCACCATGTGTCATGGATACGCTGCTTGTAAGCCTTGTGTCCCCAACGCACCACCTCGGGATTAAGCGGCTCGCCAACGGATAAAATATGCCGTACATGGCTCAAATCATATTGGTCGATAAGCTCGGAGCCGGCACCCATCAGCATGCGGAAGGCGGTCGGAGCGCTGTACCATACCGTTACCTTATTGTTCACCAAAGTGCTGTACCAATCCTGCGGACTGAAACGGCCGCCGCGAATGACATTGGTAACCCCGTTCAACCACGGTGCAAAAATACCGTAGGACGTACCGGTAACCCAGCCCGGGTCCGCCGTGCACCAATATATATCATCTTCCCTTAAATCCAAAACAACCTTGCCCGTATAATAATGCTGAATCATGGCATTCTGCACGTGATACACGCCCTTCGGTTTCCCGGTAGAGCCTGACGTATAGTGCATGATCAATCCATCTTCCCGTTCAAGCCATTCAATCTCCAGCTCACTTGATGCAGCTTCAACTTCCTCGTGGTAGCTTACTAGCCGCGGGTCCTCCTCTTCGATCTCGCCCACGACAAAAATATGCTTCAGTTCAGGCAACTCGTCTCGCTTCACGCGTGACAACAGTGCAGGCGTCGTAATCAGTGCAACTGCTCCACTGTCCTCCAGACGGTCCTTTACAGCTGTCTCCATAAACGCCTCGAACAGTGGGCCGACCACGGCGCCAACCTTCAGAATGCCCAGCAAACCGGCATAGAGCTCAGGACCGCGCGGCATAAAGATAAATACCCGATCACCTTTGCCAACGCCATATTTACGAAGTACATTACCGAACTTGTCGGATTTTTCTTTCAACTGCGCATAAGTAATAGATTCCTCACGATTGGCGTCACTATACAAGAGAGCCACCTTATCTCCTCGCCCCTCTGCCACATGACGATCTATAGCTTCATAGGCCATATTCACTTTGCCCGTCTCATACCAAGTAAAATTTCTCTCGATTTCGTCCCATGAAAACTCGGAGCGCGCCTGCTCGTAACTCTTCATATTGGAATGTGAAACTTCACTTGGCAATATTTCGCTATGCGTTTGATTCATGATAACATCCTCCTCATTCTCAAATCGGTCTCCTCATAGTGGACAGCGCTTACAAAATGATTGAATGAAACATACATTTTACACATTGCGGTGGGTCGTCACGTTGTCGCAGTCATCGAGTCATTAACCCCTGAATTCGCAAGGAAACATATCGTTAAGTACGACACAAATGTGAAGATTTTATGTCGAAAAGATTATATCATAGCTCTCGTTTGCCTGTCATTGCTTTTCATTTTTTTATTTTTTTGCTATAAGTAGGGTATGGAATTGAAAGGAGCGTAACGGATGGAACACTGCAAGGTATACCAGTCTCATGTTTTGTTCCCTGAAGACCGCCGCCTGATCATCGAAGGACCTGTACCTCCCGAGCAACTATCCGAGCTAACCATGCACCCTGATCTCAAGGCATTTCGTCGTCCTGCGGAGCAGCATGAGGCATTGGTGGAAATTGCAGGCCTGCCCGAAGGCAGAATCATTATCACGAGAGACCAAGATATGATCGTTGGATATGTAACGTTTCATCACCCGGATGAGCAGGAACGCTGGTCTGAGGGCAATATGGAAGATTTGATTGAACTTGGAGCCATCGAGGTAGCGAAAGATTACCGTTCTCTGGGACTTGGGCAGCAGATGATAAAGACTGCATTTGAAGAAGAGCAGATGGAGCGTTACATCGTGTTTACGACCGAGTACTACTGGCATTGGGATCTTAAAGGAAGCGGCCTTAACGTATGGGATTACCGCAAAATGATGGAACGGTTAATGAAAATCGTAGATATGGAGTGGTACGCAACCGACGATCCGGAAATCTGCTCCCATCCTGCCAACTGTCTCATGGTCAGAATCGGACGGCACGTACCGCTTTCATCACAAGAACAATTCGATCGTATCCGTTTCAGACAGCGGTTTATGTATTAAGTCGATACCCAATAAATAAAAAACAAACTCCCCAAGGGCTTGTCCTTGGGGAGTTTGTCTGCAGAGGTGCATACTGGATATGTATGCCTGCCACTTACACAAAGTTTTTACTAGAGTTTGCCGAGCATGTAGCTCACGATTTCGTGTGAACGCTTGGAAGCTTTCACGGTAAACTCAGGGAAGTTGACATGCGCAGAACCGTCAGCCTTATCCGACATGGATCTGATCACCACATAAGGCACACGGTTCATATAACACACCTGGGCAACGGCAGATCCTTCCATTTCCGCGCAAACCCCGTTCAGATCCTCGTGAAGCGTCCGTACTGTATCACGACTGGCAATGAACTGATCGCCCGAAAGAACCTTTCCGATGACGTAATGATTCGCCGCCTGCTCTTTGCACGCTTCCTCTGCCAGCTCGATCAACGAGGGATCAGCAGGAAAATCAGACACTGCCTGATACGGAATCACGCCGCGCGCAAAGCCGAGCGGCGTCACGTCCATATCGTGCTGCATGCAGGAGGAAGAGATGACGATATCGCCAATGTTCAGCTCCGGGTGCAGCGCGCCTGCTACGCCGGTAAACAATATTTTGGAAACGCCATAAGTATCAATCAAGATTTGCGTGGTAACCGCGGCATTCACCTTACCCACTCCGCTCTTGCATACAACGACGCGCTTGCCATGAATCGTTCCCGAAGCATATGTAACCCCTGCACGAACTGCCGTTTCTTTATTCTCCAATTGACTGAGCAGCATTTCCACTTCTTCGTCCATGGCCCCGATTAGGCCGATAACCTGTGTTGTCATACCGATATCCCTCCCGAATTCAAGACCACAAAATAATCCCACCAGAAAAAAGCCCCTTGAAACCAGGAGCTTTCTTCAAAATGGTAAATTGCTTTCATTCACACTTCTTACTCGTTCACATGACTAACCGAAAGCCGAAGAATCGTTTCATGCGGCAGAATCACGCGAGGATTCTCCACATTCTCCTTCTTCATCAGCTTGGTAAGCAAGCGCATAGCTACGGCTCCCAAATCATACATCGGTTGAGCTACCGTTGTCAGCTGTGGACGAACCATCGAAGCCATCCGAATATTATCTACGCTGATAATAGAGAAATCATCCGGCACTTTGTAGCCTTCATCCTGAATGCTATGAATAGCGCCAATTGCCATCTCATCGGTAGCAGCAAAAATAGCCGTCGGTTTCTTCTTAAGTCCCAGGAAGTATTTCATCGCTTCCACGCCGGACTCATAGCGATAGTTACCAATACGCACCAGATCCTCTTGATATTCGATGCCGGCAGTTTCCAGTGCCTTCTTGTAGCCTTGGAAACGTGCATAGCCGTTCGCCGGATCCTGAAGCGTGCCGCTGATCATGGCAATCTCACGGTGCCCATGCCGGATCAGAGTGTTCACTGCATCAAACGCAGCCTGTTCATGATCAATGTCAACGGAAGGATAAGAACCTCTCTCGTCACTTGTCGCACATAGAACAATCGGCACAGCCGATGTCTGGAACGCCTGGATATGCTCGTCCGTCACCGTTCCACCCATAAACAACAAACCGTCCACTTGCTTCTCAAGCAATGTGTTGATAACGCGGATTTCTTTTTCCTTACGTTTGTCGGCATTACACAAAATTATATTATAGTGGTACATGTTAGCAATATCCTCAATACCACGGGCAATCTCCGCAAAGATCGAGTTCGAAATGTCAGGGATCACAACGCCGACGGTTGTGGTCTTCTTGCTGGCCAAACCTCTGGCTACCGCATTCGGACGATACCCTAAACGTTCAATCGCTTCGTATACTTTTTTCCGGGTCTGAGGCTTAACGTTCGGGTTATTGTTTACAACCCGTGATACCGTCGCCATGGAAACGCCTGCTTCGCGCGCAACATCGTAAATGGTTACCGTCAAATTCCTTCTCTCCATTGCCAATAGATTTTCATTCGTTCAATACCAATTGAATTTATGATACGACAAATTACTGCTTTGTGCAACGACACGGCATTAGATGCCGTCCAATTGAGCCTTCAGCGCTTCAGCCGTAATATGGGAATGGGATGTATGCCAGACTGGCGCTCCTTCTTTTACAAGAATAACTTGTGGCGATTCGTGCTGTATGCTCAGAGTTTCCGCAGCTTGACTCGACACCGGACGGTCGGCAATGACATCAATCCATACATAGTCGATCCGCTCGTTCGGCTGGTCCTCCAGGTAAGCTTGCACTTCCTCATAGGCTCCGGCGCTAATTGGGCATCTGGTACTATGTTTGAACAACAGCAAGGGCCTCTGCTCCGAAGATTCAAGGGTGCTGCGCAACTCTTCTATAGTAGTCATTTTCGTCAACGTCGCCATAGGATATACATTCCCTTCATTGTATTGAAGTTCCTATCCTCTATCCTAACAAAAAGTGCGTGAAAAATCCAACAACCGCGAAAATTTTCTGAAAATTATCTTGCATAATTTCCCGAATTTTCAGGAACGAGAGATTTAATCGTGCTTAACTGCTCGAGCCGTCCCTCAATTTGTCTCATCCAGTCACCGTCGCCCAAGCTCTGGGCATAACGAAATAGATCCAACAGCATATTGATCCGCTCATCAAAAACTTCCATGCAGCGTGTCTGCCATTCTACCGACGAATCATCATCGTATGTACGGAACACTTCTCGAAGTACGTATGCAGACTCATTAACATCTGCGAACGAAACGTGTATTCGTCCGGTCTCATTGCTCATCGATGCGAGATAGCGAAGTAAATCCGGTTTAATAAGAGGCAGAAGCTCATACTTCTTGCAAGCCTGACAGGCATAAACAGGAACATGATATATTCGAGTCCTTCTTTCATGAATCAGCTTTCTTAATTCCAACTTCATCCATTGTCCGCAGTTGCAGGTTTTGAACAAAATGCCCACCCCAAATCCTATCACGTAATCTAATCCCAACAGCCTATGTCACAAATCTGTCACCTAAACTAGTTCTATTCGACTATCATACCAAAGAATCCTGCTAATTTGTGATAATGCTTTATTTACCAGATATGTTTCCAAATGTTTGTTCTTTGCTCGTTCCTATGAAACAGCCCTCCATATTTGTTACAATAAGTACAGTCATACGGATACATGAGGAAATCTGCGAGAAAGGGGTTATATCAATCATGAGATTGGCTGGAAAAAAGGTAATAGCGCTTGTAGACGAAGAATTTGAGGATCTGGAACTCTGGTATCCCGTTTACCGGGTCCGTGAGGAAGGGGCAGAAGTCCATCTTGCCGGGTTGGAAAAAGGAAAAACTTACACGGGCAAATATGGTGTTCCCGCTCAAGCCGAATATTCATTTGAAGAGCTGAACAGCAAGGATTACGATGGAATTCTCGTTCCGGGCGGCTGGGCGCCGGACAAGCTGCGCCGTTATGATAAAGTGCTGCAACTGGTTAAAGAAATGAATGCGGACAAAAAACCGATCGGACAGATCTGCCACGCCGGATGGGTACTCATCTCCGCCAAAATCCTGAACGGAGTCACGGTTACTTCCACACCGGGAATCCGCGACGATATGGAAAATGCCGGTGCAATCTGGAAGGATGAAGCGGTCGTGACCGACGGTCATATTATTTCCGCCCGCCGTCCACCGGATCTGCCGCCGTACGGCAAAGCCTTTTGCGATGCGCTGGCACATCAAGGCTAAAAGCTCCCCTGCACCACACAAAAACAGCCGCTCATTTCACCAAGAAGGACTCCTGGTGAGGTAGGCAGCTGTTTTTGATGTGAGTATATGTTAGCTTGTCCACTCAAAAAAGAAACATAAAAATTGTAAAGTTATCCTTCTTCTTGAGGTTGTCTTGTTAAGAGGCCGTGCTGTCCGTACCGTTAGTTCCGTTCAGATAACTGCTGCGTTCGGCAAACGCGCTGAGACGCTCTTCGACAGCGGAGCTGGTACGCAATTTGAAGCAGGCCGCTGCCTCCCCCTTCGCTTCTGCCGCATTGGTATTCAAGATGCGATGCTTCACGCGAAGCAAGGATTGCGGCGACATGCTTAAATCCTTAACGCCAAGCTCCAGCCATATCGGAATCGCCCGCTCGTCCCCGGCCATTTCTCCGCACACGCTGACCGGTATGCCTGCCGCATGCGCAGCCTCCACCGTCGTCCGAAGCATGCGCAAGACCGCAGGATGAAATGGATGGTACATATGCGCGATCTGCTCGTTCATCCGATCCACCGCCAGCACATACTGTACCAGATCGTTCGTCCCGATGCTGAAGAAATCGGCTTCCTCTGCCAACAGATCCGAGATGGTAACTGCTGCCGGCACTTCAATCATGATGCCGACCTTAATGTTTGGATCGTATGCGATGCCGCGTTGGTCCAAATCGGCCATCGCACGCCGCAGCACGGCATTAGCCTGCTTGACTTCCTCTATCGAGGATATCATCGGATACATGATTTTGACGTTACCAAAAGCGCTGGCCCTCAGAATGGCGGACAGCTGGGTCTGGAACGGTTCTGTGCGATCCAGGCTGATACGGATGGCGCGATAACCCAGGAAAGGGTTCTCTTCTTCCGGCAGCCCGAAATAATCCAGCTGTTTATCGCCGCCAATGTCCAGCGTACGGATCACGACCGAGGACTCACCTGCGTTCTCGGCAACCAGTTTATACACTTCAAACTGCTCTTCTTCCGAAGGAAAGTTGTGGCGATCCATATATAAAAATTCCGTCCGGAACAATCCGACTCCCTGTGCGCCGTTCCTCAGCGCAATCTCCATTTCTTTAACGGAGTTCATATTCGCGGCCAGATTAAAATAGGTTCCATCTTTCGTAACCGCATCAACGGTTGCCAGGAGCTGCAGCTGCTCTTTCTTTTTCCGTTGCAACTCGCGGATCCCTTCGTAACGCTCTACAACCAGCGTGTCGGGCTCCAAATACAGCAAGCCTTCATCCCCATCCACAACCAGATGCTGTCCGGTCTGGATCGGATGATCCAGCTTGTTCTCAATCCCGGATACAAGTGGTATGCCGAGAGCGCGGGCCATTATCGCCGAGTGAGAGGTCTTGCCACCCGTCATCGTCACGATGCCAAGAACGTGGGAAGGGTTAAGGTGCACAAGCTGAGACGGAGAAAGCTCCTTTGCAACCAAAATATAAGGCTGCGTATCAGCCGGAAGCTTGACTTCCGGAGCACCGAGAAGATGCTTGAGCAGCCGATTACCAACATCCTTAATATCCAGCGCCCGCTCCTTCATATACTCATCGTCCAGCAAATCGAACATGGATACGAAATGATCGATCGCCTCTTTAACCGCCACTTCGGCAGCCTTGTACTGGCGCTCGATGATCCCTTGAATTTCGTTCATGAATACGGGATCCTCCAGTATGGCCAGATGCGCATCAAAGATCTGCGACTCCTCGTGCCCCACCATTTCCTTGAATTCGTTCTTGATATATTCAATTTCATTCTTGGAGGTTCGTATGCCTTCATATAAGCGCTCGAACTCTTTGGCTAAATCGACAGCATCCATTTCGGAATCCGGAAGGTCCAGCTCCCAATGCGGCAGTACGAAAGCCTTACCGATCGCTACGCCTGTTGCTGCGCCAATGCCTTGTATCATGATTCTCTACCCCCAGCATTACTCTCATTTAATACGACGGACATGACAGATGACTGTCCTCTCTTAACGGACTTGAATGGAGCAAAGCTCCAAGATCTTACTTTATCGGGATTGGTGATCACCATTGGTGTTGCCAGTGATGCGGCATGTGTCTTTAAATATGCCAGATCGAACTTGACCAGCAGTTGCCCCGGCTCAACGGTATCCCCTTCGCTTACCACAGCTGAAAACGGTCCTTTCAGTTGAGAGGTATCGATCCCGATATGAATCAACACCTCGAGTCCATCCGGCGTTGAAATGCCAATGGCATGCATCGTCGGATAGACATGCATCACGGTTCCGTATACCGGAGATACAAGCTCCCCTTTTTCCGGAATGAACGCCACGCCGTTGCCGACAAGCTTGGCGGCAAAAATATCATCCGGCACTTCGTCAATCGGAAGCATGCGTCCCTGTACGGGCGCGCTGAACAGAACGCGCGGTAAATCTTGCTGCATCAGCTTATTTATCTCTTCGCGGATGAGCTCGGAATACGTCCCGAATACCACCTGGACATTACCGCCGCCCAGCTTGATGATGCCGGCTGAACCGAGCAATTTCAGTGCGTCCGAATCAATCTGGCGGTCGTTGTATACGGTCAGTCGAAGACGCGTCATGCAGGATTGGACCTGAACGATGTTGTCTTTCCCACCAAGCGCTTCCAGAATAAGCGGTGCCTGATAGGGGATGTCTCCTGCCCGGCCTTCCAGCGCCGAGCCTTCTTCACGCCCGGGTGTCGGGATTTCGAAGGTGCGAATGGCCCAGCGGAACAGAAAATAGTAAACGATGCCGTATACGGCCCCGATCGGTATGATGATCCAGGCGTTCTGCGACAAGTGAAAATTGAGTACGTAATCGATAAATCCAGCCGAGTATGAAAACCCGTGATGGATATCAAACGCATAGGTAAGCACCATCGCGAAACCGGCCATCAGGGCGTGGAGCACATACAGATAAGGAGACGCGAATAAGAATGCGAATTCAATCTGCTCCGATACCCCGGTCAAAAAACAGACGAGCGCGGACCGCATAAACGTTTTTTTCACCTTCGGCTTCAAATCTTCCCGTGCCTCTTGAATAATGGCAAATGCAATCGCCGGCAGGGCAAACATCATAATCGGGAATAAGCCGGCCATGAAGTCGCCCGCTGTCGGATCACCCGCGAAGAATCGGGGCAGATCCCCCTGAACAACGGTACCGTCTTCCGTCTCGTACGAGCCCAGCTGAAACCAATAGACGTTATTCAACAAGTGATGCAGACCAAATGCCGTCAGTACCCTGTACAAAATTCCGTAGAGAAATAATCCGAATGCCCCCATATGTACGGTCAGATCATAAAAAGCATCTAAGCCGCGCTGTACCATGGGAGCCATTCCCAGCATGATCCATGCAAATATCGTGGAGAACAGTCCCATGAACAAAAGCACAAATCGGGAGCCCCCAAAAAACTGTATAGCTTCTGGAAGCTTAATATGTTTGAACCGGTTATAAACGTAACCGGACATTACCCCAAAAATAATACCAATCAAGGTCGAGGGCTGTACACTCCCGTCTCCGAGACGGGATATAACCTGATCGTAGATGAACATGCCAGCCAGAGCGGCAAGCCCTGCGGGTCCTCCCTGGTTCGAGAGCCCCCATGCGACACCGATGGCAAATAAATACGGCATATAATAAAACACGCCGTGCCCCGCTGCCTGGGCAATCTCGCCCAAGGTTCCGAAGCCCCACGCCGACCATGGCAGACTCCCCACGCTAAGCAGGAGAGCTGCCGCCGGAAGCGCCATTGTAGGGAGCATAACTGCTCTGCCCAGCTGTTGTAATGATCCCAACCAATTCAAGGCGAGCCCTCCTTTCTATCCTTGATGGTAAGCGCTGCGCCTGTTTTTGTCAAAAAGAAATCAGGGCAAATGCCACATAGAAAAGCAAGCCTCACGAGCAGTGCCTCGGCAGGCCCGGATCGTGTCCAGTCTGCCAGCGGCTGCTTCAACATAAGGCTTGCTCCTAATTCCAACTCACCAATTCAAATCTTAACGCCCGCCCAAAGCGATGGAATCCTCCACCTTAATGCAGCGGTCCATGATGGCAATCATGCCGCTCTTCTCCGCGATGACCGCCGCCTCTTCACTGATAATGCCCTGCTGAAGCCAGAGCACCTTGGCTCCAATCTCGGCAGCTTCCCGCGCCACATCGGCACAATATTCACTGCGTCTGAACACATTGACGATATGGATCGGCTCCGGAATGTCCTTCAGGGATGGATAACTCTTCTCCCCAAGTATTTCTGTTGCACCAGGATTAACCGGGATAATCCGGTATCCGCGCATTTGCATCGCAGCAGAAACCATATGGGAAGTACGATCCGGCCGGTCAGACAGACCGACAACAGCGATATTGCCTGCATTTCGCAAAATATCCGCGATTTCTTCGCGCGTAGGATTTTCAAATGCCATGCTTCATGACCACCTTTCCATTCGTAATAGACGAGCCGCTTGGCTATTCCTTTATTTTACCCATTCTACATTGGCTCCAAGCGCCTTCATATGATCAAAATATTGCGGGTACGACTTGGCCACATGATGCGCATCCTTAATCCGGATCGGCTGATGTGAGCGAAGTCCGACCACAGTCAGGGCCATAATGACCCGATGATCATAATGGGCATTGATCTCCACACCGCCCTCGACGCCTTCCGGACGGCCGTGAACGATGATCTCGGCCTGGCGTTCCTCAACGTTGGCTCCGGCTTTGCGCAATTCGTTCAAATAATCCGTAATCCGGTCGCATTCTTTATAGCGGAGATTCTCCACATTGTAGAATCGGGAGGTTCCTTCCGCAAACACAGCTGCCGCTACCATCGCAAGTACCGCATCCGTCGCCGCATCTCCGTCGAAATCCAAAGCCTTCAGGGTTCGGTTTCCCTGGACATGGACATTACCGTCCTTGTGCGTGAGGGGAACCTCCATCATCCGCAGGACGTCAATAATAGCCCGCTCTCCCTGCTTGCTGTCCTCTGATAGATTGCGGATGGTTACATCCGACTGCGTGACAGCAGCCGCCGCCAGGACGGCAGCAGAGCCCGGATAATCGCCTTGAACGGTATAGGTCTTCGCTTCGTAGGATTGACCGCCAGGAACCCGGAAGAATGTATAATCATCCGCTGCGTGAATCGTAATGCCCGCTTGCTCCAGCACTTCCAGGGTCTGACCGATAACGACCTTGGATTTCAAATCACCGGTAACGGTAATCTCGCTGTCCTCGGCAAGCAGTGGCGTTAAGAACAACAGTGCGCTTAAGTACTGCGAACTTACTTCGCCAGATACGGTGAGCTTTCCGCCTTTCGGCTGACCGCCACGAATCGTGATCGGCAGTTTGCCTTCATTATGCTCCACTTCCACGCCCAATTGACCAAGCGTCTCAATGAGATCATCATGAGGACGTTTGCCCAGTGATTCCGGATAAGTATTGACAAAGGTAACCTCTTTAGACAACGCCGTGACGCCCATGAGGAAGCGCAAAACGGCGCCGGCGTTACCGACGTTCAGTTCCTTCACATCCTGCGGCGATTTGCCAAAGCCCGTAATGACCGCCTTCTCCTCGTCCTCCTCGATCACGGCCCCGAGATCCCGGATACAGCGTCTCATGGCGTCGCTATCCTCGCTATGAGCTGGGTAATAGATCGTGCTCGTTCCTTCGGCAAGTGCAGCTACCAGCAAGTAACGAGTTGTATAGTTCTTGGAGGATAGCGCTCCAATCTCTCCGTTTAATATAGGCGTAGGCTTGACGATTACATCCATCGTATGTATCTCTCCTTGTAATTATTAGGTTATGAATAACAACCTTGAAATCTCCCTTAGTATAAATTGACAGGGAAAGAACCGCTTGGTTATCATAGTTCATGTGAACTGGAAATTCAGATCGTTACGATCTTAATCATTTATTATCAGAAAAGAGGTCTATATGATGAAACCGATCCCTCAAATGGAAACATCGGAGCTTAGAAGCCGGCTTCAAAACGGCGAAAATGTGTACATGATTGATGTCCGCGAGGACGAGGAAGTTGCAGCAGGCATGATCAGCGGTGCCAAGCATATTCCTATGGGCGAGATTCCGAATCGTCTGGACGAAATTCCGCGCGATCAGGAGGTCGTCTTCATCTGCCGCAGCGGTGGTCGCAGTCAACACGTATGCGAATTTTTGAATCACCAGGGCTTGACTAATGTAATCAACATGAAGGGCGGCATGCTTCAGTGGCATGACGATGAAGAATAGACAGGCCATGAAGAAGGTGCGGGATGATCGTGATTCCCGCCTTTTTTGCATGCTCCGACCCAAGTACAATCTACAGATGCACCTTAGAGACTGATTCATGATCATCGCCTCAAGGCCGTTCGCTGACCATCTTAGCCGCGGTAATGCGTTAAAATGTCAGCCGCTACTTCCCCCGCGGATCGGCCAACCGTATCCACGATGACATCCGCAAACTGGTATTTGTCCTTTCGTTCATCCAGGATACGCCGAACTCTATCTTCGACATCCCCCGCAAGCAGCGGCCGATTGGCATCACCACGTACCCGTTCAACAATGCTGGAAGCATCCGCTGTAAGAGCAACGACCCAGCCACCGCGTTTCATTACATCACAGTTCTCGGAACGAAGCACAGCTCCTCCGCCGGACGCTACGACAATGCCTTTCCGTTCTAAAACGCTGCGCAGTGCAACAGATTCTGCCTCACGAAAATACGGCTCTCCATCCGCTTCAAACATCTCGGAAATCGTTCTGCCTTCCACCCTCTCAATTTCCGCATCCAGATCGATCAGGGTGTAGCCGAGCGTGTCTGCCAGGAGACGCCCTACGGTTGACTTGCCCGTACCCATCATCCCGATCAGAATGATGTTCCTACCTATCTTATCCAATTTGACACCCCATTTGCTGCTTCACTGTAAAGGTTGCTCATATCATACCACAGCCCCAAATCTTTCGACAATGGACCTGACTCTCTAAATTGTTCTTATGCGAGTATCCCCCAAGTAAAGCTCCAATTTTATCGAGTCTATCTGGTTCCCTATTGTCATATACTAATTACAAGAATACAAGATTAGAAGAAAGGAGTGAATATATTATGTCTTTTCGTCCAACCGGTCTCTCTTCCGCTGCCAAGCGCATCCGCCGGATTCTCGACCCAGCCTACCCGCTATGCCGCGAAGATGTGATCTGGGTGCTTCATTTTGTCCAAAAAAAAGTGGCTCTGAAGGATCCTGCGCTGCTGGATCTTTCAAAGCCACGTTTGCTGCAAAATTTCAACAGTTACTGCGAAGCCGCGCTGCTCTTGCTCGGAAGCGGAAACCACATCCATACAAAGAACCACGACGTCCGCACCTGTCTCTTAGAAGCCATGCACGGTCTTCCTGAGCTGGCGGAGGCGCACTCCCCTTCTCAAGCCCGTACGGTTGAATCTCTGATCTCTCCCCCGGCGAACGGAAATCATTCTAGCTCCCCAGAGTGAAATGGCTCCATCAGGGATGGCATTCATGCTGCCATAGAGAGCAGAATTAATCCATCCAGGGAGGATGGGATTCTTGCTGCTAGAAAAAGCAGGATTAATCCATCCAGTTATAGTGGAAGGTGCCTTCTTTGTCCACGCGTTTAAACGTGTGAGCTCCAAAGTAGTCACGCTGAGCCTGCAGCAGGTTTGCCGGCAGGTTTGCGGTGCGATAGCTATCGTAGTATGCAAGCGCGCTGGAGAACCCAGGAACCGGGATGCCCAAGGATACCGCGGAAGCAACAACCTTACGCCATGCATCTTGATAGGATTCAATAATATCGGTAAAGAACGGATCCAGCAGCAGGTTCTTCAGCTCAGGATTGTTCTCATAAGCATCCGTGATGTTCTGCAAGAAACGGGAACGGATAATGCAGCCGCCGCGCCAAATTTTAGCGAGGTTGCCGTATTGCAGGTTCCAGCCGTACTCATCGGATGCCACGCGAAGCTGTGCAAAGCCTTGGGCATAGGATACGATTTTGCTTGCAAACAGCGCTTTGCGCACATTTTCAATGAATTCGGCCTTGTCGCCGTCAAATGCAGCTGCTTTTGGACCATTCAGGATTTTGCTTGCTGCCACACGCTCTTCTTTCATTGCGGACAAGAAACGGGAGAATACGGATTCGGTGATCATGGACAGCGGCACGCCCAGATCCAGGGAGCTTTGACTTGTCCATTTACCTGTTCCTTTTTGGCCTGCCGTATCCAGAATCACGTCAACCATCGGCTTGCCGGTTTCTTCGTCATATTTGGAGAAAATGTCAGCCGTGATCTCGATCAGGTAGCTATCGAGTTCGCCTTGGTTCCACTCTGTGAAGATTCCGTGCAGATCCTTCGCATCGAGGCCGAGTACGTCCTTCAGCAATTGGTAAGCTTCGCAAATAAGCTGCATATCGCCATACTCGATACCGTTGTGAACCATTTTTACATAATGGCCGGCACCGTCTGGTCCGATATATGTACAGCAAGGCTCTTCGTTAACTTTAGCGGAAATAGCCGTCAAAATAGGCTCAACCAGCTTGTAGGCACTTTCTTGTCCGCCAGGCATGATCGATGGACCTTTCAATGCGCCTTCTTCGCCGCCGGAAACCCCAGCACCGATAAAGTTAAAGCCTTTTTCAGCCAGTTCTTTGCTGCGGCGCTGTGTATCAGGGAAATAAGCGTTACCGCCGTCGATGATGATATCGCCTTTGTCCAAATGTGGAATCAGCTGTTCAATCGTAGCATCCGTAGCTTGTCCCGCTTGTACCATGATCAGGATTTTACGAGGAGTTTCAAGGGAATCCACGAATTCTTCGATCGAGAACGTCCCCTTCACTTGCTTGCCTTCGGTTTCCTTCAGCATATCTTCCGTTTTTTGCGGAGAGCGGTTATATACGGAAACGGTGAAGCCTTTGCTTTCGATGTTCAGGGCCAGGTTTTTTCCCATTACAGCAAGGCCAATCACACCGATTTGTTGTTTTGACATCTGGTTCTCCATCCTTTGCTCCAATATATTTTTAAACAACCCATCCCTATCCGAGATGATTTGCAATAATCTTATATTAACGTTTTTCATTTGACAAGTGAACCCCTGTCACAAAATCAGAACACGCGCGAAAACACCCCTTCTGTTTCGGAGTGTTGTTCGTGCTTTAGACTTGTATCCGGGTTGAAGTCATTACCACTCCAGCCTCATCAGCTCCAAGGAAAGCTCACGGAGTCTTTGCTTGCAAGCCGAAATTTTGTCTTCGTCCCCCTCTTGCAGCGCCGCATGGAGCTTCTCAAGCTCATCATCGGTTTCCAGTCTCGACAGCAGCAATCGCTGTTCCCCTACATCCGATTCAAACAGCCGCAGCATTTCCTGCTCCGTCATCGGCGTCCCCTTCTGAAACAGCACCCGCTGCCGGTAACCGGATATTTCCACGAGCCTTATGACCTCACCAAACAAAATATTCTCGATCAAAATTTGCCGATCCTTGAAACGTTTGACGACAGCATGGCCACGGGTATTCTCGATCAATTTCTCCATCCATTCCGCGAGTTTGGGATCACGAATCATATAATCGCCTACCAGTTTAAAACCGCTTCCTGTTCGTTGAAACCGCAGCTTTACCAGCTTGCGACCTGTTCGGATTGAAATGACAAACTGCGTATCATTCTCGCTCCAATAAAGCGAATATCCTTCCTGGATCAATTCCTTGATTAGGTCCTGGATATGCCGGCGATCAAACCGGAGCTCCAGGTTGCAATACTCCACTTCCTCGCTCTTATTCACGGCACTCCCTCCTCCGGTTTACTACCGATCATTAAACGGCGGTGAAGATTTCCCCCATGGCTGCTTTTGATGTTGTCTTATCTATATCTTATACTCCATCTTATGTAACGGTAACTTGGTTTATTGACTATTTTTAACCCACATGAACATACGGTGAAGCTTTTCTGGGCAATGCGTGATGTCCGTTCGCCTTATGGTATAATAAGTTATCCAAAAACCGAGTTTAGTAACGATATCATCAACAACAGGGAGGCCATCACATCCTATGACGGTTACCGGATTTACAGATCAAGATTTCGACGTATTCTCCGTTCCCGGGCTTGAGGCCCGTATGGAGGTTCTCATTGAACGGGTAAGACCCAAGCTGGAGGCGTTAGGTGCTGAGTTGTCACCTTATGTATCGGCATTGGCTGGGGAAGAAATGTTTGTGCATGTGGCGAAGCATGCAAGACGCACTGTCAATCCTCCCATTGACACCTGGGTCGCTTGGGCTGCCAGCAAACGCGGCTACAAAGCACTGCCTCATTTTGAGGTGGGCATGTTCGGAACCCATCTGTTTGTCATCTTCGCGATTATTTACGAGAGTCCCAACAAGACCGTGTTTGCCGGCAACCTGGAAGCCAAGCTGAAGAAAACCGCGAATGCACTGCCTAAACATTTCTACTGGTCCATGGATCACATGAACCCGTCTGGCACCTCTCATCAGGATATGAGTGAAGAGGATTTCACGCGTCTGATTGAGAAGCTGAAGCAGGTGAAAAAGGCTGAGGTCATGTGCGGACTGCGCATCCCGCGCGAGGAAGCCGTCAAGCTTGAAGGGGACAAGCTGGTGCAAAAAGTGCAGGAGACGTTTGAGACGCTGCTGCCGCTTTATAAAATGGCGTTTTAATGAGCATGATATATTGATGTAAAGGGCTGCTGTTGCAGCTCTTTTTTTTAAGATTATAGAATTTATAAATTTTCAGCGAAGCTGAACAATTCCGTAATCGCAAGAAAAACTTCCTTTAACCGCGGTCTGTCTTCTGAGAAAGTACGTCGATAGACGTTTTTTTATGGATGATATTTTAATGAAGGAACGATGAAGATCTTTGTTGCTCCTCCTTAATATGTCTAAAGTTTGAAGCGTTATGGGACATAGCAAAAAAAGACGTTTAATCTCCTTGCATTCCCCCCCTATTTTGCTATACTCAATTTTGTTTATATAAAAACAGAAATCAACAAATCATAACAAAATAAACATAAGGAAAGGTTGTGACAACGTCCATGGACCACAGTCGTACACCGCTCTTCACCGCACTTAAAGAACATGCGGCCAAAAACCCCGTGCAATTTCACATTCCGGGACATAAGAAGGGCCTCGGCACCGACGCCGAATTTCGGGAATTTATAGGGGATAACGCCTTTTCTATAGATTTGATTAATATTGCGCCGCTGGATGATTTGCATCAGCCTACAGGCGTCATCGAGGAAGCCCAAAAGCTGGCCGCCGACGCATTCGGTGCCGATCACACCTACTTCAGTGTCCAAGGGACAAGCGGAGCGATCATGACCATGATCATGTCGGTATGTTCGCCTGGCGATAAAATCATCGTACCTCGCAACGTCCATAAATCCGTGCTTTCCGCCATCATTTTCACCGGGGCCAAGCCTGTATTTGTATCGCCTGCCCAGGATTCCAATGTGGGAATCGATCACGGAATCACCATCAGCTCGGTTAGGAAAGCATTAAAACGTCACCCTGACGCCAAAGCCGTACTGGTCATTAACCCGACATACTTCGGGGTAAGCGCCAATCTGAAGGAAATCGTGGATTTGGCTCACAGCTACAATGTGCCCGTTCTCGTGGATGAGGCGCACGGTGTATTGATCCATTTTCATGAAGAGCTCCCGATGTCGGCCATGGAAGCGGGGGCCGATATGGCCGCGACCAGCGTCCACAAACTCGGCGGCTCGATGACGCAGAGCTCCGTGCTGAACGTGAATACCAAGAACGGATACATCAATCCTTATCGCGTACAGACGATTATCAGCATGCTGACCACAACCTCCACCTCTTACATCCTGCTGGCATCGCTTGATACTTCACGCCGCAGTTTGGCGCTGCATGGACGCGAAATGGCTGCAAGGACGATTGAGTTGGCGCAATATGCACGTGATGAAGTCAACAAAATCGAAGGTTTGTACAGCTTTGGAAAAGAAATATTAGGCGGGGAAGCGACGTACTCCTATGATCCAACCAAATTGACGATCCATGTGCGCCACCTCGGCATTACGGGATATGAAACCGAGAACTGGCTGCGGGATCACTACAATATTGAGGTGGAGCTCAGTGATATGTACAATATTCTGTGCCTCATTACACCGGGGGACAATCGGGAGACCATCGATATTTTGCTGACAGCGCTCCGCGAGCTTTCCAATCAATACATGCATGTGAATGAGATTAACGAGCTGGTTGTGAAAACTCCGGAAATTCCGCAGTTGTCGCTGATCCCTCGCGATGCATTTTACGGAGATACGGAAGTAGTGCCTTTCAAGGAATCGGCAGGGCGCATTATTGCCGAATTCATCTATGTCTACCCGCCAGGGATTCCGATCCTGCTTCCGGGCGAAGTTATTTCCCAGGAGAACATCGATTACATTATCGATCATGTCGAAGTAGGCCTTCCTGTTAAAGGCCCCGAGGACCGCAGCATCCAAAATGTTAAAGTCATCGTGGAAACGGATCCTATATTCTAAAACGTCAGCTGTAAACACAATAAACCCGGTGCGAATGGTTCGCACCGGGTTATTGCTTTGGAATCTTATTCCTGGTTTGCAGCAGCGACCAGTTCGTTGTAAACCGCCTCTACTTCATTCCATTCTTCTTCGTCCTCAATATTGTAAAGAACCATTTCCTCGTTCTCTTCTTCCATACGTAGAATGACGCCGTCCGCTTCCGGATTTTCGCGTTCAAGCAAAAGCGCGTAAAGCTTCTCGCCGACATCAAATGTCTCCACAAGAACCATCTCTACTTCTTTTCCTTCTTCATCCGTCAATGTCAGCACAAACTCTTCATGTTCGTGGTCGTGGTCATGATCGTGACCGCAGCCGCAAGCATCTCCGTGTTCATGTTTGTGTTCACTCATTGAAAAAACCTCACTTCGGTTAAATTATCATACTTTCGTATCGTATCACGGATAGCTTCTTCAGGTCAATTTCTGCCAAGTGCCTTAGGGCCCCTTAATTTAGGGCAGTAATCACTTTCTCCGCAACTTTCACAAAACCGTCCTCCGATTTGACTTTTACATAAAAGCCCACCGAGTATTTTCCCGCCGTTTTGAAATCATATGTGAAATCGTAGGTTCGGAACCAGAAGTTATCCTTGCGGTCCTTTACTTCCTGGGATTGGATGTCCTTGATATTGCCCGAAGGATCCTCAATCGCTACTTTCACGGAATGAATATCGTTGTTTAAGCTGTCAACCTGGCTAAAAACATTGAATTTCAGCTTCCCCTTGTTCACGTTGCCGAATACAGTATCTCCTTTAAACAGAAAAATATGCACGTTCGGCTTGATGACTTGAACTTGTCCATTCGCGGGATTCCAATCCACAGCGCCGTCAAATTCCCGAACCGGCACATACGTTTTGCCATCAATTAAATATCCGCCATCCTTCAATTCATGACCGTTCAGCCAGACACGGACACGCTCATTAACGGAATCTGCAAACAAAAGGGTGCTGCCACCCATTAAAGAGAGCACTAGCATACATGCCATCACTTTTTTCCATTTCATAATAATCATTTCCCTCCATTGGCTCATCTTGTTGTTATATGTGTATACTACATGTCAAAAAACAAGTTGCGGACAATTTTGCACTTTGTGGTAAAATTTTTTCCTCGTGCGTAACGATTGGTCCTATCACGAATTATAATGCATTTCGGCCCCGATTCGATCATATAATCCGTGTAAATCAACGTGGAATTCGTTAAAATATACATTAGCATACGGGGACTACACATCATATCATCAGGAGGTTTCATCCATTGACACTAAAATTGCAAATGCTTGGCACCGGCAGTGCGTTTGCCAAGAACTACTATAACAATAACGCACTGGTCCAAGACGGGAATTTCACACTTCTCATTGACTGCGGCATCACCGCTCCAATGGCACTTCATCAGCTGAATAAGACCTTTAACGATATGGATGCTGTGCTTATCACTCACATTCATGCTGACCATGTAGGCGGACTTGAGGAGCTGGCTTTTATTATGAAAATGAAATACAACCGTAAGCTCCCACTCTATATTGCCGAGACGCTGGTGGAACCGATATGGGAGCACACCCTCAAAGGCGGTTTATATCAACAGGGACATATCTCCTCCCTGCATGATGTATTTGACGTACACCCTCTGAAACCGGGAGTGAAGACCCATATTTCATCCGGCATCTCGGTAGAACTGATTCATACGCAGCATATTCCCGGCAAGGACAGCTATTCGCTTTATCTGAATGATCGGATTTTTTACAGTGCTGACATGGTATTCGACCCTATACTGCTCAACCAATTGGTGAATGAGCGGGATTGTGAAGTGATTCTGCATGAATGTCAGCTGCAAGGCCCTGGCGAGGTTCATACGACACTGGATGAGCTGCTTAGCCTACCACAAGAAATTCAGGAGCGCACCTATCTCATGCATTACAGCGATGAGGTCGAAGCTTTCATTGGCAAGACCGGCATCATGGAATTTGTGGAGCAGCAGCGGGTATACGAATGGTAGTTCAGTATAGATGAATAGTTTATGAGGTTTCCCGGGAACACTAAAACCGGGAGGCGATTCATATGGATAATAGACAACAAGAAGTCGTAGGCGTACGTAAAAACGGAGATGGCGACATCATCGAACTTAAGCTGGATAACGGCAGTGTCGTTGACTGCAAGACAGCGCAACAAATGGCCAAGAATAAAGAAATCAAAAACCTGAACGTATTCCGTGGACGTGACGGAGACGAACATCTTCGCTCCAATGCGGATGGCGATCCAAGCAACAACCTGGACAATTTGCCAAACTTTTAAAATCATGACTAAAAAGACCTCGAGTCGATACTCGAGGTCTTTTCTTTTAAACAGTGAGGATCTCATTAGCACCTTAATATGGTAAGAAGCCTACAGTTCCTTTTTCATACGAACGTGGGGAATGCCCGCATCATCAAACGGCTCGTCCGAAATGGTCTCATACCCAAGCTTGCGATAAAATGCCTCCGCTTGCACCTGTGCATCCAGTACAGAATACTGCAGCTTCAATTCACGCGCCTGCGCTTCCAATGCCATCATCAGCACACGCCCTATCCCTTTGGAGCGGAATGGCTTACGCACTGCAATTCGCTGCATTTTGGCGGAATCCTTATTGTAATAGGTGATACGTCCGGTTGCCGCGTATTGACCTTCCGATTTGATCAGGACATGAAACGCATCGGATTCCAGACGATCGTACTCATCGATCTCCAGGTCAATCGGCACCTTCTGTTCAAGCACGAAAACATCCTTCCGGATATCCAGCGCCTGCTGCAATTGCTCTTCGGTTGATACATTTATGATTTCTGCTGCCATTTCAACACCTCTTTATGTAGAATCAATTCTAGTGATATCGCAGATCGAGATATTATACAAAATAATCGTTTTCCTGTATAGTATAAGCTAACGTTTTCTTGAAAGGAGCATGGCCTTTATGGGCATGGGAGCCACGATATTTTGGGCTGTTATCATCTCAGTCGTCATCATCTACCCTATCTTTTGGGCGATTAAAAAAGGTTATTCCCGCAAATGGGATGAGGAATAGCATCGGCCGTTTTACAGCAAACCGCCAGCCTGCAAGCCGACGGTTTGCTCTGCTCGTTGTTCGAGCAATGGATACAGACATTATTACGACTGATCTGTTACGGATTCGTTGCTGCACCCCTTTATGGTTGGAGATCACGTAATGTGTCCACCGAATCCATCGGCGGTACCGGCTCCAGTGCCCCGCTTCCCTGCTTGGAATACACGTCCTGATCTACAGAACGGCCGTAAACATCGAGCATTACGGGCGCTGCTGATCCATGGAGCGGCTCCAGCTGCACCGACGTTCTCTCCGGGATACTGCAACCGCTGCCCAGTACAGTTACCCCCAGCAACGAGAGCACCAGTCCGGCTCGTTTGAAATGATGGGATTTCCCACCTGCCATACCATTCACGCTCCTCCACTGGCAAATACATGCTGTATTTAGTCTGAACCGGAATGTGATTTTTTATAACGAGAAAACCATTGACAGTCGCATTGTCTGCTGGTAATATATGAATTACCTTTTTAAATATTTCATGATCTGTTAGCTCAGCTGGGAGAGCACTATCTTGACAGGGTAGGGGTCAGTGGTTCGAGCCCACTACAGATCATAACCGTAAACCCTTGATGCCATTGGCATCAAGGGTTTTTTCTTTTTTCCTTCTTTAGATTAGCTAGCTGAATTTCACCCAAAGGGGACGAATTGGGGGGACAAAGTCGGGTTTCCCCGTCTCCAGGTACGTTGCCCGGATCCACTGATCCCGAATGTTGTGTATCTTTATCGAAGATCAACGACACCATTCCAGGCTTGACTTCCACTTATCCATACAAAAAAACCGGTACCCAGAAAGGTGCCGGAAATCATAACCTACATATTCATCTTTATTTATACCATTATCTTTAAGTACCCCAGTCCCCTTACGAAGGATCAAGACTTACTTTAACAGTTCTTCCGGCGTCTCTCCGCTGTATACAAAAACGGGACTTGCAGTATTAACTACAAAAACAGCTACCAACGTCAGAGCAGATGCGATAAACGAAAACAACCGATGTCTAATCCTATGGATCCATAACATGAGCTTGTCCTCCTTTCCAGCGTATTAAACTGATAGCCTGGGCCAAAAATATGACAGCCAATGTTGGGGACTGGAGTCCAAAGTTAAATATCACGATGAAACAGCTAATCAAGCGAAGTTTTGCGTAATGCTTCCTCGATATTCGGGACTGCTTCTCAATTCGGCTGGGAGCGAACAGCATCACCAGCGACAGACTGAGAGCAGTAATTACGAGAATGCCTGCATTCCCCATATCCGCAAAAGACACCAGAGTGAATAGCGCTGTCGTGAATGCAATACAGCCTGCCCCCGTCTTAAGATGATATCCTCCGGAAAATTGCCTTAGTACCGCAAAACCCACCAAGGCTATCACAGCCTGCTTCATGTTACCTGTAAAAATAGAGATAAGCAGCGTGAAGACCACAATACACAATACGTTTAAAATGATGGTGATCGCATGTTTCAGAACAGAAACAGAGGACTTATGGTCGGGTACCTGGCGTTTGATCCCCTCCGCTATCCGCTTTGACAAGCCTTCTATGATCATAAGATTCCCGCTCCTCTGTATTGATGGCATAATACAAGAAGATTCCAAATGTTATTCCAAAGAAGAGAAGGTGCAGCCATAAACGATTAAGGTAAAATAGAATTGCAATTAATATCAACACCACGATAATCAACGTGATCAATAGAACATGTTCAAATTTAATGCGCAGCTTTTCCAGATCGTACTTAAACCCAATACCAAACCTGTACATAATCCAGGATATCAATAGTCCTGTCGCACCTGAGAGGATTTGAAGAATATAACCATTGGCATGATCGGTCTGAATGGAGTCGATCGATCCGAATATCGTTGTCAGATATGCCGTTTGAATTAACGCATAAAACATATAACCCAGAATGGTGCAGATCGCCGACCAGATAACCGGGATCTTAATAATGGCTGAAAATAAGAAAACGAAGATCAGCACGGTGATGAGAGGGGCTAGAAAATCCAATTGAAGTTCGTTGCGCATGATAAAACTTTGTAAGTTGGCAAGGATCATGACAATCAACGCCTGCCCTATGTACTCTGTCGTCTTGAATCTAAGCAATGTCATGATTAGCGAATAAATAGCCAGTGTTTCAAATGTTGAAAACAACATAAACCAAATAACTTCCATTCAAAGCTTTCCTCCCTACACCATAAGAAATGGTTAAATGTGTACTACGCCACTTCTCGATTTATCCTGATTACACTGATGGTTATAACGTCCATAAATAAACGGTATACCGACAGACCCTCAGTTTCTATCGAGTCGTCCTAAATGATGCATGTTCTTGAGGTCAATTCCGATGGCGCCTGCCACTTCTTATATGTCTGGAAACTGTGATGGAAAATGTAAAAACATTAACGTCGTTTATGTCTCCGGTTTGGCCAAAAATTCTAAAAAAGAACAGCTTAGAACTTCGTATACACCAAAACGAATTAAATCGCTGACGTTCAATCCATATACCAAACGAAAATTAAGCACTAGTTATCAAGAATCCACGACCTTGCGAAAATGACTAAGCCAGAATAAACTCAGTTCCTACTATATTAACATCCTGACATCATCTAAGTTGATTATATAAGGCCCGGAGGGCATAACAACAGGTAATTAAATACATAAGTGGGGGAATCCATCATGGATCTATGAAGTGAAGGGTGAAATAGGAAGTTTATTTGCTATATCTCTATTATATACGAACCTACGTTCCTGTTCAACCGTTTACAATCTAAAAAATGAAAGAAAAGGCATCCATCTCGGTTGCCCTTCCCTTCCACCAACCCATTAAGAGATGGGTACCGATTCTTGTTAGCAGATACGTTTTTGTGTATGTTAATAATACACTGAAAATGCAGCATATAAGGAGAATAGGACATTGCGAATTAAGATTAGGATATGCTTAATCGTTCTATTACTAACATTCGGACCACATACAACCTACGGGGAAGACAACAGCTCGCTCAACCAAGAAACAATAAATCGATTACGGGAAACCTATAATCTGGAAGCACCCGGGCCTCCATCCATGCTATCCGGGTGGAGCGAAGGAGACTGGGGAATTAGCCTTGATCCTTCCTCTCTGCCCGATCTAATTCACATAACCCTGCACCCGGTATGGTTCTTTACCCGGCAATTTTATCCTCTTAGCGTAACCCGCTTCATCTTCCCCTGCTCTTCCTGTCATTCCCCGATTCACTTATACAGCTTGGTCCATGCCAAACCATTCGCAACGAGCAGCATGAGGATATATGCTAACATGCCATAGGGAATCGTGCTGCTTGCATAATGCAAACCCCATAATCCGCCCACTACAATAAAGAATAGCAGCACCCACCAGCCGTCTTTCTGCTGAGCCATATTAAACGCCTGAGAGAACGGTGGAGTGCGCAGAATTGCCTTGGCTGATAAAGGAATCAACACCAAGCCGGTAAGGAATACGATGAGAACATCCGGGATAATCCGGCTTCCGAACAGAATCAGGAATATGACCGCATTCACAGTGAAGAGCGGCAGGAACATTTTGACCGCAAAAGCCTTTAACGCCCCTTTGTATAATGGATTCATGCTTGGCATCGGGGCTGCGCCAAACAGCCAGAAGGCTTTGGGCTTGCCGGAGAATTTCAGCATCATAACGACCGTTACAATCATAATGAGCATCGTGTGCAGTACATAGTACGACGATCCCTTGCTGATTTCGGCCAATGAGGAGTTGCGGATTGTGGAGACAAAAAATAAATAAGGCAGTAACACGGACAATCCGAGTGTTGGATACACTTTAAGCTTAAACTCTCTCTCATTCTTCAGCATGCTGGCAGATAATCGAAAACAAGCCTGCTCCGTGCGCGACCGGCATACCAATTTGGCCAAGAATCTGTCCAAGCGCCCGCGCTCCCGCCCTTTTCCCGCTTCGCTGTGAGCCAGCTTCTCCAGATGCTGCTCGAAAGAAGGAATATAACGGACATAAACGATCATAAGCACAATCGGTACGAGTACAGCCAGCAACGAGAGTACGGTCAGCCACCCGCTCCCCTCGCCAAACAACCACTCATACGGAGCCGCAAACCACACTGGCGGAAGCAGAATCTGCCACCAGGCCGGCGTAAATACAAAATTGAAATCAATCAGATCAAAGGAACGGATCACAAACTGATAGCCAATGGCCAGCGCGGCGGAAAGTCCAATCTGTACATAATTGATCAGATCCTTCAGTTTCTCTCCATCCCAATACTTAAGCAGCAACAGATAAACCAAGGAAGTGCTCACCAGAATGAGCATATTCATCAGAATTAACTCCAGGATATAGATCAGAAAGAACAGCACGCCATGCTTGATCAATCCTACGACCAGTGAGCCTGCTGAGAGCGCCCCGGTAAGCAGCAGCAAGTAAATTCCAGCATGAATCGATCTCGCCAACCCGACCGTACGACCGTCGATCGGCTTTGTCATCAAAATGCTGCGGTCGCGAACATCAAGCAGCACGGAAGAGAAATCTGAAATCATGGAGCTCATGATCAAGAACATGAGGATCGCAGACAGGATGCTCATCGGCATTAAATATTCCGGATCGCTCCAGAACACAAACGGCGTTAGGACAAGCCCGATTAAGCCGTACAGCCAGAGGGAGCTGACAAACAGGTTCTTGTCCTGCTCTTCTTCTTTCTTCCTGTTGCTTGAAGATAATATGACAGGTGCACGCCTCGAATCCATCAGCAATTTGACATGGAGGATCCGGCGCAGGGTTGCATAGTCGACACCCATTCTCGAAATAATTCCCTGAAAGCGATCCAGTATCTTCAGCATTCGAAACGATGATTCCGATCCCCCCATATCAACTTCCCTCCCGAACGATCGATACGAACCGTTCCGCAATACGGGCATGGTCATGGAACCCCGTCAGCTGATTAAACACTTCTTCCAGGGACCCCTCATGAGAATGCTGTTGTAATTCTTTGAACGTTCCGTCCGCCACTACCCGGCTGTCAGCAAGCAGGATGATCCGGCTGCTGATTTTCTCAACGACGTCCATAATATGTGAGGAATAAAAAATCGTCTTGCCCTGGGCCGAGAGCTGAGCCAATACTTCCTTGACCACCATCACGCTGTTCGCATCCAGCCCGCTTAAGGGTTCATCCAGAAACAACAGATCAGGGTCATGCAGCAGGCTCGAGATCAGCAGCACCTTTTGCCGCATTCCTTTTGAAAACGTAGCGATCCGGGAGTGATAGGCCTTTTCCATGTCAAAACATTCCATCAATTGCTTCGCCTTATCATCCGCTGCATCATATGTAAGTCCGTACAACTCGCCTATAAAGGTCAAATACTCGGCAGCCGTTAACTGATCGTACAATTCGGCCACCTCGGGGACATATCCAATTCTACGTTTATAATCGATATTCCCATCGGAAATATCCTGACCGAATATGCGGACTGTCCCCGTGTACCCCTCAACCAGCCCGAGCATGATCTTGACCGTCGTGCTCTTCCCCGCTCCGTTCGGACCGATATATCCAATCATCTCGCCCCGGCGTACCTCCAAGTCGATACCGTTCAGCACGTAACGATTATCATATTTCATGCGCAGGTCTTGAATCCATAACACTTCATTTTCGGACATGATATGATTCTCCATTCCCTCATTGACTTCACATACCTACCTTATTATGGAAGTAGGTGAAAATCAACCTTTTGACGCATACTCGCTCTGCAATATCCCCATATGCACGATGTCATGCCAGTCGCCATTCCGGTACAAGCTCTGCCTGGAGCTGCCTTCGTGGACAAATCCGATTTTTTCATACAGCTTGATCGCTTTAAGGTTGAAGGAAAATACTCGCAAGCTTACCCTGTGCAGATTCATTTCCAAAAAAGCATAATCGAGCAAAAGCGTCATCGCTTCAAAGCCGTACCCTTTGCCCCAAGAAGTCTTTTCGCCAATGTCGATGATGCACTCCGCATTCCGGTTCTTGGTATCGATATGAATCAATGACATGATGCCGATCGGTCTGCCGGTATCCTTCAACAGGATCAGATAGCTCTTCGAGGAGGAAGAGCCCAGGATCACATGCTGAACGAAGTCCTTTGTTTCCTCCAGTTGATAAGCATCCAGGCAAGGACTGGTGGATTGCATCACTTCGAGATCATTACGCCAGGTATGATAAAGCTCTGCGTCATTCATCGTCATTTTTCGACATGTCAATCTAGCAGAATTAAATAGCATCAACAAGCACCCTTTCCATAATCATGTTTCTATTGATATCGGATCTAACATTATGCAGAGAGATTGGATGAACGTTTCCAACTGCTCCGGTACACAAGTCATCGTCGGTCCGAGATGGAAGGTATCCAGCATGAGTCCGTTCAGAAACGAGATCATATATCGCGCGATGGCTTCCGGTTCCAATCGGGACCGAAACTCCCCTTGCTCCTGACCTTTCCGAATGACCCGTCCCATGGTCTCAACAGTCAGTTGATATCGTTCGGTTATATAGGGATAATCCTTCCTGGCATGAACATAAGAGGAAGACAGGAAAAATTCCGCCCTGGCCAATACAAGCGAATGCCGGATTAGCGATAGATCACCCTGCTGTTTCTGAACCCAGTCCATCAACTGATTCCATATCGGATATTGCGGATCCGGTTCAAAAAAACGAAGCGTCTCTTGGTCGTCAAAACGCAGGACCTCTATAAATAAATGCTCCACATTATCAAAATACGCATACACGGCTCCGCGGGACATGCCCGCTTCATCCATAATGTCCTGCATCACAGTGCGGGTATAGCCCTTTCTGATAAAAACGCGCCTGGCCGCCCTCAATATTTCATGCTTCTTCTCCTGTTTGTATTCCTCGCTAACCCGTGGACACATAAGTCATCCCTCTCCCGCCCTTTAACATGAATACAGATTCCACAAAATTCACCTTAACATAAACGACATGATTGTCGTTTTAGACTTATTTTATCATAAACGACACTGGTGTCGTTTTCAAGCGGCATCCGTGTTCAACACGAAAAGCCTCTTGAAGGAATCCCCTCCTCTCCTTATATTCCTCTTTGAAAACAACTTGTTCTATTTTTCCGCTTATGCACATTTCCGTCAACATTCGCGAATAGCTGCATATATATGGGGGAGAACGAAAAGAGGTGATCGGACATCATTAAGGGCATCAGCCGCATCCTGATCTTCACCTTACTGCTGGTTTTCTTTTTCCCCGTCGTATCCCATGGCGCTTCCGGACAGAAGCTGGACAGTAAGTACAGCAAGTACGCACAGTTTATCGTCATTGATAAATCCACCAACAAACTGACGTATTATGAAAAAGGCAAGGTCATTAAAACGTTTCCCGTCGCTACAGGCAAAAAGCCCTCCTATACGCCAGAAGGCCTGTTCAAAATCCACGAAAAAGTGAAAAACAGACCTTACTACAAGGAAGGCATCAAGGGAGGAGACCCGCGGAATCCGCTAGGGGACCGCTGGCTCGGCATTAATGTGAAAGTAAACGGCAGAGTTAGCTACGCGTACGCCATTCATGGAAACAACAACGCCAACTCGATCGGAAAATACGTGTCGGCAGGTTGCATACGGATGCATAATAAAGACGTGCGCTGGCTCTACGACAAAGTGAAAATGAATACCCCCGTCCTCATCCAAAAATAAGAGCGCAAAAAAGCCAAACACATTCATGTGTCTGGCTTTTTTAAAATTTGGCGTTTACGATCCATAGTCCGCTCCGAATTCAATAATATTGCGGTCGGGATCCAGCACGAAAATCTGGGCAAAGCCGGCAACGCTGTCGGGATTAGCCACATACTCGACGTTCATTCGGTCCAGCCATTCCTTCGTCTCGCGGTAACTTTTCACCCAGATCGAGAAATGCCCGTCCGTCGTATCGATTCCGCGCTCCCGCAGCGTATCACTGATGGGATGCTCCAGCAGATGAAGCTGCTGGTCTCCGACAGCGTACCAGACACCCTTGGAGGCAAACGGCGGTCGCGGCAGCTCCTGAAACCTCAGCACCTCCGAGTAAAACGCCTTCGCTGTCTCCAAATTTCGTACGGCCAAGCTGACATGGTGCAGTCTTTCAAATTGAATCATGATTCACACCCACTCATAAACGGAATCCATCATCGTTCATATTGTCTTACAGCTTTATAATATTGTCCATCCATTTCAACCAAGAGCACCTTGTCAGCAGGCGCCCCAGCCAACTGATAGATGGCCGTTCCGACAGGTAAACTGCTATCTCCATCTTCCAAGTGTACTCCCTCTGGAGCACGGTGATCCGCAACGTCCGCATGATCGATCTCGCGGCTCACTTCTCCAAGCTTGGTTCCGGCTTTAAAAGAAGGAAGCACGGCATGCTTCAATACTTTGTAAGAGTTTCCACCGTTCCATACAACACATCCCTCGCTCCATTGCACAGGCTTACTATTTGCTGCTTTTTCCTCGGGTTGTATTTGTTCCGATGAGCCAGTTACATTAACCTCACTCTTCTCCACGGCTGCTGTGGAATTCAAAGTCATCGAAACGACCATTGCAGTGACAATCATCAAAAAGTATTTCATTCCAAGACTCTCCTTCCATTTCTTTGAATAAAGGTATGTAACCATCTTGTATAGGATAACTTATACATTATATTTGAATCAACCATCTAAGGGGGAGTTAACCATGGACATCCATTCGGAGGAATATAAAATTGCCTCACTCAATGGGAATGAAGGTACCTTGAAAGCGATTGAAGATGCTGAGACCAAAATTGCCGAGCTTACTGGCAAAGATATCACCCTGATTGCTTACGAGAAAGACCAGACCCAAGAGAAGAATCAATAATCAAGCCGAGTAAAATAAAGAGCTGCCCTCCAACCGTCCACTGTGGCCTAGGGAGAGCAGCTTTTTTAATTTCAACATGCAAGACAGCAAGGCCCGATCCCTGTAACTCGGAATCGGGCCTTGCTGGACCGGGAGCTCATATTCCCAGCGGTATCTAATAAATGCTTACTTGACCGAAACTTTAACGCCGAGTGTCACGATTTCGTGAGGTTTAACCGGCAGTGTGAAGCTTTCTTGATCATCAAAGCTTTGAACCGTACCCTCTACTTCCAGAATAGAGCTCTTATAAACGCCCCGGGAAGGTAGAGAAGATTTCAGCTTCAGTTCTGTATCCGTGCCCGCCATATTGAACCAGCGCAGCATCAGATCTCCGGTCTTCGGATTCACTTTCAGGGAAGAGAACGCAAGCTCTTCATGGCTCCATTCAAGCGGTGCGGAAGTCGTTGCTACGGCGCCGGCATGGACTCCGGTCTGTGCAACCGTCCATGGAATTTGGAACTGGTAAGCCTCAGCGTATGCGCCTGACTTCATGCCGTCTCCCTGATGCGGAATGACCTCCATACGTACGGTATGAACGCCGATGCACTGAGCCTCAGGTGTAGGGAAGTACCCCCAATCACCGAGCTCGCCTACGGAACGAAGCAATGTAACGGCGATGGTATTCCGGCCGTCACGCAGGACTTCATATTCATTCAAGCCTTGGTTGGCTACCGTTAACCCTGCAGTAGCCGTCGTAACGTCAACGAAAGCCTGTTGGTGAGCCGTATAACTCGGGTTCTCCCATTCGGCAGCAGGTTCGTTATCCCGCGTTGCCACCTCAAACATGGAATCCACGTTGTGTGACGATGCCTGCAGATCCGTTGGGAACAATGCACGCACCCGATGATCCTTCGCCTGATTATCCATCGTCGCTTCAATCTCCACGCCTTTGCCGCTGCGGTTCAGACTGACCACGGTACGAATGCGCATGGGCACCATCTCGCTCGATCTTTGCGCTTTGCGGTTTGGATAATATACAAGCTCATGCTGCTCTTCATCCAGCTTGCTGTCAGCCATAGCCGGAATGGACCAGTTATGAACGATTTCAATGGCTGCGCGGTAAGGCGTATCTTCCAGAACCGAAATTTGGGCGGTTTGGCCTTTCGTGGTCAAGGCCGCTTCGCCATCCGGCTGTTTGTACATATATTCGTTACCGATATCTCCGGTATTTTCATAGACGCCCAGATCGCGGTATACTTGTCCGTTCTTTTTATCCGTCAAGGAGAAGGAACCGTCCCCTTGGATCTCAACCTTGATCAGCTCATTCTCCATCACATTGGCATTGCTGATTAAGGATTCAACCTCAGCAGGCTTCACTTCACTCTTCACCCAAGCATAAGCAGTCAATCCCATTGCAGGAATTGCGCTTGCCTCGAAGGTGAGTCTCACACGACGGCACATATACGGCTGGCGGAAACGGTCGTCCGGCAGATCGTAGCCGAACTGAAGACCCAGATCCTCAACGGTGCAAGGTACAGCTTGTCCTTGAGCGTTAACCAGCACGCGGCCGGACAAGTCGATTTCCTTCATCCGGCGGCTGGTTTCCTCCAAAGAGTAACCTTCCCGGAAATAGAGCCGTTTCGCGTCCAGCTCGATGCTGACCGTACCGCTGCGGCTCCAACCCGTCGTATTGAATACAACAAGCGGCAGCGGATCGGATCCCCATTGCTCGAAGGCGCTCGTGTCAACGGCATCTGCAATGACGCGAACACTGTCGTCCACGATATTTTCGGCCACGTGTGCGCTTTTCTCAAAGCGGGTAACCATTTCGCGGTGAACTTCGTCCACGCTGCAGCCGCAGATGCTGTCATGCGGATGATTCTGCATCAGTGTCTTCCACGCGTAGGTGAACAGATGATGCGGATACTCCTTACCCAGCAGGCTCGCGTAGGATGCAAGCGGTTCGGCCACTTTTTCGAGTAAGGTCTGGCCGCGCTGGTTCATCTGCTTCAGGTACACGCGTGCTGAAGCGGTATTCACGAGCGTTCCCCATCCATCGGTACGCTGACTGCGCAGCTCTCCTTTTACGGAGGAAAGATCCTGCGGCAGCTTCTCCCGAACGGCTGTCAGGTAATCGTCAAAATTGGAATGAATAAACTCCGTATCCGGATACAGCTTCTTCGCTGTACGGATGCCTTCCGGAAGATCGGTCTGTATCGGCTGATGGTCACACCCGTTCATATAGAGCAGCTCAGGCGTGGAAGCATACTTCTCGGCATCCGCCAGCTTGCGGTCCCAGAATGCCTTCGCTTCCGCTTCATCAACGGGAACCTCGTTACCGTTACTGTACCAGTTGGCAAACAGGATGCCCAGCACCTTGGAGCCGTCAGGACCTTCCCACATCAGCTCTGAGAATGAGGACTCATAGCCGCTGTCGGAGACGGTATTGTTAAAGCCCGTTGGCTTCACGCCCCGGCCGAAGAAGGCATTATCGATGCCGGACTGCAGCATCAACTGCGGTATTTGGCCTGTAAGTCCAAATGTATCGGGGAAATAACCGATTTTGGCAACTGTGCCGTATCGCTCGGCATCCTGGTGTCCGATCTGCATATTTCTCACGTTGGCTTCACTGCTTGTCAGGTAGGCATCCTGCAGAATGTACCATGGACCAATAATAATGCGTCCATCCGTGATCAGCTTCTCAAGCTGCTCTTTCTTCTCGGGTCTCACCTGCAAATAATCTTCGATAATAATCGTCTGGCCATCAAGGAAAAAGCTGCGGTACTCCGAGTCCTTCTCCATCGTCTCAAGCAAGCTGTCCATGAGCTCGATCAGCCGCACATGGTGCTTTTCATACGGTAAATACCACTCGCGGTCCCAGTGAGTATGCGAAATAATATGTGCTTTTCTGGATTGATCCATCGTTTGCTTAGTCCCCCTTATGTTAGCCCTTCGATACCGTGATTTCGACCTCATCCGGACGGTACACCGATAACAGGTCACCGCTCGCATCTACTGCAAACAAGACCGAACGATCCGCTTCCAGCACGAATGAATAGATGAGGCCTGTGGAAGGATCCTTTACCTCAACATTCGTGTCCCACGATTGCTCCGAGCCGAATACGAAGAGAGCTCCTTCTTCAAACGTTACCTTGCGTCCATATACGCCGGAATGGTCTCCGCCTTGATTCCAGATCAGTCCAGTGTCGGCAGCGGACAGCTCCAATGCATACCGATATAAAGCCGAAATGGTGTCGATTCGATCATTCAATTCTACGGGAAGCGGGCTCCAGAGAAGACGCCCTGCTCCAAGCTTCACATCCACGATAGAGTCGCCGGCCACATCAGCCGGTTTCGCCCCGCTGCCTGCCGGAATTTCTTTGCTCAGCTCGGCAATCTTCCGATGGCCATACGATGCAGACCATGCACGATCCCCAATGCGCAAGCTTTCTTCCCGGCGAACATTCGCCAGCTTCCGCTCGCCCAGCTCCTCGGTCATTCGATCGACCTGATGCCAATATGCATCCAGACCGATAGGACCTGTCAGAAGCAGCGTAGCTCCCGTTTCCTTCACGATATCCATCAACTCGGCAAACGCCTGGTCATCTACATTATGCGCGCTCGGCAGAATGATGAACTTCACCGGATGGTTACGCAGCGAGCTTAAATCATATTCCCCGACAGCGCGGAACGGCACATTCAGCTCGTAAGCAAGCGCGCGCGTCGCCTTGGTCGTTGCTTCAAAAGCGAGCTTCCGGTTCGAGAAATCGTTCGAATAAGGGAAAATGACCGCGGTCTCTTCCAGCTTCCGGCCTGTAAACATATCCCGGATGCCTTCCATGAAAGCGCCGAAATCATACGACACATCCGCTTCCGGTTTCTCCGTGCCGTCAGCGCGGACAGCTCCGATATGCGATTCATTGGCATTGTCCATGTAGAAATTCGTGTTCCAGATCCAATGAATGGCTCCTGCGCCCCCTGTGGAGAAAGCGTAAGCATACTTGCGCTCCAGCAAATTCCGCAGCTCGGCTTCGCTTCGCTTCGCCCGGCCATCCGGTGTCTCCACGTACATGATGCCCGTTTCCTGAATCAGGTTCGGTTTATCCGGCGTTTTGGCAAAGATGCCGTCCCAGATCAAATAGTCGTTGAACCACCAGGAGTGGACCGTCGTATAGTCTACGGCTTCGGCATAGAAGAACGGAGATGGACGCTGTGCGCCAAGCGCCTCGTCCTGTCCAACGGTAACCATATGATCCGGGCATACTTCTTTAATATCGTCATATAATTCCTTGGCCCAGCGGTTATGCATGTCCATGGAGAACAGTGCGTAATCAAGCCATTGGGTGCCTTTTTTCCCTTGATGCATGTCTTGAACGTCAAAATTAATGACTTGAGGCTCCGGTGGAACCACGGAGTCAAAACCCGGCAGCTGATCGGCTGTCATATTCCAGCGTTCCTGCAGACGCTCAATCGAACCATGGCGCTTTTTCAGCCAGTCGATATAAGCTTGTTTCTCGAATGGATCCTTCGCGGAACGCGGTCCGTCCGAGAATATCTGCGGCGGATCAAACATGGATGGCTCGTTAATCAGATCCCAGTCCACATTCTTCGTATTTTTATGTCTACTAATGATGGAACGTATGAAACGCTTCTGCGCTTCCACACTTCGCGGATCGAGGTAAGGATTTTGACCTTCCCAAGTCTCCGGGGTGAAGGAGAAGAACGTGAATGTCACCTGCAAATCATGCTTCTTCGCCGTTAACAGGAAGGCGTCAATCGAACGCAAAACCTCTTCGGATGCATGACCGTCCACCTGCATAATATTGCGGTATGCGGTCCAGATACCGGTACGAATCCAGTTGATGCCCGCATTACGCATCTGTGCCATATCGCGGTCCCATACATCCGTGTTCGGAAGGAACAGGAACTTACGCGCTACATCGGAGGTCATGTAAGTCATCCCGACAACAGGCAGCGGGCGGCCATCCTTGATGAAGTAATCCCGATTGCAGGTTACAGGCGTTCCCGCCTGCAAAAGCTCGGAATCTGTTCCCCAGAACCCTTGTCTCAGCACGCGGATTTCTCCATCCGGTCCTTCAGCTTCACATACGACCCGATAGGATCCAGGCTTGATATCCAGCATAACCGGAATGCGCTGCACATGAAATTGTCCGGTCACATCCACCGTCTCGGAATGATGCCAGGATAAGGACTCATCTTGGTCGTGTTTGACGGAGATGCGGAATGTCCAGCTCTGCGGCTCTTGTACGGGTAAGCTCCGGCCAAGACGTTGTGCCTGCAGGGTCAGAATCGCGCGCTCGCCGGACTCGTAGGCCGCATAATTCGGCTTGATCCACAGCTCGGTGATGCCCTTTGCGCAGAATGCCGCCCAGCGCCGTACCTCATCTCCTCCATCCTGTTCCCAGAAAGCGGTTGAGAGAGGCTGATTCACAAACATCCAGCGTCCACCCAAGAAAGGTCCGCCGACGTTTTCCCACAAAACGGCAGGAGCCGCGACTTCTCGTCCCTTCGCCGTGGTCCCCTTAAGAAGCGGATAAATCCGTGTATCCATCGGCCCGGCCGATCCCATCTGATGCGGCAGGTCACTGCTTTTGGTGACATGCGGAACCAGGTTCCACGTATCGCGGACGGATAACCGCTCATGGCAGCTCTCCATAACCGGAATAACGTCACTTGCAGTTAAATGGTCGACGCGTCCGCTGTCTACTGGCAGCACCTCGTGAATGTGGAGCTGCTGGTGGTATGCCGTCTGTTCATGCTCCACCACCCAAGCGCCATCCTCCATACGGACAGGGCGTTTGAAGGGGGCACCGCCTACGCTGACAAGACCGCCGCCATTTCTCAGAAAGCCCAGGATCGCTCTCCAGGCGCTTTTCGGGAAGTAAGGCGCATGCAAATTGACAAAGCTTGCGCCCTGTCCACCTGCAGATTCCAGCGCTTCAGCCAAATCCTCAGCACGACACACGACATCGAATGCATGCAGGGCCGCCGCGCTAGCCGGCAAACCGGCAGCTTCTGCTGCCGGAAAGGACGGATCGTAGAATACAATCAGACGCCCGCTCATAGAATCCCTGCTTTCATCGCCTGATAGACCAATTGCGAGAAGAGGCTGTTGGACCAGGCAAACCAAGATCTAGTAAAGACTTTTGGATCGTCGGCATGGAAGCCTTCATGCATAAAGCCGGTATCGGCATCGGTCGCTTCCAGCAGCGCAATCATCTCCAGCTTCTCTTCGGCCGTCTGTGCCGTAATTCCCTGCATGGACAAGGCCATATGCCAGATGTAATCCGGCGGTGTATGCGGACTGCCGATTCCTTTGGCAACAGCGCCCTCGTAGTAGAAAGGATTCTCTTTGCTGAGCGCAAACCGTCTGGTGTTTTGATAGATCGGATCATCTGCAGAGCAATACCCCAGATAAGGGATGGACATGAGTCCAGGGGTTCCCGCATCATCCATCAAGCAGTGATTCCCGTAACCGTCTGTTTCATAGGCGTAGATCGGTCCAAACTCCGGATGGCGGTAGATGCCGTACAACTGAATCCCGTGATCCACGTCGGCTTCGAGTCGTTTCAGCTCATCGAGCAGCTTCATATCCCGGAATACCCATTCCGCGAATTCCTGCATTTGACGCAGGGCGACAACGGCGAACATGTTGCCCGGAATATTGTAGTGGAAGTCGCAAGCGTCATCGCTTGAACGGAAGCCGGACCAGATCATGCCCGTATAATTTACCGGCATGCCGAGCCCGTTATTGCGCAAGGAATCCGTTGGAATTCCGTTATCCCGCGTGAAACGGTAAGGCGATTTCTCGAAATGGTGCTGCTCGGTTTTAAACAGCTCGATGATCTTGATCATAGCCGACTTGAAGTTGGCGTCAAACACATCCGTAAGACCGGTTTCCTTCCAGTACAGGTAGGCCAAGCGAACGGAGAAGCACAGGGAATCAATCTCAAACTTGCGCTCCCATACCCATGGGGACATTTCGGTTTCGTCGGTTGTGTTCCAGTGCCAGTCATTCGCCGATTCATTAAAGGCGTTGGCATAAGGATCGATATGAATATATTGAAAATGGCGTTTGATCAATCCGCTTAAAATCCGCTGCAGCTGCGGATCATTCTTCGCAAACGGAATGTAATGGATCACCTGTTCTACCGAATCGCGCAGCCACATGGCCGGGATATCACCGGTAATCACAAATGTCGTGCCATCCTCCATCAGTTTGGTTGTTGTCTCCAGCGTGTTCGGGAACGTGTTCTTGAACAGCTGAAGCAGCTTTGGACGGTGCGCAAGCTTCTCTTCAGCCTCTTGCAGAACCGCCTGAATCGATTGCGGCAGCTCAAGCTCCGGCATTGGTATTTTTGGGAGTCTGAATTGTTCCATGGTTGTTCTGGCTCCTTTGATTAAGTATGATGTGTAGTCAATTTGATGGTTTTGATCTCATACGGCAAGAATTGAAGGACTAACCTTCCTTCCGCAGTATCCAGTAGTTCGAGTTCTTCTTCCAGGGCGTTGGATACATGGACGATATCATAAGGATAAGGCCAGCTCAGTACTGCTTCGTCTCGCCCTCCCGCGGATTCATACATTCGAAGGATATACCCTGAACCGTCTTCTGCTGGTTTAACGGTATCCAGGATCACATGATCGCTCTCGAACGGAATAAACGAATGAACAGCAGCCCGAGGCCCCTTGTTCGAGCTTGCTCTTACGTATGGAAGCTCATGATTGAGCTCGGCAGCTTTGCGGACGATTCCAGCGCTTCTCCAGTCTCCTTCATGCGGGTATAAGGAATATGTGAACTCATGCTCACCCAAGTCTGCCGTGACATCGGGCCACTTCGGCGCGCGCAGCAGGGACAACCGGATGGTGCTATCCTGAATGTCATACCCGTACTTGCAGTCGTTGATGAGGCTGACGCCATATCCATGCTCCGACACATCCGCGAAACGGTGGCCGCAGACTTCATATTGCGCCTGCTCCCAGCTTGTATTGCGATGAGTCGGTCTCTCGATGGTTCCGAACGGAATCTCATAAGTAGCCTTATCGGCAACGACCCCGATCGGGAAGCCGACTTTCAGCAGTTTATGTGATTCATTCCAACTGACAAACGTCTTGAAATCGATCCGCCGGTCGTGATGATAAAAAATCATGTCCTGCATGATCTCCGAGTTATGGATGCGCCAGTGGAAACGCAGCACATCCTGTACCTCACCCGCATGCACCAGCTTCTTCTCGATCAGCTCCGCCTCTCCGGCTAATTGCTCCTCGTAACGGGTATCGATATCCCATGCGTCCCACAGCGTCGGACGGTCATGGAAGAAGTGGAAGCGGTTCGCGGCTTCGCCCGGCTTGACCACTTCCCGATGAGCCTCTTTATCCCACAGGCTCGTGATTTCGCCGCGCTCATTAAAGCTGACCTTATAATGATCCGTTTCCCAGGAATTTGCGAACACTGTAGTAGAATTCTCCGCTACCGCCTTGTTTCCTGCTGGCCGTTTCAACCAAATGGTCTTGTATCCCAAAGCCGGGATGCCTTGAACATGAACATTCAAGCGGTGAGAGGTTTTACCGTTCTCTTCGGTTTGGGCATCGTATTGCAGCAGCGCTCCATCCGAATCATACGGCGCGAGGCCCTGCTCTCCTTCAATCGAAATGACCGCATCTCTGCTCCATCCAAGTCCGTTGAAGATGACATACGGAGTGCCTTCCCCTTCAGTATCGGCCTGATCCGCCAATACCTGAAGTCCAAGACGGAGGCTATGATTTCCTTTTTGGAACACCTCTTCGTATTCCTTCTCGGAGGTGACATAAGACTCCGTAATGGCGGATCCTGGAATAATATCATGAAATTGATTCAGCAAAATCAATTTCCAGCCGTCATGCAGCTCGCTCCTAATCCCCTGCCGCTGCTCGTTGTCCATCGACGAAAATGCCACCGAATTCCAGAGCTCCGCCTCGCGGTACAGAATTTCCGCCTTCCGGTTATAACGCTTGTTCCGCCCATGCGTTGTATAGGTGCCGCGATGAAGCTCAAGATACAAATCCCCGCGCCATTTCGGCAGCTTCGGCTGTGTTTCCTCAATCCCGCTGAAAAACTCGGCAGCCGTACTGTACTTGCTGGCCGGTTGCCCCACCATAAGCCCGGCACGGTCGATATATTCCAACATTTCGCGGGTTACGCCACCTCCGCCGTCACCATGTCCATACAGCAGCATCTGCTCCGGATGAACGGCTCTTTGGCGGTATGACTGCCAGTGCTCATGAACATCTTTGGGCAGCGTGTTCTCATTCACGCCGTGATTGAGATAGGATAACATTGGGGTTCCATCGATCCCGACCCAATGGAACAGGTCGTAAGGGAACACATTCGTATCGTTCCAGCCAAGTTTTGTTGTCATGAAATAACGAATGCCGCCATGCTTCAGGATCTGAGGCAGGGATGCACAGTATCCGAACGTATCCGGCAGCCACTCAATATGAGATGTCAGACCAAACTCTTCTTGATAGAAGCGCTGCCCGTACAGCATTTGGCGCATGAGGGACTCCCCGCTCGGAATGTTCAGGTCCGGTTCGACCCACATCCCGCCGACTAGCTCCCAGCGTCCTTCCTTGATTCTGGCCTTCACTCTCTCGTACAGCTCAGGATCGTGATCCTTCAGGAATTGGTACAGCAAAGGCTGGCTCTGCGCGTACTTAAATTCGGGATATTCATTCATTAGCGCATCCATGGTGGAGAAGGTCCGGCTTGTTTTTCGCACGGTTTCCCTGACCGGCCACAGCCAGGCGATGTCGATATGCGATTGGCCTACCATATGCTCGGTGCCTTCAGCATGGCCGCCAATGGCAGTAACCGCCTGTTTCAGATCATGCTCAATCCCGGTTACCTGAGCGCCATCCCGAATGGCGGCGTCGTCCAGGCTGACAAAGCGGTCCATCGCCTGATACAGCGCCTCCATTAAGCGAATTCGCCGCATATCGCTATCCGGCAACAGGATAAGCGAATCGCGGATCACGGTCGCGGTGTACATCAGGCTCTGAACGGGTACGTTCACGTTGACTAGCAAGCTTTGCACCCTAGTAATCGGAGGCTGGATGACAGCCTGCTGATTCAGCGGGTCTACCGGCTCCGGAATCGGATCGTACAACTCGATCTCAAGCTTCATGTTCAAGCCGGTGCGTTTCGGATCAAGCTTGACGAAAGTATGATTGCGGTCCAAGCCCTGATAAGATACTCCGTTTATGCGCAATAATCCCTCGCCCCCGGAGTGGAATACAAGTCCGATCGCTCCATCCACCCATTGGGTGGGCAATTCAAGGTTCCTCCGAAAGAAATAGGTTGTTCCCTGCGTGCTCGGAAACCTGTTGAAGTCATGCCCCTCTGTATAAGGAGCCGTATCCTCATACACGCCCGGAACCATGTATGTGGTTCGGGTAATGTCCCACTCTCTAAGCTCCGTCGACTCGAGCCACTGCCGCTCCGACAGTTCGCGTATAAAGCGTCGAATGCGTTCCATTCCTTAACCCTCCTGTACAGTCAGATCTGCACTCAGCGTATCGTTCACATGTCTGCCAACCATCACACGGAACAAGCCAGGCTCAACCACCTGCTTGTAATCTTGACCGATATATTGAAGCTGTTCCGGTCCGACGGTAAATTCCACCTTGCACTGCTCTCCAGGCTGCAGAGAGATCTTGCGGAAGCCCTTCAGCTCACGGGCCGGTCTTGTATATTTGCTGGCCACATCGCTCACATACAATTGTACAACCTCGGACCCTTCCCGGTCTCCACTATTTGTAACATTCACAGAGACAACGGCGGATTCGCCTGTTCCGATCACTTCTGGTGTAACTTGAATATCCGAATAACGGAACTCGGTATAGCTAAGCCCGTATCCAAACGGATAACGCGGCTGAGAATCCTCTTCGAGGTAACGCTTACCGCGCGACCGCTTGCCGTTATAGTAAACCGGAAGCTGTCCGACATGCTTCGGTATCGACATCGTCAGCTTGCCGGACGGATTCACATCGCCGAACAAAATGTCCGCTACCGCATGTCCGCCCTCCTGACCCGGATACCATGCTTCCAGGATGGCATCGGCATGCTCGTCGATCCACGGCTCCGCAATCGGCCGGCCGTTGATATACACAACGATCATCCGCTTGCCAAGCTTATGAATCTCCTGGGCCAATTCCAATTGGACGCCGGATAACTGCAGCGTCATCCGGTCGATGCCCTCGCCGCAATCCATGTCGCTTAGAGCGTCGTCCGTGACCTTCGATGCCCCTGTGCGCAAATCGATCGTGCCTTCGCCGAAATCGCGGGCACTGGAACCGCCAAGCACCATGACCACGGTATCGGCCTGATCCGCGCAAGCTAACGCGAAATCAAAACCTTCCCTGGAGTCATCCTTAATGCGACAGCCCGGTGCATACAATACACGATTCGCTTCATCACCCAGTTTTGCGCGGATTCCATCCAGTACGGTGGTCACGCTTGCAGGCGGCTGAGGAGACGTATAATCCCCAAGCTGATTGTAGCCCTGATCGGCGTTAGGTCCAATGACGGCAATCACGCCGCTTTCTTTGGATAACGGCAAGGCCTTGCTTTCATTCTTGAGCAGAACGATGCCTTCCGCAGCAAGCTGTCTGGCTAGATCCACATGATGCTGGCTGCCGATAACCTCCTCGGCTACCTGAGGATCCACGTACGGATTCTCGAATAGTCCGAGCTTGAATTTCAAGGTCAATACGCGGCGCACGGCCTCATCCAATACGGCAACCTCAAGCTTGTTTAACTCGATCGCGTTCAGGAGATGCTTGCCAAACATCTCGCCTGACATCTCCATATCGATGCCGGCACGAAGTGCCTGAACAGCGGCATCCATTCCGTCTTCAGCGGTGTCATGGCCGCTGGCCAGCATATCAATGGCCCCGCAGTCGGTGATCACCATGCCGTCAAAGCCCCACTCCTCGCGAAGAATTCCGTCAAGCAGCTCCGTATTAACGGTGCACGGCACGCCGTCAATCTCGTTATAAGCCGGCATAATGGATGCTGCTCCTGCCTCCACGGCTTTCTTGAACGGCAGCATGTCCACTTCCATCAATTCACGTGTTCCCATATGCACGGGTCCCGCATTTCTCCCGCCCTCGGAACTGCCATAAGCTACAAAATGCTTCAACGTCGCCGCAACACTGCTCGGGCTGTCCAATGAATCACCTTGAAGGCCTTCTACCGATGCGACCGCATATTCGCTGATCAGGTATGGATCTTCGCCGAAGCATTCCTCGGTACGGCCCCATCTTGGGTCGCGCACGACGTCTAGGACCGGGGAATACGTGACGGCACCGCCTTGGCTGCGCGTTTCGAGCGCCACGGCACGGCACATATCCCGGTACAAATCCACGTTCCATGTGCTCCCGATGGACAGCGGCACCGGAAAGACCGTGCCGCCGATAGCCATATGCCCATGCGAGCATTCCTCCCCGATCAGGATCGGAATGCCCAGACGCGATTCCTCAATGGCGTAGCGCTGGATGTAGTTGACGGCTTCTGCTCCTTCACGCGGAGAAAGACCGGTCTCAAGTGTTACACCGGTCCATGGATCGGCGCGAAGGGTCCCGTAAAGGGATCCGACGCCGCCATTTTTCACTTGCTCTTTAAATGAATCCGTTAATGAAATCCGGCCTTCATTTACTTCATAGGTCTTCCAGCCGAACGGCTGGATCAGCTGCCCAACCTTTTCCTTCAGGTTCATCAGCCCAAGAAGATGTTCAACTCTTTCCGTAATGGGTTTACTGGAATCTTTATAAGTCATCTCATACCCTCCGGTACATGAAGAATTTATTCTTTAACCGCGCCGATGGTCAGACCTTGAATGAAATAGCGCTGGAAGAACGGATAAGCCAGAATAATCGGCCCCGTTGCCAGAACGACCATCGCCATCCGCGACGTATCCTGCGGCATGCTCTGCAGAGCGGCCATGCTAAGGGATGAATTCTGAGAGTTCTGCAGGATGAACTGCATGCTGGTCTCAATCCGCATGAGCATGGATTGCAGCGGAACCAGGTTCGGATCATCAATGTAGAGCAATGCGTTGAACCAGTCGTTCCAATATCCCAGGGTGCTGAATAACCCGATGGTTGCCAGACCCGGCAGGGATAGCGGCAATACCAGCTTGTAGAAAATTTTAAACTCGCTTGCACCGTCGATTTTACCGGATTCAATGATGGCATCCGGAACGCTGGTGCTGTAGAACGTTCGAAGAATCATAATATAGAAGGCGTTGAGCGCCAATGGCAGGATCAATGCCCAGATGGAATCTTTCAGACCGAGCAATTGCGTGGCAACGATATAAGTCGGTACCAGCCCCCCGTTAAACAGCATCGTGAAAAATGCAAAGAACGCGAAGAAATTCCGATATCTGAAACCCTTGCGAGAGATTGCATAGGCATATAACGAGATGATAAACAAACTGATCAACGTTCCCACTACCGTTACAAAGATCGTAACACCATAAGAACGAAGCAGCGTATCGCCTGTCTGGAATACGTATTTGTAAGCTTCAAGACTCCATTTCTCCGGCCAGATTTGGTAACCGTTGCGGGCCAGTGAGCCTTCATCTGTAAATGAAATGATCATGACGAACAGGAATGGAAATACACATAAGAACGAGAAAATACCGGCAATCAGGTTGAATACGACATTCCACCCGGATGAAAGCTGATGGAAATCTTTCATCTTGCTTTTAGATTTGAACACATCACATACCCCCTTCTTGGTAGATTGATCGATTAGAACAATGCATTATCCTTGTCATATTTACGAACGATATAGTTCGATACCATGACCAGAATAAATCCGACTACCGACTGGTACAGACCCGCAGCGGTACTCATTCCGATCTCGCCCGTTGTCTTCAGACCACGATATACATAGGTATCAATGACGTTCGTCACGGAATACAAGGTTCCCGAATCCCTTGGCACTTGATAGAAGAGACCAAAGTCAGCGTAGAAGATTTTACCGATCGCAAGAAGAGTCAAAATGGTCATCAGCGGTTTGAGCATCGGAAGCGTAATGGCTTTAATCTGCTGCCATTTGTTTGCTCCGTCAATCATGGCCGCTTCGTACAAGGATTTGTCGATCCCCATAATCGCCGCCAGATAAACGACGCTGTTATAACCAACGGATTTCCACAAACTGATTAACGTCAGGAATATCGGCCAATACTTGGCCTCGGAATACCATTGAACCGGCTCCATGCCAAACCAGCCCAGAATCTGGTTCAACATCCCTTTATCCATGCTCAGGAAACTGAATGCGAAGTAACCTACGATAACCCAGGACAGGAAGTACGGCAGGAACATACCGGTTTGATAGACTTTCGCCAATTTCTTGTTCACGATTTCAGACAATACGATAGCCAGTGCTACGGATAGAATGAGACCTAGAATAATGAACACGAAATTATATAGAACGGTGTTGCGCGTAATGATGTAAGCATCGTTGGTACTGAACAGGAACTTAAAGTTCTGGAATCCTACCCATTCACTATTAACGATACTTGCCCAGAACCCGTCACGGCTAAAGCGGTATTCCTTAAATGCAATAATGGTCCCGAACATGGGCAAATATGAGAATAAGAGAAACCATAGGGTCCCCGGCAAAACCATGAACAGCATGGCCTTATTCGTCATAATATTTTTGAAAAACTGTCCGATCGCTCTCACGCTTACCCCTCCTCGTGATGTGCATGAAATGAACAAAAGAAGGGCGGGTGAACATCCGCCGCCCCGTCCTTGTTCATGCTGCAGCGGTACTGCTGTCCCTTAGGACAGGCAGGCCGCTTCATGCATTGTTATTACTTGCTTGCTTTCCAAGCATCAATTTGGCTTTGTGCTTCAGCGATGATCTTGTCCAGACCAGCAGCTTTCAGCTTTTCATTCGCTTTTGGCAGGAACTCCTCAGGATTCACGGTACCTGTCATCAGCGGCGCCCAGAACTCTTCTTTTACGTTGTTGACTGCTGCGAGCTCTGTGGATACTTTGGTTGGATCGAAGTTGAAACCGAGAAGCGGAGCAGGCTGGCCGGACTCGTTAAACTTCTTGAACTCTTCCCATTTGTTCTCAGGATCCTCAGGATTCAAGTAAGTCAGCATGACATTACCAAGGGCAAAGGTAGGCATGTCGTAGTTTTTCGATTCTGGCAAGTTTTCCATTACGTTCTCGCTAAGCTTTTTGTAGTGCACGCCTTCGATACCGGAGTCAACCAGGTTGCGAAGATATACGTCAGTGTTCAGGAGATTCAAGAACTCCATAGCTTTCTCAGGGTATTTCGAGTTAGCAGAAATCGCTTGCATCGAACCCATTACCGACCAGTTGAAGATCGTTGCGTCGCCAGCCGGAGTGGATACAACCGGATAGCCGTAGCTTTGGCTCCACAGATTGTCTGCGAACGGCTGCGTTGCCGCACGGTCCGTGAACCAGTTGCCGGATGTCATCAAATCTTGCGTCGAAGTTGTTGTCGCTGCTTCTGGGGAAATGTATCCCGCTTTGTAGTACTTGTTCATCAATTTCAGCATGTCCATCGTTTCCGGCATTTCGAGGAAGTTCACAACTTTCAGCTCTTCCTTATCATCCAGGTAAACGGCCATTGGCATTTTTTCGATGATGTAGTCAAATGGAAGCAACGGACCGAAGTCTTTGCTGATAGCCAAAGGAACGACATTCGGTTCTTTTTCCTTAATCGTTTTCAGCAGTGGCTCCAAGCTTTCCATCGATTTCACGTTCGAAATATCGAGGTTGTATTTATCAAGCAGCGTTTTGTTAAAGCGCCATGCTTCTTGAGCAGGAAGCTCTTTGTTTGCCGGAATTGCATAGTTGTGACCGTCAACCTTGGAACCTTCCAGGAACGCAGGGTCAATCGCGTCTTTAATGCCTTTTCCATGGCTTTCAATCAGCTCGTCCAATTCCATGAATGCGCCTTTACGTGCATTTTGCACATAGTCAAACGCCCATGAGCTGGTAAACAGGATATCCATCGGTTCGCCGGAAGCTGCCATAACTTGCATCTTCTGGTTGTAATCACCGAAGTCGATCATTTTCATGTCAACGGTTACACCAATCTTCTCAGCAGTGTATTTATTGATTTCTTCTTCAACCTTGTCGACATCCTTTTGAGGTGTTCCGATGGTGTACCAGATCAGCTCAACCGGTTTCTCGGCAGTTCCCCCACCGTTTCCTGCACTCTCTTCTTTGTTGCCTCCGCATGCCGACAACAGCATGGATGCAGACAATAGCAGCGTCAGCGGCAGGAGCCATTTCTTTTTCGATTTACTCATGTTTATCCTCCCTTTTGAATCCTTTGTGTCTCTACACTTATAAGGTTATCCCATGAAAGCAGTTTCACATAGGCGAAAAATTAAAGGTATTATGGTGAAAATAAAGAAAAAAACTCTGATTAAATTAATCAGAGCATTCCTCGAAAATCCCTCGGCGATACGCCGACGAATTTTTTGAACTGTTTATAGAAATAACCGGTTTCCCAATAACCTACATTTTTTGCGATATCCTGCACTTTCGTCGAAGTGTTTCGGAGCAGCTCCTTCGCTCGTTCAATCCGGTATCGGTTTATATACTCCGTAAAGTTCTCTCCTGTCTCTTTATGGAACAGATGCCCCAGGTAGACCGGATGAATATGATATTGGGCACCTAACACCTTCAGTGACAAATCCTCGTTATAATGGTGCTGGATATGATGCAGAATCTGCTGGATGACAGGGCTCTTCACGTCATTGTTGAGCGAATCGACCAGCCCGCCAACCCCTTCCTTCACGGCCGTAATCAGATCGTCGATCGATACGGAATCCATAATATCGGTAATCGTATTTTTCACAAAATCAGGGGCTGCCGTGTATTGGATATCGTTCAGCTCCAGCTTCAGGCGAATAACCATCTCAACCGCGATGCTCTTGAGTGTCGTCGGGATCATCCCCTGCGTATGGCGAAGCCGATCAAAATCACTGTCAATCAAATCAAACAGCACCTGCTTGTCCCTTCCGGCGATGCCTTTGGCATATTCGGGCCACTGTACGGAATAGGATTCCGCCGCTTCTCCCTTCTTGGCTTGAACATCCACATAATCCACGTAGGAGGGCTGCTCCAGAACGAGATAGTATTCCTGTGCCTCCTTGGCGTGAAGATAACTGTCCTTATAATTACCGCCGAGGCTTTCCACGCTGCCAAGCGAGATGGACAACTCTTCTTCATAGCAATACTCGCGCACCTGCTGCAGGAGCCGGATCGCCCTCGCTTTTTCCGTGTCCGGGTCTTTCATCATAAAAATCACAACGTGATCGCCGTCGTTGTCCCGGAAATACAGAACACCCGGCTCCTGATCCATTAATTGATACAGACAGCTCTCCAGCGGTGTGAAATCCGCTCTCAGGATAGACGCCATGACGTAAGGCAAATTCAGATTCAGCCCCAGAAGGGTCGCCCGTTCTTCCAGCTCCTCCGGCTCAATCCGGTCCGTGATCCAGCGATACAGGATATTGCTTCGCAATATGTTAATGTCGTATTCGTCCAGTCTCATTTCCCTTCTGGATTTGTTCATTTTATCCGTTGTGCTGGCAATCGTTTCCTCCAGTTCCTTCAGATTGATCGGCTTGAGCAAATAATTCTCGATCCCCAGACGCATGCCTTCCTTCAAATAGGCAAAATCGTCGAAACCGCTCAGGATGATCACCTTCAGATTACGGTTTAATTTACGCGCGCCTTCAATCAATTCAAGTCCCGTCATGACAGGCATCGATATATCCGTAATGAGAATATCAACCGGAATGACCGCCATCTTCTCCAGTGCCTTGCGCCCATTCTCCGCATGACCGACCACCTCGATGCCATACTTCGACCAATCCACGACGTCATATAATCCCTCTATAATGAACGGCTCATCGTCCACGATAAACACTTTATACATCGTTATTCAGCTTCCCTTCTGCCACCGGAAATTTGACTGTCACCGTCGTACCGTTACCCGGCTCACTCTGGATGTCCATTCCGTACGAACTTCCAAACGTCAGCTTTAACCGCTCATTCACACTCCGCAGACCAAACGACTCTTCACTCGACTCGGCCATCTCCAGCCGGGATTTGATCTCCTCAAGCTGCTCCGGCTCGATCCCTTTCCCGTTATCCTTGATCTCGATCACGACATCCCCATCCTGCTGCGTCGCGTTTATCGTCAGCCAGTTATCATCCTGGTCGCTGCGCAGCCCATGAACGATGTAATTCTCAATCAGCGGCTGCAGTGACATTTTCATCATCGGCACATGCTTGATTTGTTCCTCACAGTGCATTTTGTAAATATACTTGTCCTTATAGCGAATGCGAAACAGTTCCAGATAGAGCCTGCACGCCTCCAGCTCATCCTTCAGCGTATAGTGGGACTTGTGCTGAACGATATTCTTGAACAGCATCGATAAGCTGTAGATCATATCGCCAACATCCTGCGCCCCTTGCGAGAGAGCCCTCATTCGAATCACTTCGAGCGTATTATAAAGAAAATGCGGATTAATTCTGGCTTGCAATGCAGACAGCTCCGCGTTCTTCTGGTTGATTTCCGCCTTATATACCTTGTCGATATACCGGGAAAGCTCGTCCAGCATTTCATTAAAGCTGCCCGCAATTTGCCCCAGCTGATCATCCTTGGTATCCTGCATCCGGGCCACGAACTCTCCCTTCTCAACCTTGCGCATAAAACGGATAATGTTATCTGTCCGCTTGGAGTAATTCACGATCATCAGCGAAGGAATGGACACAGCAATCACGATGCACAGCAGGGCGGCAATCATGATGGTGCTCTGCACGCCATGGAAAGATTCAGCGATCTCACGTTTAGGCGTAATGCCAACCACCGTATAACCTGCCTGATTGTGCGCTGCCGTTGTAATATACGATTCTTCATCGAGGTTCACGGTTTCCTTGGAATTCAGCAGCCGGTCTGCATACGGATATTTCTCGCCGTAATATTTGCCTGAGGAATCAAACATCACGCGGCCGTCGCCGGATAAAACCATTACGGACCCCTTCAATGGATCTTTGCCACTGTTCAGGACGGCATCCAGTGCTTCCGTTCGATATAAAATAACCAGCTGCCCCAGATTCTTGTAGGTGGTCATATCATTAATCGGGCTCCGGATCGAGAATAACGGTAAGGTCACGTCTCCGGCCAGCTTACGCACCCACAGATTCGGCAATGTGACACTCTGGCTTTCGAGGGCCATAACGTCGGGGATGTAAGAATGCGTCGCATTCGCCTGATAGAGCCTTGTCATGCTGCCCTGCTTGTAAACATACACATACTGCTTCTCGGCACTGTACAGCATAATATTCTCGATATCCGGATCATCGTCCAGCCTCTGCTTAAAGTAAGCGACCACGCTATCTGAATTGGACTGCCCTCCGCCCGCAATCCGGTTCATTCGCTTCGCCATGTACTCATTAAACGAGTTCATAAGGAAATAGGAAGTGTCAATGCCTAGAGAGGTGTTGCGATACAGTTCATTCACATAGGACTGCGCATTCACATATTTTTGATTCACATGCCGTTCCACCCGCTCAACCGCGCTTCGCTGAATGTCCAATTCACTGCGAACAGCCGATTGAAACAAGAAATAATACATGAGAAAAGATAAAGTGACAATAGTAACCACCGCAATCAGGGAGATTAACAGCAGCATCTTGGTAAACATATTATTTTTGATATATTTTTGATAAAACCTAGCAGGAGACATCGGTTTCCCCTTCCTGATGCAAACGTTGTTACTGCGCAACATATTAAATATAACATCGGCAGACCGTCACCATTGGATGAAATTTCTACCAAGTCATGAAGGTGTAATTTGCCTATTTTAGGTCATTTTAGGGGCCAGTGTTCCCCCTGGTTCATAGCATGAATCAGGAAGGAGAGGGTTTACAATGCCCCAATACCGCATTATTGTCGATTTATCCGATTATCAGTTGCACCTGCTGGACGGCAACATCGTGGTACGTACATTCCCGGTTGCCATCGGCAAAATGGCTACACAGACGCCGCCAGGCAATTACACCATCATCAACAAGCAGCCAAATCCCGGGGGACCGTTCGGAGCCTATTGGTTAGGGTTGTCCAAACCCCATTACGGCATCCATGGCACGAACGACCCTTCATCCATCGGGCGCTCCGTTTCTCTTGGATGTATTCGGATGTACAACGAGGATGTGACGGAGCTGGCTTCCCTCGTGCCCATCCATACCCGGGTCACCATACGAAACTGATAACATAAACTGGTGATTTCAAATCCCTCCAAATTGGTTAAATACAAATGTTACATAGTACCTATGTATTTACTAATCGTTGTATGGAGGGATTGCCCATGATGCAGAGCAAATATTTCAGGACATGCTTTGGCATAATCGCACTGCTCTTGATCATTTATCTCGGTTCCGAAATCAGCTTTTTGTTCCGGCCAATCGTCTCCATGTTCAATATGCTGATCGTTCCCGTCGCGATGGCCGGCTTCTTCTATTATCTGCTCAGGCCGATCGTGGACTACCTGGAGCGGCGGAAAATCAAACGATCCATTGGCGTTCTGATGCTGTATTTCGTGTTTGCCGGTCTCTGCGCCATCTTCGGCATTGTGGTGTGGCCGACACTGCGCGAACAGATCGAAAATTTTATCAGCAATACTCCCTTTCTGGTAGAGGGCGTGCAGGAACAGATTGACCAGCTGCAGCAGAATCGATTCTGGTCACGCTATATACCGACGGAATCCGAGCTGTCCACCTCACTGACGGAGTATATGAATCGGATCATTACCTGGATCAGCAACTCCATCAACAACCTGATTACCGTTGTATCGAGCGTTGTCGTTATTATTGCTACGATTCCGATCATTCTGTACTACATGCTGAAGGAAGGCGGCAAGCTTCCGCCCAGGCTGCTCAGTGTCCTGCCAAGACGATACCGCCGCGATGGCCAGGAGGTGCTGGGTGAGATCGATACGGCACTCAGCAATTTTATTATCGGCAAAGTGATCCTGAATCTTATACTTAGCATTATGATTTATATCGGATTTCTGATCATCGGGCTGCCCTATTCTTTGCTCTTGACGGTCATTTCCTTTTTCTTGAATTTCATCCCGTATATCGGAGCGCTGCTGGCGACCATTCCTGCCGTCATTATCGGATTTATCGAATCTCCTTCCATTGCGATATGGTCCGTTGTCGTTATTGTCATCGCACAGCAGATCCAAGATAATATTCTGACACCGGTCATCTACGGGAAACAGCTTGATATTCACCCGTTGACCACGATTGCCCTCATCCTTGTAGGAGGCGATTTCTTCGGGCTGCTGGGCATCCTGCTCGCCATTCCGGCTTACATGATCATCAAAATAATCGTGATACGGATTTACGAACTGTTCCTTGCCGAAAAAGTAGAAGACGCATCATGAACTCGGATGACTGGAGATACACTTTTCCATTTGCACAAAAAAAGACGTCCCCGCCAACTTCACGATGGCTGCTGGGGACATCCTTTATTTAAAGAATCACGCATTGCCGCGCAAGGATCGAACCACAAAATAATGCTCGTCCTTGCGCAATATCATGCCATTTGACAGGGTAACGGTATCCTCATCGTGAGAAGTCAGGATGGCCTGTGGTGACACCAGTCGATTGCCCCTCCATATCATGACGGAAGATCCAAAATAGACGGCGTTATCGAATTGAATGGTATGGTTCACGACATAACCGATGGAGTTCAAGGCCGGGTATGCGTTTCTCGGCATAATTCTATGAATGGCACGAAACGGTATAACAAGCTCACCCGGGCCAAGAATCACTTTTTCCTGAACGGGGTCCCATCCTTTCAACACACCTTCAACCGTGCTTTTTGCCCCGTCTAAACGCTGAATGACAACATGACGACCAATCCAATGTTTCATGAAGGTCACCTCTCGCGGATTATTCATCTCCATCGCCCGGCGTGCTCGGGATGTCCCAATTCACCGGATCCATACCCTTTTGCATTAAAAAAGCATTCGATGCTGAAAATGGACGACTACCGAAGAATCCTTTATGCGCTGCAAACGGACTCGGATGACTTGACTCAAGCACCTTATGCCGGCTTCGGTCTATGAAGGAGCCTTTCTTCTGTGCGTAACTTCCCCATAATATAAAAACCATCGGCTGATCGCGTTCATTCAGTTTCGTAATGACCGTATCGGTGAATTTCTCCCACCCGATCCCTTTGTGTGAGTTCGGCTCGCCCTCGCGAACCGTAAGCACTGCGTTAAGCAGCAGTACCCCCTGATCCGCCCACGATTGCAAGGAACCGTGATTGGGAATCGAGATTCCCAGATCCGAAGCAAGCTCCTTATGTATATTTCGTAAAGATGGAGGAATCGTAACCCCGGGCGAGACGGAAAAGCTCAGCCCCTGCGCCTGCCCACGACCGTGATATGGGTCTTGTCCCAAAATAACGACTTTCGTCGATTGGTACGATGTTTGCTGAAGAGCCCGAAATATATCTTCCTTGGGGGGATACACCGTGCAGTGCCGGTATTCCTCGTCCACCCGTTCCATCAACGCTTGAAAATAAGGCTTATCCATTTCTCCCTGCAGAATAAGGTCCCAATCATTGTTAAACATCCGCATGTCTCCTCTCTCCTCCTCACACAGGCCAGCATGGAATCATAAAAGAATGCGATTTCTATAATCGGAACACCAACTTCTTCCGTTCAATTTGAATCAAATAACAACACGCATCATGAGTTGACCTTGTGTCGATTTAAAAAATAAGCCGGCACCCATACGGGGGCCGACTTATTTTGCATCTTACCAGACGCTGTTATAATGCCGAGGACGGGGGTCGAACCCGTACGGTAGTCACCTACCGCAGGATTTTAAGTCCTGTGCGTCTGCCAATTCCGCCACCCCGGCATATTTATCCGCGCATGTTCCTAGCGTCGTTCACGTTCACTTACATAACCGAAGGTACGCGTGGAATTCGCAATATTTTGCGATCTCATTCCGATATCTAGGTGTGCACATTTCGTCTTAGCGACAAAATTGATAATACCATGTCCAACCATATGATGTCAATATATGAAACTCATAATTTTTCGCATCACCCTATCCAAAGCCTCATTCTCGATAGCTTCAAGCCTTCGCTCTAACTCATCCGTTCGAATCCTTCCGTTTTCCGTAAAGAATAATTTTACCGTAATCACCAAATGATAAATATGCTTGCACTGTCATGTCATATGCGAAGACTAGAACAACAGAGAAAAGGAAACCGCTCACCATGAAAAAACTCTCAACCGTCATATGGATCGCTCTCTCCATCTCCCTTTGCCATCAACATGTTGTCAACGCCAACCATGCGCCATCCGCTTCCAAGGGCAGGGGGTATTATGAGGAACGAGGCGAGATAGTATGGGAAGTCCCCACTCACAATAAAGTAATTGCTCTTACCTTTGACGATGGACCGGACGCGCAGAACACCGTTCAAATTCTGGATCTGCTAAAGCAATATGACGCAAAAGCCACCTTCTTCGTTGTTGGCAGCCGGGTGGAGAAGCACCCCGAGATCGTAGCGCGGGAACTGCACGAAGGACATGAAATCGGCAATCACTCTTACTCCCATCCTCCTTTTCACAATATTAATGTCAGCAAGTTAACAAGCGAGTTAAACCAGACGCAAGATGCGATCTTTCAGGCAACCGGCATTCGAACCGTCCTGTTTCGTCCACCGGGAGGCAGCTATAATGAAGCAATTGTCCGCACGAGCAAGGATTTCGGTATGCTGACCGTATTATGGTCATGGCATCAGGATACACTCGACTGGCGAAAGCCCGGCGTTAACCGGATTGTTAAAAAAGTGCTGGATAATGCCCATAATGGAGACATCGTACTGATGCACGACTTTGTGCCAAGCAGTACACAGACGGTAGAGGCTCTCAAAGTGATTTTACCGGAGCTGCAAAAGAGAGGCTACGAGTTTGTGACCGTTTCGGAGCTGCTCTCCTATCACGAGAAAACGCGTAAGTTCATTGAAGTAAACCATTAAGGGAATGGATGACCTACAACGTTCTAGAATAACCGCTGCCTTCTGATGGCAACGGTTATTTTTTCGAAGTCGGTTGGATCGGAAAAACACAGAGTCTAATTTCCTCTTGAATATATCAATTCCATTTGATAAGATACAGAACGAACGTTCAGTATATAAAATTCGAATAGCTTTCAAGGGTTATAAGGGGGTGCATGCGTGAATAAAAAACAACAACAAACCGAAGATACCAAGCGACGAATAGCCGAAGCCGCCAAGGCTCTTTTTATGCAGAAGGGTTACAAATCAACGTCAATAGAGGAAATCGTTGAAGCCACAGGCAGCAGCAAAGGGAATATCTATTATCATTTCAAGAGCAAGGAAGGGCTGTTTCTGTATCTGGTTGAGGAATGGGACCTCGAGTGGGAACAGAAATGGAACAGCAAAGAGCAGCATTACACCACCACCGTTGACAAGCTGTATGGAATAGCCGATCAATTGGTTTTTGATGATCTGAACCACCCCTTCTCTAAGGCGCTTGATGAATTTATAAACAGCAATGGAGATGTTAGCGAAGAAGTAGAACAAAGAGTCGTCCGGATTATTAGGAGCCATTTGGAATTCAATCAGAAATTACTGCAGCAAGGGATGGATCGCGGGGAGTTTGAGAATCATAATGTGGAGCAACTGTCCGTTATCTTTGAGAGCCTCATTGTTGGCTTAAGCCAGATGTCGCGTATAACGAAGGTTGAAAATGCGCTTGCCCTTTATCATGCCGCCATCAAAGTATTTCTGCATGGCATTGAAAAGAAATCATGAAAAATAAATACTTTTTTTCATACACTATCACAAACCGAACGTTCAGTATATAAGTAACCGAATTACAAACATTTTCATTATGTCTTTATTAAATCGTCTTTTATTTTTGGAGGAATCATCATGTCATTACTCATGCGAAACAATGGAGCCATTCTGCTCCTCATGTTCAATATATTTCTAGTCTTCACCGGGATCGGGCTTGTCATACCTATTATGCCAACCTATATGACGGAACTGCATATCAGCGGCAGCACGGTAGGTATGCTCGTTGCCGCATTTTCATTAACACAGCTGTTATTCTCCCCACTTGCGGGAAGATTGTCCGACACCATGGGTCGTAAAAAAATCATCATCACCGGCATGATGGTGTTCGCCGTATCGGAATGGTTGTTCGGAGCTGCCAGCACACCGCCGCTCCTGTTTGCCTCAAGAATGCTGGGCGGTATCGGCGCTGCACTCATTATGCCCGCTGTTATGGCCTACACGGCTGACGTGACTTCGAATGAGGAACGCGCCAGAGGCATGGGGTTCATTAATGCTGCGATTACGACAGGCTTCATCATCGGACCAGGCATCGGAGGATTTATCGCCGAGTTTGGCATTCGCGTTCCTTTCTACGCCGCGGCCGTTGCGGGAGGTATTGCCGCGCTGGTAACGCTGCTGCTGCTTCCGGAATCATCCGCCAAGCAGGAAGCACCTACCGTGCTGGGACGGAAGAAGGAGAGCCTGGCCGTTCAGCTGGTGCGTTCTTTCAAGGAACCTTACTTCCTAAGTTTGATCATTGTATTTGTGCTCTCGTTCGGGCTTGCCAATTACGAAACGGTGTTCGGCCTGTTTGTGGATCATAAATTCGGGTTCACCCCTAAAGATATTGCCATGATCATCACGTTTGGGTCGATTGCGGGTGCCGTCGTCCAAGCGACGATATTCGGTTGGATCCTGAACCGCTTCGGTGAGAAAAGAGTCATTACGCTCAGTTTGCTTACCGCGGGAATCTGTATCCTGTTAACCCTGTTTGTGCATAAATACTGGCTCATATTCCTTGTAACCTTCTTGGTATTCCTGTCGATCGACATCTTGCGTCCCGCTATCGGTACGCAAATGTCTAAGCTGGCGAAGGATCAGCAAGGCTACGTGGCCGGCCTGAACTCGGCATACACCAGTCTGGGAAATATTGCGGGGCCGCTGGTGGCAGGATATCTGTTTGATTTGGACATCAACTTTCCTTATATCTCCGCGTCCATCGTTCTGATCCTCTGCTTCTTCCTGGCCATGCGTGCAGGCAGAGCCTGGACCGCTACAGAGGCCGTCATGAATGAACGGTGACGAAAGGTAACAACGTCCTGACCGCTTAACAGCTAATCATGGAACAAGACCCCGCCGGAAGCTTCTGGCGGGGTCCTGTTTTTGATTATGTATTTTTTAATAGGCCACCAGGACAATCATCGCCAATAAAGCCACCAGGGCAAACAATAGAGACCATCCCAATTCAAACCGTCTTTTTTCTTTATATGCCTTGAAAGCCTTCCTTGATTCAAATACAAATACGATCACCAAGAAGGCTAGCAACACCGGAAGTCCCCAGGACTGATTTAATACCCACTCTGACACCTTCATCCCCCACCCTATATGCTAAAATGAGCTGCATCCACAGCAGCAGCCGTATAAATAAGTGTGTCCCCCTACGACTCCATTAAAATGTACCGTAAGTCGCCCCCGATTACAAATCTCGCTTGGTCGAATCATCAATCTCCCGGAGATTTTGTCTATCACAAAGAAAACGGTGGATATATAAGAACAATTGATATGATGGACAACGAGAACATGAGGACCGTGCACGGGGAGCTTTTAGAGAAGCACCCGTCTGTAGAAATAAGGGTGTGGTAGTCCTGGATCTTGTTCCATTGGGTGTTGAATATTTGGTATAATCCTTCCGAGGTGAAAATGATGAACGGAAAGAAGTTTGTTATTATCATGGTTCTTATTTTGCTGATAATTGGCGCTTGTTCTTTAGTCCTAGCGCAAGTCTTGAATTCAATGGGGCGCCCAGATTTATAGAAATCTGATAGACTGGAAAATAATACATTGAAAGGGCGGAATCATTGAGGATATTTTTGATTATATTGGTCTTACGGCCCCACTATAAACCAGAACGCCAAAAAGAACCCCCTCTGCCTAAAGCCAGCAGGGTTCTTTCCCACGTTAACTCTCATAAGTAAGTGAAGACAAGTAAAGTTCAACAGGGAGAAGCATCACTCAATTCGAGTATAGCCTCTAAATGGTGATTTATACATTTTTCAAAACAGCAAAATTTTCATCTAGTCACGCTGACCAGATAATCTTATTGGCTTTTTAGGATCAAGTTGGCGCCATATCGGTTTATCAGCATTTCCATCTGTAAAGATATAATCTGTATTTGGATCATCTGCAAACCTAACATAAACGGGATATGTAGGCATTTTACTAAGTTTTGCTTTAATACTGATAATGTCTGAATCAGAGTATCCCTCAACATTAATAAGATGATTTCTCAAACTTCTTTCGAGAGAATTGTATTTCACTTGAAGGAAAGTATAAAAAACACCGACAATAATCAGCACAAGTAACAGAAAAATAATCAAAATCTTTTTCTGTTTCATAAATAGATAGTCCCTCCAATCTAGTTGATAATGGTCCTGTATGTTTTTAATACAGATAGTCGCTCTCTTGTAACGGGTGAGGACAAACTTTTGAATATTTGAATCCGACAATCCGGGGGCGGTTAAATTTTGAAAATGGACGACGTCAGGGATGTTTCGGACGATATTGAATAAAATATAAAGACAGTTGTTCTACTGCTTGAAGTTTAATTGTCTTAAATAAGAGGTGACTACTGATGAAAAAAGCAATACTTCGATGGGTTATTGTTCTTTCGGCTTTATACTGTATGGGGCACATCTTATTTGATTTCAAAGAAACACATTTAATGCGGATTTTTACTGGTGCAGTTGAAATATCTTTCTTTGGGAGCATTCTTCTCTATATAAATTTGAAAACGAAAGAGGGAAAAAGCAATCATTCAACGGCGCCAAAGAAATGACCCTTATATGTGCTATTCTTGGATTTGGAGATAGAACAGGGATCAACTCATCAATAAGTTCATTTAAAGAAGGTGTTCTAACAGAGGAATCTTCCTCCGCAGCAAAATGAGCTCTCGTGGATGTTTTTAATATCTGTTTTATTGAATTATACTGATCGGTGTCTATTTCTTTAAGATGCGTAAATCACGCTACACAACAAAAGAGGTGAGCCTTTGAAGCTTATTTCAAAATTGTATTCAGAATACTTGATCATCCCCCGCCCCTTCCGTTTATTGATTCTCTGGGGTTGGATTATATTATTTTTAGCTACCGGGATTAGACTTGATTGGTTTTTTTAACGTTTCGGAGTTCTCGTTCGATGCCGGCTCCTGATCAGCATCCGCTGGATTCTCAGCTTGACCTTCACTTAGTTCATTGGTTCCCTTTGATCCGGATTTCTCAAAATCCAGTTCAGCCTGATTTTCGTCTTTTTGTTCATCTGGCTGCTCGACGGCTGTCGCCACACCGGAAGCAGCTGCAGTTATGCGACGGCCACCTTGGTAGAGCTAGTAGGCATTATCATTATCATTATCCTTATCGAAATCAATGACATTTGCTGATCTCCGAGGAATACGTTGAGTTCTTCCCTTTGGTTGTTACTTAGGAACACCAAATTTCGGTAACGCTGCTTTAAGTGGAAACGTCATTTTAATCTCTGGATCCTGTGGATAAATAGCTGCCGTTAGCAAATCAAAGTTTCCTACTTCTTCACCATCGTTTTTGTCGGAACTAAACAGCCCTATAAACAGCAAAAAACCCTTGCATCGCAAGGGTTTTCGATAAAGTGGGCCCTGAGGGACTCGAACCCCCGACCAGTCGGTTATGAGCCGACCGCTCTAACCAACTGAGCTAAGGGCCCTGAACATACATGTACACATAAACATAAGGACGTCATACATACATCGTTTAAAAATTGGTTGCGGGGGCAGGATTTGAACCTGCGGCCTTCGGGTTATGAGCCCGACGAGCTACCGAACTGCTCCACCCCGCGTCAATGCTGTATCAAACAGCGACAAGAATAAATATACACCATAACCCTACATCAAGTCAAGTACTGTTTTAATGGAATTTCCTCAAGGCATAAACCGCACACCATAACGGCCCTTTTTGGAACGGTAAACCTCCACCATCCGCGGATCATGATACCCGAACAGCCAGCCATCCTGCTCCAAACGTTTCGCAAAGCACCCTGCCTGAAATTTGCTTGTATACAGCTTTCCGTAATATACCCAATTCATCCTATGCGACTCCTTACCCGAATGATAATGTAATGCTGTCATATTATGTCCATTCTTCCACAAAAAAAACACAGATCAATAAACTTCTTCACGATCTCCCCATAAAAAAACAATCAGCCATACCCTTACCACATCGTGATACGGATACAATTGATTGTCACCTTAGGTAAACCGCGCCTATTGGCCGTCAGCCTCCGCAAATCGGGCGGCAATGCTCATAAGCTCCTGCTCCATCGAATTCATCATCTGGATGAAATTCATCAGCTGCGCCTTCGTCTCCTCGGCCTCCGTACGAAACCGCTGCTGGGAAACGCCCTCCCATTCGGCATTCAACGTTTCAATGACCTGGGACAATCGGGCGACCAATTCTCCGCCGTAGTCACTCCCGCTACGAATGTCTGCCGCAGCCCGGCGCAGCTCCTCGGGGGATACCTCTATGCGTCCTGACATGGATCTACCTCACTCCTCCCTTTATAGATATCTTCTCGTTTGTTATGTAGGCTTCGTCTCAGCCAGTACGGCCTGAAACTGTTCTTCCTCTTCGTCCTGGTAACCGGTAAAAATAATCTCCTGGATATCCTCATGATTAAAGACGTAGGCAAACTCCGGACTGACATAACCTTCCGGATATGGACAAGCCAAATAGTCGAACATTTGCGGCTGCTCCAGCGCCAGAATTTGCTTTCGACCATAGATCACAAGCTTCTTCTCGCCTTCTTTCAAAATGACAATCGATCCGTTCGGCAGCAGCTGCTGCGTCATAACTACCCTCTCCTTTTTTTGCTCTTCCGGTGCGGTGCCGCCGGTGTACGGCCCTGATTCATTTTATTCAAAAACGCGGCGTTCCGCTGCTCTTTCGGCAATCCCAATACGGGATAATGAGCTTTTAGCTTATCCATGTTGTTCTGGATGAACATATACCGATGAATGAAAACAACGGCCATGTACAGACCGAGAATCAACAACACGGAAAAAGCCGCCATGCCCATTACAAATCCGCCGAGATCGCCGGTTACCGCCACCACGACGTAATAAGCCGTATAACCTATAGCCGCAAACAGTAAGGCCGCTTTGCCCGCTTTACCGACGCTGCCACTGCGCTCCATAGCCTGGTAGGTCCCTTGCTGCAGCGCTCTAAAATGCAGCACATAAAACACAAGGAGAAGCAGAACCATCACCGCTACCGAGCTAAGCCCATATAGAATCGATTCAACTCCGGCCATGTCATACATCATTTTGAGGATAGCGATCTGACAAGTGACCGCCAGAGCCAGTCCGTATATTCCCAAATACAGCACAAAACCAACCTCAGACCGGTACGGATTTGCACTCAGGCCAATTCCCCATAGCAGCATAACCACCCACACCGCCGCAGCCACATACATATATACCGACATCATCGGCGCTGCCAGCGTGACCAGCGCAGGGATCAGCATAATGAATAAAAAACATACGATGCCGCCCCGTATCTGCTCGGCGGGGATCAGTCGGAAATGAAACTGTTCTTCCTCTGAAATCTTTGCGCTCATCAATGACACTCCCTTTATTTGAACCATCCGGCAATCGTTGAACCTATCTTCTCCGCCCCCATTTTCAATCCTTCGGTTACGGTATCTTTCTTCCCGTCCCCGTCAAAATCCGTAAACTTGATGCCGTCCATAACATAGGAAGCACCCACCGATACGCCGAAACCAATGGCCGCACCCGCAAGGGTGCCAATCGGACCGCCCACTGCTGTCCCGATCAGCGCGCCTGCCTTAGCGCCAGCCGCAGCGGATGCCACGACGGTACCCACACCGACACCCACATCAACTACAGCATCTCCGGCTATTTTTGCCCCGCTCTTGTTCTCGTTGATATTCGTCACCAGATTTCCCACCGTTTGCATGGCGATGCCTGCATAACCAAGTTTACCACCCTTCCAGCTTAGCGAGTCTTTAACAGCCGCGCCGGGTAGGACGTATTTCGGGATTCGGGGGTGATTCCGCCAGTTGTATTCGGCATAGGATTTTTTGCGGATATTGGCTAGCATCCCGTTCGTCACGTTAGCTCGCATATTGCCGCGCTTGTCTTTCTCAAGCCACACGCCAAAGCCGTTCCGGTACATATCCCAGTATTTATACATCGTACCCGATGCCGTTGCCGTTCCGAACAATACCCCTGCAGCCGCTAGCGGATTACTCTTCCATTGATCCGCCGTTCCGCCAAAAGGCGCAAGAGCATTGAATTCAACCCCCGCTGCCGTCACGGGCGGTTGCGTGTTCTTGTTTCCGTTCTGTGCCAGACTCGCCTGAAGCAGCAGATGCGGACTGACCTGGGCCACCGATTGTTTGCCGAAGTTGAGATTGCTGCCGAGCGATTGATCCGTCTGCGAAAAATCACCCGCCTTTTTCACCAGTTGCCCTCGATTTTGTTCCAGACGGCTAACCACCGACTGGCAAGCGGCCCTGCATTGGGCCAGGCGCTGTTCAACCTGGGCACGATGACGCGACTCCCAGGACATTCTCTGGATACGCTGCTGCATGCGCTCCTGAAGCTGCTGGACTTCCCGTGCAATATCAGATACCGCTGCTCCTTGCTGGTTCAGCATGTCAGGTACCACACGTATTTTAGTCATATCTAACAATCCTCCATATCGTTGATCGAGAAGGTAATAACTTGAGAGTACAGGATCATGATGCAGCCCTTTCTCACTTAATGCGCTCAATGACCGCGCCAAGCTCCCGGATAACTTCCGTTACCGTAGCGCCCCAAATCTGATCCTGTTCGCCTTCATTGCGAATCAGCCAATTGGAATGCTGTCCTCTCAACAATTCGATTCCCTCTATTCTGCAGTTCAGATCCGGGCAATAGTACGCTGTGAAGGTTGCATATCTCTCCGGATGGCTGACGCTATCGGCCAAGGCAGAAACGACCGATTCCGGGTAGCCTTGTGCAAGCAAATACTTCCGAGGCTCCTGCTCCCCTTGCTCGGCACTCATCCATTGCTGGAACCAGCCTTTAGGCATAGCCACTGGAGCTGTATCCCGGTTCTTCCTATCCTCCAGCTGCAAGTGACTGATGATTTTAAGCCAAGCCTCCGAAGGGGTTCCCAGCGCTTCCAGCACATAGATTCTCGCACCGTCAGGCCCGCTTTCAATATCGGCCCTTACAACCAGACTTGAACTGTAATAAATGAAACACTCCTTCAGCGCTTCGTCGGAACCGGACACCCTCATATGTATCGTTAACAGGGTCCGGCTGCATACTTCTATGTATTCCAGGAGTTCCTCCACAAGAACCGGCTCCTTACCCGCCGTATCGATCAAGCCTTTTTCCTGCAGCTCCTGCTCAATCTTGGCCACTTCTACAGGCATCTCCTCGGCCAGCGTTCCGCGAAAAGGGTCCTCTAACCCAATGACAGCCCGCGCACCGACGATGCCGGTTAGTACAAAGAATTGTTTGCCGGTCAGTTTGATCCTGGATGTAACTTCCAAAGATCTCTCCTCCTTACGGTCAGTCCCGCCTATTTTGTGTTTATATCTGAGCTTATCATTACTATTATAGGTGAGACGTCTCCTTCTCCTCTACCAAGTCGTGGCCCTAAATTTATAGGAACATATACCCAATTCAGCCGATCTTCAAACGATTCATCAGTAAAATTTTATAAAAAAACATTCCCGGGTCGAAATCACCTCTGGAATGTTCTTATACTCATATTAGATTAGACGGGTCTTCCTGCTGGATAATTCCGTGATATAGAATCGTCATCAGCTGTTCACTGACCGCGTTCAGGCTTCCCAAACCATGGTACCATTCGGTCCGTGCCGTAAATTCCTTGATGAAGGTCAGGAATGCAACCAGTACCTGGGGAGAGATGTCTTTCCGTATCTGTCCAAGCTGCTGGCCTTTAAAGATCAGCATTTCGAATTCCGGAACAACGAATTTCTGATTGAATTGAAGCAGCTTGTCCATCTGCTCCGGGAATTTGGCCAGATCCGCCACAAATTTCTGGGATACCAACGCCGAAAATTTGTTCTGATCTCTGTAGAAGGCCGTTAACGCCTCAAGCGGATCTTTTGCCTGATCCATAATATTACGGTAGAGCGCCATGAGCTCCTCGACCATCCGGTCCACCACATGGTCCAATAAGCCCTCTTTGCTCTGATAGTGGTTATAAATCGTCATCTTGGAAACGGGGATCGCTTCGGCAATCTGCTCCATGCTCGTCTGCAAAATCCCCTGCTCCATGAACAACCGCTTCCCGGCTTCAAGCACTGCTTCTTTCTTTGTATTCATTTGTTAGACTAAATCCCTTCTATATCAGCATAAGGACACCGATAGCTGGCTGCAGCCGCGTACAGTCCTAATGTAACGATCCAGCCACCCGCTGTCAACCCGGCATCCTCCGCGGACTATCTTTGGCTTTAGAATATAAAAAAGCTGCCGCTCTGTGATAGCTCACAAATGCGACAGCCGGATTATACTAGCTTGTATAAGTTGTTTACACACCAAAGGAAGCAGGATTCGATCTCCAGGATTGAAGAAGCTCCACATCCTGTTCCTGAATCCGATTCTCGGATAGCGCAACTTCGATCAGCGCTCCGTAGTTGGACAAGCTCTGCAGCGGAATCCCAGCTTCGGCGAAGGCTTGCACTGCTTTATCCAGCTGGTAGCTGAAAATAGCCACTACCGCCAGCGGCTCCGCTCCTGCATCCTTGACCGCTTGCGCCGCTTTTAGCGAGCTGCCGCCCGTGGATATCAGATCCTCGATCACAACCACCTTTTGACCGGGCTTGATCAAGCCTTCGATCAGGTTTTCCTTGCCATGGCCCTTTGCTTTGTCCCGAATATAGGACATTGGCAGATTCATCTTCTGTGAAACAAAGGCCGCATGCGGAATCCCGGCTGTGGCTGTTCCAGCAATGGCCTCAGCCTCCGGATATTGCTCCCGGATGACAGCTGCGAACGATTCAGCAATGTAGTCGCGAATCTCGGGAAACGACATCGTCAAGCGATTATCACAGTAGATCGGGGACTTAATTCCCGACGTCCATGTAAACGGCTGATGGGGCCTAAGAGAAACGGCCTCAATCTTCAGCAAATAAGATGCGATCTGATGTGGAATATTCGCGAGTGTACTCATGCTTGAATCATCTCCTCAATAATCTGTTCTGCTGCTTGTCTCGGGTTCGGGGATTCCGTAATCGGGCGGCCGACAACCAGATAATGACTGCCCTTGCGGATGGCTTCCCCTGGTGTAAGAACCCGTGCCTGGTCTCCGATATCCGCACCGGCCGGACGAATACCTGGTATAACGGTCTTAAACGCTTGTCCGCATACGGATGTTATGGCCTCCACTTCAAGCGATGAAGCGACGACGCCATGCAGCCCCGCTTGCTGAGCCAGCTTCGCATATCGTACGACCGCATCTTCAACCGAACCCGGGATACCGATTTCGTTATTCATGACATCCTGACTCGTGCTAGTCAACTGGGTTACCGCAATGATGGTAGGCATGGCAAGACCCGGGGTGTCCGCCACTGCGGCCTCCGCCCCGGCTTTTGCCGCCTGCATCATGAGAGCCCCGCCGCCGGCATGGACATTAAACATGTCCACACCCAGCCGCGTTACGCTGTTCGCCCCGCCTTTTACCGTGTTCGGAATATCATGCATCTTCACATCCAAAAATACGGAATAACCTTTTGCTTTCAATTCCTTGACAAAATCAGGACCGGCCGCGTAGAACAGCTGCATGCCGACCTTCATATAACACGGGATGCCCTCCAGCTGCTGCACCAATGCCTTTGCGCGCTGGGCATCCGGGTAATCCAGGGCCACCATCAGGCGGCCCGCCATTTCATTGTAGCTGGCGCTCATCTATACCCCTCCTTCTCAATTAAACAACCGGCATTGCTTCAGAAGAGAAGTTGATGGTCTCCAGCATCGTCAGAAGCTCACGAACCGTATCGAGCGAGGTCATACATACCACACCGTTTTCAACCGCTTCACGGCGAATTCGGAATCCGTCACGCTGCGGCGTTTTACCTTTGGTCAAAGTGTTAAAGACGAAGTTCGCTTCACCTGTGCGGATCATATCCAGAATGTTCGGCGTTCCCTCGGACAGCTTATGAATGGTGGTCACATCAAGTCCCGCTTCCTTCAATGCTGCTGCCGTGCCGCCTGTTGCGATGATTTTATAGCCAAGCTTATGGAAGCCTTTCAGCAGTGCTGCAGCTTCGGCTTTATCCTTATCTGCGATGGTAGCGATGATCGCTCCTGTTGAAGGAATTTTCATGCCTGCACCGATCAGACCTTTGTACAGCGCTTTGGCATACTTCACGTCTCGGCCCATAACCTCACCGGTAGACTTCATTTCCGGTCCAAGGGTAGGCTCAACGCGGCGAAGTTTAGCAAAGGAGAACACCGGTACTTTAACCGATACATGTTCGCTTTCCGGCCACATGCCTTCCTCGTATCCAAGCTCCTTCAGCTTGCCGCCCATGATCGCCTGTGTTGCCAGGTTGGCCATCGGGATGCCTGTAACCTTGCTCAGGAACGGAACCGTCCGGGAAGAACGCGGATTTACTTCGATTACGTACACTTCATTTTTATAGATAACGAACTGGATGTTAACAAGTCCGCGTGTATTTAGCTCTTTGGCAATCTTGATCGTAATTTCCGCAATCTTGTCCTTCAGATCCTGGGACAAGTACTGAGGAGGATATACCGCAATCGAGTCACCGGAGTGAACGCCTGCACGTTCTACATGCTCCATGATGCCTGGTATCAGCACTGTATCGCCATCGCAGATCGCGTCTACTTCTACTTCTTTACCCATCATGTAACGGTCGATCAGAACCGGATGATCCGGGTTGATCTTAACCGCCTCTGTCATGTAACTCAGCAGCTCGCTGTCGGAGTAAACAATCTCCATGGCGCGTCCACCGAGTACATACGATGGTCTTACCAGTACAGGATATCCCAGTGATTGCGCGGTTTCTACAGCATCATCAACCGAAGTTACCGTTTTTCCTTTCGGTTGAGCAATCTCCAGTCTGGACAGAAGCGCTTCGAATTTTTTACGGTCCTCGGCTTCGTCAATGCTTTCCAAGCTGGTACCCAGAATCTTCACGCCCGCCTTGCTGAGCGGCTCAGCGAGGTTAATAGCTGTCTGCCCGCCAAACTGTACGATGACACCGATCGGTTTCTCCTGCTCGATGACATTCATGACATCTTCTAGGAAGAGCGGTTCGAAGTAGAGTCGGTCCGACGTATTAAAGTCAGTGGATACGGTCTCCGGGTTGTTGTTAATGATAACTGCTTCGTATCCCGCCTTCTGGATCGCCCATACAGCGTGCACCGTGGAGTAGTCGAACTCGATGCCTTGACCGATCCGGATCGGTCCGGAGCCCAGTACGACGACCTTCTCCTTGGCGGATTCGATCACTTCATTCTCGGTTTCGTACGTCGAGTAGTAGTACGGTGTCGTTGCTTCAAATTCCGCCGCGCAAGTATCAACCATTTTGTAAACCGGGCGCAATCCATGCTCGCGACGCAGGAATCCGATCGACTCCTCGGTTGTGTGGGTGCTGGCATTGCCTTCCGTGCGCAGCTCCGCTATAGCGCGATCCGTAAAACCGAGTCGCTTCGCTTCGTACAGCGTTTCGTATGTCAGTGCCGCTTCGCTGCGAATGTGATCTTCATACTTAATCAGGCGTTCGATTTTGTCCAGGAACCACCAGTCGATCTTCGTCAGGTCCTGAATCTGTTGAAGTCCATACCCCCGGCGGAATGCTTCTGCGATTAGGAACATCCGCTCATCGTCGGCTTTAATCAGACGCTCCTGGAGCACTTCATCACTCAGCTCATTCGCGCCTTTCAAGTAAAGGCGGTGCACGCCGATCTCCAGAGAACGAACCGCTTTATGGATCGATTCTTCGAAAGTCCGGCCAATCGCCATCACCTCGCCGGTTGCCTTCATCTGAGTTCCGAGCTTCCGGTTAGCATGGATGAACTTGTCGAATGGCCAGCGTGGAATTTTGCTGACGATATAGTCCAGCGTAGGCTCAAAGCAAGCATAGGTCTGTCCCGTTACCGGGTTGACGATCTCGTCCAGGGTGTAACCCATCGCGATTTTTGCTGCCATCTTCGCGATCGGGTAACCCGTTGCCTTGGAAGCAAGGGCAGAAGAGCGGCTGACGCGAGGGTTTACCTCGATGACATAATATTGATAGCTGTTTGGATCGAGCGCGAATTGCACGTTACATCCGCCCTCAATGTTCAGGGCACGGATGATTTTCAGCGATGCCGATCTGAGCATTTGATACTCGCGATCGGACAGCGTTTGGCTTGGCGCCACGACGATGCTGTCACCGGTATGAACGCCGACCGGATCAAAGTTCTCCATGTTACATACCACGATGCAGTTATCGTTTGCGTCGCGCATAACCTCATACTCGACTTCTTTCATTCCCGCGATGCTCTTCTCAATCAAACATTGTGTGATCGGGCTGTAGCGAAGTCCGGAGCTGACCGTTTCGCGCAATTCCTCTTCGGTTGCGCAAATACCGCCGCCGGTGCCTCCTAGCGTGTATGCCGGACGCACGATCACCGGATAACCGATCTCATTCGCGAAATCAAGCGCTTCTTCCAGAGTCGTTACGATGGTGCTTTCCGGTACGGGCTGATCGAGTTCGCGCATCAGATCACGGAACAGATCGCGGTCTTCGGCTTTCTCGATGGACTCCAGCTGCGTTCCGAGCAGCTTCACATTCTCCTGCTCCAGAATACCTGCGCGTGCAAGCTCAACTGCCATGTTCAGGCCCGTTTGCCCTCCAAGCGTCGGGAGCAAACCGTCCGGACGCTCTTGACGGATGATCTGTGTAACAAAGTCGAGCGTAATCGGCTCGATATATACTTTATCCGCCATGTTTGTGTCGGTCATGATGGTCGCCGGGTTGCTGTTGATCAGAACAACCTCGATACCTTCTTCTTTCAATGCTTGGCAAGCCTGTGTTCCAGCGTAGTCGAATTCCGCTGCTTGCCCGATGACAATCGGGCCGGAGCCGATGACGAGAATTTTTTTCAATGTATCATTTTTAGGCATATTAATGAGCTCCTTTCACGGCTGCGGCCAGAACCGCCTGGCGCGGTTTCCGGATTTCATTCTGTTTATGGTCTCTTATCATCTCAAGGAATTGATCGAACAGATAGCTGCTATCGAGCGGACCAGGTGCAGCTTCAGGATGATATTGCACGGAGAAGGCCGGGAATTTCGTGTGCTTCAAGCCTTCGATCGTTTTATCGTTATTGTTAATATGCGTAACTTCCAGATCCGTCCCTTTGATGGATTCTTCGTTTACGGTATATCCATGATTTTGGGAAGTGATGTAGCAGCGTCCGCTGGCAAGCTCTTTTACCGGATGGTTCCCGCCGCGGTGGCCGAATTTCAGCTTCTCGGTATCGGCGCCCGCAGCCAGCGCAAACAATTGGTGGCCAAGGCAGATGCCGAAGATCGGATATTCGCCAAGCAGTTCTTTAACCATGTCGACCGCGTATGGAACGTCTTTCGGGTCCCCAGGGCCGTTGGACAACTGAATGCCGTCCGGGTGAAGTCTGCGGATTTCATCAGCTGTCGTGTCATGCGGAACAACCATCACATCGCAGCCGCGGGAGGTCAGTTCGCGCAGGATTCCGCTTTTTGCACCGAAGTCAACCAGAACGATCCGCTCCTTGGAGCCCGGACTTGTAAACATTTGCGGCGTAGAGGTTTTTGCCACCTGGTTGCGGAGTTCAGCGATCGTCGTATCGCCGAGCATTTCCTTGAGCTCTTCCACCGGTTTGTTTGTAGTGGTCAGAATCCCTTTCATCGTACCGTAGTGGCGAATAATCCGGGTCAGCATCCGTGTATCAATCTCGCTGATACCTGGAATACCATATTCCTTTAATAAACTGTCAACACTGTACTCTGCACGCCAGTTGCTAGGAACAGGCTCATGACGACGAACAACGAATCCGTGGACAAATGGTCGAATGGATTCAAAGTCATCCCGCGTAATGCCGTAGTTCCCGATCAAAGGGTACGTCATGGTCACGATCTGTCCACAGTAAGACGGGTCGCTCAGCACCTCTTGATATCCTGTAATCCCTGTATTGAAAACAACCTCTCCGGTCATTTCAGCATCCGCGCCGAAGGATTTTCCGCTAAACAGCGTTCCGTCCTCCAGTAACAATCTTGCCTGCATCCCGATCACTCCTGTCATCTATGTGTAATTTATTTTATTAGTCAATTGCCTAAGTGTTACTTAGAAACCGCTCTTTTCAGACCATTTCACTTCGCCATCCACCCAAGTCATCACTGGCCAGCCTTTCAGCTTCCAGCCAGTAAACGGCGTGTTGCGGCCTTTCGTTGCGAACTCTTCCGGGTTCACTTCTTTCTCGGCTTCGAGATCAATCATCGTCAGGTCCGCGGCTCTACCGGCTTCCAGCACGCCAGATTCAAGACCGAATACTCTTGCCGGATCGCTTGTCATCCGCTTCACCAGCAAGCTAAGATCCCATTTTCCTGTGACAACGAACTGGGTATAGAGCAGCGGGAATGCTGTTTCGAATCCCACGATACCGAATGGTGCAAGCTCCATGCCCTTCGCCTTCTCTTCCGCGCTGTGCGGCGCATGATCCGTTACGATCATATCAAGCGTTCCATCCAGCAGACCTTCTATACAAGCCTCCACATCACGCGGGGTGCGCAGCGGCGGGTTCATCTTCCAGTTGGCATCCAGGCCGGGAATATCCTCGTCAGAGAGAACCAGATGGTGCGGACATACCTCGGCCGTTACCGAGATGCCAATCGCTTTTGCCTGGCGGATCAAGCGTACGGACTGCTCTGTGCTCACATGGCATACATGGTAATGTACGCCGGTGGCTTCTGTCAGCAGTATGTCCCGTCCGACATGGATTGCTTCCGACTCGTTGGGTATTCCTTTCAGGCCGTACTTCTGAGCGAACTTGCCTTCAGTCACGCAAGCCCCTTTGACCAGCGAGTCATCCTCACAATGTGCAATGACCGGCATGCCCAGCGCTTTTGCTTGGTTCATGGCATCTTTCATCATCTGTGCGTTCTGCACACCAACGCCGTCATCCGTAAACCCGATCGCACCTGCTGCCTTCAAGGCCTCAAAATCCGTCAGTTCGCGGCCCAACTCGTTTTTCGTAATGGCTGCGTAAGGCAGCACCTTGGCCAGCCCCGCTTCGCTAGCCTTATCCAGAACAAGCTTCACGGTTTCCGGCGAATCGGTCACCGGTCTTGTGTTCGGCATGCAGGCGATGGTTGTAAATCCGCCTTTCACTGCCGAACGGCTGCCGCTCTCGATCGTTTCCTTGTGCTCATAACCCGGCTCTCTCAAGTGCACATGCATATCGATGAATCCCGGTGTGACCAGTTTGCCCTCGGCATCGATGATCTGAACGTTATCGCCAAGTTCCGGCAAAGCTGCGAGATCACTTGTAACCGACTGAATCAATCCGTCTGCAATGACGATATGTTTATCTTCGAGCTGTCCTTGTTCATTGATCACTTTGGCATTCTTTATCACTTGCATTTGCATCTTGGTCCCCTCCGCAGTAGAAGCACCGTTCGCTTCTTTGTATATTGTATAATAAAAATTCATATTTGTGTATAAATATTAATATTTATTCATCCTGTACACCGTATTTCGCGTTTCGAATCAGCCCATCGCCCGTTCCATAACCGCCATGCGAATCGGCACACCGTTTGCCATCTGCTTGAATATCATCGATTTGGGACTTTCCACGACCGCATCGTCGATTTCAACGTTCCGGTTCACCGGTGCCGGGTGCATAATCATCGTATGCCCGAGCAGCTTGGCCGCCCGTTCTTCCGTCAAACCATACTGCTGCCGGTATTCCGCGCTGGATTTAAATACACCTTCGTTATGGCGTTCCAGCTGAACCCTCAGCATCATCACCACATCTGCCTTCAGTGCCTTCTCCATCGAGACATAGGGTGCATACTGGGCTAGCTCTGGTGCCTGCATCGATTCCGGTGCGCAGAATTGCACATGAGCTCCGAACTTCTGCAGTGCCCACAGGTCTGATCGTGCAACCCGACTATGCTTGATGTCCCCGATAATGGATACCGTCAATCCTTTAAGCTCTCCAAAGCATTTCTTCATCGTGTACAGATCCAGGAGCGCCTGGGTAGGATGTTCGTTGTTGCCGTCCCCCGCATTGACCAGCGGGATCGAGATCCGCTCGGCCAGCTCCTGCAGCACTCCGGAGGGTTTCAGCCGGATGACGCCCGCATCGATCCCCATGGATTCCAGTGTCCTCACGGTATCGTAGATCGACTCACCCTTCTCGACGCTGGAGGCTGCCGCTGCAAAGTTCATCACCTCGGCGCCGAGTCTTTTCTCAGCCATTTCAAACGAAAATCTCGTTCTGGTGCTGTTCTCGAAGAACATATTAACCGCAAATTTCGATTTAAGTACCGGCACCACTTTTTCGGACTGTGCTTCCCAATATGACGCCCGACTCAAGATCGATCCAATCTCGTCTCTGCTAATATCCTTCAAGCCTAAGAGGCTACGTTCTTTCAATGAAATGGCTGTTGTCATGATTATCGTTCCTCTCTTTGGCTAATGGTCACTTCATCCTTGCCGTCGATTTCGGTTAATGCAACCGTAATTTCCTCATGTTTGGAGGTAGGAACGTTCTTGCCGATATAATCCGGCCGGATCGGCAGTTCGCGATGCCCGCGGTCTGCCAGAACCGCCAGCTGTATCATTCTAGGCCGTCCGCAGTCCATCAGGGCGTCCATCGCAGCCCGAATCGTCCGTCCGGTGTACAGCACGTCATCGAACAAAATAACCTTCTTGTCATGAATGTTCAGATGTTCCAGGCTGAGCTTCGCTCCTTCTCCCCGTTCTGCAGCCGCTTCTTTGCTGTCTCGGTCATCGCGGTAGGAAGTCACATCGATCTCTCCCCATGGAATCGGCGTGCCTTCAATCTCATTCATTCGCTCAGCGATTCTCTGAGCCAAGAACACGCCGCGTGTGCGGATGCCGACCAGGACGCAGTCCTCAATCCCTTTATTCTTTTCCAAAATTTCATGGGCAATTCTCGTTAGGGCGCGGCGGATGGCCGTCTCGTCCATAATCACATGCTGTTCGTTGCTCATCCTTAAGTCCTCCTTCTAAACGTTTGATTAGCCCTTTCTAGTTCAGACGATCCGTGAGTTCATTACACACAAAAAAACTCCTTGCCCGGCTGGACAAGGAGTTGATCTCATAGAGATAGTGTGGAAAGCTCAGCAACTATCCGCAGACAGAGCTTTGCCTTCTGTTAATGAACCTCGGTTCACGTTACCTTGCCAGCCTCACGGGACTGATTTAAAGGTGCTATTCGATTGAATTCATTATGACAGACCCTACAGGAGATGTCAACCGTAATCAAGTCGAAAGATGTCGCGTACCAAGCGGAGTTATAACATGTCACTAAAATTCAAATTCAACATCGCTAAGTCTTCTGCGAATTTCGGAAATGACGCGTTTCTCTTCTTCCTCACCGTCAGCAATGAAGGTAACGGAGAAGCGTACGAAATGTCCCGCATCATCCCAAGGTACGGTGGAGATCAATTTCTCGCGAATCAGATACTGGGAGAAATCCTCGCCGGATTCAAAACGGCGCCCGCCTTTAACGCCTTTTGGAGCTTCAACGTAGAGGAAGAAGGAGCCCTTCGGCTTCTCGGCTGTAAAACCAAGCCCGTTCAACACGTCCACCAGCATATTGTGACGGCGGGAATACTTCTCAGCGATCTTCTCCGTAATTTGCGGATTGTCCAGACCGTATGCGGCAGCCTTTTGAATGGCGATGAATTGTCCTGAATCGTTGTTGTCCTTCACATCGCCAAACGCTTTAACCACTAGCGGGTTACCGGCGATGAAACCAATGCGCCATCCCGTCATGTTGTAAGATTTGGACAGAGAATGAAGCTCCACGCCAACATCCTTCGCGCCGGGTACGGAGAGAAAGCTAAGCGGCTTCAAGCCGTCGTAAGTCAGTGCCGCATAAGGAGCGTCATGGACAACAACAACACCATACTTGCGGGCCCACTCAACGACCTCGGTGAAAAACTCGACCGTTGCGCTGGCACCCGTCGGGTTGTTCGGATAGTTCAGGTAGAGCAGTTTGGCACGGCGGGCAATGTCCTCAGGGATGGAGCTGAGATCCGGCAGAAATCCGTTCTCTTTTTTCAGTTCCACATTGTAAACTTCACCGCCCAAATACTTGGTATGCGTACCGAGTACAGGATATCCGGGAACCGTCATAATGGTGATGTCCCCAGGATTAATGAAGCAGGACGGCAGCATCGCCAGTGCCGGCTTGGAACCGATGGAGTGCAGAACTTCTGTAGCGGCATCAATGCCTTCTACGCCAAATACATTCTTCAAGTAGCGAGCGGCTGCTTCCTTGAACTCCGGAATTCCGTTATCCGCATAGCCGCGGTTTTCCCGCTTCCCTGCTTCTTCTGCAAGCTTCGCCACGATGCCTGCATCCGCCATCTCATCCGGCTCGCCAACCCCCATATCGATCAGCTCCGTCCCAGGATGCTCCTGCTTCGCCGCTGCCTTGGCTCTTTTGATCTTCTCGAATTTATAAATGGCTGTATCTTTGCCATAATTAGCACCGCCGATCCGGTTGGCAAAGTTCTGTTGAATGTACGTTTCCTGATATTTATCGATACTCATGATTTGTATTCATCTCCTACTCTAAGCTTTCATACTCATCCTAAATATGCAGGAAAATCACAACGGGAGCCATGCATTATATATCAAATGATTTGTACTTTTTCGGCTGGTGGAGCTGGTAAATCATAAGGTGTTCATATTTGAATTCGTACTTTAAGTTAGCTCCAGCCATTCCGCAAGGAGCTCGTCACGACTCGCGGATAACAGCTCTCGGTCGTTCCAGCGCTGCTCGAGTTGCGACAGATCCGTATCCTCGTGTAAATCGCCGCCTTCTCTCTCAAGCCAGCCGTCAAGCTCCCGAATGCGGGTCTCAATACGAGCAATTTCCTCCTCCAACCATTCGGCCCTTTCAGCGGAAGAACGATCCGCATTTAATTTCTTGGTAAGCAGAGCAGGGCTATCCTTCGCTTGGGGCTTCGGCTCCGCCTTCTGTTTGGGGATACCCTCTCTCCCCGCTGATAAATCCCTTGTCTGAAGGTCAGCTTCAAGCCGTTCTTTCTTATCCCGGAAATCATCATAATTTCCATGATAGACCGTTAACTTCCCTTGATTTAAATCCCACACTTTGCGAGACACTTGATTCACGAAATAACGGTCATGGGAAATGGCAAGAACGGTCCCCGTATAACCCAGCAATGCATCCTCCAACGCTTCACGGGAGGCAATATCCAGATGGTTCGTGGGTTCATCCAGAAGCAGCAGGTTCGGCTTCTGATGGATGAGCAGCGCGAGTCTCAATCTTGTCCATTCCCCTCCGGACAGCTGCCCCACCGATCTGAATACGGCCGCGCCATAGAACAGATACCTTGCCAATATCCCTCGGGCTTCTCCCTCTTCAACTCCGGCCTTCTCCCGGAAATATTGGAGCACCGTTGCCTTCGGATTGTCCGGTTCCTCCTGCTGAGCCAAGTAACCGACATCGACACGCGAACCCCATTCAAGCAAACCGGAATCAGGCGTCAGCTCGCCCAACAGCACTTTAAAAAGCGTTGTTTTCCCGCTGCCGTTCGAGCCCATCAGCGCGATTTTCTCGCCGAATTCGATTAGACCGGATGCCCCCCTCAGCACCGCCTGTTTCCCATAGGAAACCTTAACTTGTTCAAAGTATGCCACGCGGCGGCCGGAACGATCCTGAGGATTCAGGTCAAAATCAGCCTGTCTTCGTTCCAGCACGGGTCGCTTGACCCGCTCCATGCGCTCCAATGCCCTTCTCATGGAGGCCGCGCGCTTGAAAAACTTCTCATTGCCGCCAATCCGGCCGAACTCTTCAAGCTGCTTGATGGATTCCTTCATCTTCTTGATTACTTTCTGCTGCTCTTGATATTCGGCGAACTGCTGCAGCAATCGCTCTTCCTTCTCTTTCATGAACGCGGTATAACCGCCATGAGCACTGAAAACTTCGCCATCTTCAATCTCTATCGTTTTGGACACAACCCGGTCCAGAAAATATCGGTCGTGAGAAATAATGACGCAAGTTCCCGGATATTCGCGCATGAATTCCTCCAACCATTCCGTGCGTGCTAAATCCAGATGGTTGGTTGGTTCATCGAGCAGGAGCAAATCCGGCTGTACAATTAGCTGCGATGCCAGCACGACACGTGTCTGTTCTCCACCCGATAACGAACCAAAGGCCAATCCGTACTCACTCTTGGGTATTTGCAGCCCGGTAGCGATTTTATCGATGCTTGCTTCCAGCTCATAGCCGCCCTCTGTTTCAAACCGTTCCTGAAGCGCTGAGTATTTCCGCAGCACTCGATCGAGCATCTCAGAATCTCCGGCGATGTCCGGGTCACTCATTTTTTCCTCAAGCCCTGTCATTTCCGCTCGGTAATCCTTCAAGTGACGCAATCCCTGTGCCAGTACATCCTGCACCGTCCATGTATCCATATGGCTCGGAATTTGCTCCAAATATCCGATTTTCGCCCCCTTCTTGATGGCCAGCAGCCCCTCGTTGGGCTGATCCAGACCCGCAAGCAGGCGCATCAGCGTCGACTTTCCGCTGCCGTTCCTTCCAATAAGCGCGACCTTCTCGCCTTCCTGTATTTCAAACGATATCTGGTCCAGTACCAGATGAGCACCGTGGTATTGCGTCAGTTTCTGTACATTGATCATATTCATTTTAGGTTTCCTCCTGTATGCTGCGAACAATTCTACTCGTTCGCCGAGCGTATAGATTAAGGAGAAGACCCGGACTGCAAACGCAAAAAGGGCCCACAGAGCAAGCTCCGCAGACCCTTAAGAATAGTAAGCCTCAATAGGCTTAATCCGTGTAGGCAGGCAGGTGACTTCTCGCGATGGTACAAACCGTATCATTAAAATTGGACAGACCTCTCCCGTTGTAGAGAAATGCATGAACAATGCCAGCCATAGCTATAGGCAGCTGGCTAATACGGTTGTTAACCATCTCGATATTCATCCTGCTCACCTCCTTCATTAAAGTTATCGTCACTATAACATATCCATGGTTTGGATGGCAAGAGAAATAGCCCCACAAAGTGGAGCCTATGCTTCGATGCTTATTCCAAATGCTTTGCGGGGACCCCAAAACCTATAAATGCAAAAAGGGACCGCTAGCGGCCCCTTAAAATCGTCAACAGTTCTTCCATATCATCCGGCATCGGTGCCGAAAACTCCATGTACTCCCCCGTAGAGGGATGGACAAAACCCAAAATGGCGGCGTGAAGCGCCTGACCGTTTAATTTAATCCCCTTGCTCTTGCCGTAAACAGGATCACCTACGAGAGGATGGCCGATATACTTCATATGCACGCGGATTTGATGCGTACGTCCCGTCTCCAGCTTCAGCTCGAGAAGACTGTAATCCCCGAACCGTTCCACTACGGTAAAATGAGTCACCGCATGTTTGCTGTTCCGGTCCGTGACGGTATACAGTTTACGATCCTGCGCGTCGCGGCCGATCGGAGCGTCAATGGTGCCTTGATCATGACTGATGTTGCCGTGCACCAAGGCCAAGTAACGGCGGTTCACGCTGTGATCCTTCAGCTGGGCGGCAAGAGAAGCATGAGCTTTATCATTCTTCGCTGCCATAATCAGACCGGTCGTATCCTTGTCAATCCGATGAACGATGCCGGGGCGAAGCTCCCCATTAATGCCCGATAAGTCGTTGCAGTGAAACATCAACGCATTCACAAGCGTCCCTGACGAATGTCCCGCAGCCGGATGGACCACCATCCCTCGAGGTTTATTCACAACAATGACATCCGCATCTTCATACGCGATCTCAAGCGGGATATCTTCCGGAATAATCTCTACTGCCGATGGCTCAGGAATTTTCAGCAGGATGCGGTCACCCTGACTCACCTTGTAATTGGACTTAACCGGACCTTCATTCACGAAAACATGTCCATCCGTAATCCATAACTGCACCTGGGAGCGCGAGACATCCTCACCGAGGTTCTCCGTTATGTATTTATCTATACGGGTTTTGGCAGATTCGGCATCCACCGTCCATTCGAAAGCTTCCGCTTCGTGCCCCGTCTCACCTGTCCATTCCGGACCTGTATCCATACCGTCTTGCAACATTATTCATTCCCTTCTGTGCCAGAAACTTCACTTGTTGTCTTTATCTTCTCGCGTCTTCCTTCCAGAAGCGTGTCCAATATGATCAATCCCACACCGATGACGATACAAGAATCGGCAATATTAAAAATCGGGAATGTGTAGCTGCCAAAATTAAATTGCAGGAAATCGACAACCTCCCCCATCAACAAGCGATCGATGAAGTTTCCGAGTGCCCCGCCAAGCACAAGCGCAAGAGCGGTCGGCAGCAGCTTCCGTCCTTCCTTCGATACCTTCCGCAGGTACCAGACAATTCCGCCCACAACGATTAGCGTCACAATAATGAAGAACCATAATTGATCCTGCAGTATGCCAAACGCGGCTCCACGGTTTCGGCTGGACGTAATGAGGAAGAAGTCTCCAATCACAGGGATCTGTTCATACATCTCAAGGTTCGAAGCAATCAAGTACTTGGTTCCCTGATCGATAAGAAATAAAACAAATGCAATCAAATAATACACCACTTGTTTATGTCACTCCGTTCTTGTCTTCTCCAATCAGGCGATCACCTCGCTGATTGGTCCGTAACTCGTCTTATTGTAGCACAGCGGCTCAGAAATCGTCCATTCCTGTCCAGTGGCGAGAACATTTTCCGTCAGTAAAACCATCTCAATGGGTGCACTCTATACACATGAACCAGAAGGTCAACTTCGGACCATGAAAGGAGCCTGACATGTCGCATCTAACTCAGGAGCAACTCAATAATTTACAACAAAAGCTGATGGATCGAAAGGTTGAGCTTGAACGGCGCATGGTATATAACGACCAGCATGGGCTGGGGGAATCAGAGCGAGATATGACCGGCGAGCTGTCCCATATTGATAACCATCCCGGGGACTTGGCAAGTGAGATGTTTGAACGAGAAAAAGATCTTGCCCTTCAGGATAGGGTGGATCAGGAGCTGCAGCGGGTTATTTTTTCGCTTGAAGCGATTCATCACGGCCGTTACGGCGTGTGTCTTACCTGCGGCCAGCCGATTCCATACGAACGGTTGGAGGTTCTCCCGGACACACAATATTGTGTAAAGGACACGCCTCGTGAACGAGTCTCCCGCGATCGTCCGGTTGAGGAGGAAGTCCTTGCTCCCGTTTTTGGAAAATCGAGTATGGATGAGCATGAATATGCTGCATTTGACGGCGAGGATGCTTGGCAGATCGTTGAAAGCTGGGGGAACTCCAACTCCCCTGCGCTGGCGGAAGGCAACGAAATTGACAGCTATAACGAGATGGATATCGAGAATGGCGATGATCAAGGCGGATTTGTTGAAGTGTATGAAAATTTCGTTGCAACCAATATCGATGGCTCCGAAGTGTTTATCGTACGAAGCCCGCAATATGTCGATTACCTAAACCGGGGCGAAGGAAGCTATCTGCTTGATCCCCATGGCGATCCTGATGATGATAATGAATCCTTCAGCTAAATAAGCGTTTACGACCGGCAGCATATTATGAAATCTCAGCGGCTGCCGGGCATTACATATTCATATAGATCACTCACGTCAGCTCAAGCTGACGCTGAACGATCCGGACAATATCTGCAATGTAGTCGCCGATAATAGGCAAATTCAATGCACCAAGTGCCTGAAGGACATATATAATGGTCGCAGCAAAAAAGGTAAAGCCAATCGCGATTCCCACACCGCGGGCCGACCCGGCCAGCAAATTGGTCCAAATCAACTTCCATGGGCGGTTCAGCAGCTGGGTATACTCCGCGATCCGAGCCTTCTCCAGCTGCTGTGCTATGTCCGTGGTCATGCGGTGTATGGCGCGCAATTGGTCCCGCTCTTCCTCAAGTGATTTTTTTTGTTCAGTTGGCACCCCAGCATCCGGCTTCTCCGCCATTTCTTCCGCCCCTTTGCCTAAACTAATCGACTTCAAATTATAGACCCAGAGCAGCTACATTACCTTGTATGCTCGGAATCTGCTTACCATTACATATCAATTCGCTGATTATTATGCATCTATGGGAAGCATCTCATTCGTTTGTGAGAATACCCTTAGGTATTCGATATTTTTTATAAAATACAAAAAAATACTGCCCCTGTTGATAAGGGCAGTATTTTTTAACCAATTTATAACTTAGGCGATGTGGATGCCGATGGTTTTGCCGCCAAGCTCAACCCGCTCCATCCCTTCGCTTTGTCCGAATTGCAAATTGTTCACAAGGACATTCTCGCGCAGCACATCTTCAAATGCGGTGATCGCAACTTTAAGCTCTTCATCCGTATCGAGCGTCAAGTTCACCCGCTTCTCGATCGGCAGGTCCAGCTTCTTGCGCGTATCCTGTACGGCACGCACCACTTCGCGAACCCAGCCTTCCTGCTCGAGCTCCGGCGTGATATCCGTATTAAGCGCCACGGTTAAACCATAACCTGAAGCGGATGCAAAGCCTTCCTTCGCCTTCTTCTCCACCAGCAGCTCTTCGGACGTGATCTGTAATTCTTCACCTTCCGGCGATGTCACGTTCACGCCGCCCGTTTGGACCACCTTGCGGGTCTCGTCACTGCTCATGCCTTTCAGGAACCCTTGCAGGAAGCCGATATTTTTACCGTATTTCTTGCCTGCAATCTTTAGGTTCATTTTCAGCGTGAAATCAACGAAACCACTGTCGCTGGTCTCCACCTCAATCGCTTTGACGTTGATCTCATCCTTGATGATGTCTTCATATCCCGCGAGATCAAACTCGCGATCCATGGATACGATGAGCTCAGACAGCGGCTGGCGCGTTTTGATCCCGGTCTCGTTGCGGACGTTGCGCGCAAGCTCTACGATCTGTCTAGCCGTCTCCATGTCCTGCTCGAGCGCCTTGTCGATCAACGCTTCGTCGGCTTGCGGGAAGTCGGCCAGATGCACGCTCTCACCGCCGCCCAAGTTGACGAAGATATCTTCGGACAGCATCGGCGTGAATGGTGCCATCAGCTTGGAGAGGGTCAACAGCACGTGCGTAAGCGTCCCGTATGCGGCCAGCTTATCCTCCCCGAGTCCGCTGCCCCAGAAACGGTCGCGCGAACGGCGGATATACCAGTTGCTCAGCTCATCCACGTAAGCTTCGATTGCTTTGGCCGCGTTCAGGAAATCATTCACGGCCAGTCCCTTGTCAACCACTTGAATCAAGCTGTTCAGTCGGGACAGAATCCAGCGGTCCAGCTTGTGGTTCGATCCCTTGAAGTCATGCTCCTTCGGATCATAGCCATCGATGCCGGCATACAATGTCAGGAACGCATGGGTGTTCACCAGCGTATCGACAACCTTGGATTTGGCTTCGCCGACGATTCCTTTCGAAAAGCGTTTGCTGTTCCATGGTGCACTGTCAGCGAGCAGCGCCCAACGGAACGCATCTGTGCCGTACTCTTCGATGATTTCCCAAGGATCGATGACGTTGCCCTTGGATTTGGACATCTTCTGTCCGTTTTCATCAAGAATATGTCCTGTGGCCATAACCGCTTTATAAGGCGCTTTACCCGTAAAGAGAGTCGATACGGCAAGCAAGCTGTAGAACCATCCGCGCGTCTGGTCGATCCCTTCGCAGATCATATCAGCAGGATACTGCTGTTCGAATTTCTCCTTGTCTTCGAATGGATAATGGTATTGCGCATACGGCATCGATCCGCTGTCAAACCATACGTCGATGACTTCCGAGGTCCGTTCCATGACGCCGCCTTCACAGTGAGGGCATTTCACTTTCACTTCATCCACATACGGCTTATGCAGCTCCAGATCCTCCGCTACCTCGCCTACGGCGTTAGCCCGAAGCTCCGCAATGCTGTGCGGCGAGAATTGCCCTTCACAAGAATCGCAGACCCATACGTTAAGCGGTGTTCCCCAATAACGGTTCCGGCTAATATTCCAATCTACCAGATCTTCAAGGAACTTGCCGAAGCGGCCTTCGCGCACATGGCCCGGATACCAGGTGACCTCATTGTTGTTCGCGATCAACTGATCCTTAACCGCTGTCGTTTCGATAAACCAGCTCTCCATCGCATAATAGAGCAGCGGGGATTTACAGCGCCAGCAGAAAGGATAGCTGTGCTCGTATTTCTCCTTGCTGTACAGAAGTCCTTTTTCAGACAATGCCTTCACGATGTCCAGATCGCAATCCTTCACGAAGCGTCCGGCAAAATCCGTCACTTCGTCGGTATAACGGCCTTGGCCGTTCACCACACTCACGAAGCTGATGCCATTCTCGCGACATACCCGATAGTCATCTTCACCGTGCGCAGGAGCCATATGCACAATCCCCGTACCGCTTGCATCGGTAACAAAGGATGCGCCGACGATGAGATTCGCTTTTTCCGCTTTTACAAACGGGAACGGAGGATCGTAAGTCTTGCCGACCAGCTCGGAACCTTTGAGTGTGGACAGAACGGTAAAGTCGCCCTTCATGACATCCTCTACCAGATTCTTCGCCACGATATAGATGCCGTCCTCCTGCTCGACGCGGGCGTAATCCATATCGGGATTCACAGCCAGTGCCACGTGGGATGGAAGCGTCCAAGGCGTCGTTGTCCATGCCAGTACATACTCTCCGCCGTCATGCAGCTTAAATTTCGCCGTTGCGCTAAGGTCTTTAACATCCTCATAACCTTGCGCCACCTCGTGGGAGCTGAGCGTAGTCTGACAGCAAGGACAGTATGGGCTCACGCGATGACCGCGGTACAGAAGGCCTTTATCATGAATCGTCGCCAGAATGTTCCATACACTCTCGATATAGTTGTTCTCAAGCGTGATGTAGGGATGATCCAGATCGGTCCAATAAGCAATTGCCTCGGTCAGCTCGCGCCACTTGTGCTCATATTCAAATACGCTGGCTTTGCATTTTTTGATAAAAGCTTCAACGCCATAATTCTCGATCTCCTGCTTGCCGGAGATGCCTAGCTGCTTCTCTACGCCAAGCTCAACCGGAAGCCCGTGCGTATCCCAGCCCGCTTTCCGAACGACATGGTAGCCCTTCATCGTCTGATAACGGCCCACAAAATCCTTGATGACGCGGCCAAGGACGTGACCGATGTGCGGCGCACCGTTAGCGGTCGGCGGACCTTCGTAGAATACATAATTCGGCTTGCCGGCCCGCAGCTCGATTGATTTCTTGAACGTGTTCTCCTCGTTCCATTTGTTCAAGATGCGCAGCTCTCTGGCCCGCGCCTTCTCCTTGACGTCTACTCTGTTCATACAGATCTTCCTTTCACTCTTTTTCGAGGTTGTTCAAAAAGTCCGATTTTGATAAGAAACCCTCTATCCCAGGCCACTTCAAAAATGAGCGTCCGCGATGCATAGGTAGGTTTTCTTGCGATATAGAATTTCATCAGTTCCACTGATAACTCATAAATTCTATATCTAACACGAAGTGAATCAAGAAGCAACTCGGCATCGAATCTTGAATTCAGCCGGGCCTAAGTAGTAGCTTCCGAAGTATGTTTCCTACGGAAACATTTCAGGTGCTCACGTACAAACTACGTACGCTCCGCTCCTCAATCCCTAGCTTCATCCAACTAAAGCGTTTTGAAAAAACGCACATTGGAAGCATAAGCTTCGGTGCTGAAAACCGACCTTTTTGAACTCGCCCTTTTTCGTAAATGTTCTGTGAAAATAAAAAAAGGCCTCATCCCCCAAGGGACGAGAACCTGTTCTCGCGATACCACCCTAATTTCGCACGGCCGACTTCAAATGGAAGTCTGCTCTAGCGACACCTCAATGTCCATGCCTGTTCGTAATAGGCAAGGTCCGATGTAACGTTCGGCTGACGGTTCAGCTTACGCACGCGGTTAAACGCTTCAGCTTCACTTCTCCGGGATGATCTTCTGCTTGGTCTGAACGCCGGGCTTTCAGCAACTGCCGGCTCTCTGAGGGACAGATCCTTCGCGTACTATTCCCATCAACGAATGGTTGTATGAATCAACAATATGTTATTAGTTATAGACTCTTTCGCGGAAAAAGTCAACCGGTACCCGCCTAGTATACTTCTTTTGGTTCAAGACTCGGTTCCCGGTTCTCGAGCGTCTCCCAGCCTTCTTGTTTCAACAGCTCCAGCTGCGCCTCAACCAGGGAACGGAAGCGGGTGCGGTAGATGGAAGCCTGCTTCTTCAGTTCTTCAACCTCAAGCGCGATTTTGCGGGATTTACCGAGCGCATCATTAATGATCCGGTCCGCATTCTTCTCGGATTCCTTAATGATCAGCTGGGCTTCCTTCTTCGCGTTGTTCTTCAGCTCATCCGCCGCCTCCTGAGCGACAATGATGGTCTTAGACAAGGTTTCCTCAATATTCGAAAAATGATCCAGTCTTTCTTGCATCGCAATAAGCTGGTTGCCCAACTCTTTGTTCTCCCGGATCACACTTTCATAATCCTTAATAATCTGATCCAAAAACTCGTTGACCTCGTCCTCATCATAACCCCGAATTCGACGAGCAAATTCCTTGTTATGTATATCAAGCGGCGTCAATGGCATGGTGTGCACCTCCTAAATATATGGGCCTTACAGGACGGTTCATCCGCTGTGTTAGCCAAACCACCCGTCCGTGAAGACAATAGCGGTCATTTACGATTTATCGGTAAATCCATTGTTATTTTGAATGACACTTTGTACTCATTCGACAAAAAAACGGCAATTCCTTCAAAGGTCAGGCATATTTCCCAACCTTGATACGGTACCGCCCTTTTTTCGTCAGGCTTCCTGTCTCCAAAACTTTAAACCGTCCAAAGCCTTGGATGGAAACGACATCGCCTTCTTTTAAATTCGTTGAGGGGTCCTCTTCCACTTTCCAGTTCACGCGGCATCGGCCAGCCTTGATCGGCACCACGATTTTCGTCCGGCTGATTCGATATGCATCGCTGGCGATTCCGTCCAGTCTCATGGAAGATACCGTAATATCCATCGCTTCGAAATTCGTGCGGGCAACCTCAAGCTTGTCCAGCGGCAGCAGCTCCGTCATCACATGCACCCGGTGGACCTGGCTGAGATTCAGATGGAGAAACGCGCTGATATCGTCCGCAACGACCGCATGGCAGCCGTCCGCGAGCACATGGATGTCACCAATCTTCGATCTCTTAATGCCAAGACCCAAAATCGAACCCATGTAGTCGCCATGCTCAAGCTCCAGAAACTTCTGATCTCCGGAAGAAATGCTGAGCACCTTCATCTTGAAATCCTCGCCTTCAAGCGCTCGGTAATCCGGAGCGATCCACGCCCGGACGCGTTCTGCATCAGCATGTCCACCATCAAACATGGCATGCACATCCGGATGACGATTCACAAGCGATTCCAGAATGAATCGCTGGCGAGGATCCAGAAAATCCGTCAGTTTCGCTTCATGATATTGTCCGGCATTGACAACCCACTCCCAAGCCCGGTCCACAAACTCCCGTTCATCCTTGTGAAAATGATCGTAGATGTCCAGTTTCATCGCTTATTCACCCAAGGAGATAGCCGAGAATCGCGTATACGCCTCGCTCCGCTAACTGGAGCACAAACAATGCAACAATTGGTGAAATGTCGATCATGCCCATAATCGGGGGGATGAACCTACGGAAAGGCGCCAGATAAGGCTCTACCAGCTTGCCGAGCAGCTCGCCGACAAAGCTTTCCCTCACATTCGGAAGCCATGACATCAAAACATAAACTAAAATCATGTAGAAGTAAATACGGAATAGCGTGCTAACAACGCTAATAATTTCGTAGGTCAAAGCCTAAATCACCTCATTCTGTTATATTCATGCTCGTCTGCTAGAATCTCCGAGATCGAACCTTGGATCTCCACGGTATCCGGCGTGCATAGGAAGATGTTCCCGCCCACCTTCGAGATTCCGCCGCTAAGCGCATACACGGTTCCGCTGAGAAAATCGATAATGCGCAGCGCCTGATCATTCCTCACACGCTGCAGGTTGACCACAACCGTTCGGAATGACCGCAGATGATCTGCAATCTCCTGTGCTTCATCATATGAACGAGGCTCCACTAATACAACCTTCACGTTCTTCTGTGAATGAATGCTTACGATATTTCCGCTCTTTTGGTTCTTCCGATGATCAAACGGCGTTGCCTCCACCGGCTCTTCCTGCGAGGCCAGAACCTCGCGTTCCACAACTTCTTCTTCCTCTTGCAGTCCCAAGAAATTCATAAACCGGTTCATCACGCCCATCGTCAATCCTCCTCTTTCCCTACTAAAATCGAGCCGAGACGCACCCAGGTCGCCCCTTCCTCTATGGCTACTTCAAAGTCATTGGACATGCCCATGGACAATTCGGTCAATGGCTCCGCCGTAAGCGCCTGCTTGTTCAGCTCATCTCTTAGTTGTCTTAAACCACGAAATACAGGACGCGTCTGCTCCGCCGACGATTCGTATGGAGCCATGGTCATGAGTCCGGTCACCTTTACGTGTGAAAGACTGTTGATTTCCTTCAAAAACTCGGCTGCTTTCTCAGGAGGCAAACCATACTTGGATTCCTCGCCCGAGATATTGACCTGCATAAAGGCGGATACCTGCAGATTCAGCGCAGCAGCCCTCTTCTCCAGCTCATGGGCCAGAGACAAGCGGTCGAGCGAATGAATATATTGAAATTTATCAATGACATCCCGAACCTTATTGGTCTGAAGATGGCCGATGAAATGCCATGTGCCGCGGTTTCCAAGAGCGTTCCACTTCGCCTGGGCATCCTGCCAGCGGTTCTCGCCGATATGCAAAAGTCCGTGATCCAGTACCGAAGCTGTCATATCCAAGGAGACATATTTAGTAACCGCAATGATATTTACATCCGTCCGGTTCCTGCCGCTTCTTGCGCAAGCCTCCGTGATTCGCTGTTCCACTTGATCGATACGTTCCTTCAAACTCAAGGGACGACTCACCTCTTTCTCATCCCGATCCAGCTTGCCATACGACCCGTTGTCCCTCCATCTTTACGATAAGAGAAGAACAGATCATGATTGCAGCTTGTACACCATGATGTACATTCGATATGTTCCGCCAATATTCCTGCTTTAATCATAATGTGTCTGTTTATTTCTTTCAAGTTCAGCATGTATTTCCCGTGTCCCTTGTCGATATAAAAAGCTGAATTTGTAACTTTCTCGGATGTGAATTCCTCGATTCCGATATCGCGGACACGATCCATGACCCGATCATCCACCTCGTAGCAGCACTCGCTTATGGATGGACCAATCGCTGCGTGAATGTGCTGGGGCAAGCTTCCGTATTCCACAACCATCCTGTCGACCATTTTCTCAGCGATGCTTCCCACGGTCCCCTTCCAGCCAGCGTGTGCCAAACCGACAGCAGCCGTAACCGGATCCCAAAAATAAAGCGGCACGCAGTCCGCGTAGAAGGACGTCAATAAAACGCCGGGAACATCGGTTACAAGTCCATCCGTATTTTGAAAAGCCGAGGCTCGGTCCAAACTCCCTCTGCCCCTGTCATTATCATGAACCACGCCAATCTGAACATCATGGACCTGTTCACCGCAAGTCCAGTCTTCCAGAGAAAAACCCAACGCCGCAGCAGTTCGTTTCCGGTTCTCTACAATGTCGCCCGGCTCGTCTCCGACATGAAAGGCCAAATTCAAACTATCATAGGGGGCTCGGCTTACGCCGCCATGCCGGCCTGTGAAGCCGGCCGTGAGTGCGGCGCTTCCTGATCCCCCACTCCATTTTTCAAGCACAAACAGACTCGGTGTCTGCTGATCTTGTCTAACAAACGGTTCCATGCGCATCCCACCTCTATGACCAGTGTAACAGAAAACCCACGCCGGAGACACATTAACCGGATCCGTCTGTTTAGAAGGATCGCCGGTCCGGCCGGTCTAGGTATTCCACCGATTCCTGATCATCGGGCGTTCTTCGCAATTCCTCCATTTTGACAAGGACGACATCCGAGCCAATCTTGACGATATTCCGCCACGGAATGATCAGGTCGCTCCCGCCGCCGAACAGCCCCATAAATTTACCGTAACTTGGCACCACAATCGCTTCAATCCGGCCCTGCCGCAAGTCCAGCTCCAGATCGCTGATCTGTCCGAGCCGTTTGCCATCAATGATATTAATAACATCCTTCGTTTGAAAATCAGAAATTTTCATCTTTTTCCCCACCATTTGATTATCAGGTATCATAAGCATCACACCTTAGATGTATTTGAAGGTTTGCCGTCCATCATCTTCAATCCATATCCCTCTGTTCAATATATGAGCCGCTTAGGTAAAATAGCTTATCTAAAATTAAAAAAACGATCCCATAAACGGGATCGTTATCTGTTCGTTTGATTGCTGGTCTTCTTACGTTTTGACGTGCTTCTGCATCTGCTTGATCGCTGACTTCTCCAGGCGGGACACTTGAGCTTGGGAGATGCCGATTTCATCCGCAACCTCCATCTGGGTCTTGCCTTCATAAAACCGCATGGATAAAATCATTTTCTCGCGTTGTCCGAGCTTGTGCATCGCTTCCCGGAGCGCAATTTCCTCAATCCAGGACACATCTTTGTTCTTATCATCACTGATTTGATCCATCACATAAATCGGATCGCCACCGTCATGATAAATCGGCTCAAACAGCGAAACGGGATCTTGAATAGCATCTAGTGCAAAAACAACGTCTTCCTTGGGCACGTTCAGCGCTTCGGAAATTTCAAAAATCGTCGGTTCACGCGAGTTCGCATTTGTCAGCTGATCCCTGACCTGAAGTGCTTTGTAAGCAATATCACGCAGGGATCGGGAGACGCGAATCGGGTTATTGTCCCTTAAATATCGACGTATTTCTCCGATAATCATCGGTACGGCATAAGTGGAAAATTTAACATTTTGCGATAAATCAAAATTGTCGATGGCTTTCATCAATCCGATGCAGCCCACCTGAAACAGATCATCAACAAACTCTCCCCGATTGTTAAACCTTTGGATGACGCTGAGCACCAGTCTCAGGTTGCCGTTCACCAGTTTTTCTCGAGCCGATCGTTCATTGTTCTGCTGCAGATTATGAAACAGTTCCCTCATTTCCACATTCGTCAGAACAGGCAGTTTTGACGTATCCACACCACAAATTTCAACTTTGTTTCGCGTCATGATGACTAACCTCCCAAGGAGAAACATTACTGTACATTATCTCCGAGGGGGGCTATTTTATTCCTTACGATTTCCAGTTACACCATCTTGTTGAATTCTTTGCGGAGCCTCTTTATAATTCTCTTCTCCAATCGGGAAATGTAGGATTGTGAGATTCCAAGCAGATCTGCCACGTCTTTTTGAGTCTTTTCCTCACCGTCCTGAAGACCAAAACGAAGCTCCATAATCATGCGTTCCCGGTCGCTTAATTTATCCAGCGCTTTTTGCAGCAGCTTCCGGTCGACCTGCTCCTCGATATTACGGTAGATGGTGTCATTCTCGGTACCCAATACGTCGGACAAGAGCAATTCATTGCCGTCCCAATCGATATTCAGCGGTTCGTCAAAAGAAACCTCGCTGCGGGTTTTGTTATTCCGGCGCAAATACATCAAAATTTCGTTCTCAATACAGCGCGAGGCGTATGTAGCCAGCTTGATTTTTTTCTCCGGGTCAAACGTATTCACCGCCTTAATCAAACCGATGGCACCAATCGATACCAAATCCTCGATGTTAATGCCGGTGTTCTCGAATTTGCGGGCAATGTAAACGACCAGACGCAGGTTACGTTCGATAAGCATGGCACGGGTGGCTGCATCCCCGGTAGGCAGCTTCTTGAGCAAGAACTCCTCTTCCTCTTTCGTAAGCGGCGGCGGGAGCGCCTCGCTTCCTCCGATATAGTAGATTTCCTGACTCTTCAGGCCTAGCAAAAAAAGTACGCGATAATACTGCAGCTGCAATGCTAATCTCCATTTAACGGGCATCTCTTATCCTCCTAAACGTTTTCCCGTAGGGATAACTGGCTTCATAAACGTAATTTCAATTCTTCTAGTCCGGCATGCTCTGGAAATGTCATAAAGGTTTTCAAAGACTTATTCATGAGTCCGCCGTATTGATGGCAAACTCGAACACTATGAAAATGGCTTCATGGTTATCATCCTGCGTTCTTGGCTGCACCTGATTCCGGACCGGTTCCCCCATTGAGCGATGAAGCGTCCACCTCGGATTTGCAGCTTCCATCGGACACCGGCTTGTTTGAATTGGCATCCATCTTCGTCGTACCTTCTCCTTCCGTTAATGCCGGATGGATAATGGCCCTGTATGCCCTGTCACCCGAGAGCGTCCCGCCATCAAGACCAATCAACACCTTGGATGCCGAATATTCAAATCCTCCCAGTTCGATCCGTACCATGTCGGGCTTTAACGCAAGCATGAAAGCAGCCCCCCGGTTGACACCGCGATAGGGAACAAGCCGCAGACGGTCTTGCCATTCAAATTCCTCTGCCGCGAGCCCCATGATTAATTTGTCCGGTTCCCCCTCCATCAACTGTTTGCTCCATCCCTGAGGCAGGTGGGCTTCCCACAGTGCTGCTTCCATCACCATAACCGGCGTGCGGGTTAAGGGATCACTCAATTGGTTACCTGTATCGAGCAGCCCCACACAGGATATTTTGGCGCTGCCGATCCATACCGACACCTCTCCCAATAAGGCCTCCCGGTTCTCGGTTTTACGTTTCGTGGTCTGAACGGCTTTAAATCCGAATACAACTACAAAAAAGGTAATGCACGCAAACCAGAATCCCACCTTCAATTCAAACGATAGTCCTCCCGATGTCGTATACCATATCCCGCTAAACAGTTCTCCCGAATTTTGGACCAGGTAATGAACACCGATAATGCCTCCGGCCGCCGCAAAATTCACCATATAAAATGCTCCCAAATTTCGCAGATAACTCTGTAAGCTTGCAAAGCCGAAAGCAATCCATAACATGATCAACGAAAGTCCAAATTTGATGAGAAAAGTAAACAAAAATGAGAGTTGCGGGACAAACATCATGACGACATACAGTGCGCCTACCACAGAGGATAATACGAGTCTCCACCACCTTGGCTTGACCCTGCGCATCCAGGCGGTCAAAGCCAGCAACATGCCGTCAATGACGAGGTTTGCCAAAAATATGAGATCAATATAAACAACCAGGTTGTTCACCTGCCTAGTCGAAGAATCACTTCGGTTATCCTTCTGTTGTTTTCTGGGCAACGGGAGATGTTACTAGTATAAGAAGAATAGAATTCAAAGTCTGTCTAAACCTGTGGGCGGATTACAGACTTTTTTTGTCGATGAAGGGCAGTTTTTAGAGACCTGTACCAGGAGCAGCCTCTTAGCGTTATCGGCGATCTCTATCTTGGCAGGAAAGCTCGGGGAATATCCTTAATTTCCACAGTAATTGCTGATTGGACTTTCATTCGTGAAAGTGTGACAGCATTCAGCTGTTGGCCTTGTAAATGAAATAAAAGGAAGATAACGAGGCGTGGATATAAAAATAAGCCTGTCTTCATCATGATGACGAAGCACAGGCTTACCGTTATTAATCATTATTGCGGGAACGATTGCGAAGGAAAGTAGGAATATCAAGCTGATCATTGCTGCTCTGATTGCCAAACGGCTTCAGATTTACATTACTCTTGTCCGTTTCCGGCTGCTGTTGTTGCTGTTGTTCCCCTTGCGGCATTCCAGGACGACGTACCGGCGGGATTTGAACAGGTTTGCTCTCAAAGCCGGTAGCGATAACCGTTACCTTGATTTCATCCTTCATGCTTTCCTCAATGATCGCACCGAAGATCATGTTCACTTCCGGATCAGAAGCAGATGTTACAATCTCGGCCGCTTCATTCACTTCATACAAGGAAAGATTGGTCCCTCCCGTAATATTCATGATCACACCGCGAGCACCTTCGATAGAGGTTTCAAGCAGCGGGCTCATGATCGCCTTGCGGGCAGCCTCGGAGGCACGGTTCTCACCCGTAGCCAGTCCAATACCCATCAGAGCCGAGCCGCGTTCTGTCATGATCGTTTTCACGTCGGCAAAGTCAAGGTTGATCAGACCCGGTACTTGGATCAGATCAGAAATGCCCTGAACGGCCTGACGCAACACGTTATCAGCTTCTCGAAACGCTTCCAGCATCGGTGTCTTCTTATCCACGATCTCCAGCAAGCGATCATTCGGAATGACGATGAGTGTGTCCACTTTCTCTTTCAATGCTTCAATGCCAAGCTCCGCTTGGGAAGCACGCTTGCGTCCTTCGAACGTAAACGGACGAGTGACAACTCCAACCGTTAAAGCCCCGCACTCCTTAGCGATTTCAGCAATGACAGGTGCAGCACCCGTTCCGGTTCCGCCACCCATACCGGCCGTAACGAATACCATATCGGCACCCTTCAGGGTGTTCATGATCAAATCGCGGGATTCTTCCGCAGCCTTCTTGCCTACGTCAGGATTGGCGCCGGCACCAAGTCCGCGAGTGAGCTTGTCCCCGATTTGCAGTTTATGTTCGGATTTGGCAAGGTGGAGTGCCTGAGCATCCGTATTGACCGTAATGAATTCAACACCCTGCACACCATTCTCAATCATTCGGTTAACGGCGTTGCTTCCGCCGCCACCTACTCCGATTACTTTTATTTGAGCTAAGCTCTCCATTTCAAAATCAAATTCCAACATCTAATCCATCTCCCCCTCAATGTGCGTGGATGGCACGTCCACAGTCGAATGAATCCGCTATATAAACTCGCTGAACATCTTTTTCAAGCGTTCAATAAATCCCGGCTTCTGGCTGGTCTCCTGAGTTGCTGCGACAGGATTTTGCTGCTTAGCGCGGTTCACCGGTTTCTTGCTATTTCCGCTGCTGTTGTTGCTTCCTCCTGTATTGCGTACACGTACGTTCCGGATTGCATTATGGAGGATGCCGACTCCGCTGCAGTATCCCGGATCACGAACACCGATGAAATCGGGAACCGCAATCCGTACGGAAGTCGCCAGCTCATTTTGTGCCACCTGCAGCACACCAGGCATGGACATAGTGCCCCCAGTAAGTATATAACCACCAGGAAGCTCGCTGTAACCCAAGCGCTTAATTTCTTGGCGGACCAATTGGAAAATTTCCTGAACGCGAGGTTCTATGATAGCCGCCAGATCTTCCTGAGTGAACTCCTTGTCCACATTGCTTCCAATTCTTGTCACTTTAAACGTTACTTCGTGTGCGGCACTCTCGATCAGCGCGCATCCGTACTTCAGTTTAACCTTCTCTGCTTGATCCGTCAGCGTTCGCAGGCCATATGCAATGTCATTCGTCACGAAATCTCCACCAACCGGAAGCGTTGAAGTTGCAGCAATGCTGCCTCCCTCGAACACAGCCAACGTGGTTGAGCCCGCCCCGACGTCAACCAGCACCGAACCCATCGTTTTCTCATCCTTGGACAAGGCCAGCTGTCCGGCACCAAGCGGAATCAGCACCAGATCCTTCACTTTCAGACCTGATTTCTCCACACAACGTAACAGGTTATGTATTGCCGTTTTGGCGCCAGTAATAATCGTCGCTTCAACTTCCAGTCTTACGCCGATCATTCCTCGCGGATCAGAGATTCCTTCCAAACCGTCAACTACAAACTGTTTAGCAACCACATCGATAATTTCACGATCCGGAGGAAGCGCCACGACTTCCGCTGCTTTCAGCACGCGGTCGATGTCCTCTTCACCAATTTCGCGATCCTCGTTCGATACTGCCACAACTCCATGGCTGGATTGAAGTCCGATATGATTTCCAGAAATGCCGACATATACTTCGGATATTTGAATACCGACCATACGCTCCGCATGATCAACAGCGCTGCGAATGGATTGTACGGTCTGGTCGATATCTACAATTGCACCTTTGCGAATTCCCTCCGAGTCGGCAGATCCAACTCCAATAATATTAAAGGTTCCATTATTAACTTCCCCAATAATAGCACGAACTTTGGATGTACCGATGTCCAAACTAACAATGATGTCATTGTTGCTCAAGCCCTGGCACCTCCTGTTTTTAGCAAATTAATTTTGATTATAAAGAATACATTTCTACTTATTCAACACTCGCAGGTCTTTCCCTCTTTTTTCAACATTTTTTTTACTGCCAACATTTGCTATAACAGGCCGTAAAAGTCATTCAAAAAAGAGGAGCCGAAACAAGTTGTCAATACTTTCAATTGTACCATTTATTCCAATCCCTGAGTAGGGGGTTATTGCCCTTCTTCCGCGTCTTCTCCAACTTCTTCTACAAACGGCACGTAAGAGTCTGCTTCCAGCATCGTAATCACACCCGGCCGCTCCATTTCGGTAACCTGATTCAGATATTCTACTTTGTCACGGAGCAAGGAGACCGAAGTGATAACTTCGAATTTGGAACGTGTATACATCTTGATCCGATCCGGAAAAGATAGCGTCGGTGACGGCATGATTTCCGAGATATCGGAGGTCAGGCTGCCCGAAATCTCCGCAAGCACTTCACTAAGCACAGCCTTGTTGGGGTCGCCCGGATCCCAATTGGTCAAAATAGGTTTCTCAACGGCAATACCGCTCGCTGTAACCGGAACCGAGGTGCCGCTGGCCAGTATGGCTTGAAGTTCCCCGCTGTCAGACAGCTCGTAGGCCACCGTAGGATGTTCCGTCACCACGATGCTGACTTCGCCCGGAAAGCTCTTGACCACTTCAGCCGACTTAATCGTTCCGAGCTTCAGCAGGCGTTCCTGCACATCTTTCGGCTCAACGCCAAAGTACTGGTCTCCGATGTGGAGTCCGCTTTGCTTGATAAGCTGCTCATTGGTATTAAACGTATTGCCTGTAAAATGAATCTCGGTAACTTGGCTGACTGACGACCGGAAAAACAGAATCGTCAGCAGGGCTACGAACAGCAGCAAAAGTATCCATATGATTTTTTTGGCTGTTTTCGGTTTAGGCTTGTCCTGCTTCAGGACAGGCATATGTGTCTTGGACATATCCACTCTCTCCATAAAGACCTGTTATCCCCTCCTTGTTCGGAGGGGAAGCCCAGGACCTCAATTGGCTAAATCAAGCGGTTTTGGCACCGGAGATTGACGATAGATCCGAGCGCCTAAACCTTGGAACATGTTTTCAATACGATCATAACCGCGATCAATATGGTGAACTTGCTCCACCACGGTCGTTCCCTGCGCGGCCAAACCGGCAATGACGAGCGCCGCCCCAGCCCGAAGATCGGTTGCCTCCACCGTAGCTCCATAAATTCTCTGAACACCGCGTATAAACGCGTAGTTCAGATCCGTGGAAATGTCCGCCCCCATACGGGAGAGTTCCTCCACATGCTTGAACCGTCCTTCGAATACCGTCTCTTTCATCACGCTAAATCCGTCCGCCAAGGACAGCAGGACCATAACCTGAGATTGCAAATCAGTCGGGAACGAAGGATACGGTGAAGTCACGATACGTTCCACCGCTTTAGGACGGCTCATGCAGCTTATGTTTATTATATCATTGCATATACTGGTTTGAACACCGGCGCGCTTTAGCACATGTATAAGGGAAGTTAAATGAGATGGATTGGTCTTTGTAAGCGTTACACTACCGCGGGTGACGGCTGCTGCGATCATGACGGTGCCGGCAACGATCCGGTCCGGTATAATCTCGTACTCGCAAGGCTCCAGACGCTCCACGCCATGAATCGTAATGGTATCCGTTCCTGCGCCGATAATGTTCGCTCCCATCTTGTTCAGGAAATGCTGAAGGTCCTGAATTTCAGGCTCTCTGGCGGCATTGGTGAGCACCGTTGTGCCAAGCGCCGTTGCTGCTGCCATCATGATATTCTCCGTTGCCCCTACGCTGGCAAAATCCAGATGAATATCCGTTCCGACCAGCCGGCTTGCCCTGCAATGGATCTTATCGTTACTCTCTTCGATTTCCGCACCAAGCGCCTGCAGTCCCTGAAGATGGAGGTCGATCTTGCGTTCTCCGATCGCGCAGCCCCCTGGCTGATAGATCGTCACTTCACCAAAACGGGCCAGCAGAGGTCCCATCAAAAAGATGGAGGATCGCATCTGCTTCATTAAATCTTCCGGGACATGAAACGAATTGGCAGACGAGGTATCCACGGTTACCGTCTCCAGCTCATGCTTGCATTTGGAGCCAAGACGGCTGAGAATGCTGAGCATCACTTCAATATCCAGCAGGTGCGGGACATTGCTTAATCTCACAGTCCCTTCTGCCAGAAGACTAGCTGCTAGAATAGGTAAAGCTGCATTTTTTGCTCCATGGATACGAATGGTTCCAGATAGGGGCCTTCCACCCTCAATCACCAATTTGTCCAATGTATCACCTCCGAGTTTACCGCTCGCCCAGAACGTACACCTCAGGCACCATATGAATTCCGTTCTTTTCCGAGATGGTTTCCTTAATACGTTCCATCAAAGCGAGCACGTCCTCTGCTGTCGCTTGACCGGTATTCTCAATGAAATTGGCATGCTGTAAAGAAACTTCTGCGCCCCCGATCCGCAGGCCCTTAAGACCGGCAGCCTCGATCAACCTCGCGGCATGGTCACCGGGCGGGTTGCGAAAAACACTGCCTGCCGTTGCGGATTGGAGCGGCTGTGTACGCCGGCGACGGTCCTTGTAGGAGGCCATAACAGCTGAAATTTCTTTGCGGTCTCCTTGACGGAGCCCAAATACCGCTTCAGTCACAATCCCTTTTCGTTCATGCAGAATGGAGTGTCGGTAATCAAACGCCATATCTTTCGCAGCATACGTAACCAATTCCCCTGTTTCCAGTACAATGTCAGCGGACTTGAATATGCGTGACACATCAGACCCATGGGCACCTGCATTCATGTAGACGGCCCCTCCAACCGATCCAGGAATGCCTCCGGCAAATTCAAGACCGGATAATCCTTCTTTTCCGGCCAGAACACTGAGCTTGACAAAAGACAGACTGCCGCCTGCAGTTACCGTCTCTCCGTCAAAATGAAGCCCCTCAAATCCCTGGCCCAGCTTGATGACCGCTCCCCGAATGCCTTTATCGGCAACCAACATGTTTGAACCGCGGCCCAATTGTGTCCAAGGTATGTGATGGGCATGGAGAAGGGTGACCAGTTCCCTGAGTTGTTCCTTGTTCTCAGGTATAATCAGGCAATCGGCTGGTCCGCCTATTTTCCACGTCGTATATTTTGCCAGCGGTTCATTCCATAACACTGTTCCGGTATTGGCTTCTGATAGTAGCGATTTCCACTGCTGCATTTTAAATAAACCTCCCCTTGACTTTCAAAACCAAAAGGCCATTCCTTCAACTGGATGAAGAGATGGCCGCTGTCAGTAATGCCGGCCTCATGGGTGTGTCACGATTATAGAGTATCTTATGTCAGGCTCCATAGGTGTGTGACAATCGCCCAGCCGATTTAGCGTTTGCCGGTTAACCGGCGGATTTCTTGAACCATGACGGATGCCGAATCCGGTTTGCCGAGCTTTTTCGCAGCCGCGGACATCGCCTCTCTGGAAGTACGACTGGTCATGATCTCCTCAAGCTTTGCGAACAGCGATTCCGCCGTCAAATCCTTTTCGAGAATCATGCTGGACGCACCCGCTTCCTCCAATTGCCTCGCATTTGCCTCCTGATGGTTATTGGTGACGTTAGGTGAAGGGATAAGTACGGATGGAATGCCAAGCGATGTAATCTCCGCCAGGAATGAAGCTCCTGCACGGTTTACAATCAGCGAAGTAGCCGCAAGTACTTCCGGCATATTATGAACGTATGGCACGATATGAAGTTGATTTGGCATGGTACCGAGCTGGGACAGAATGGATTCCCGCGTGTTCTCAAAATAAGTTTCGCCCGTAACAAACACGAAATGTACACCCGGCAGCTTCTGTATGAACGACGCCACCCCGATCATCGCGTTATTGATCGCCTTGGCACCCCGGCTTCCGCCGACGATCAGTACGACTTGGCTGTCCACCGGAATGCCGAGCGTAGCAAATCCACGTTCACGATTGGCGGATAATACCGTTGTCGCACGTGGATTTCCTGTATATACCGTTCTTTTGGCTTTAGGAAAAGAAGACTCCGATCCCTCAAAGCTGACCGCCACCGTATCCGCATAGCGGCTGAGGAACTGGTTGGTTAGGCCGGGAATCGCATTCTGCTCATGAATCATGGTTGGTATCCCGAGCTTGGCCGCTGCATAAACCACCGGACCGCACACATAACCTCCGGTACCGATCACGACATCGGGTTTAAATTCCTTCAGCAGGGCCTTCGATCGCTTCACGCCTTTGAAAAAACGCATGATCGTCTTCACGTTATCCAGCGACAGCTTGCGCCGGAACCCCGTGATATCGATGCTCTCAAACGGCAGCTTCTCCTGGGGTACAAGCTTGCTTTCGAGACCCCGCTTGCCTCCGATATATAAAAACTCCGTTTTCGGATCTTCCTTTTCACATTGTCTTGCAATGGCAACGGCGGGGTAAATATGCCCCCCCGTTCCGCCGCCGGTCAATACGACACGCATACCCTTCACCTCGCATAACGGGAAATATTTAATAGAATGCCCAGCGCCGTCAGCATCAGCGTCAGTGAGCTGCCTCCGTAACTGATGAGCGGCAGCGTAATCCCTGTTACCGGCATTAAACCGATAACGACACCGATATTGATAACGACCTGTATGGCGACCATGCCCACGATCCCAACAGCCAGCAGACTTCCAAAGCCGTCGGATACCGTCATGGCCACTCTCATGCCTCGCCACACCAAGGCAGCGAACAAGAGCAGTACAATCAAACCGCCAATGAATCCAAGCTCTTCGGCCAAAATCGAAAAAATAAAATCAGTCTGCGGCTCAGGTACATAAGCGTACTTCTGACGACTCATGCCAAGCCCGAGCCCGCCGAGTCCACCCGGCCCTATGGCATAGAGGGATTGAATGATTTGATAGCCTGCGCCAAGCGGATCGGACCATGGATCGAGAAACCCGGTTATCCGCTTCAGCCGGTAGGGGGCTGTCAGAATCAAGCCAATGAAACCGGCAACCCCGCCTAATGCGAGAAAGCCCAGATGCTTCATCTGTGCCCCTGCGGTAAAAACAATCATCATCGCAGCTCCAAGCATAACGGCACCCGTACCCAAATCAGGCTGCAGCATAATCAATCCGAATGCCAGTCCGATTAAACCAAGCGGCGGCAAAAGCCCCCTGGTAAAAGACGTAATATCATAATCTTGCTTACTGAGCCAGCGTGATAGAAACAGAATCATGCCCAGCTTCATAAACTCGGAGGGTTGAATTCCGAACGAGCTGATGCCGAGCCAGCTTCTGGCTCCGCCGCGAACAACGCCGATCCCTGGAATAAGTACGATAATCAGCATAAAAAAGCAGACCAGCAATGCAAGCTTGCTGTATTTCTTCCAAACCCGATAGTCGGTCCTCGATGTGAAGTACATGGCAGCAAGCCCCAAACAGGCAAAAAACAGCTGACGCTTCACAAAATAAAACTTATCGCCATAGTCATGAAATGCGAGGACGGATCCTGCGCTGTATACCATGACGATTCCGATGGCCAGCAGGGCCAAAATACAGATAAGCAGCCACAGATCGGGCGCCTGGCGGTTCTTGTTCATGGAAAGGCCACCTCGTACATCCTTAGTAGGGGCTTATCCACCCCCCTACTTAAAGGTTATGCACCGCCTCTTTAAAAATGCGTCCTCGATCCTCGAAGGAAGGAAACATGTCCCAGCTCGCACATGCGGGAGATAGTAGAACAATATCCCCGCTCTCTGCGAGCCCGGCAGCCTTCTGGACAGCCGAGGTCAAAGTCGCGGCGGCGTCCTTCCCATTATCGACGAGGAAGATGTCCTTTAATCCGGCTTTGGCAGCAGCCTTCGCGATTTTCTCCTTCGTTTCGCCAAGAAGCACGACGGCTTTCACCCGTCCTTGCAAGGAAGGAATCAATTCCTCATAATCCGACCCGCGGTCAAGCCCGCCTGCAATTAATACGATAGGCTCCTTGAACGAAGTCAATGCCATGTGCGTCGCCTTGGAGTTCGTTGCCTTCGAGTTATTGTAATAGGATACGCCCCGAAGCTTGGCAACGTATTCCAGGCGATGCTCAACGCCGCGGAAGCTGGATAAAGCTTCTTCCAGCTTATCGGGGGCAACGCCGGCCGCTATGGCGATCGCACAGGCAGCCAATGCATTCCCTACATTAAATCTTCCGGGCAGTCCGATGTTCTCCACACGGATGATCTCATGCGTAAACCCTTCGCCATCTGTATAGATCAGCATACGCCCCTGATCGTCGTCGTCCGAGTCCTGATTACCGGCAACATATGGCGGCATTACGTGAACCCCTTCACGAAGGCTCTCGCTCATCGAAAAAGGCACGATGCGCGCCTTGATATACGGAACAAGGTTTCTGCACACGGGATCATCCCAATTGAGCACAGCGGTATCATCCGCAGTCTGGTTGGCGAACAGCTTGGCTTTGGATGCAACATAATCATCCATCCCGCCATGGTAATCAAGATGCGTTTCCGCAATGTTGAGAAGGCAGGCAATACGCGGCCTGAACTCCTCTGTTCCTTTTAACTGAAAGCTGCTCAGCTCAACGACCATCCAATTGTTTTCAGTTGCTTCTGCTGCAGCCTCGGATAGGGGCGTGCCGATATTGCCGGCTACAAGCGGGGATAGACCAGCGCTTTCCAGCAGCTTGCCTACCCAGGTTGTCGTCGTTGTTTTGCCATTCGAGCCTGTGATGCCGATGATCGGTGCTTCACACAGGTGATAGGCGATTTCAACTTCGGTCACCACAGGAATCTTTAGCTCCAGCGCCTTTTGAACAGGCGGGGCGGAATACGGAATTCCGGGATTTTTGACAAGAAGCGTTACACCGGGATGAATAAGATCATCGGGATGTCCACCACAAATAACAGAAATACCCAAAGCCTCGAGCTCCGAAGCTTCAGGACACTGTTCTCTTTCCTTTCTATCGTTCACAATGACGGAGGCTCCGGCTTGATGCAGCACTTTAGCTACTTGTACTCCGCTTTTGGCCAGTCCCAGTACGACGATATGCTTATCCCGATAATCTTCTAGCTGCTTCATATGTTACAACCCCTTGTTGATATAAAGTCCGAGTCCCGCAAGTATCAGTCCCACGGCCCAAAATGTAAAGACGACGCGCCACTCCGACCACCCGGATAATTCATAATGGTGATGGATCGGGCTCATTTTGAATATTCGCTTGCCTCTGGTTTTGAAGGAAACCACCTGAAGCACGACGGATAACATTTCTATGACGAATACCCCGCCAATAATAAGGAACAGCAGCTCGCTCTTGGTTACGATCGCTATGGCGCCAATAGCACCGCCGATTCCTAAAGACCCTGTATCTCCCATGAACACTTTAGCAGGGTGAGCGTTAAATACCAGAAAACCGAGTACCGCACCGATCATCGCCGCTGCGCAGAATGCCGCCGCGAACGACGTGGACTGGATCGCCACAATGGCATAAGCGCCAAAGGCAATCGCACTGACACCGGACAGCAGACCGTCCACCCCATCGGTGAAATTGACCGCATTGGTGACCGCAAGCATCATGATTACGATAAACGGATAATAGAACCACGGCCCCCAATCAAAGGACCAATCCATACCTGGAACGCTTATCGCGGTGCTATGGCCGTTGGAGATCAACAGCCAGCACATAATACCGGAAAACAGAAGCTGTCCAAACAGCTTCTGCCTGGCCGTGAGTCCTAATGATCTGCGAAATACGATCTTAATATAGTCGTCAAGAAAGCCAATCAAACCGAAGCCGAGCGTCGCTACGATCATCACATAGAAATCAGTATCGACAGGAGAAAATTTAATATAAGTCAGTGTAAAAGCAAGCAGAATCACAACGCCGCCCATCGTTGGCGTTCCTGCTTTTTTCAAGTGGCTCTGCGGACCGTCGTTCCTGACCTGCTGGCCGAACTTCATCCGCCGCAGCAGCGGAATGAGCAGCGGAGCCGATATCACCGCAAGCACAAACGCTACACCGATTGTCAATAACAGCAATTGAAAGTCCATCAGCTCACCCCCTCACTCCGTTGTTGCCGCCAGGCAGGGCCTTTAAGGCGTCAACCACGTGTTCCAGCCTCATGCCGCGCGAGGCTTTCACCAATACGATATCCTTCTCCGTTACCCGCTCCAGCAAGGCTTCGATCAGTTTTTCTTTATCCGTAAACGGAAGTACTGCTCCTTCAGGAAAGCGGTCTTTCGCTTTCCTAGCCGTGTGAAGCGACAATGGGCCGAAGGTGAACACAAGATCCGTGTTGTCCGGAGATAAGTAATCTCCTATCTCGGCATGGAATTCCTCTTCACGCTGACCAAGTTCCAGCATGTCCCCGAGAACGGCAATTCGCCGGTGGTAGCCTTTCATATCACCAAGCACGTCCAATGCCGCCTTGACCGCGGTAGGACTCGAATTATAAGCATCGTTCAGCACGGTGACCCCGAACGCAGTCTCCACGGCTTCGATCCGCATGCTCGACAGCTTCAGATTGGCAAATCCGCTGCGAATAGCTTCATCGCCGATTCCCAAATGGGCTGCTACAGCCATCGCCGCAAGCGCGTTGACAACGTTATGACGCCCGAGAAGCGGCAAGCTAAAGCCTTCGCCCGCATGCCGGTTCGAAGTGAAGATGATTCCTCTTGCATGGAACATAAGTCCCGTCGGATAATCGTCATTGGTTTCTTGGTTGCCAAACGTAAATGTTCGAAGCCCTTCTGGCTTCACCGTAGTTTCTTCAGCAAGCACCTGGCGGATCAACGGTTCGTCCCCATGGTAGATCAGCAAGCCTCCCGGCTTCATGCCGCTAATAATTTCAAGCTTGGCGCGGGCGATTTCTTCGCGCGAACCGAGCTGAAGCATATGCGCTTCCCCCACGTTGGTAATCACCGTCATATCCGGACGAGCAATGGTCGATAGGAGTTCAATCTCGTGACGTCCGCTCATGCCCATCTCAAGCACGATAATATCGGTGTCTTCCTTCATCGCGAGGACGGTTAACGGAAGACCGATATGATTGTTGTAATTGCCTTGCGTCTTGTGAACGTTAAACGTGGTTTCAAGCAGTGCGGACACCATGTCCTTCACGGTGGTTTTTCCGTTGCTGCCGGTTATGCCCACCACCTTGGCGCTGCTCTCGGACAAATAGGCCGCCGCAAGCGTCTGGAGCGCCGTTAACGTATCCTCCACGAGAATGAGCGGCAAGTCGGGAATCGGTTGATGATCTCTCTGCCAGAGCACTGCGCCGGCTCCGCTGGCGATCACGCTCTCCGCAAACGCATGCCCGTCAAATTTCTCGCCAACAATCGGAACAAACAAATTTCCCGGCTGTATGGTTCGGGAGTCGGTACCGACTCCTTGAATGATAATATTGTCATCTTGGTTACGTGAGAGCGTCCCGCCGCACATGTCGGCGATGCTCTTTAATGATTTATGGATCACTATTGTCTGCCCCTTATCGCGTCTTTGGCTACGATGCGGTCGTCAAAATCTAGCACTTCGCCCGCAATCAGCTGGTAGGTCTCATGACCTTTCCCCGCAATCAATACTACATCGCCCGGGCTTGCCATTTCAATAGCCTTTTCAATCGCTTTCCGGCGATCAACGATGAGCTTGTAGCTTTCTGTTGACACTTCGTCCTCAATCAAGCCGGCTTCGATATCCTTCAGGATCAAATCCGGATCTTCCGTGCGGGGATTATCGGAAGTTACCAATACAATATCACTATATTTCGCAGCAATTTTACCCATGATCGGCCGTTTGGTCCGATCCCGGTCGCCGCCGCAGCCGAATACCGTGAGCACCCGGCCTTCAGCGAATTCATTAACGGTACGCAGTACATTTTCGAGTCCGTCCGGCGTATGCGCATAATCCACGATCACGGCGTACGGCTGACCCTCATCCACGACCTCCACGCGGCCGTCAACGCCGGGCACGGACTCCAAGCTGTTCTTGATATCCTCGAGGGGAATTCCCTCAAGAAGCGCGGCAGCGATCGCGGCCATAGCGTTATACACGTTGAATTTCCCTACCATTCGAATCGCAATATCCGCACTTCCGCGGAAGGTATCCACATGGAACGAGGTGCCTTGAGCGGTGATCGAGATGTTGCTTGCCCGTATATCCGCATCTTCTCCCAAACCATAGGTAATCACTTCCGCCGCTGTCTGCTTGGCAAAATAAGCCGAAGCCTCATCATCCGCATTCAGGACGGCATATTTGCGTGATGATTCATCCTTGGCAAAAGCGTTGCCCAGCCGGGAGAAAAATAACCCTTTTGCCCCGCGATATTCTTCCATCGTATGATGGTAGTCCAGATGATCCTGCGTCAGGTTTGTGAATATAGCCGTTCGGAAGTCCGTTCCCTTCACCCGCCCCTGTTCGAGCGCATGCGAGGATACCTCCATCACGCAGCACTCGGTGCCTGCGTTCGCCATATCGTTCAAGTAACGCTGAAGCTCCAGCGCCTCTGGCGTCGTTCTTGGCATCGGGAATGACTGGCCGTCGTATTTCATCTGAATCGTGCCGATCAATCCGGTTTTCAAACCGTAATCATTCATAATCGTCTCGATCAAATACGTTGTCGTTGTCTTGCCGTTCGTTCCGGTTACGCCAATCATCTTCATGCGGGAGCTCGGCTGATTATAAAAGGCGTTCGCCAAACCCGCCATCGCAAAGCGGCTGTCCCTCACGATGACTTGCGGAAGGTCGACCTCAAGCTTTCGCTCAACAACCAATGCTGCAGCGCCTTGGTCAGCGGCCTGAGCTGCAAACTGGTGTCCATCTACCGTATGGCCCGGCAGACAAATGAACAAATCCCCCGCTTTCACTTGTCTTGAGTCTGTTTCAATCCCCGTGATTTCAACTTCTCCGGATCCTTCGATAACAGCAGCAGCCAATACGGATGATAATTGCTTCAATTTCATTGTTATCCCTCTCTCTATATATCTGCATCATCGTCCCTCGCTCCCGAATCGGATGATGCCTTAATGTTCGTGCTTGGTTCCCTCGGGGTCTTCACCCATATAGATCCGAATAGTAGACCCTCGCTCTACCCGACTTCCCGGCTTCGGAGCCTGGGAAATCACTGTGTTGCCGGTCCCGGACTTGGCCAGCATGAAATTCATATTCAGATCCTCATACAGATCCTGAACGGTAGCTCCGACCAGGTTCGGTACAGTCACGGTTGGTGTCTCACCATACTTGTATTCACGGGCAAGCTGGTCTTTACGCGGCGGAACATTCATATAATGCAGCGCATCCTCCAGGATGTTCTGCACGATCGGAGCAGCCACGACGCCACCGAATTGAATGCCCTTCGGATTATCTACCGCCGTGTACACCACAATCTCAGGATCATCGGCAGGCGCGAATCCGATGAACGATACGATATGCTCGGTCGATGAGTACCGGCCATTAATAACCTTCTGGGCGGTTCCCGTCTTCCCTCCGACTCGATAGCCGTCGATGAAGGCCGGGCGTCCGGTCCCTTTGGCAACGACGCTCTCGAGCGCCTCGCGCACTTGCTTGGATGTTTCTTCCGAGATCACTTGTCTGACAAGCTCCGGCTTGATTTCCTCGACCGTCTCTCCCGTTTCTGGATTGACCCACGCCTTGGCCACATGCGGCTTAAACAATTTGCCGCCGTTAATGGCGGCGGACACTGCAGCAACCTGCTGGATCGGCGTAACCGATACCCCTTGCCCAAATGCCGTTGTCGCCAGCTCAACAGGACCGACGTTGTCGAGTTTGAACAGGATGCCATTCTCTTCCCCATTCAAATCGATGCCCGTCTTTGCCCCGAAGCCAAAATCGCGGATATACTGAAACAGGCTTTCCTTGCCCAGCTTCTGACCTAACGCTACGAAGCCCGGGTTGCAGGAGTTCTGGACAACCTCCATGAAGGTCTGGCTGCCATGGCCGCCTTTTTTCCAGCAGCGCAGTCTCGCTCCACCGACTTCTACCGCTCCACTGTCAAAGAAGTGGTCGTTCTTCAGGTCGACCTTGTCCTCTTCAAGGGCAGCGGCAAGCGTAATAATCTTGAATGTGGAGCCTGGTTCATAGGTCATCCAGATCGGCAGGTTGCGGTTGTACGTCTCGGCTGAAAACTCCTGGTAATTGGCAGGAGAATACCCTGGCCTGCTGGCCATTGCCAAAATCTCGCCAGTCTTGGGGTTCATGGCAATCGACCAAGCCCCATTCGCCTGATACTTCACCATGGCTTGATCAAGCTCTCGCTCCATAATGGACTGAATCGATTTATCGATCGTTAGCTCCAGATTCAGACCATCACGAGGCTCAACATACTTTTCCGAGGAACCCGGCATGATTCTCCCGCCTGCGTCGGACAGATAGGATATTCCGCCTTCAAAGCCTTTCAGTTTGTCGTCATGCATGGCCTCCAAGCCGGTAAGTCCTTGACTGTAGGCCCCCGTGAACCCCAATATATGGGCTGCGAGATCGCCATAAGGATAATACCGTTTGTTATCCTCAGCAACAACGATACCCGGCAGCTTCAAATCACGAATTTCCTGAGCCAGCTCCATCGTAATTTTTCGTCCACCGGGATTTATCCGTTCCAACCTCGAACGTTTCGTAATGATTTTCTTGATATCGGCTTTGTCCATGTTGATAAGCCCGGCCAAGGTTTCGGCCGTATGGTCCGGATCTTTGATTTGTACAGGAATCGCCCAAATGGTCGGTGTTGTTATATTCGTAACCAATGCGGTTCCGTTACGATCCAAAATTTCACCACGCTGGGCCGCAAACGGAATGTCGCGGCGCCAGAGATCCTCCGCCTTCGCCGACAGCTCCGAGCCTTTCCCAATCTGCACATAAGCCAGTCTGATAATCAGTGCTGAGAACAGCAGGAGCAGCAGCAGCAGGCTCCAGAGCAGCCTTCTCCGCTGCGATACCTTGGATACTTTCACCTAAGCTTCCCTCCCTGTTTGAACCCGAAAGCTCATGATATGCGTTCTTCACATGAGTATTCGGGACAAACCCGGGTTAGAACAAGCTATTCCCCTTCTGTCTTGCCTTGTCCTTGGTCGGTTGCCTCGACATCGTTATCGGCAGTTCCATCCGACTCTTTTCCATCGGTTTCTTCCCCGTTCGCATTTTCGCTGCCAACGGAGGAAGTTTCATCGGAACTGCTGCTTCCCGTGATCAACTCTTGAGCCGACTTCAGCGTTAACTGCACGATTCGCTGACCATTCTCCTTGGCTTCCAACTGCGAAACAACGTAGCCCTCACCCTGAACATTAACCTTTACTTTCATCAAAGTGAGCACTTCCATGGCGTCCCTAAGCGATTCACCCTCTAAATTCGGGATTTTCATCGTTGGGCTATCCTCTGTAAGAAGATAGATCCTTTGACCTGCACTAATGATCGCATTGGCAGGCGGGTATTGCTCCTTCACCGTGTTTCCGTTGCCCAAGGTCTCAAACGCCACTCCATCCTTCAGCAGCTTGGCTTTTACATCACTCAGCTTCAACCCCGTAAAATCCGGTGCTTTCAGGGAATCCGTCAGCGATGTTCCTGATTTCGTTTTTTCCTTATCCTGCTTTGCATTCGATTTGGGAACGCCCCAATAATTCAATGTCTTGGAGACGATTTCCTTGAATATAGGCGCTGCCAGCGTACCGCCGCCCTTTTCCACGTTCGGTTCATCGATAATGACCAGCACGGCTATTTTCGGATTCTCGACGGGAGCGTACCCGATGAATGAAACTACTTGTTTCGTACGGTCTTTATATCCGCCGCCGGATTTTATCGCGGTACCGGTTTTGCCCGCAACCCGGTAGCCTTCAATATACGCATTCTTACCTGTTCCGTTTAATTGGTCAGCAACGACCTGCTCAAGGTAAGTCCCCGTTTCTCTTGCGGCTTCAGGAGATATGACCTGGCGCACGACTTTCGGTTCGATTTTCTCAACCTTGCCCGTATTGGGGTCCTCGATCTCCTTCACCATATGCGGCTCCATGAGCTTGCCTCCGTTGGCCACGGCTGAAATGGCCGCAATCTGTTGAATAGGCGTTACGGATACGGCGTAACCGTAGGTCATCGTTGAAATATCGGAGTCATAAGTCATATTCAAGGTACCGAGAATCTCCCCCGGAAGATCAATGTCCGTTTTCTGCGTAAACCCAAATTCCCGAATATAGTTGGTAAATCGCTCCTTGCCGAGCATTTCATATCCCAATTTTACAAATGCCACGTTACTCGATCTTTTCACGCCTTCCAGGTAGGTAATGGGGCCCCAGCCTACGCTGTTAATGTCCCGGTGGGTTCTTCCACCAGCTCTTATGGATCCGGATTGATAAATAGCACCCGGGTTAAACAGCTTTTCCTGCACTGCGCTGGCCAGCGTAACAATTTTGAAGGTTGATCCCGGCTCATAGATGGACCGCACGGCATGATTGATAAAATTCTTTTGATTCCATTCCGAATATGTATTGGGATCAAAAGTCGGCATATTGGCCATCCCCAGTATTTCCATCGTGTTCGGATCCGCTGCGATTACCGTCATACTGATTGGTTTATATTGGTTATACGTGTCGCGCATCGCTTCCTCGATATAATACTGGATTGTATCGTCTGTCGTCAGTACTAAATTTTTCCCATTTATTGCAGGCTGGTATAAATCGTCCTCGCTCGGCAGCTTGACCCCTTTCTTATCACTCTTGTACGAAGCGAATCCATCGGTTCCCTTCAGCTTGTCGTCATAAAATTGTTCAATGCCCCCGATACCCTTGCCCTGACGATCGGTATATCCCAAGATATGTGCAGCCACTGTCTTTTGTGGATAAAATCGTTTTGACTCTCGCTGAAAGCCGATGCCCGAATCGGGAACTTTGCCTGCGGCCTTCAATTTATCATTCAAGCTTTCGCTGAACGCTTTGACCTCTTCCATCTTCTCCTTGTCAATCTTCCATCCTTCGCTGCGGACTTCGCGGCCCTTGAGGTATTCGCCTTTATCGTCTTTAGCTTTAACCAGTTCACGGAGTTCGTCCTCATCCTTGTCAAGAATCTCATGCAGTCCTTTAACGACCTCATTCTCCATGCCGTTAGCCTGAATGACCGCAGGATTCACAATAACCGTAAAGGCAGGCGCATCCATGGCAAGAATATCGCCGTCCCGATCCGTGATCGTTCCTCGCGTGGCCGGAAGATCCTGTTTACGCGACCATTTCGATAAAGCTTGTTCCTTCCAGAAGTCGTTATCGATGACCTGCAGCCAAAACACCCGACCAATCAATAAAGCAAAAAAGAGGGTTATACATCCCCCTATTAGCACGGTACGCAGTTTGATTTTTTTTATCATCGGTCAAAACCTCACACTTCAATCATTTTGTCCCGAGTCCGAATTCTGTGTCTCGGATGACCCCGAGACCGGTGATAGATGGATCGTATTATTGTCATCAATAGGGACATAGCCCAGCTCTTTCGCCTTGTCCAATATTTGCGTCTCCAGTGTTTGCTTCTCAACCTGAAGCTGATTGATATTTCGTTTAGCTTCGAGTGTCTTATTTTCCGTCGACTGGATCTGCCGGTTCAAGTCATAGGAATGAACATGACTCATGCCAATGACACCCATGACGGCAACCACAAATACCACGGACAGCAAATACAACAGCTTTTCTTTTTGCGGAAGCTGGGAACGACGTTTGACGACTTTTGTCTTCTCGAGATAAGCGGACTGCTGCGTTTCCTTCTGTCTCTCCTGTACGGCTAAATTGCCGCGCGTGTAAGCCATGGCTGATTCTCCTTCTTCAGGGATTTTATGTTTCTACAGTTTCTCCGCAATCCGCAGTTTCGCCGAACGCGCCCTTGGATTACTCTCAATCTCTTCCGCAGAGGGGATAAGCGGTTTGCGGTTCACCAACTTCAGCTCACCTTGGCCGCCTCCGCATACACACATCGGAAAATCTGGAGGGCACGTACACTTGGGAATGTAACTGTTAAAAATTTGTTTGCATATTCGGTCTTCGAGCGAGTGAAACGTGATGACCGACACTCTTCCTCCCGGTGCAAGACATCTCACGGCTTGGTGAAGCGCGTCTTTGAATGCGCCAAGCTCATCATTTACCGCAATCCGAAACGCTTGAAAGCTTCGTTTGGCCGGGTGGCCGCCCGTTCTCCGAGCTGCGGCCGGAATCCCTTCCTTAATCATTTCGACAAGCTCGCCGGTTGTCTGAATAGGGCTCTGTGCCCTTCTTTCAACAATGACCTTGGCAATTCGCCTTGAAAATTTCTCTTCGCCGTATTCATACAATATTCGCGCGATTTCCTGTTCCGGCCATTCGTTTACAATCTTGGCTGCGGTAAGCTCGGCGGATTGATCCATCCGCATATCCAGCGGGGCATCATGATTGTAACTAAACCCTCTCTCCCCTTCATCGAACTGTGGAGAAGATACGCCCAAATCGAACAGTATACCGTCAACTTGCGGCTGCCCGTTCTCGTCAACCTCCACTTCGTTTCGGAGCACCTCCTCCAAATCACGAAAATTGGTTTTGACGAGCGTGATCCGGTCCACATACGGCTTCATGACTTCCCGGGCGTTATTCAATGCCCAGTCATCCTGATCCAATGCGATTAACCGACCTTTCGAACTTAGTTGGGAAGCAATCAGCGAGCTGTGCCCTGCTCCCCCGAGCGTACAGTCAACATATATACCGTCTGGTTTGATGCGCAGCCCTTCTGTCGCTTCTTGCTTAAGCACTGTGATGTGATGGAACAAAGCTGCAGCCCTCCATTGTGTCTCATTCATGATTTTAAGTGTTACTTGTCCATTTCAATACGATGTTCCCACCTGGTTATAAATCAAAATCAAAATCCACCAGCTTCTCAGCAATGTCATTGAATGCTTCCTCCGACTGCTGATAGTAATTCTGCCACTGCTCCTTGCTCCAGATCTCCACTCGGCTCGATACGCCGATGACGACGCATTCCTTCTCGAGCTTGGCGAACTCGCGCAAATTGCCCGGCAAATTTACCCTTCCCTGTTTATCCCATTCACATTCCGTCGCCCCGGAGAAAAAAAACCGGGTGAATGCACGTGCATCCGACTTCATGAGCGGCAGGGATTTGAGCTTCTGTTCCATGATGGCCCATTCATCTTTGGGGTATACAAAGAGGCAATTGTCCAATCCGCGGGTTACGATAAACGAGGTGCCCAGGAGGTCACGAAACTTAGCAGGGATAATGATTCTCCCCTTATCGTCGATGCTATGTTGAAACTCCCCCATGAACATCAGGCACTCCACCCCTTAACCCCGATTCCCCACTTTGCACCACTTTCCACCACTTTAGGATAATAGATTCGGCGTCAAGAATCAAATACCTTCTAACGAGCATTTGTTTTTTTGGAACTTTCTCTCAGAACATTCGCACAAAAAACCTCCTTTCATCCCGCTTGGGGATGGAAAGGAGGTTTGCAAATGATCTAAAGCTGCTGCTGTTTAGTGCTGAGCCCAGCTGTCCAAGTAAGACTTCTGCTCAGCGCTCAGGCTGTCGATTGTAATACCTAGACTTTCCAGTTTATATAAGGCAACCTGTTCATCCAATTCGTAAGGAACATTTACAACGCGGTTACCGATGTTCTTATACTGATCATTCACGTGTTTGAGCGACAATGCCTGAAGCGCAAACGTCATATCCATAATTTCCGCCGGATGTCCGTCACCTGCCGCCAGATTCACCAAACGGCCTTCGGCAAGCAAATAAATCTTACGGCCATCTTTCAGGTGATATTCTTCGATATTGCGCCGAACCGTCCGAACCGATTGAGACCGTTCTGACAAATCCGGTTTATTGACTTCCACATCGAAGTGACCGGCATTGGATAAAATGGCACCGTCCTTCATGACATCAAAGTCTTCCCCGCTGATGACATCGCGGTTACCCGTGACGGTTACAAAGAAGTCTCCCAATTTGGCCGCTTCGCGCATTGGCATGACGCGGAAGCCGTCCATATAAGCCTCAACGGCCTTAATCGCATCAATCTCGGTCACAATAACGTTGGCACCAAGACCTTTGGCACGCATGGCCACGCCCTTGCCGCACCAGCCATACCCTACAACAACAACCGTCTTGCCTGCAACCACCAGGTTGGTCGTCCGGTTAATTCCGTCCCAGACCGATTGTCCGGTACCGTAACGGTTATCAAACAAGTATTTGCAATATGCATCGTTCACGGCAACCATCGGAAATTTCAGAGCGCCTTCTTTCTCCAAAGATTTCAGTCGCAGGATGCCTGTCGTTGTCTCTTCCGCTCCGCCCCGAATTCCTTCAAGCAGATCGGTACGTTCGGAGTGCAGAATCGTAACGAGATCCCCGCCATCGTCGATGATCAGATCCGGTCTGGTCTCCAGTGTTGAAATGAGATGCTGCTTGTATTCCTTAGGATCCGGGTTATACTTGGCAAACACCGTGATCCCGTCTTCTACCAATGCGGCACATACATCATCTTGAGTTGACAGCGGATTACTTCCCGTAATCGTCACTTCAGCGCCGCCGGCCTGAATGACTTTCGCCAGATAAGCGGTCTTGGCTTCCAGATGCAAGGAGATAGCGACCTTCAACCCTTTGAATGGCTGTTCTTTCTCGAATTGTTCACGCACCCGGTTCAATACCGGCATATGCGCCTGGACCCAATCAATTTTCAAATGACCTTCCGGTGCCAGCTTCAAGTCGGTAATATTGCTGGTTTGTATGGATGATGAGCTCATTTAACGGCCTCCTATGATCTGATGTTTGAATTCCTGATCGTTATACGTAAACGACCCTGTGAATGCCCGAAGCAGCGTATGGGATTTCCATCAGGCGATCCACCAGATTCAATCCATAACGATTCATGTATTCCAGGATGTTGTATACCCTCTCCTGAGGTTTCCCTTCCGGCAACAACGTCTGTTCAATGCGCCTCCACTGTGCCAGCGCGGCCTCATGCTGCTGTTCCAAGGCATTCCGGGATTTACTTAACAGGTAATCCATCTGCTCCAATATTTTATCTTTATTGGTTAGACCTAATTTTAACAGTCCACTTTGCATTTTGCCAAGATCTTCTATTAAAGGCTGATATAATGCTTCAAATTGTCCCCGGGTTTGACTGAATCGTGCTTCCAAATTCAGCTCGTCTTGGCTGGCGAGCCAAGCCTCACGCTTCTCGGACAAGCGAAGCTGGACATCCTCGAAGGACAATCCGTATTTCTCCATCAGCTTATGGACGGTTCCATCTACGATGGAGAATGACATTCTTGGGATGATCAGCGGCATCTGCAAACCCAAGTCGGAGAATGCATAACGCGTAATCGCCCAATAGGAAATCTCGCCTGGACCGAGTATCGTCCCGAGCACGGGCAGCAGCGAATCCTGCATGATTGGACGGGTCAACACATTGTTGCTGAAGCGTTCAGGGTGCTGATGCAAATCCCGAAGCAGTTCATCTTCCGTCAGCGAAACGATGCCTTTCCGGTCTGAGAATACACGTCCTTCTCGGTAAAGCAGCAAGCGTCTGCCTTCATGCAAGTAGAACAAGTTAGCCCCATTCTCGGATACATCAGCCTGGACTTCATAACCCTGACCCGCGATATCCCTCGCAGCCTGCTGGTACGAAAGTCCCATTTGTTCGTTGCGGGTAATCAAGGATTCGAATATGGGTACTTCCAACGCCCGAAGTCCCGGGTCTGCCGAATCCAGGAGTATCAGCCCATATTTGCCGAACAGATAGCTGATCAGTTTAGCGAATGCCTCGCTGAGCCCGGCCGAACCGTTTAGCGATTCCCTCGCCAGTTTCAGCAGATCTGCCTTATATTCGCTGTCTGCCAATTGAGTCTGAAGCTCTGCCAGCATCGCATTCCAATCTTCCTCGGCAACGTCAGTATAACTAACTGACGTCCTGAGTCCGTCCTTGGCATCAAGCTTGATCTTGGAAAGCTGCAGATCCTGATTCAGGAAGTACGTATGATTCACTTCATCCCAATCATGATCCTCCCCGGCGATCCAAAATACAGGCACGACAGGACGTTTCAAGCGCTCTTCCGCCTCGCGGGCCGCTTGAATAACGGTAATTGCTTTATATATGACAAGCAGAGGTCCAGTGAACAAACCGCTTTGTTGTCCACCAACCATCGTAACCGTTCCTGGCTGCTCCAGAAGTTGGAGTGATTTATGTACAGCGGGATGATCATTGTGTTTCTTATTGTACGTCCGAAGACAATCCGCCAGCGCTTTACGCTGAATTCGTTTGTCTTCAGAAAGATCCAGCCATTGTACCCGCTCTGCAAAGCTGTGCTCGCCGCGGTAATCTTCACCGTAGAACCCGCTTACCCGGTCGAAATGATGAATATAATCCTGAGCGAGACGCGAGGCGAGGGATAATGGTTCCGGAACGATATTCATGAGGTATGCCTCCTATTCTACGTCGCAACCAAATCTAGATTGTGCTTAAATTTAATTTCTTCTATATTATTTTGCCTTTCTTGATTGTACCGAATGTTGGCATTCTGCGTCAAAGGAAAAGAATAAGCCGCCGGCACGATGCCAGCGGCTATTCTTGAAGCTGCTTCCTCATACTGAGGCCCGTTTATTCAAGCGTAGGCTTTTGCAACCCAGTGTCCTTTGGACACTTCAACCAATTCCGAATCCTTCACGTCCAGTTGAACCGTTCCGTCTTCGCCTTTGGCAGCTGAAATCGGCCCCTGCATATCGTCTTCCAATTTGAGCCGCTTTTTGTTTGCCTCAATTTCCGGATCCGGAATCGGAATCGCGGACAGCAAGGTTTTGGTGTAAGGATGGATCGGATTTGCATAGAGCTCTTCACTGTCTGCCAGCTCCACCATTTTACCCAAATACATAACCGCTACCCGGTCACTGATATGCTTAACCATGGACAGGTCATGCGCAATGAAGAGATAGGTCAGGCCAAGTCGGTCCTGCAAATCTTTAAGCAGGTTAACAACCTGCGCCTGAATCGAAACGTCCAGCGCCGAGATCGGCTCGTCACAGATGATAAATTTAGGGTTTACCGCGAGAGCACGGGCAATCCCGATCCGTTGACGCTGACCGCCCGAGAATTCATGTGGGTAGCGCGTCGAGTGGTCACTATTCAAGCCGACCATATCCAGCAGCTCCTCAATCCGCTTCTTGCGTTCGGCGCGGCTGCCTGCCATACCGTGAATATCCAGAGCTTCCCCGATAATATCCGACACCGTGAATCTTGGGTTCAGCGAGGCATACGGATCCTGGAAGATCATCTGCATATCGCGGCGCATGGCCTTCATCTTGCCCGGAGACAGCTTGTAAATATCCGTTCCGTTAAAATTAACGCTGCCGGCCGTAGGCTCATAAAGGCGGAGAATCGTCCGTCCCGCAGTGGATTTACCGCAACCCGACTCTCCCACCATACCAAGCGTTTCGCCTTCACGAATAAAGAAATTCAGATCGTCAACCGCTTTAAGAACCTGGCCTTTGCCCACGTTAAAATACTTCTTCAGGCCTTTTACCTCAATCAAGTGGTTATCCTTCATGAACCTTGCGCCTCCTTCGCCATCGGATGCAGATTCCAGCAGCGCGCCGTGTGCGTGTCGCTGAATTCCGTTGCGCCCGGATCCACCCGTTCACAAATTCGCATAGCTTCGTCACAGCGAGCAGCGAACGGACAGCCTACAGGTGGTTTAATCAGATCCGGCGGTGTTCCGATAATCGGAATGAGCGGTTCGTCTTTCTTCTGATCCAGACGCGGCATGGAACGAAGCAAACCTTTGGTGTAAGGGTGCTGCGGATTTTTGAAAATCTCCCATTTCGTTCCCGTTTCCACCACTTCACCTGCATACATGACGATGACACGGTCACACATGCCGGCAACAACGCCGAGGTCATGCGTGATCAGAATGATCGATGTGCCCAAACGTTCCTGCATTTCCTTCATAACGTCCATAATCTGTGCCTGAATGGTCACGTCGAGTGCCGTTGTCGGTTCGTCCGCAATCAGCAGGGTCGGCTTACACGCAAGCGCAATGGCGATCATCGCACGCTGACGCATGCCGCCGGAGAACTCATGCGGATACTGATTAAAGCGCTCCTCCGCATTTTTGATGCCCACCAGCTTCAGCATTTCTATGGCGTGTTTTTTGGCTTCGGAGAAAGACATTCCCTGGTGCTTGATCAGCACCTCTGTAATTTGTTTGCCTATTCTAATGGTCGGATTCAGCGATGTCATCGGATCCTGAAAGATCATTCCAATATCCTTGCCGCGAATCGCTTCCATCTGTTTATTCGTTTTTTTGAGAAGGTCTTGTCCTTGGAAAATGACCTCACCCTTTTTTATTTCTGAGGGCGGGGACGGAATCAATCGCATAATGGTCTGGGCGGTAACACTTTTACCGCTTCCGGACTCACCGACGATGGCAACCGTCTCCCCCTTGCCGACTTCAAAATTCATGCCGCGGACTGCCTTCACTTCACCGCCGCGAACACGAAACGATACGTTGAGGTCCTTTACCTGCAAGATCGGTTCCATACCTTCCCACCTCCTATTTTTTCAATTTCGGATCAAGCGCATCACGCAATCCATCACCGAAAATGTTAAATGCTAACATCGTCAAGCTGATAAATAGAGCAGGAAACAACATCCGCCATGGATAGTACATCCATCCGGACAGGGCATCATTAATCATGGAGCCCCATGAAGCAACCGGTGCTTGAACTCCAAGACCCAGGAAGCTCAGGAATGCCTCGGCAAAGATCGCGCTTGGAACCGACAGGGTCAAGGTAACGATAATCGGACCCATCGCATTCGGAATCAAATGCCGGAACAACAGGCGCGCGGTTCCCGCTCCCATCGAACGTGAGGCGAGGACATATTCTCTGCTCTTCAGCTGCATAATCTCGCCCCGCACAATCCAAGACATGTTAATCCACCCGGTGATGGTTAAGGCGAGTATGATCGTTCCTAAACTTGGTTCAAATACAACCAGCAGCAAAATCGTAACGAGCAGGTACGGAATGGAATACAAAATTTCTGCAAACTTATTCATGAACTCATCGACACGGCCACCGAAATAACCCATGATGCCGCCATATATTACACCAATCATCAAGTCAATCGCAGCTGCTGCAAGACCAACGGTCAAGGATATCCGAGCTCCCATCCAGGTACGAACAAACACGTCGCGGCCCAGATCGTCGGTTCCAAACCAATGTTCTGATGAAGGCGGCATATTCGTATTCATCAAATCATTCGTTTCATAATCATAGTTAGAGATCATCGGGCCGATAATGGCCATGATGACAATCAGGATCATAATAACCAAGCCCGTCATAGCAAGCTTGTTCTTGCGCAATCTTTCCCAGGAATCTCTCCAGGAGGACAAACTTTCACGCTGTATTACCTCGGATTGTTTCTCATCAGGACCAATTTTCTGAAAATCTTCAGGCTTTAAGTTTAGTGCCGCAGGATGAGGCATACTTTGTTCTTTCTCCATGTCTACCTCTCCTTTCCGCCGGTCAATTTAATGCGTGGATCCACAAATACATATACGATATCTGTAACGAAACGCGCCAGCATCAGCAAGATGCCGTAGAATATGGTGATCCCCATAATGACTGTATAATCGCGGTTTGTGATACTTTCAACAAACTGCTTGCCAATGCCGCCAATGCCGAAGATCTGTTCAATAACGACCGAACCGGTAATGATGTTCGCTGTCATTGGCCCGACGTACGTTACGACCGGCAAGATGCCGTTACGGATGACGTGACGGAACATAATGGCGAACCAGTTGAGACCCTTAGCCTTCGCCGTCTTGATATAATCCGAATGCAGCACTTCCAGCATGCTGGATCGCGTTAATCGTGCGATAAATGCAATCGGTTGAGCTGATAGGGCCATAACAGGGAGCACGTAGTCGAGCGGTCCTTCAAAGCCCATAACATTGAAAATGCCCGCTTTCTCTGCGAGAACGTATTGCAACAATGACGCAAGTACGAAACTCGGTACCGCGATGCCGAGAACCGAGATGATCATGGCGATGTTGTCAATCAGCTTGCGGTGATACAGAGCTGCAAGCATCCCTAGCAGGACACCCACGATAACGGATACTACGATCGCGATAAGACCCAATCGGAGTGAAGGGCCAAATGTGTCAACAATAATATCAGTGACGGACTGTCCCTGTTTCTTCATAGACAAACCAAAGTCACCTTGAACGATATTGCCCAAGTATTTCGTATATTGCTGAAATACCGGTTTATCTAAATCATACTGCTCCATCAGCCTCGCCAAAATTTCAGGCGATGGCTTTTTCTCTCCCATAAACGGATCGCCCGGTATGGCTTTCATAAGAAAAAAAGTGGCTGAGATCAGTATGAACAACGATACAAGCATATAAAAAAACTTACTCGCCACATACCTCAGCATTTCGCTAGCCTCCTGATCAGTTGTTCTAAACCAAGCCGTCTATATAATTGTATTATTCTAGAACGGAACTGGCATCCCTTAACTTTCACCAACGGACACAAGATTTGGAAACCTTGCGCTCATACAAAAAAATCGGGATATATATGAGGTTTAAATGCCCCACATATATATCCCGAACCGTAACCTTTTATAAATGGTTTTACAAAAGACTACTCGATATATGCACGTGTGAAATCGATATCACCCTTATAATCCAGATGCAGATTCTTCACCCATGGTTTAACCAAGGACACGCTGGAGTAATAGTAGATCGGCATTACAACTTGGTTTTCTTCAACGAGAATTTTCTCAGCTTTGGACATCAGCTCCATGCGTTTAGCGTTGTCGCTAGTTGCATAAGCATCCTTCACAAGTTTGTCATATTCTTCGTTCTTGAAGCCAGTATCGTTGTTACCACCGTTGGATGTCCACATATCGATATAAGTCATCGGGTCGTTATAATCTGCTCCCCAACCGGAACGGGCAACTTGATAGTTCAAATCCGTACGGTTCTTCAGGAATACGCCCCACTCTTGGTTTTGTACCTTCACAGTAACACCGAGGTTATTCTTCCACATATCTGCGATAGCAAGCGCAATTTTCTTGTGGTTGTCATCGGAGTTATGGATCAGAGTAACTTCCGGCAATGTGGTATAGCCTTTTTCCTTCATACCTTGCTCGAGCAGTTTCTTAGCTTCTTCAAGATTTTCATCGAAGTAAGTATCCGGCACCTCTTTACGGTACTCGTCGGACTCACCTTTGATACCAGGAGGAACAAAACCGTGTGCAGGAAGTTGTCCACCTTGCGTGATTTTCTCTACGATCGCCTGACGATCAATCGCCATGGCAAATGCTTTACGGATGTTCACGTTGTCAAATGGTTCTTCTGTTGTGTTAAAGATATAGAAATACGTTGATGAAATCCCTTTGATCATCAGTTCATCGCCCAATTCCTTCTTGATCGCATTGAGCTGATCCGTCGGAATATTTCCTGTTGGATGTCCTGCATAATCCAATTCATCGTTACGATAGCTTGAAAGTTCAGTTGCCGAGCTGTTCACGATACTCATTTGAACTTTTTCAAGTTTGATTCCATCCTTGTCCCAATATTGGTCGTTCTTCACAAGCTCGATCTTTTGACCTTTGGTCATTTGTGAAACTTTGAACGGACCATTACCGATCAATGTTTCCGGTTTGGTTGCCCAAGAAGCATTACCTTCAACAGAGCTGTGAACCGGGAAGTACGTTTGGAATGACATCAAGCTGAGGAAGTATGGCGTTGGGTTTGCCAGCGTAACTTCGAGCGTATAATCATCGGTTGCTTTTACGCCGACTTCATTGGCGTCTTTGATCTCTCCAAGATTGTAAGCTTCAGCGTTTTTGATGTAATAGAGCTGATACGCATATGGTGATGCAGGAGTAAAGTTCGGATCAAGTACGCGTTTCCATGCATACTCAAAATCTTTTGCTGTTACTGAATCGCCGTTACTCCATTTGGCATCTTTGCGAAGGGTGAAGACATATTTCAATCCATCTTCAGAAACATCCCATTTTTCGGCTACGCCAGGCTCTTCAGAGCCATCTGCACCCTTGCGAACCAAACCTTCAAATACAGCACTGATTACTGTATTCGATGTGTTATCCTGAGCCAAGCCCGGATCCAATGTAGGAGGGTCGGAAGCAAGGTTCATACGGAAGACTTGCTCTTTAGGCTTGTCCGCCGTTCCGCCGTTATTAGCGCCTTCGTTCTTGTCAGCTCCACACGCTGCCAAAACCGAGCTGAAAGCAAGAATTAGCGTCATGAGAAGCAGTAATTTCTTTTGTTTCTTCATCTTGCGGTATCCCCCTCATAGATTTTAGGTATATGCTTATCGATTATACAACCAGTGGTCAAAAAAATCCAGAAATCAATAAATTGAAAAATCTGCCTGACCCAGAGATCAAACAGATTTATCATATAATACTAGTTATTAGATTGTACTTACATCATCTTAATTATGTAGGAGAGGAGACCAAAAAATGTAAAAACTATATAACCAAAACTCATGCTGACAAAACCCAGACGCCACACGGCGCGAAGAAGCCTCTTACCGTTAACCTTGCCTTTCCAGCGGTTCTGCGCACTGCCGATCAACCCCGCTGCAATGAGCAGCATGAGGAGAATGAGATAAAAACCGAATTTGGACTGGAATGTATTATTAAACAAGGCGGAGACGGAAAACAGCATGAAAAATGTGGTTACATCCATGGCCAGCTCCAGCGCTTGCTTTCGATTTTTATTTCTTTGCAAGACAACGAAATACACCAGTAAAAACGGAATGAACGGAAAAAGACTTAATGTGTGAAACAGCCCCTGCAAGAAACCCATGCTAAAGACCCCCTATGTATTCATCCCCTCGATGAGCTGTGTGATCAGCTCGTGTTTTGGCACAGAAATGCCATATTTTTGACCCAAACGGACAATGCTTCCGTTAATCCAGGCAACTTCCGTCGTTCTGCCTTCCGCTACATCCTTAAGCATGGAAGACGTGTTACCTGAAGTTGATTTGCAGACGGATAGGATCCATTCCCAAAGCCCGCTTCCATAAGAAATTCCAGCCGCTTCATATACGGCGATCCCTTCATTATATAACTGCTTCATAAGCCTGACTCGTTCTGGGGAAGTTAACAGCTCTCCATTAGGAATCCGCCACAATGCTGTCAAAGGATTAATGACCGCGTTGATCAGCAGTTTACGATAAATCATCTCATCCATTTCATTCGACAAAAAAGCTTCAAATCCTGCTCTATTCAGCTGTTTAACAAGCTTATTTTCATGATCTTCCTGAGAGAAAGCCTCTATTGGGCTCCCGGCAGGTTTCATTTTGCCGATTGTCGTCGTTCCGTGACCGGCGTGCAAAACGGAGACGCTGCTTGTACGCTTGGCCCCTTCCGTCGTAATGGCAGCGTAGAGCGTCCACATCGGCAGCAGGCCCTGAAGCCGCTCCAAATGGCCTGTACCGTTCTGAAAACATAGGAGTCTGCGGTGATCTTGCCCAAATAGAGCCAGCATCTCCGTTGCCATCTCTTCGATCCCTTGCTGCTTGAGCATGAGGAAAAGATAATCCGCATCGGCCCCGCCACCCGACTCGGCAAAGGATGACCATGAGCTGACCGAGAGAGCATGGGCGTCAACGACCTGCTGCCGGCCCGGCTCCTCGATGGTTATGCCGGAAGCCCGAAGCTTGTCCGCCTGCTCCTCGCTTCGGCACCATAGCGTGACACGGCAACCTGAATCCGCAAGTTTTCCCGCATATAACAGCCCCAATGAGCCGGCTCCGATAATATGGATATTCATGATAATCCCCCATTATTGTAATCAACCACAAAGTACTAGTCCTAGTATATATCAGAATAATCTCCTTTACGCACAAATAACCCGCCAAGCGCATGAAATGCACTAATGCGGGTTACGGCTGGAGCAAGATAATCTTTACCTATTCAATTCGTTCCAGGTTACCGTTTGCGTCCATTTTAAAGCGTGTCTTAAGTTCCTCGTCTTCTTCATTTAAGAAAGCAAGTCTGCGTGCCCGATCCATAATCTGAATCAGTGCCTTATAATCGTCATTGACTACATGATAGTCCGTTTTCACTTCGCTGACTTCCTTCAATAACCTTTGATTCTCACTGCGGAGTCTTGAAAGCTCTTCCTCTTTTTCACGCAAGTTCTTCTCAAGCAATTTATACTGACGTGAACTTTCCTGAAGCCCGCCCTTCCACTGACGAAGGAAACGGATAACGGCATCGATGGACAGTGTTTCTTCGCTTGCACCATCATTCTTATAGACATCGTGCTCCAGTTCCGGAGCAGCCAAACCGGCAACCTGCGGTCCGCTTACCGAAGGTTGTTTTTTATAATAACTTCTCTTTTGACGCTGAGATTTCGCCAAGCTGATAGCATCCTCATATTTCTTGCGAACGCAGCTGTTCCAACGAAATCCACAAGCCGCCGATGTCCGGCCGATTCTTTCTCCCACTTCCTCAAAGGCAGCCAATTGGGTGCTGCCCTCACGAATATGACGAAGGGTCACCTCCGCCAATATTAGGTCGTCCTCTGCACTCCATGCATCCTGTCTCACTGCTGACATACCATAAAACCCTCCTAACGACATCCTAAAATAACCGTCTTCAATACCGTAAATCGGCTGCTGAATAGGGTATAAAAACTGCTTAATTCATTTCTATGCCTCTCATAGAGTTCATAGAATCTATTTGATACTAAAATGTATTTCCATTTTGATTACAGATCATACTCTTACGAAGGCAAAAGGGAAGATTCGTCCAAATTATTCACGAATTCATTGTCCTGCTTCTGGTTAATAATAAAAAATAAAGGGTTTTCTTGAGTTAGGCGTTTACACGTTTTTCCCATAACGCTATAATGTTCATAGCAGCATTATGTGCGTACATACGAGAGGAGGATATAATCGTGGCACGGATGTTTCGAGTCCTTGGCTTTTTCACCCTGACTATCGGGTTGATGGCCTTTGCCGGAGATCATATTGAAATGGCACTGCTTTTCTTCCTGCAGACTGCATTTTTCGTGATCCTGGGATATTTGAAATTCACGGAGAGAACCTATATTCTTCTCTTCTGGGCTTATATGATCGTGACCTTCACAGGCTTTAGCTATTGGACGGTCTTCATTATGGGCAAACCACTCTAATAGGTAAACCATGCAAGTGATGTTTGTGATCCGCCGGCGCTCAACCTGGACAAACTGGAGCACGCTGGTGGATTTTCCTTGCAATTAGAGAATGAGAGTATTAAAAGAGCGATCAGGTGCTTTAGCTGCCGGATCGCTTTTTTAATGCCCAAAGGTTGATAATTGAGTCGCATACGTCATATATTGGTTAAAATGAAGGGACAAACAGCGGTTGGATTCCTTTCGACTAACAACCATTCAAGGAGGACTCCCGTTTGAATGTACGAATAAAACAACCTCTCCTCCCGGTCATGCTGTGTATAACCCTGTTGTTCTGCTTCATAGGGGCTCCCGCTTCCGTATATTCCGAGCAGGATGCAAGCCCGGTTATGCCTGATTCGGAAGAGGCGCGCAAACTTCTGGAGGACAGCCTCTCCATTGTGGAGATCGATCATGAAATCGAACGGATAACCAAACGTATCGCCGAATTGCAGCAGCTCCAGAGCGAACTGCAAACTAAAATTCAGGAGATGGGCTTGCGAATCGAAGACCGGCGAGATCGGGCGGCTGCCGTCCTTCGGTCATATTACATGGGTGAGCGGGATAACTTATTCTTCATGCTGTTGTCTGCAAAAGACTTAGCCGGTTTTTTCCGGATCATGGACTTTTACGATATGATTATTCAAAATGATCGGGATACACTTGCGGGATATAACCTTCAGTACCGCTCCCTTGCCTCCGCCCAGGCTGAAGCCGCACGCAATGCTTCTCAGCTCGTCGAAGTAAAGGACAGCCTTGTCAAGCAGCGTGAACGGGTGCTGGCGCTTGAACAGCAGGTTGACGGAGCACTGACAGCCAGCGGCAACCCGGATGCCATGAAGAAATTGATTGAGGAGTTCACCCTTTATTGGGAGAACGTGGGCTTGTATGAGGTAAAGCGACACTTCCAGGCTTTAGCCAGCGCCATGGAGAATTTGCCGCAATTTGTTCAGGGTAGCAAGAATATGTTGAAAACAAACGGCAAGGAGTACACCATCGACATCCATGAGAATGATCTCAATGCATTTTTAAGATCCGAAGATGAAATCTTTAACAGCTTTGCTTTCCATTTTGACGATGGAAAAGTAATAGCTTCGGGTGAGAGCGGAAATCTCTCGCTTCTGATTGAAGGAAAATACACCGTGATTAACGAACCGGAGAATGCCATCATGTTCCAAGTCGACAAACTTGTGTTCAATCGGCTGGAATTGCCTGACACCACGCGCAAAGCGCTGCAGGAAGAATTCGACATGAACTTTTATCCCAAGCAGCTGGTGTCTTTCTTAAAAGCAACGCAGGTATCCAGCCAAGATCAAAGATTAGTGGTCAAAATGGAGCTGGATTTATAGAAAAAAGCTGCCCTTCGCTGAACTGCACCTCCAACTGTTAGATGTGTCTAACAATTGGGGTGCAGTTCATTCGCTCGGGCAGCTTTTTCTTTTATGGTTGAGCAGGCGTGTACATTTTCATATATTCTTCGATCGTGATTTCGCCAAGCAGCAATCGATTCGCTGCTTCGCTATACGTTTGGAAACCTTCCGACTCTCCAAAATCCAAAGCAGCCGGCTCATTCCTGGAGAGGAGCACCTGGGCTGGAACGGCCGCCTTTTGCCAAATGCCCCGGTCACTTAGGTTCGTACCCGTGACATACAGCTCCGAAATAACGGGGAGCGTTCCCGCCGCTCTGCTCCATTCACGCTGCATCTCTTTGCCGGTCATATACGTAATCCATTTCATGGCAAGTGCCGATGATTCCGTGTGTGCGGCTACAGCAAAACTTCGGGTTCGGACAACCGGCGTATCCAGACGGGCCTCCCCCATTGCCAATGCATGCGACATTCCGTTGTCATCTTGATCTGATAAGCTCGAATACGGCTTAATGACCACGGCTGCTTCCGTCTTATCGGTGGTCGTCAACTCTTGGTCATCAACCTCTGCTTCCATGGCGCCTTGCGCTGATTCTGCCCATCTTCCCTGATTGCGAATCAGCATATGAAGAACCTCTTGATCCGGCTTGGAGGGATCACCCTCGAGCAAATGAACCGCCGCACCGAACGCGTAAGGATCATTCGAATCAAATAAGAGGACAGGGCTTGCTTTATGCACCTCCGAATATTCCTGCCATGCCTGACGGCTCTGTGGCATTTTAAAAGGTTCGCCGTCCTTCCCCTTGGTCTGCCAGATCATAATGTAGGGGTCTATATCAAACGGCATTCCCCATTGATACCCGTTCCACTGCAGCGGTGGCAGAAGGCCATTCAAGATGTCTTCGCCCGGCAGCGTGCCCTGAGAAGCATCAACAGGCAGTAGGCATCCACTCATTGCAAGCGCTTTAATATAGTGTGAATCCGTTAATACAATATCAGGTCCTTCACCAAGGGACATCTCGAGCAGAAACGACTCTTTGCTTGTTTCACTCGTTTCCAGGGGCAAGATTTCAACCTCAGCACCGGTCTCTTCCATAAAACGCTCATTAAGAGCTTTTAGTTGTCTCAGTTCATCCGGCTTTACCTGAACACCGACCTTGATCGGACCCAGATCGGTCTCCGGTACCTCCGGCCTTTGCTGCGGAGGATTAGGCTCATCCCCCGGGGGCTCCCGTCTAGTGTGATGAGTGAAGTCAAAGCTGGGAGATAAACTGGATAAAGACAACAGTAAAATGGCAAATAAGAACCAATATTTCTTCCGCTTCATATCCCATCTTCACTCCTTCAATAGTCGCATGCCCTTATTTTACCAAACTTCTAGTACTCTTGTCCTATCTTTTTTGTTAATTATCTAGTCCAGATTTTACTAGTTACGATGGGAAGGAAAAAAGACTGTCCTATGAATCTGGAACAGTCTTAAACCTACAAGTTATTTTAAGAAATCATTTCTCGGGAAATATAAGGTTATAACAAGTCGGCAGCCAGCTGAGCCAGCTTGGAGCGTTCCCCTTTAGTCAGTGTAATATGCCCGCTCAGATTTTCTTGCTTGAATCGTTCAACCACATAGGTCAACCCATTACTCACAGCATCCAGGTACGGATGATCAATCTGCTCCGGATCTCCCATAAGGATCACCTTACTTCCTTCTCCCGCCCGGGAAACAATCGTTTTGACTTCATGACGGGATAAGTTTTGGGCTTCATCCACAATGATGAACTGGCCTGGTATCGAGCGGCCCCGGATATAAGTCAGTGCTTCCACCTGGATGCTGCCGAGCCCCATCAATATTTTATCGATATCGCCCGATTTCTTGGTGTCGAACAAATATTCCAGATTGTCATATATCGGCTGCATCCATGGTCTTAGTTTCTCTTCTTTTTCGCCAGGCAAATAACCGATATCCTTCCCCATCGGAACGACCGGACGCGCAATGAGCAGTTTTTTGTATTTATGCTCATCCTCCACCTTGGATAGGCCTGCTGCCAATGCCAACAAGGTTTTTCCCGTTCCGGCTTTCCCGGTAATGGTGACTAGCGGAATATCGTCGTTTAGAAGAAGCTCAATCGCCATTCGCTGTTGGGCGTTGCGGGCGCTGATGCCCCATACAGGTTCGTTGCTTAAATGGAGCGGCTCCAATCTGGTTGCATCCTCATTCACATGAAGGAGAGCTGACTTTCCAGTCCCCATCTCATCCTTCAGAATAACAAATTCATGCGGATAAAGCGGATAAGACAATTGAAGAGGTTTAATCGGCAAATAACGATAGCTGTAGAATTCATCGATCACCGAAGGATGTACCTTTAAGGTAGAGAATCCAGGATACAATTCACTTGGATCGGCTGTACGGTCCGATAAATAATCCTGGGTCGTGAGTCCGAGCACATCCGCTTTAATTCGAACAAGCACATCCTTGCTGACCAGAACGACGGGTCTTCCGTCCTCCTTTGGCTCCTCCTCCAATTTATAATTTAACGCGACAGCCAAAATTCGGTTGTCGTTGGATGCTTCGCTAAATAACTCCTGTACCTTGACGAAGCTGCGATGATTCAGCTCAACCTTCAACGTCCCGCCGTTCTCCAGAAGAACTCCGGCATGAAGATGACCTTGCTCTCTTAGCCCATCGAGCAATCGGGAGACCGTGCGGGCATTTCGGCCGATTTCATCTGCGTTTCGCTTCTTCGAATCAATCTCTTCAAGAACCACCGCAGGAATGATGACTTCATGCTCCTCGAATGCATAGATCGACTGAGGATCATGCAGCAATACGTTCGTATCCAGCACAAATATTTTTTTCATCTTATCCCTCCACTGCTTCTTCATCAGGTACACACATAAACCTTTCCGTCCGGGACATAATAAGCGTAGCGACTGGAGTAATTTAGCGAACTCTACTACGAAAGGACAGATCAATCCATGAGAGCTGCTCTATCCATCATGCTAGCGGTGTTGTTGCTCGCAGGCTGCGGGACCGCCAATAACAATGCATCACCCTCTCCTCGTAATCAAACCAATGGAACCACTGCTAACAATGTTCAGAATATGAATGAAAACAGAGGTTATACCACTAACAATGTAGACGGCTGGACTCCGGATAACACAAATACGGGACAGGTTGGCAACGTAAATGATAACAACGGACAAGTTGACGCTACAACCGCAAATCACCTAAAATCACTAGCAGAGAGTGTGCCCGGCGTTAAAAACGCAAACTGTGTTGTCATGGGAAATACGGCTGTTGTTGGACTTAATGTAGATGGAAATTTAGATCGGGCAGAAGTCGGAACCATTAAATATACAGTCGCGGAAGCCCTTCAATCCGATCCGGCAGGTGCCAATGCTCTTGTTACGGCTGATTTAGACGTTACAAACCGGATTGCCGATCTTGGCCGGCATATTCAGGAGGGAAATCCGGTTTCAGGACTTGCCAGTGAACTCGCTGACATCGTAGGCCGCATCATTCCTCAGCTGCCTAAAGATGTAACACCTCGTGATCGTAATGCACAAGATAACGGTGCACAAACGGTAAATCCGAATAATCGGGGTAATGCACCAGCCAACCCGCACCGTAATAAATAGGCAAGAAGACAAATCCTGTCATAACCCGAGTTTGTCCGTCACCCGTCTCCAAATTTCATACAAAAAAGCCCAGTGAAGCTCACTGGGCTTTTTTTAAGGTCATAACAACGCCATTAGCGAGCATTTCTGCTTCGCCAGAGACGTCGTGACCCGTATCATATTCAGAGTTTTGTTGCCTGTTCGGTGTGGAATTGACACCCATGTCGAATGAACACGCCTGAGAAGACATGGAATCAGAAGGATGACATTTGAAAGGCTCCCATGCCCACATGGAATCTGCTACCACAAATCCATGGGCAGGGTAATCCGTCTGCCGAGTACAGATCAAAGGGTGTGTCGTATGCATCATAAGGTAGGACATGCCTTCGGCCTCCTGTACAATGATCTCCATCTGATACATTGTATTATAGCATACAATAAAACTTGCCTTCAATTGTCACGGAGTTGTTGCAGAATCCGCTTCTGTCCCCTGCTCGCCAGCGCCAGCATTATGCTTGCCGGCAAGCTCGTCTTGCAGCGCTTGTCTGGCTGCATCCAGCTCGCTGCTGCTTATATACACATAAGGGCTCTTCCAATTGCCTGTAACCGGCATGAATTTCACATCATCTTTTCCAAGATCATAATAAGTCGCAATCAAATTTCGGATCTGCTCCTGCTCGAAATCGGTGGTCATGTTATCGCTGACCGCATCCAGAGCATTGCCCACCTTCGCAACGCCTCCGAGCGATTTCATCTTATCGAGCAGGGAATGCAATACTTCGCTTTGGCGGGCATTACGCTCAAAATCGCTTGACTCCTTCGTTCTCGGCGAACAGCTGTCACTCGATTTACGGTAACGAACATAATCCAGCGCCTTCTTGCCATCCAGCTTCTGAGGACCCACAGTGAGGTTAATGTCGGTCCCGTCGGCAGTATCGCGGTAACACATATTGTATTGAACGTTAACATCCACTCCGCCGAAGGTGTCCACCACATCACGGAATCCCTGGAAATCGATAACCGTTACATAGTCGATATTAACGCCGAGATACTTGCTCATCATTACTTTCATTTCTTCTTCAGCCGGAATGCCGCTGCCCGGTTCCTTTTTCTCCGCAGCATTATAGGCCGCTTTAAACCTTGGGTAATACGCATTCAGCTTCGTCGCTTTATATCCATCGAGTTCAATGAGCGTGTCCCGCGGGAGAGATACCAACGTCGACGTATTAGTTTCCGGATGCATGGTGGCAACCATAACCACATCCGTAAGATAAGTCCCCGTCTCCGGGCGATGATCCGTTCCCAAGAGAAGCACCGTAATCGGTTTTTCTTTTGCAGATTGGCCTGGAGCTACAGGTTTGTCGATCCCGCTTTTCTCAATGACCTCATTGCCCTTGATGTACAAATATCCGGCATAACCTGCTGCAGCCAGAACTGCGATTAACAAGACGATAAGAATGAGCTTAAAAAATGATTTCCATGCGTTTTTTTTCTTTTTTGGAACTGGCTGTTTCTTGCCCTTCCCCCCACTTTTGGCTCTCGGAGGGAGATTGGTATGAGTAGGATTCATATCATAACACCTGATTTCATTCAAATTAGATGAATGTCCGATAAACGCTTCAAATTTCGAAGCATTTACCGGACCATGGTTGACTTCTCTCTCTTATAAACGATGGGGATTGACAAAAAGTTGCCGTATTGTTGTTACCTGTGTTGCTAAATTTCTACAAAGCTTAAGACTTTGGTTCGGTCTGTGCCTTCTTCTTCTGACGATCTTCAACAAAATATCGAATACGCACCATCAGCATCAATGCCACTGCTACTAACAAGCACTGGATAATCGGCAGCTTATCAATCTGAAACACAAGCAGGATCGCCGAACCCAAGGCCATCAAGACATACAGGAGAATCTCCTTCAACAGAGGGAGCTTCTGCTTCACCCGGAATACCTTGTTGTAAACGTAGGTGATCAGCACAAAAATCACGATATAAGAGATGAGTGGGTGCGAGGCAAACCATTCTTGCATGATAGGTTCACTCCTTTTGGACAAGTCGATCTCTATCTATTATAGATTTGCTTGCGCCATTTTACGATGTTTTTCTGCACGTTCGCGCTCACTCTTGTTCAAAATCTTCTTCCGAAGACGAACGGACTTCGGCGTAATCTCGCAATACTCGTCGTCGTTCAAGTATTCAAGGGCTTGCTCCAGTGAGAAAATAACCGGTGTTTTCAATTTAACCGTGTCATCCTTCGTTGCCGAACGAACGTTGGTCAATTGCTTCTCTTTACAAATATTAACGACGATATCGTTATCGCGGGTATGCTCTCCGACGATCATACCTTCATAAATCTCAGTCCCCGGTTCCAGGAACAGGGTACCGCGATCTTCGACCGACATCATGCCATAGAACGTTGAAGATCCGTTCTCCGTGGAAACCAGCACGCCTTGGTGACGTCCACCCACTTGACCGCCGATAAGCGGACCGTAGCTGTCGAACGCGTGGTTCATAATGCCATAACCGCGTGTGAGGGTCAGGAAATGGGTGCGGTAACCGATAAGTCCGCGAGCAGGAATCAAGAATTCCAGACGCACTTGGCCATTTCCGTTATTCACCATGTTCACCATTTCAGCCTTGCGCGTTCCAAGGCTTTCCATAACGGAACCCATGCTTTCTTCTGGTACATCAATCATCAAACGTTCGATCGGCTCCATTTTGACGCCATCAATTTCTCTAACGATAACTTCAGGCTTGGAAACTTGAAGCTCATAACCTTCACGGCGCATATTCTCAATCAAAATACTGAGGTGAAGCTCACCGCGTCCCGATACGATATATGCATCAGGGCTGTCTGTCTCATCCACTCGCAAACTTACGTCCGTTTCCAGTTCTTTAAAGAGACGGTCACGCAGCTTACGGGATGTTACCCATTTGCCTTCGCGTCCGGCAAAAGGACTGTTGTTAACAAGGAACGTCATTTGCAGGGTTGGTTCATCAATTTTAAGGACAGGCAATGCCTCCGGATGTTGTGGATCTGCAATGGTCTCTCCGATGTTAATGTCTTTGATCCCTGCAATCGCCACGATGTCGCCTGCGCCTGCTTCGGCAACCTCGATCCGCTTCAATCCCTGGAAGCCGAACAGCTTCTCGATACGAGCATTCTTGGTCGAGCCGTCACGAAGCATAACCGTAACCGGTTGGCCTTGCTTAATAACACCGCGGTTCACGCGTCCGACGGCGATACGTCCAAGATATTCATTGTAATCCATCAAGGTAACGAGGAACTGGAGAGGCTCGTCCACTTTCTCTGTAGGGGAAGGGATATGGTCAATAATGGTCTCGTAAAGGGCAAGCATGTTATCATCTTGCTTCTCGGGATCCATACTGGAAGTACCGTTTAAGGCAGATGCATATACAACGGGGAAGTCCAATTGGTCGTCATTCGCACCAAGCTCAATGAACAGATCCAGCACTTCATCGATCACTTCAGCTGGGCGGGCGGCCGGACGGTCAATCTTGTTCACAACGACGATTGGAGTCAAGTTATGTGCAAGAGCTTTACCTAACACAAACTTGGTCTGAGGCATACATCCTTCATAAGCGTCAACAACGAGCAGAACGCCGTCAACCATTTTCATAATACGCTCAACTTCACCACCGAAATCGGCGTGTCCAGGTGTATCCACGATGTTAATCAAGAAATCTTTATACGTAATAGCCGTATTCTTGGCTAGGATGGTAATTCCGCGTTCGCGCTCCAAATCATTGGAATCCATCGCGCGTTCCTGCAGCGTCTCATGCTCCCGGAAAATACCGGACTGCTGCAGCAGTTGGTCTACAAGTGTTGTTTTGCCATGGTCAACGTGAGCAATAATGGCAATGTTGCGAATCTGATCTCTTGATTGCATAAATATATCTCAAATCCCTTCTGTTCGAATGAGCCACAAAGAAAGCGCCGGACGACATGCCGACGCTTCAACATACATCCTATAATATAGGTAAACGAGCGGGAAAATCAAGTCTTTTCAGAAAACTTCCAGCAACTTTTACCTCTTACCAATTACCAGCCTCTGCTCCATTTATTATTACGCCCGGAACGATTGCGCCCGAAGATCATCCAAACGCCCGCTGCAATCAAGATCAGGGCAATGATGTAGAACGCTCCAGTCTCAAGCCAGGTGAAGAAGAAAATCAAAACAGAAAGCACCGTCAGTCCAAGCGCAATCGGCAGCGCAGCGCCTGGTCGCGGGCTCTCGTACAGATAATATTCATACAAGCCGACAGCCACGCCGAGAATTAACACAGGCCATAATGAAGCCATCAGTCCCCATCCCCCAATAATACATATGAAGAACAGAAGGCCATATACCGTCAGAATACCGCCCGGAATCAGAACCGCGGCAGTGGCACGGCGACCAAAAAACATGATATGCAAAAAAATACCCGGCAGCAGCAGGACGAGCGGCCATAACGTTCTTCCCAAAAATCCAAATACACCAAGCTTGCCGAGCAAAATAACGACTCCAGCAACAACGATGAAAATACCCAGCGCCAAATCTTTTCTGGAGGACATTTGATCACCCTCTCTTCAATATATGTATCACCAAAAATAGCGGTTTCTAAAAGAAGCAGTTACGTTAATTTTAGCCCAAACCGACAAAAAAAACCATATCCCGAGCTTGTTCCACTTGAAATATCCTTTCCCCGTCCCATATACCTGTATGGACCCAACAAAAAATGGACGACTGCACGAGACAGTCATCCATTTTTCAAAAGCTTTCCTCTTATGCCGCCAAAGGGTTGTTAAAATAAACTCCCGTTATAAGGGCCGTCTCACCGTCTGTAATCCGCCAATGAGAACGACGGCACCTGCAATGACAATCGGCAGCAGATTGTGGGCATAAGGCATCCAGTAAGCCAGAAGCAGCCCTACCCGGGAATCCTGTATGAGCATTTCGCCTGCTGTAAAAGCTAGAATACCGGCACCTATGTAAAGCAGTACGGGAAACTTGTGAAGCAGGCTTGAGATCATCCCGCTTCCCCATACAACGATGGGAATGCTTAATAATATTCCGATGACAATCAAGGCGAGATCGCCTTTTGCAAGCCCCGCAATGGCCAAGACATTATCCAGGCTCATCACGAAATCGGCTATCAATATCGTATTGACTGCGGCCCATATCGTTGAAGCTTTGGCCAAGTTTGCATGGTCATGCTCCTTTTGCATCATGAGTTTGACTGCGATCCAGATCAACAATAAGGCGCCGCCAGCCTGCAAAAATGGAATTTTCAGCAGCAAAACCGCCAAAAAAGTCAGAATACACCGTAAGAGAACAGCCCCTGCAGTCCCGATCCAGACCGCCCGTCTGCGGTGTATTTCGGGAAGGTCTTTGCTGGCCATCGCGATGACCAGTGCATTGTCACCACTGAGTACAAGATTGATCATCAATATCTGTCCCAACAAAAAAATCGTCTCCACTAAAACAACACCCCCCACTTTACACATATGTGGAAATTGTCCAGGCTATGCTTGCACATCGGGAAAAATAGGCCTATAATAAATCCACTTTTGTTTAATGGTGGAACCGTATTCTAAGAGGAGTGACATTCATGGAAACCACAGCCGCTGAATTTTTTCTTGCATTAATCAACATTGTATTTTTGGATCTGATCTTGGCCGGGGACAATGCCATCGTGATCGGTCTTGCAGCACGCAATCTTCCGAAGGAAACCCAGAAAAAAGCAATTATCTACGGCACGGCCGGAGCTGTTATTCTTCGTATCATTGCCACCATCCTCGTGGTCTGGCTGCTTAACATCCCTTGGTTACTGCTTGTGGGAGGCGTACTCCTGATTGGCATTGCCTACAAGCTGATGACCGACGACAATAATGACCATGGCAATATCAAAGCCGGAAAAAGCCTTGGCGCTGCTATTCGTACGATCATTGTAGCGGATGCCGCTATGGGCCTGGACAATGTCATTGCCGTTGCCGGCGCAGCCAAACACAATATGATCCTTGTAACACTGGGCCTGCTCATCAGCGTACCTATCGTGGTATGGGGCAGCACGCTGTTTATCAAACTGATCAACCGTTTCCCATGGATTATCTATGTAGGTTCTGCGGTACTTGCGTACACGGCGTCCTCCATGATTACCGAAGAGAAGCATTTTATGGGATATTTCGAAGCGCACCAGATTATTAAATATCTCTTCATTGCTGCCATCATTGTCGGTGTGCTGACTGCAGGACATCTGAAAAAAAGATCTGCCGGACGCCGTCAGTCATCCAGCCAGTCATAATTAAAAGTCCATACGCATACAAAAAAACAACACCCCAAGGCTTTCTAAGAAGCTTTGGGGTGTTGTTTATGTTTAAACCTGCGCACACTCGTCCGGTTTACTCAACCCTTGTTACCTTCGCTTGATACTCGATTAAAACCAGTCTTCGTTTACTACGGGCTCCGCATGCTTTTCTTCAAGCTCACCGATGTTACTGTCCGGGGTAATAACCACCGTCTCCGTACCTTCAATGGCTGCTTGAATCCGTGCAGGCAGCTCGGGAATGGAAGCCTCCACCTTCTCGATGATCTTCAAATTCGGATTGGTGGTGGGCGATTTAGGCACAAACAACGTACAGCAATCCTCATACGGCAATATCGATGTCTCGAATGTACCAATGTCCATTGCAGTGTTGATGATATCGTTCTTATCCATCATAACGAGCGGCCGCAGCAGCGGCAGCTCGGTGGCTCTGCCGATCACATTCATGCTAGGCAGCGTCTGACTGGCAACTTGTCCGAGACTGTCACCCGTCACGATCGCCAATGCCCCTTCCCGCTCAGCAAGCGAGGAAGCAATCCGCAGCATCGCTCTGCGCATAAACGTAATGATCAGATTATCCTGGCCGATGCCGACAAACGAAGTCTGTACATCCGTGAACGGAACGAGGTGCAGCTTGATTTTCCCGGTGTAGCCCGATAACAGCCTTGTTAACTCCATTACCTTTTCCTTCGCAAGTTGGCTGGTGTAGGGAAAACTGTAGAAGTGTACGCACTCAATTTCAAGTCCTCTGCGCATGGCTGACCAGCCCGCTACAGGACTGTCGATCCCCCCCGATAGAAGCAGCATGGCCTTCCCATTCGTACCAATCGGATATCCGCCGGCGCCGGGAATCACTTCATAGTACAGATACGTCTCGTTCTCCCGAATTTCCACACGAAGCTCCATATCGGGTTGCTTTACCTTTACTTTAAGCTGTGGATAGGTTCGCAGCAAGGGCGATCCGACTAAATGATTCATCTCTTGCGAGGAATGAGGGAATTGTTTCCACACCCTTCTCGCATTGACTTTGAAGGTCGACGGGTCAGCCAGTTCCTTCTGTCCCACAAAGTCAATCGCGGTTTCGATAATACGGTCAAGCTCGGAAGGACATACACGAACTGGACTGATGGATACAAGGCCAAATACTTTTTTAAGGACATGGATCAAGGCCTCGGGAGATTCTCCGTTAAGTTCGACGTACAAACGGCCGTATTCCTTAACGATTTTCGCTCCAGGAAACGGTTTGAGCACGCTTCGAATATGATTCAAGACCGATCTCTCGAATCGGTTGCGGTTTTTGCCTTTTAGAGTAAATTCGCCAAAGCGAAGCAGCAGTTTATCGTAGGTCATCTCCGGTTACCCTCTCTTTCTATAACGGGACGCAGGTTCCCGCAAACTTTTGCCAAGACTTCGACAAGCCGCGCTGCATCGCCGAGCTGATGCTCTTTGCCGAGACTGATGCGAATTCCGGAGGAAGCAGCGTCCATGTCCTTCCCCATCGCTAACAGGACCCGGCTGGGCTCGCTTAATTTAGAGGAGCAAGCGGATTTGGTTGAGACGAGCATGCCCATCTCTTCCAGAGCATGGACCATCACCTCCGGTTTTAGTCCCGGATACGAAAAATGAATGATATGAGGCGCATTTTGCTCGTTGCTATTTAACACCAATCCCGGGACTTTGCGGATGCCCTGAACCAGAAGTTCTCTTATTTCCGTCATCCTTGCATAAAACTCGGGCTGGCGTTCTCTGGATAATCGCATGGCCTTCGACATCGCTACCGCTCCGGCAACATTCTCCGTTCCTGCCCGGTGTCCATTCTCCTGCGATCCGCCCGATACCAACGGGAACAATTGCACGCCTTGCTTAATATATAGCACGCCCATTCCTCTCGGACCGTTGAATTTATGGGCAGACAGGCTGTATAAGTCGGCCTGCCACTGGGAGAGTGTCACCGGCAATTTGCCAAATCCCTGTACCCCATCGATATGCAGCAGCGTTCGTGAATTTCGCTCCTTAACGATACGACCCACTTCAGTCAGCGGCTGGACGGCCCCGGTCTCATTATTGACATGCATGATGCTGACGAGCACGGTATCTTTGCGCACAGCTTCCGTCAAGGCAGCCAGATCCACCACGCCGGCGGCATCTACCGGTAGATAAGTCACTTCCCATCCAAGCGTTTCCAACTGCTTGCAGCTTTCATATACGGAAGGATGCTCTGTTCCCGTCGTAATGATATGCCGTCCCCGGCTGCTGTACTGCATCGCAGCCCCTTTAATCGCCATGTTATTGCCTTCGGTTGCCCCGGAAGTGAATACGATCTCCGTCGGCTGAACGTCCAGCGCGGCTGCACACACCTCTCTTGCCTTTTTCAGCAGTTTAGCGGCAGCCTCGCCTGAACGATGAAGAGCTGACGGATTCGCATAATGCATTTTCATGACTTCTGCCAACGTGTCCACTACTTCATCATAGGGAGGGGTCGTAGCAGCGTGATCCCAATATATCAAGGTAATTTCCCCTTTCCATCATACGCATCGCACGTTGTAAAACTTATTATTCCAGACCTTTATATTTACACAAAAAGACCAAACGGTAAAGCCGCACTCCATCTTTAGATCGGAAAGCGGCGTGTATCGTTTGATCTTCTATCATCTTCCTATTTAACCCTATGCGGGTTTATAACGTGTATTTTGATCGTGCGTTCATGACTTTACCGATGTATGCTTGGGTTTCCTTGGGTAATACATGAGCAACGGACATCAGCTCTTCATCACTGGATACTCCCAAATTCGCGATGCGGGTTGGACCTGCATTATACGCTGCAAGCACCATAGCCATTTCTCCGCCAAACCGCTGAATCAGATTGGACAGGTATTTAGTACCGCCTTCGATATTCTGAACCGGATCAAAAGGGTTGCTTACCCCAAGTCCCCTTGCTGTGCCATCCATCAGCTGCATCAGCCCCTTGGCGCCTGCAGAGGACACCGCGTTCGGATTAAAGGAAGATTCCGCATCGATGACCGCTTTGATCAGCGATACCGGCACGCCATAGCGTTCCCCGGCCGCAGTTATTAAATCCTCAAAGGTCGTTGGCTTTGTTGCTCCTGTGTCATGCACGACCCCCTCCATAGGTAAAGAGTCATCTACAGCTCCTAGCTGCTGCCATAACAGCCCATCCTTAAAGGTTACGCCAGGCGCAAGCTGTGTAATCGAACGTTCAACCGGCTTGGAGGTGGAATCTTCGGTAAGCAGGCTGCTTAGCACATTGACAAATCCGGTTGCCGACTCGGTGGAATTCGTATTCATCTGTGGTATATCCGCCATTTGCTTCCATGATATCGGATCTATTTGCATCGTTTAACTCACTTTCTGCAGCGAAATTTCAAACTTGTCCTTTATTTTATCATGGAACTGGAACAATCTGCTATACCTATTCGGCAAAAAATAAGCGAATCAACCGTTCTGGTTGACCCGCCCTGTGTTCACCATAATAAAATGAATTATCTACTGAAAGGAATCAAGATAAAATAACTGAGTGTTGCCAATATGCCGAGTCCGATCGACCAGGCGCCTGTCGTTTTGCTGCCTTTGCTGTAGGCGTAATATCCAACAACCGCCGCGATGGGTCCCAGGATTACCGACCACATGAACAAGGAGGCGATGCCTAATACCAAGCCCACATATCCGACGGTACGACCGGTAGAGACGTCTGCCTTATCCTCGTCTACTCTTCGTGCCGAAACATCCACAGGGGGAGCCACCTCGGCCGCATATTCTTCACGGTGATCCTTGCGCGGGAAGTCTACCCTGTTTCGCTTGCCTTCAACAACCTTCATTTTATGCTTCCGATGTTTTTTATCCATAAACTAGCTTCCTCCATTTCCATCATCCTAAAGTGCCCAGCACCCGGACTTTATCCGGCTTATTTCCCGTCAGCCCTTCGGCTTGAAGGTTAAACAGCAGGTCTCGGAAGACTTGTCAGCAACATCCTGATGGTCGTCTACATAAGGCTCTGCTCCATACTCTTCATTGAGTTTTACATTCGCATGACGGTCAATTTCAATCATGATCATCTCGGCATGACATAGGTTTTGTTCTCCCCAGTAATGGCAATTGCTGACACTGCACTTTACTAATGGTTTGGCTTCGTTGGCCATTTTAGCATCACCTCGTCAACATTTTTTCCTTAGTTTACTGCCGGTATGCACAAGAACGATTGTCAGTTGGTGCCTCAGGCCCGAAACGCAAAAAGAGATGCCAATGGTTGGCATCTCTTGAATGTTCCTTATTATGGCTATGCGTGTCTTTTCTCTGATTGCATACGGCGTTCCGTCAAATAGTCGCTTTCGTAGTAAGCAAGATCATCGCGGAGCTCTTCATAAATCTTGGTAATGTTCATAATGACATCACGGGCAGGACGTACCGGCTTCTTCCGGAAACGAATCGCATCCTGTCCGGTGTAGGCGTAACGACCATCTTCGGAATAACTTTCATTTTTGGGATAGAAGAAGCTGTTGACACATCGGTGATACAAATTATACAAAGCCTTCTCGGCAAAATCGATATCAAAATTAGGGCGACGCTGTACAACACCCAGCTTCTCATAGGAAACTTCAGAAAACACAAGCAAATGGCGAACATCCGACAGAAATCCTTTGTAAAAATGAACGGTTTCCTCGTCCTGTTCCGTTACCAATTGAGATAAAGCATGTTCATTTAAAAACGTTTCCATAATCGAAATAGCAGATTTCAACTTTTCTCTGGACTCCGAGCATAAATTCTGAAGATTGTCTGCTGGCATTACGATAGATCCCCCTTAAATGGTCGTGACCCTACAGGTCATATAGCCTGGCGGTCGTTATAATATGTACTATCCTAACACAAATTTTGGGATAACGAAATCCCTTTCATGAATACACTTACAAGGTTATTTTTAGTACATTTCATTTTGCGCGTTCCCATCTGTTTTACTCATGATATGGAACGCATAAAAAGGATTCACTCTCCCCACGCTAAGACTACTTCAATCATGAATGCGGCGAGGAGGAAAACTTGTGAAATCCCGTACCCTGTGGAGCATCCTAGGTGCAGCGTCAGTTATTGGCGCGCTTCTGATCTTACTGTTCATCCCCGGTTCGAAACAGCCGGCTCCCACGGCTGAACCAACACAGCCTCTAAGGCCCCAGCAGGAGAACAAGGCTAAGCACTTTACGATGCTAAGCGATATCCATGCGACGGATCAACTCAACCGTCTTGATGCAAAAGGCCACCTGCGCAAAATGCTGAACAATAACGCTTTGCGCAGTCCGGGTCAAATAAAAGCCTATACGCAAAAAGAACAAAAGCTGCACAAGCATTTTCAGCAAGTACGGTGGTATAACCTTAAGCAAAACAAAATGACGGATGTTCAGGGTCTGCTTCCCAAACTGAACAAAAAAGATAAAAATCTGATCACTCATCATTTCCAAATGGCACAGCAAAAGCTGAAACGGGGAGAAACTTATGATTCACCCAAGTTCAATGTCGCGGGACAGCCTTATTTTGTTGTTGCGGAGCCGTCCAAGGATGGCAAGTATGGCGCCGCCGCTTTGGTTAATCAAGGCGTACTGCATGAAGTAAGCAATCACCAGAAGCGGAATCTTCGCTTAATTCCGTACCCGAAGGAAGGTAAATTCAAGGTCGAATCCATTCATGCGGATACCCTCTCCGATATTACCGTCAAAACGGGACATGATAATGAAAAGGCCAGTCACTTTTACGAAAATGAAATTGTGGTGTCCTTTCAAAATGAGCCGTCTAAGCAGCAGCTCCTGAACATCTCTAAGGAGATATCATGTGAAACTCCGAGGAAACTTGGTTATGCCTATGTTTTTCGTTCCAAGGATATGGACTACCATAAACTCCGCTCCTATTTCGAGCAGAAGTGGAAAACGAAGTATACCGAGCCTCACTACATCTATTTAACCAATGACCGACACCCTCAATCCAGAATAAACTCGGATTTCATGCCGGATGGAGCGAACGAGCAGGTCAATATCCCGAATGATCTGCTGTTTTCTCAATATCAGTGGAATCTGCCCGTCATTGAGACGAACCGGGGCTGGGATCTGTCCAAAGGCAGTGAAGATGTCATCATCGCCGTAATTGACACTGGTGTGGATCTTCAGCATTCCGATTTGGATGGACAGTTGGTGGAAGGATACAACATCGTCGAGAAGGACAAACAGCCGCTGGATGATGTGGGACACGGGACGCATGTAGCCGGGATCATCGGTGCCCTGGTCAACAACGGTGAAGGTGTTGCCGGGGTAAGCTGGTACAACAAAATCATGCCGGTCAAAGCGCTTGACGGATCCGGCTCAGGCACAACCTATGCCGTCGCAGAAGGCATAATTTGGGCCACGGATCACGGAGCCAAGGTGATCAATATGAGTCTTGGCAACTATGCGGACTCCCAGTTCCTGCACGATGCCGTGAAATATGCTTATGATCGTGACGTTGTTCTTGTTGCTGCCTCAGGCAATGACAACACGGAGCGCCCTGGTTATCCTGCCGCCTATCCGGAAGTGCTGGCTGTCGCCGCAACGGATTCCAATCAGAAGCGGGCGGAATACTCCAACTACGGCGATTATATCGATGTGGCTGCTCCCGGGACCAATATTGCAAGCACGTTTCCTGGGAATCAATATGCGGCACTATCCGGAACCTCCATGGCCAGCCCTCATGCAGCCGCCATGGCGGGTCTCATTCGTTCCCTTAACCCTGACCTGACCAATCAGGAAGTCATGGACGTCATGATAAACCAAACGGTCGATCTTGGCGATAAAGGAAAAGATAAATATTACGGTCATGGTCAGATTGATATTTTCCAATCCTTGAAAGCGGTTGGCGCACCTGAAGTCCCTCTTCAAATGTGGCCGGGTCAAACGCTTCAGAATCTGGAGCAGGAGCTTCGTAAATTAAACGGCTCCAACGAATAAAATACACGAAATAAAGCAGCTAACGCGATCGAGGCGGAAGCTGCTTTATATATTCATATCGGAGGCAAGGAGCACTTACATTTATTTCTTCCGGCGGGAACGGCTAGTACGTACTGCAGCTTTCTTCGAACGCTTACCGGAGACCGTAACTCCACCATAGCCTACATTGTCGCTCACAACTTCTTCTTCGCTGTACGTGTATATATGTTTTTCTACAGGTACGCAGTGAATCTTATCCACCACTTTAATCGGATGAATAACAGGTACGATTTGCGGTACATAGTGGTCTCTAACGACAACGATCGGCTCGCACACAATCGGTGACACAGGAGGACATGGATTTTCTTTATGACAAGACATGTTTTTGCATCTCCTTTCCGTTGATGATTATAGCTTATTATCCCGAGGGCTATTTGGTATGGACGATTATCCGTACAGGGCACATGATCTGCCAATATTTTCACGAGGCCATAAGAAAAACGTCTATCGACGTACTTTCTCAGCAGACAGACCGCGGTTAGAGGAAGTTTTTCTTGCGATATCAGGAAGGCCCGTGCTTCGTAGTTTATACTTTCTGATATCTAAAGAAAAACGTCTATCGACGTACTTTCTCAGCAGACAGACCGCGGTTAGAGGATGTTTTTCTTGCGATATCAGGAAGACCCATGCTTCGTAGTTTATTCTTTCTGATATCTAAAGAAAAACGCCTATCGACGTACTTTCTCAGCAGACAGACCGCGGTTAGAGGATGTTTTTCTTGCGATATCAGGAAGGCCCAAGCTTCGTAGTTTATACTTTCTGATATCTTAAAGAAAAAACGCGCATTTCCTCAACACCCCTCAAGAGGAGTCCTAAGAAAATACGCGTTTGTACCATAGCGGTATTAGTAAAGCAATATGTTGTTCAGTTGGGAAAGCTTTCCGTAAGCCGGGTTCTGTGCTCTTCGTGGTCATAACGGGAACTACCCTGCCACCATGAGCGACAATCATCTATCTAGGCCGATTATTACTAATCGACTCAAGCGACCAACCCGGACGCGCCTCGGGCTAAGGCTGTCTCCTCGAAAGAGACTGCGTCCCATTAGGTCTTGCTCCAGGTGGGGTTTACCAGGAACGAAGTCACCAGCGTTCCTCGGGGTCTCTTACACCTCGGTTCCATCCTTGCCTGTGCCACCCTAAAGCGGCCATCGGCGGTCCATTTCTGTGGCACTATCCTTCAACTCGCGCTGACTGGACGTTATCCAGCACCCTGCCCTATGGAGCCCGGACTTTCCTCTCGCGGCTTTGACACCGCCAGCGATTGTCTGTCAAACTTTCCGGACAACATTCATATTATACAGTGATTTGAAGCAGTACACAACCCATTAAACATTAACAATAGCTGATTAATTTCCCAGCTTGGCCGAAGTACTCTATAGGCCAGGCGGTGTCAGAATGAGGCCTCTTTACCTTGCCTTACATTTCTGTTCACTACACGAACTGGAATGGCTCTGTATTGATGCGGGAAGCAACAACTCGGGTTTCATACTTATGTTCCTGCAGTTTCTGTTCCATCCACTCGGCGACCTTGACCTTCATAATCTTCTCGGCATTGTGACCCGGATCAATGATGGTAAGTCCTGCAGCGAGCGCATCCTGTGCCGTATGATAATCGACATCTCCCGTTACCAGCACATCCGCTCCACGGAACAGCGCCTTCATCATGTAGCGTCCTCCGGATCCCCCGATGACGGCCGCCTTGCGGATGGTGCGGTCGAGCTCTCCTACAACACGAACATGAGGGACCTCCAGCTTCTCTTTTACCACGTCTACCAGCTCAGCCAACGTCATAGGCTCTTTTAACTTGCCGACCCGGCCAAGACCAAGGGATCTCCCCTTAAGGTCCATGGCATACAGATCATAGGCAACCTCTTCATAAGGATGCGCCTTCAGCATCGCCTGGATCACTTTGTTGCGGATGGCATGAGGAACAATCGTCTCGATCCGAACCTCATTAGCACGTTCCATCTTGCCTTCCTGACCTAGAAATGGGTTGCTGCCTTCTCGCGGGACGTAGGTGCCGAAGCCCTCAATGTTGAAACTGCAGTGGCTGTAATTTCCGATCCAGCCTGCACCGGCGCCGAGCACGGCATCCAGCACCTCTTGATGATGACTCTTCGGCACAAATACCACCAGCTTGGATAACTGTTCATTATGCATGTCATGGATAGGCGACGTATTCTCGATTCCCAAGGCCTCCGCCATCCAATCGTTCATTCCGCCTTCGGTTACATCGAGATTGGTATGACTTATATATACCGCGATATCGTGTTTGATCAGCTTTTCATACACCTTGCCCATCGGTGTATCCGTCTGCAGCTGCTTCAGCGGACGGTAAATAATCGCATGATGCGCGATAATCAGATCAGCCCCAAGCTCAATGGCTTCATCCACCACATCATCATTGACATCCAATGCAATCAGCACGGTGCGAATGTCCTTTTGCAATGTTCCAAGCTGGAGTCCGATCCGGTCATCGGGTTCGGCCACGTGCTTCGGGGCCAATTGCTCCATATATTGAATTACGGTTTGTCCTTTGGCAAGCATGCCAGCACCTCCTGAATAAACTCGATATCCGAACGAATCTCACTCGCCTTGTCGGCTGCCGTGGTGAGATCTGAACGCGAAAGCGATTGAAGAATATACTCCATCTTCTCTATCTCCGATTTCCATTTATCATAGAATACCGGATTCGGGGACTGCGTGAGCCAAGGTCCCATACGGAAAAGCCAGTCCGTAGATAATCGGAGACCGCCCCCAATCGCCCTATCCTTGTAAACCTGCTCATTCGTCAGGTCTGTTGTATGCGAAGGCTCGGCGACCAGCACTTCGTAAATTTTGCCGTCTTCCTCCAGGATCCATTCCTCAATCAGCACCCAGCCATGGGAGTACAGCCATTTGCGCAAAATATCTTCTCCTACATTCGGCTGCAGGACCAGCCTGCGGACGCCTGTCAGCTTATCGATGCCCCGGTCCAAAATCGCTGCAATCAAGCTGCCTCCCATACCGGCAATCGTAATAACGTCGGCCTCACCGACTGAGAGTACGTTCAAACCGTCTCCTCTTCGCACGCTGATGACCTCAGTCATCCCTGATTCGATGACCTGCTTGACGGCAGCATCATAAGGGCCGGGATTGACTTCACCGGCGATCGCTTGAATGGCTGCTCCGCTTTCTACGGCAGCCACAGGCAGCAGTGCATGGTCGGATCCGATATCAGCAAGTCGGCTGCCGCGTGGAATCTTCTCCAGTATTTGCGTTAATCTTCTTGATAATTTCACGGTTGATACACCTTACCATTCCATATTTTCGTCCAAATCACGATCTATACCTTACCCTAACAGAGACGATACCAAACTGCAAACCGGTAAATCCGGTTGAAAAACGTCGTGCCTGTTCATTTGCAATGGGTCTGGAAAAGAGCTAAAATAAAGACCAATAAAACAAATGCAGGAAGAAATTCCATAACCAAGAAACTCATACATGCCATGCATAATTTCGAAAAAAAGGACCTGCTGCCGTTACTGCAGAAGGTCCTTGGATTAAGCTATTCGAGGAAATCCTTTAACCGTTTGCTGCGGCTCGGGTGACGAAGCTTACGGAGCGCTTTTGCTTCAATCTGTCGAATACGCTCGCGGGTAACACCGAACACTTTGCCGACCTCTTCCAGTGTTCTGGTGCGGCCATCATCGAGTCCGAAACGAAGACGAAGCACATTCTCCTCGCGCTCTGTCAGCGTATCCAGCACATCTTCGAGCTGTTCCTTCAGAAGCTCGTAAGCTGCCGCGTCAGCAGGAGCGAGTGCTTCCTGATCCTCGATGAAATCTCCGAGATGGGAATCATCTTCTTCACCGATCGGCGTTTCCAGCGAAACCGGCTCCTGGGCAATCTTCATAATCTCCCGGACTTTCTCAACACTGAGTTCCATCTCGGCAGCAATTTCCTCCGGCGAAGGCTCACGTCCGAGCTCCTGCAGAAGCTGTCTGGATACACGAATCAGTTTGTTGATGGTCTCGACCATATGCACGGGAATTCGGATGGTACGGGCCTGGTCAGCAATAGCGCGCGTGATCGCTTGGCGAATCCACCAAGTCGCATACGTACTGAATTTGAAACCCTTTTTGTAATCGAACTTCTCCACGGCTTTGATCAAGCCCATGTTGCCCTCCTGAATCAAATCCAGGAACAGCATTCCTCGTCCGACGTAACGCTTCGCGATACTTACAACGAGACGCAGGTTGGCTTCAGCCAGACGGCGCTTGGCTTCCTCATCTCCCTGTTCAATCCGGTTGGCAAGTTCAATCTCATCATCAGCTGACAACAGCGGAACCCGGCCAATTTCCTTCAGGTACATCCGTACCGGGTCGTTAATTTTGATCCCAGGAGGCAGCGAAAGATCGTCGTCAAACCCAAAATCCTCATTATCATGGGATTCGGAATCTCCCGCTTGCCGGTGAGTACCCTCTTCATCATTCTCATTAACTACATCGATACCCAGGTCGGCCAGCTGTTCATAGAACTCTTCCATCTGCTCCGTGTCCTGATCAAATGGCGATAATTTCTCCATAATATCTTTATAGCTCAATACGGATCTCTTTTTACCCTGTTCAATCAACTGATCCTTGACTTGATCCAGCGTAAATTCCGTTTCTAGTTCAGTATGCTGATCATTCGCCATCATTCGACTCCCTCCTCCCTAGAAACAGCAATGCGCGGGGCCTCATTGTCTTTCTAGGGCGATAATCTCACTTGCAATTTGTGCGGCTCGCAAAAAATCACCTGAGCGCTCCGCTTTAATCATCTCTTCTTTTTTCTGGTCGATCTCTCTCTGCTGCGGAAATTTCAGCACCTCACGTATGCAATCATCGAGCACTTGAACATTCCACTCGGCTGGTGCTTCCATCATCATGATCGAGCTGACCGTCATTTCCAAACGATCGTCGTGGAGCGATGACATGAAACGGCTGATATCCGGAGATTTACCCTGTGCGTAAAAAGCATATAGATAAGCAGCAATTGCCGCATGATCCTCAATATTAAACGCTTCTCCCAGGCGATCGCCAACGTATCGCGCGGCCTCCGCATCCTGCAGCATCAGCGACAGCAGCCGCCGCTCTGCAGCATGGTAAGCAGGCAGAAGTACCGGGGCGGGCTGGCGCCCTTTTTTATGCCTACCATTATTCCACCTTTTTTCCTTATTATCCCCATCGCCCATCTTTTTTTGCATCGATTGCCGAAGCAGATTGCAATCCTGCTTAAGACTCTCGTAGGAAAGATGAAGCTCGGAGGACAATTCCCTCAAGTAAACTTCTCGTTCAGTGGAGGAATTCAGTACGGCGATAATGGGCAATGCTTCTTTGGCGTACGCAATCTTACCATCTTCTTCTAGCAGTATATGGTTTTTCTTCAGATATATAAGTTTAAATTTTGTTGTTGAAACAGCTGTTTCTACTACATGCCTGAAACGCTCGGCACCGAATTTGCGGATGTAATCATCCGGGTCCATTCCTTCGTTCACCAAAGCGATTCGTACTCTGAGTCCAACGCCTTCCAGCATTGGAATGACTTTTAACGCAGCAGCCATACCGGCTTTATCGCCGTCATAGACAACAACAACTTCTTCAGCCACCGATTTCATGATTGCCACTTGGTTTTCCGTTAGAGAGGTTCCCATGGTTGCCACACCATTCTGTAGTCCTGCTTCCCATGACGAAATCACATCGCCGTAACCTTCGAATAACAGAACTTGACGCAATTTGCGTATGGATGTTTTGGCCTGGTGCAGGTTGTACAATGTGCGGCTCTTATTAAATAGAAGTGTCTCCGGGGAATTCAGGTACTTCGGTTGACCGTCCCCCAGTATTCTGCCAGCAAACGCGATGACCTTGCCGCTGCGGTCATGTATCGGAAACATGATGCGTCCGCGAAAACGGTCGAGATAGCCTTCCTGTTCATTTCTTGCGGATAATAAACCGCCCTTTTCCATCTCTTTCAAGTCAAAGGATCGCTTCGTCAGGAACTGTACAAGCGTGTCCCAACGATCTGGAGCGTAACCGATTTGGAACTGGTCAATCATTTTGTCGCTCATTCCGCGGGATCGTAAATACTTCATGGCTTCCGTACCATGCTCCGTATTCTTAAGCAGGAAATGGTACAGCTTGGCGCTAAGCTCATAGGCTTCAATCAAACGTTCTTTTTCCGGATTACGAGGAATTACGGGAACTCCTTGACCTTCCGGCAACGAGATATCATTCTCTTCTGCCATTGTCTTTACGGCTTCGGGAAAAGAAAATCCTTCGATTTCCATTCTAAATTTAATGGCGTTTCCGCCCTTACCGCAGCCATAGCAGTAAAAGATTTGGCGTTCCGGTGTAACCGTAAAGGAAGGAGTCTTCTCTGAGTGAAACGGGCACAAGCCCTTCAGGTATTTCCCCTGTTTGGTAAGATGCACGTATTTGCTGACCGTGTCCACAATATCGCTCTTGGCCAGTACTTCCTCAATGACATCATCCGGAATATTACCTTGTCCGGTACTCATCCAAACCACCTTCATCTCTTTTGGCACGTAAATAGTATTCGCTACGGGTGGACATTCTCCTGCAATTCATGCAAAAGTTTTGTCAGTTTATGTTGAAAAAAACTCCGGTCTTCGTCAAGCAGCTTTTTGGGCCCTTTGCCATACTTTCCTTGCTTCCTCGCCTTAGCCTGATGGTGACGGGAATCCAGCATGAAATCGATATCCCCATTATGGAAAATACGACCACGAAAGGAAATCACATGGCATGATTTGGCAAGCGCAAGTGCAGCCAGTCCATAATCCTGCGTTACCACGATATCCCCCCTGGATATGTGGTTAGCGATGTATAGATCCGCACTTTGATCACTCCGATCCACCTGGACCGTCGTAACCCCTTCTTCTGCCTGCTGCAGATGATCATAGGAAGAAACAAGCAGTACCGGCACACGAAATGTACGAGCTGTCTCTGCGATTTCCTTCTTGACTGGACATGCATCACCGTCAACCACAATCGAAATGGAGTTGCTTTCGTTCATTCGCATCACCGGCTCTTATCGTTAATCTTGGATTCATCTTTACGCTGTATATTATTATATACGTCTTTGGCAGATTAAAATCCTTCTTCTAAGAAAAACGTCTATCGACGTACTATCACAGAAGACAGACCGCATATAGCGGAAGTTTTTCTTGCGAGATAAGGATGGTAAGCCTCTGAAGCTTATACTTTTCTTATCTCTTCAAATAAACAATAACCCAGCACTTGCTTGATTCAGGCCGTTCATAGCGAAAGCGCCATCCCGTGCATAACCGCGGGCTGTCGCTTTCACTGAACAATGCATTATAACATTAGTAAAATCATGCTGTCACTACTACCACACCAATTTCGTGAAATCGGCGTATCGCTTCAAATCTCCATCGATACCGGAGAGCAGTGCGAGACGATTGGCCCGAACCGCTTCGTCCTCTGCCATGACCATAACGGAGTCGAAGAATCCGGTAATCGGTTCTTTGAGTCCACCCAGCAAGGACAATGAACGTTCGCCGTCAGCAGCTTTCAGCGCGGCATGATAATCTTCGCGAATCGCGTTCCAAGTTTCGTACAGCTTGCCTTCTTCCGTTTCCGTAAACAATTCTGGATTGACAGCAGCCTTGCCGGCCTTGGCGGCCAAATTGCTGACCCGGTTGAAGGATTCTACCGTTGTTTTGAAGTCTTCGACATGATCGACAGCATTCATCAGCGCATGACCGCGGGATACAACCGACACTACATGATCAAATCCTGCGGTAATTACGGCATCCACCACATCATAACGCTGATCTTCGGACAGAAGCTTCTTCACGCGAAGTCCGAAGAATTCTTTAAGGTCCTTACGGATTTCGTCCGTCGAGCGTTTCAATACGCGAATGTTCTCGTGAACCTCCAGGGCCACACCGAAGACATCAGATAACGTCACCGGGAGTTTGTGCTCCAGGATAATCTGAACGATGCCCGCCGCCTGACGGCGCAGCGCGTAAGGGTCCTGGGAGCCTGTCGGAATGATGCCGATGGAGAAGCAGCCCACGATCGTGTCGATTTTATCCGCAATGCTCACGATGGATCCGACCGAGGTGGAAGGCACCGCGTCACCGGCGAAGCGAGGCTGGTAATGCTCAAACACCGCTTTGGCCACCTGCTCCTTTTCACCGGCTTTTCTTGCGTAATCCTCACCCATTACACCCTGCAGTTCAGGGAATTCGTAAACCATCTGGGTCACCAGATCGAATTTGCAAATATCGGCCGCACGGCTCACGGAATCTGCATCGTCAGCCGAAATGCTAAGCTTCGCGGACAACTGATCGGAAATCCGGCGGATTCTGCGGACTTTATCGCCGATAGTCCCCAGTTCCTCATGGAACACAATGCTCTCCAGCTTCGATAAGGCGTCTTTGATCTGAAGCTTCTGATCTTCCTCATAGAAGAATTTCGCGTCCGACAAACGGGCTCGCAGCACCTTCTCATTTCCTCTAGCGATAACGTCCAGGGAACGGCTGTCCCCGCTGCGCACCGTGACAAAGAACGGAAGCAATTGTCCCTGCTTATCCAGCACAGGGAAGTACCGCTGATGCTCACGCATGGAAGTAATCAATACTTCCTGCGGAATATGAAGGAATGAGGAGTCGAATGATCCGTACAGCACGGTTGGCGTCTCAACCAGGAATAATACCTCTTCAAGCAAATCATCCTTGATGGCGATATTCCAATCTTTCTCTTGGGCCAATGCCTGGATCTGCGACACGATCATCTCCTGGCGTTCATTCACGTCCACGATGACATGCTGTTCGCGCAATACGTCGCGATAAGCCGATGCCTCAGGAATAACGGCCTCTCCGCCAAGGAAACGATGTCCACGGGTCACGTTCCCAGCTTTCACGCCCGTAATTTCCAGATCTATGGTCTCACTGCCGAGCAGAGCGACCATCCACTTAATCGGACGAACGAATTTAAATTCGTGCGCGCCCCAGCGCATATTTTTCGGGAAGGTCATCGAAGTCAAAATGCCAAGAAGTCCTTCAGGCAGGATCGACTTCGTATCCACCCCGACGCTGTTTTTCGTCACATAGATATACTCTACCCCGCCGAGCTCCTTAAACGTAAAACTCTCGGGATCAACGCCCTGGCTTTTTGCAAAACCAAGCGCTGCCTTGCTCCACTGTCCGCTATCATCCAACGCGATCTTGCGGGAAGGCCCCTTCACTTCCTCGCTGACGTCTTCTTGTTTATCCGCAACGTTCTGTACCCATACCGCCAAACGGCGCGGCGTAGCATATGCCGTTACTTCTCCATGCCCGATTCTGGAAGCATCCAGCCATTTGACCAATTTGTCCTGAAGCTGTTCCATCGCGGCGCGCAGAAATCTCGCCGGGACTTCTTCCAGACCGATTTCAAACAATAAATCCTTAGACATGGTCTGTGCCCCCTTTCTTAATCAGCGGGAAGCCCAGCTTCTCGCGCTCTTCCAAATACGTGGCTGCAACCTGACGAGCCAGGTTTCGCACGCGCATAATGTATCCCGTTCTCTCCGTTACGCTGATCGCGCCTCTGGCATCCAGCAGGTTAAACGTGTGGGAGCATTTTAGTACATAGTCGTACGCAGGGAATACTAAATTTTGGTTCATCGCTTTATTCGCTTCTTCTTCATACATGTTAAACAGCGTAAACAGCATTTTAACGTCGGACACTTCAAAAGTGTATTTTGAATGCTCGAATTCCGGCTGATGGAATACGTCTCCATAGGTAATGCCGTCTACCCATTCCAGATCAAACACATTCTCTTTATCCTGGATATAGGATGCAAGCCGCTCCATACCGTAGGTAATCTCTACAGCGACTGGACTTGCGTCGATGCCGCCAACCTGCTGGAAGTACGTAAACTGCGTAATTTCCATACCATCCAGCCAAACTTCCCAGCCAAGGCCCCATGCACCAAGTGTCGGCGCTTCCCAATTGTCCTCAACAAAACGGATGTCATGATCGAGCGGATTGATGCCAAGACGCTTCAAGCTCTCCAAATAAAGCTCTTGAATATTGTCCGGTGAAGGTTTCAAAATGACCTGAAATTGGTGATGCTGATACAGACGGTTCGGGTTCTCTCCATAACGGCCGTCAGCCGGGCGACGGGAAGGCTCCACATAAGCCACATTCCAGGGCTCGGGTCCGATCGAACGTAAATACGTCATCGGGTTCATTGTACCTGCACCCTTTTCCGTGTCGTACGGCTGCACGATGATACAATTCTGTTCCGCCCAAAATTGCTGCAGCGTCAAAATCATCTGCTGGAAATTCATGATTTTTAGCTCCTTTACATTCTTTTTCAAATTCATTCCACCATGCATATCCATTCTCTGTACAACAAAAAGCTCTCGCCCTACGCCTGTTGTACAGACATAGGGACGAGAGCTGTAGCTTCCCGCGGTTCCACCCTACTTGGCCCTGCTGCGTCGCAGACATAATCTTGGTCTTCAGCGATCAGCAAAACCCACTTTATCGTTTCATCATGCTCCCGGGTGCCCTGTTCATGAATATCTCCTACCAGGCTTCCACCACCCCCGGCTCGCTTTCACGGATCGATTATTCACTACTTTCCCGTTCAATGCATGTCAGTATTCAAAAAACTAATAAACTGATAAATATAATACCTCATTCTATACCTTACGTCAAATATCATACTTGTCCATTTGATCCAAAAAATTCTGCGATTTCAAACGCAGCCCAAGCTGCATATCCATCAAAGCTCGCATGACCTTTTTGAGCTCGGCCTTCGTTTCGTCCTTCACATCCACATTGCCCAGCCGTCTTAAATCCAGCCGTCCAAACAGGCGCAGCAGCTTCAGCGTTCTGGGCGAGATCGCCATTGCCGGCGGATCCAGATGTTTGCAGTAACGGCACAGGACGCCGCCAAGGCGGGGGCTCACCAGCATATCCTCGTCTTTTCTGGATTGATTGCATGAAATGCAAACATCCAGCTCCGGCCCGTACCCTGCCGCCTGCAAAATTTTCATCTCATACAGATTGATGATAATTTGGGGATCCTTATCCTCCTGAAGGGCTTCCAGGCAGGCCTTAAGCTGATGAAACCAAAAAGCGCCCGTCTCCTCATCCTGCAGCACCCGATCCAAGAGCTCGCAGGCATAAGAAGCATAGGCGGCTTTGATAAGATCCTCCCTGAGCCCGTGGTGAGATTCCATAATCTCACCGGCGTTCAAGTTGCCGAGCCCGGTACCATTCCGGAAGAACACATATTCTCCATAAGTAAACAGCTGCGTCAGAGCAGCATGACGGCTTTTCACCTTCTTGGCTCCTCTGACCAGCACGCCTACCTTGCCCGATTCTTTGGTGCAAAGTGTAATGATTTTGTTCCCTTCACCGTAGTCCATGCTGCGGATGACGATCCCTTCCGCCCGATATAGCATGCGCTTTCCCCCAACCATTCCTGGAACAACCAATGATTACTCGTCTTCTTCATGCGGGGCCGCCTCATCTTCAACGGATGCAGCTGTAAGAACCGACTCACCCTCGGTTTCCTTATACAGCAAATACGCATCGACATCTCCAGTCATCGCAAAATACTTCCACGAAAAATCTCGCATTCGTATTCATCCTCTCTTCGGAAATGGCGTTTCGCATCTACGAAAATTAGGATGTGCGCCTAGAGCAGATTTATGAAATGCAATTGTTGGCAGGCGGCTGCCGTGTATGATTTCCCTCTGATTTGCACAGCGGCTCTATTATTCCCCGCGGTGAAATCCGAGATCGCGAAGTACGCGTTCTTGGTTACGCCAATCTTTTTTAACTTTAACCCAGAGCTCCAAGAAAATCTTGGACCCCAGCAGTCTTTGAATGTCCTGACGGGCTTGTCTGCCAACCTCTTTTAACAGAGCACCCTGCTTGCCGATAATGATACCTTTTTGGGAGTCGCGTTCCACAAAAATCACGGCTGAAATATATACGGTTCCGTTCTCTTCCACCCGCATATCCTCAATCGTAACCGCAATGGAGTGAGGAACTTCCTCTCTTGTCATGTGCAAAATTTTCTCGCGAATCAGCTCTGCGCACACGAACTGCTCCGGATGATCCGTCACTTGGTCTTCAGGATAATACTGCGGGCCTGGAGGCAAGTATTTCTGAATTTGTTCAAGGAGCGTGTCGACATTGTTGCCCAGCTTGGCGGAAATCGGGACGATCTCTGCAAAATCATGCAGCTTCCGATACTGCTCAATCAGAGGGAGCAGAGCGGGCGGCTCAATCTTATCGATTTTGTTCATGACCAGGATGATCGGAGTCTTGATTTTCTGCAATTGCTCGGCGATGTAACGGTCTCCCCCGCCGATGCCCTCGGATGCGTCTACCAGAAACAACGCGGCTTCAACCTCGCCCAGCGTGCTTAAAGCGGTCTGGTTCATGTAATCCCCAAGCTTGGATTGACGTTTATGAATGCCCGGTGTATCCAGAAAAACCACTTGGGATTCGTTGGTCGTATAGACGCCATGTATTTTATTTCTTGTTGTTTGCGGTTTGTCCGACATGATGGCAATCTTTTGACCGATCACCTGGTTCATCAGTGTTGATTTCCCTACATTCGGTCTTCCGATAATAGCCACAAACCCGGATTTAAATTGTTTTTTTTGCATACCATTCCTCCGCTACTGTTCCTGTATCTACATGTTGTTTCTGAAACCTTGGTTCGATCCTGTTCAATTGCAAACTTACTGTTTGTTTAAATCCCAAGGACCAAACGCGCCCGGCAGCAGTTCACTGACGGTCGTTTCCTTGATGTCACCCTTCATATTCCCCATGATCACCTTCATATCGGGTTTGCACAGCTCCACCAGCACTTGCCGGCATACCCCACACGGCGTACACGGGCCATCTGTATCGGCAACGATGGCAATTGCCTGGAAGCTCCCTGCTTCATGGCCATCGGCAATCGCACGAAACAATGCCGTGCGTTCAGCGCAATTGGTAGGACCGTATGCGGCATTCTCTACATTACATCCAAGATGTACCTCTCCGCGCGAATCGAGCAGAGCTGCCCCTACACCAAATGTTGAATAGGGTATGTAAGCTCGCGTACGTGCTTTAATCGCTTCCTGCATTAACAATCCTGCATCCATATCCAGTTCCTCCTATTGTTCAACTTGTCATTGATTGTATCCATTCCCATACCGGTTCATAGAAGACCAGAATGCCGATTACGACGGCAAACACCGCTGCAACTAACGCTGCACCGGCTGCTGTGTCCTTAGCCACCCGAGCTAAAACATGTTCTTCTGGCGAGATCAGATCGATAATGGCCTCTACCGCAGTATTTACCAGCTCCGCGATAAATACGAGGGCAATCGCCAATACCAAAAACAACCAGCTCATTCGGTCCAATTGCAGCAAAGCTGCTGCGATGAATACAATCAAGGCAGCAGCAATGTGGATTTTCATATTGCGTTCCGTTTGTACAGCCGTCAAGATGCCGCGGATCGCGCACCCAAATGCCCTGTATAACGATTGTCTGTGCGGCTTCACTATCTTGTCAATCCTACTTCTGCAAGTACAGCCTCCTGCTTGCCCATCATTTCCGCTTCGCTCGCCTCATCCTGATGATCATATCCGAGCAAATGCAGAAATCCGTGAACAAACAGAAAACCGAGTTCCCGTTCCAAGGAATGACCGTATTCTTCGCTTTGCAGCTTTGCCCGAGGGACCGAGATAATGATATCACCCAGAACATCCGGCACGCTCTCCAGTTCTTCTCCTTCATCAAGCTCATAAATGATCTCGAGCTCATCGTTCGTAATCTCATTCATCGCAAAGGAGAGGACGTCGGTCGGACGATCGATTCCCCGGTACTCCCGGTTCAATTCATGGATCTGTTTATCATCGACAAAGGTCAGATCAACCTCGCCGTCGGAAACGCCTTCAGCCTCTCCGGCCTTCTGAAGAATCACTTCAAGCAAGGCGATCAAATCCTCGCTAATCTGAAAATCCTCTTGTTCATTATTCCATGCCAGCTGCAGGCTCATTCTTATACGCTCCTTCTCTGTTCCTCACTCGTTGCCGATGTCTCGGAAGCGGTCGGGTTATCTCCATTTGGCGCTGTCGGCTTGGGACGCTTCACATCTTCAGGATACTCGATCCGGGAATGGAAAATCCCCATCACCGTCTCCTTTAACGTCTTGGCGATAATATCCAGTTCCTTCATCGTTAAATCGCAATCATTAAACTGGTGGTCATCCAGACGGCCTTTGATGATCTTCTCGATCATCGATTCAACCTGTTCCACCGTCGGTTTACGCAATGAACGAACAGCCGCTTCCACGCTGTCGGCTATGCCGACAATCGCGGATTCCTTGGATTGAGCCTTCGGCCCTGGATAACGGAAATCATCTTCGGTGAAATCCAGTTCTATGCCCTGCTCCTCCGCCTGGCGAACCGCTTTATGATAAAAATAGTGTAAAAACGTTGTGCCATGATGCTGCTCTGCGATATCTCGTATCGGTTTAGGCAGCTTGTACTCCTTGAGCATTTCCACGCCATCCCTTGCGTGTGCAACGATAATGGATTTGCTCAGCTTCGGTTCAATGGAGTCATGCGGGTTCTCCATATTGTTCTGATTCTCGATAAAATAGATCGGACGCTTGGTTTTTCCAATATCATGATAGTAGGATCCGACGCGGCACAGCAGTCCGTTGGCGCCAATCGCTTCTGCCGCCGCTTCGGACAAGTTTCCGACCATGACACTGTGATGATAAGTGCCCGGCGTCTCCGTCAACAGTTTGCGGAGCAGCGGATGGTTCGGGTTCGATAATTCCACCAGCTTCAGTGCCGACAAAATACCGAAGGTGACTTCGAAGAACGGCATTAACCCGATGACCAGGATGGCCGTTAACAATCCGCCCGCAATCGCAAAACCGATCGAATACAGCGTTTCACTCGTGGTCCACGTATCGTTATTGATCAGCAGCATAATGAACACGATCAGCGCTCCGAAGAGAGATGCCATAATGCCGCCCTTCAGCATGGTTGACCGCTGACTCGCCCGATGGATAGAGAAGATCGCCACGCATGAAGTCACGGCCGCGAATAAACCAAATTGGAAATCAAACAGCTCCCCTTGGACATTCAATATGACACTCGCCATGATGCTGAAAATAATGACGCTGAAATAGGCAAGCGAGATTTCCAGCAGCAGGGTTACCAAAATTGCGCCAATCGCGACGGGTGCAAGATAACCCACATATATCTGGGAATCACTCTGCAGAAATGCTGTCAAATGCATGGTGATCAATGTGATCACATACACCAGTACCAGCATTAACAGCTGCGAGTTGTTGTATTTAAATTTACCGGGATCCGATTGCCGGATGAACATTAGTATGCCGAGGGACAGCAAGATCGATAACAACAAAACCCCTAACTCAGGCCAATAGTTGATATCATCTTTCAGCAATCCGTTTTTACCAAGCAGCTCATACATCTCGGGTGTAATGAGTTGACCCTTAGCCACAAGGATATCCCCTTGTTTAATAAAGACAGGTGCGGTATTCTCGCGTTTTTCAACCCTTGCTTCCTTGGTCGCTACTTCGTCAAGAAATTTGTTTGGGGTGATCGCAAGTCGAGACAGCTCTTGAACAACTTCTCTTGAGGTACGATCGTTCAATCGACTTGTGCTTACCATCTCTGCAACCCGTGCCCGGGCTGTTTGCGCATCAAAGATCTCGTTGAGCATCAGCCTGGATACGATATCCCGGGCGACCGTTTTCATCTCGATAATCTCTTCGGAAGTCAGTCTCGGCAGCTTAATAAAAGTCTCTTCAGGAATCCGATAGGTCTGTTCATCAATGACACGCTGCATTTCTTCAAGCAGCTCTTTGGAGTAGGCTTCATTCGTGCTGTTGGCCGACACGAAGTTTTGCACGAATTCTCGAGCCATCCTCGGAATTTCATTACGATAAATTTCGACCTTTTCGCCAGAGCTGATATCGACGTCCTGATTCAAACGTTCAATGCGGTCAAGGATTTGCGTGACCAGAACGTCATTCCGCAGAGGAACGAGAGGGTAAATCGGCTGGACGTTCTCCGCCGCCGCCTCCTGTGCCTTTAGCGTTGCCTTGCTATCCTCAATTTGCACGGGCGCCACGATATTCTTTTCGCTTTTCGTATTGACCTGGATGTCATAGCGTTCCGGCAAAAGCTTGGATGCTAGACTGATATAAAAGAGTAAAGCAAGCAGCAAAAACAGAATATAGCGTGTTGCCACGCTATATTTCCATCCGCTGTTTTTACCCCATATGGACTTGTCCGTCGATGGTTCTTTGGAGGCCATTGCGACAATCCCCTTTAATCTTGGTTTTCTGCTGCTTTATCATAAGCGACGATGATTTTTTGCACTAAAGAGTGACGTACAACATCCTGTTCGGCAAAATAGACGAATCCGACTTCCTCAATTCCGCTTAATATCGATTTAGCTTCGATAAGTCCTGATTTCTTGCCCCGCGGCAGGTCAATCTGGGTCACGTCCCCTGTGATGACCATCTTCGAGCCGAATCCAAGCCGTGTCAGAAACATCTTCATCTGCTCCGGCGTGGTGTTCTGTGCTTCATCCAAAATAATAAATGAATCATCCAGCGTCCGCCCGCGCATGTAAGCAAGCGGCGCAATTTCAATCAATCCACGCTCCAGCGCCTTGGCCGTTTGATCCGGGCCCATAACATCGTATAAGGCATCGTACAGTGGTCTAAGATAAGGATCAACCTTCTCCTGCAGATCACCCGGCAGGAAGCCCAGGCTCTCTCCAGCCTCTACTGCCGGCCTTGTCAGAATGATCCTTTTGACGGAACCTTCCTTCAGGGCGGCAACAGCCAGAACGACGGCCAAGTAGGTTTTCCCTGTTCCGGCAGGACCGATTCCGAATACAACATCCCGCTTTTTGATGGTGGTCACATAGTGCTTCTGACCGATGGTTTTTACACGAATAGGCTTGCCCTTGAAGGTTGTCGTGATTTCGCCCTTGTACAGATCCAGCAATTGATCAGCTCTCAGATCCTTGGCGAGTTCTACAGCATAAAGGATATCACGCTCGGTCAAAATGTAGCCGTTGCGCACAAGCTGGAGCAGCACTTCAAACAGCTGCTGAAGACTCTCCACATTCCGATGTTGCCCACGAATCGTGATGACCGCTTCCCGTGAATCTATCGTCGCAGGAATTTCTTTTTCGATTAATTTAAGAAATGTATCTTGTGGTCCGAATAACGACAGACCTTCTGACGCGCTTTGAAGTAAAATTTGAATGCTGGTCGTTTGCTGTGACAAATAGCCTCATTCTCCTTGATCGTATACTATGGGAAGTTCTTTCGCGATGGTCTCTTCCACCTCAAAAAGCACTTTCATATAAACTTTACCATTCTCTTTCTTATCATGCAAAATTTTTTGGCTTACAAATCTTGAATCGGTCCCATATTTCGCCAAAATATCCCGGCGTGCCCCCTCGATTCCCTCTTTTTTCGCTTCATCCTCGCTTATGGTCCGCTGCACCTCGGTAACCTCCATGATTTTTTCCGTCATCCAGCCCAGCGGAAGCACGCGCGTCCTCCACGTAAGCGGATCATAGAAGGTCAAGGTCTCCTGCTGCGAAAACGGAATATCCCCGTAGCCCCACAGCTGGACGGCCCGATCGCCAAATACGATATACGAACGCTTCTTTCCTTCCCCCGTATACACCTTATGGGTCTTCACCAATGGGATTTCGATATCGTATTCATGCCATACAAGGCCCTTCACTTCCCCTTTGGCTACAATTCGTTCCGAATTTTCCTCGTCCCCAAGGACACCGGAAATCAGAATGTCGCCTTTCTTCACCCGACTGTTAATCCCTACTTTCGGGACCCCCTTCTCGGCGTAAATATGGGTGATCACAGCGTCCTGCGTACTGATTAGATGCCTCGGGCTCTGGAGCGGCGGTTTCTCCGGTACGGCCGCCTCTACGATCTGGATGCGAATGCGCGTCCCGTTGCGTTCCACCCCTACCCATGAAGTCCCTGGGAGGCGGGCGGTCATATTTCCGGACAGCTTGTCCATCGATTGCAGCTTGAATATCCACTGAAACGGATAAATGCCTTCCAACTTGGCCGCATCAAACACATCCTCCGAAGCGATCGTTTCATTCCCCTCGACTTCCACGTTCCACACCATCGAGGAAAGCGTGAGCAGGATCATAAAAAACGCAACAATGCCGATAACAAACGCTTTGCGTATCAACAGACGGCGAGCTTTGAAGGGGTATCCGTAACGCCCCTTGATCCGCGTACGGCAGCCTGTCCGTTTTAACAGCGGCCGGAGCCCTTTGAAATCCTTCAGCAGCAGCTTAAGCTCTGCTGAGTGGGCCCCTGTCGGTGTTACATCCCAAACCGGAATCCCCGCCTCCGCCAATGAATTGATGAATGCTTCCACATGCTCACCGCGAACAGCGAGCTTCAAATATCCTCGAAGATGGATCATCGTCGGAATTTTCACGGTTTCTCCCCCGTTCCTATGTATTGAATATGATGAATGGTGCCAATGATGGTCACTTCATGGCTTTGAATAGCCTGAATCGCAAGTCCGGTCCCCGAAATCTCCAAAGAACCCTGCGTTAAAGACAACACAAGTCGTTCCTCGGAAAAATGCCGGACTCCGCGATGATTTTCGATATGCAGCTCTTTATTGCCAATCAGGGTCAACCGCGGCAAATCAAATAATAGGTCCTGTGGCAAATCAAGCATCTCTTGGGTCCATTTCTGCAGCTTGCGGCTGATGCGGGACATATGGAGACTTTCCCCCTTCCTGTACTGTACACCTTATGCCCCAGGAAGCCGTTTTATGAGATCAAAAGTAAAAAGACCGCCCCGTCAAAAAAATCTGACAAGGCGGTCTCCCGCTTCTATGAATCTATGAATTGTATCTTTACGCATATCTTATTCAAGTAATCGGGTCGAATGTCCCTTATGAATCCGCCAAGTTAACGACGAGGATTCATGGGGCGCTTGGCACGCGGAGTTCCCAGAATTTCGGCCCAAACAATGCCGTTTCGAGCTTGTTCTGCAAGAAACGATCCACTGCCCCTGGACTGTTCATGATCTTCATCCCGGCTTTCGACAACCGTTTCAGGTAATGCGATGGTCATCCGGTTCAAATTCGAGTGAATTCGGTTCAAATCCCGCTCCATCATCTCGAGTCGATGATCTATGCTGTCAGGTCGAGACCTCATCTCTTCCTCACGTCTGGCTCGATCAATCTCTTGATGTTCAAGAGAGTATCCGTTGCCGGTATCCATTTCTTCTTCATCCATCCGCTCGATCCGGGTGCTTTCCTGAACAGGTGCCGGACGGGAGACTTGCGGAGTCGTCTGTACCCGTCTTGGTTCAGGCCGCTGTGGTCGCTGCTGCCCCGGTCTTACAGGACGATCCCCTTCGCCGCCGAAGGACGGCATACGAGGGTTTTTCCCCTCCTCAGGGTTCTTGCCGCGTCTTCCGAGGGCGGAGATAATGAAGAAGCCTATAACAGCTACAACGTAAAAGTTTTCGATTAACCAGCTCACTATAGGCTCACCTCATCGTTACTTGGTTTTGTTGTCCCCGGAATTGTCATTATTCTCACCCATCTTACCGAAGGAACCCCTCATCTGCGTGTCGGCTTCGATATTCTTCAGGTTCATATAATCCATCACGCCCAATTGGCCGCTGCGAAGCGCTTCAGCCATAGCCAGCGGAACTTGGGATTCCGATTCCACAACGCGTGCTCTCATCTCTACGACGCGAGCCTTCATCTCTTGCTCTTGGGCTACCGCCATCGCGCGGCGTTCTTCCGCCTTCGCTTGGGCAATACGCTTATCGGCTTCCGCCTGTTCGGTCTGCAAGTAGGCGCCGATGTTTTTGCCTACATCCACGTCCGCGATATCGATGGACAGAATTTCAAATGCTGTTCCCGCGTCGAGTCCCTTGGACAGAACCGTTCTCGAAATCAGATCCGGATTTTCAAGAACATCTTTATGCGAATTACTGGAACCTACCGTCGTTACGATCCCTTCGCCGACACGAGCAATAATCGTCTCTTCGCCAGCCCCCCCGACCAAACGGTCAATGTTGGCACGAACGGTAACACGAGCCTTAACCTTCACTTCAATACCGTCTCTAGCAACAGCTGCTACAACCGGTGTCTCGATAACACGCGGGTTAACGCTCATCTGAACAGCCTGCAGAACATCGCGTCCTGCCAGGTCAATCGCAGCAGCTCTTTCGAATTCGAGCGGAATATTCGCACGCTGGGCTGCAATCAATGCATTAACCACCCGGTCAACGTTACCGCCTGCGAGATAGTGACTCTCAAGTTGGTTAATATTCAGGCCTAGACCTGCTTTTGTCGCCTTGATGAGCGGATTCACAATCCGGCTCGGCGTTACGCGCCGCAGTCGCATGGCCACCAACGTAATAATCCCGATGCGAACGCCGGAAGCGATCGCCGAGATCCAGAGCATTAACGGGAAGAAACTGAAAAACACGCTTAGCACAATGATCGCGACAACCCCGATTAGTAGTACTGGTATCAAAGAACCATCCATATTTACTTTACCCTCCATTTTTAAAATATTTACGTTTCTCACTTGAACGCTTAAACATTAGCCCATTTAATACTACACAATTCCGTGACGAGGTTCACCCTTTTTCTTCCTCTACGACAATTCTGGTGCCGTCCGTCTTGATGACGCGGACCGGCCGACCGGAATCGATAAATCCTCCAAGGGTAACTACATCAAGGCGTCGCCCCTCAAGCTCCATCGTTCCAGCTGGTCGCAGCGGCGTTATCGATGTGCCGACCAGACCGATAAGTACATCCCGATCTTCATTCGGAATATACCCTTGCTCTTTGGATAAGCTGTCGCTGAGAATAAACTTCCGCCATATTCCCCGTTCCTTAAATACGAGAGCGACCACGATGATAGCCACCAGAGCACAAGCCGCCCCAATACCCAGGGACAGAGCCACATGAGACGTGCTGTAGGCAGCCATAACAACGCCGGCAATCAAGCTGGCTGATCCTATGATGCCCAGTATCCCGAAGCTTGGCACAAACAGCTCCATCGCCAGCATCACGATACCGATCACAAACAGCAGCCAGTTCTCCCAACCGGCAAATCCTGCGACCTGGTTACCGAAGAAATACAGTACAAATGCGGTCACCCCTAGAATGCCCGGCACACCAAAGCCCGGAACTATCACTTCGATAATGACACCTGCAATACCGATGAAGAGCAGGAGCGCCATGACACCGGGATGCGTTAGGAAGGTAGCCAGCTTCTCTGAAAAGGTCTGCTCCATCCGAAATATGTCCTGCGTGGAGTAGTCCATCCACGTGATAACTTCTTCTGTGCTGTTCGCAATCGTATCCGCATAACCCGTCTTCAGCGCTTCATCATGCGTCAACGATATGATCTCCCCGGGTTGCTTCGTCAAACCGACTTCAGGTAGGTCCATCTTCATCTTGAGATCAGCCATCCCCTTGGCAATCTCCGGATTTCGACCTGAAGCTTCAGCGGCACTCGCCATGCTTGTTTTCCACCAGGAAACCATCTTGGCATCCTCGATCGGATTCCCCCTGGCATCCACCATATAAGCCGCGCCAATCATGCTGCCTTCCGCCATGGCAATCTTGTCTGCGTTCAGCGCAATGTAACTTCCAGCCGATGCGGCATCACCCGTGATGTGAGCCACAATCGGAATATCGCTGGCCTTCATCAAGGATGCAATTTTACCCGCTTGGTCGACCAGGCCTCCCGGCGTATCAATTTCCAGGATGATCAGTCCAGCCCCCATCTTCTCGGCTTCCTTAAATCCACGCTCCATGAAGCTGGTTAAGCCGCGCTCGATCTGCTGCTTGACCGGAATGACATACACCGATCCGATGTTAGCAGCCACCGCGGATTTCATCGGACCTACATACATTCCGATTGAGATCAGCATCATAACGACGGCTGCCGTGAATGTCAGGAATTTGCGGATCCATAACGGTCTGCTCATCTGTTCCCCTCCTTTTCGACGTATTAAGCCATCTGTACCCCTATACTTCGACAAAACGGGTTCAGCGACCTGCCTTTTGCATAAGCATATGTATCTACTTGCCCTCATATGGTAGTTACTACGAATCAGAAACGATTTCGTTTCAAAAAGTATGCCCATCCTTAGAAAAAACCATCGCCAAGAGGCGGTTCATGAATACATCCCCCGGATAAAAAGAAAAAACACCCCTTGAGAAAACAAGGGGTGTTTCACTTATGTTGTTACAGAAATTGTTGAACAACTTGATTGACAAGCTTTCCATCTGCACGCCCTTTAACTTTCGGCATGAGAGCGCTCATTACTTTACCCATCTCGGCTTTTGAAGAAGCACCGGTTTCCTGGATGGTCTGCTGTACAATGACTTTAATTTCTTCTTCAGTAAGCTGTTCCGGGAGGTAGGCGCTTAGGAGCTCAATTTCTGCTTTTGCATCGGCGGCAAGATCGTCGCGTCCCGCTTTTTCAAATTCTTGGAGGGCATCTTTGCGCTGTTTGATTTCACGACTAAAAATATCAAGCACTTCGTTGTCATCCAAACTTCGTTTCAAATCTATTTCAAGATTTTTTATCGTCGAACGAACCATTCGAATCGTTGAGAGTTTGAACTTGTCCTTACTCTTCATCGCTTGCTTCATATCTTCGTTCAATCGTTCGCTAAGATTCATGCTAGTTCAGATCCTCCTAAAACTTTCTCTTACGAGCAGCCTCGGACTTTTTCTTGCGCTTTACGCTTGGCTTTTCATAATGCTTGCGTTTCTTCACTTCAGCCAATACGCCATCTTTAGCAATGGAACGCTTGAAGCGACGAAGTGCAGCATCAATTGTCTCGTTTTTGCGAACTTTAGTTTCAGACACCAGTTTTCCCTCCCTCCGACCAGACCGTCCAAGAGCATTAACACGGTTCATCAAACTTCATTATAGGGCAAACGGAAATAAGGTGTCAACCTTAGGCGTCTATTTTACAATAGTCGCAGGAATTGGAACAACCCCGCCACGACGTTCCGCTGCGAGGCTGATCTATTTCTTCATTGGCCTAATGTTATGTATGCGCGGGCGAAATGCCTGTTAAAGCGCCTAAACGGCGACCGCCCATCAGATGATAGTGCACATGAAACACCGATTGTTCCCCGTCAGGTCCGCAGTTGTTAATTAATCGATAACCGCTCTCCGCAATGCCCAGCTTGGCAGCGGCTTCTTTCGCCGCTTTGTGCATCTCGCCAATCAACAGCAAATCTTCATCCTGAATATCGTTCATGGATGCGATATGCTTCTTGGGAATAATCAGAACATGAACCGGCGCCTCCGGGTTAATGTTTTGAAATACAAGCACCTTATCATTCTCGAGCACTTTCGTGGAAGGAAGCTCCCCCTCTACGATTTTACAAAAAAGACAATCCATCACGGTTACCCCTTTCATACGTTTACATGCTTTTATCATATAAGAAATTAGGCAGTGCGTCCAATAGATGACAATGAGACATACGCAAAAAAAAAGAGAAGCACCACTGGAACGCAGCTGTCCAGTAAGGAGGCGCTTCATCACGAGAGCAAGGGAAAAGATTGGAGTCTCTCATGATCAAGCGCCTGCCCGGTGCTTCTTATATATGTCGGCTTATCTGTACTATAACAGCGCCATGTAGCTGTTTCCGTGATTTAGATCACATCAACCGTGCTACATCGATTCGATCGCAAGCTGTGATCCGGCTCCCGCTTGCTCCGCCGGCCGTATGACCAGCTTCCGCGGCAGACGCGCACGAAGCTCTGGCACATGACTGATGATGCCAACGGTCAGCTTATCGGTATGGAGTCGCTCAAGCGCGGTGATGACCGTTTCCAGCAGCTCCGGATCCAGCGTACCGAACCCTTCGTCGAGGAAAAAGAACTGCAGCGGATATTGCCCGCGCAGCTGAATCTGTGCCGAGAGTGCCAAAGCCAAGGCCAATGAGGTCAGAAATGTCTCGCCGCCCGATAACGTGGATACCGGACGCCGGACGCCGCCGTTGGCATCGTCCCGAATGACGAAGCCTCCACCGGAATCCACCTCAAGCGAATAGCGCTGCTTGGTTAAATAACGAAGACGCTGGGAAGCCGACTGACTCACCTGCATCAGTTGTTCTTCCGCAATATATTCAACAAATGCGTTTCCGCGCAAGCAGGACTGCAGTTTGGACAAGCGCTCGCTCTCTCGTTGAAGGTTAAGACGCTGCTCTTCCAATTCCATAAACCGGATGTGACGTTTGTTCAGGTCCTCCAAGTCACGCTCGGCTCGGGCTCTCGCCTGAAGGGCCTCCTCATCGGCTGTACGGGCCGCCTGAAGCTCGGCTGTGCACCGTTCCCACTCTTCTTCATGAAAAGGGCTCGCACCAAGCTTCTGCTCGACGTCGCGAAGCCTCAGCGTCCATTCCCGCTGTCCTTCCCGATGGGCTTTCACTAACTGTGCGCATCGTTCACTTTCTTCCGCGCTTAAACAGGCTTCCAGGACGGCAAGCTCCGTAGCGAACGGTGAGGCTGCCAGCTGGTTCTCCCAGGCAAGCTTGGCAGCCTGATGCTGCTCCTGCGCAGATCTCTCAGCCTGTTCTGCAAGAGCCGCTTCCTTGGCTGCATGCTGAGCCTTCTCTTCTGCCTTCCTGCACTCGCTTCTGGCTTGTTCAGCAGCTTCCTTCAGCAGGGTCGCTCTGGTCCGGCATTCACCGAGCAGCTCTTCAGCCGACCGGTCGCCGATCCATGCCCGGAGACGCTCTTCCTTATCCTTCAGTCCATCCGCCTTTCCCTCTCGCTGAGCATCCCATTGAATCAGCTGCTTCTCCAGCTCACGAAGCTGCTGCTCCAAGCGAAGGACTGCCTGCTTCTTCTCCTCAATAAATGGAACGCTGCGCTCCAGCCCTTCCTTTATGGACTCGGCTTCCGCATCCTTCTCTTGCATGAGCTGAAAACGGCCGGCTGCTTCCTCCAGAGAGAAGTCCGGCTTGACTGCCTGCCAGGAGGTTAAAATGCCTTCAGCTTCAGCTTCCAGTCCTGCCAGCTGATCCCGAAGCTGGTTCCAAGTCATTTGCCCATTCTCAAGCGCGGCGCTCTGTTTCATAAGCTCCTGCCGGCATGTGGAGAGGCTCTGCTGTACCTTGGACGCTTCCATACGGCATTGCCCGATGGCTGCAGCCTGGGTTTCGGCTGCTTTTATGAGCCATGCCGTGTCTGAAGCCAGCTTTTCTACATCGTACGTTTTATCAGCGGCTGGTATCGTTGACACCGCTGCCTCCATCCATCCTTGTTGCTCCTGCCCGGCTAGTTTGACGGCAAGCAGCTCGTCATCTGCATACGGCTCAATCTGCGAACGCGTTTGGCTTGCCAGCGCTTCCGCTTCATTCAGTTGCCCCCGCAGGGTTAATCTGGCCTCCTGGATCTGATGAATGATCTGTACCAGCTGATTCAAGGTCTCATCGAGATGATCTTCAGGGTGCCCTGATGAGGCAGCAGGCTGAGGATGATGTTCACTTCCGCAAACCGGACAAGGATCTCCTTCCCGAAGTTCGGCGGCGAGCGAAAGGGACAGCGCATGAAGCTGCTTGTTGCGAAGCGAGTCGCTCATCGCCTGGTTTACCTGAGCTGCCGCAGCCGCCATCCGATCGGCAAACGACGAGGCTTCGGCTGCATCACGCTGCAAGCTGTCAGCTTGCACGGAGAGCTGTATGTAGTTCCGCTGCAATTCTTGCTCCTGCTTCTGCAGGGCAATAAGGCTTGCTTCTTGCTCCTTCAGCTTGCTCTCCTGCGATTTTAACTCGAGCTCAGCCTTTTGCTTCCGTCTGCCGGCTGACTCAAGAGCTTGGACCTTCTGCATCGCCATATGAAGCGCCTGGCGCTCACCAGAGCGGATCTCAAGCCCTTTCAGCTTGGTCTGCAGCTCCTCCTGCCGCTTTTGCCCCCGTTCGAGCAGCTCCTGTTCCTTCTGCAGTTGGGCAGTTACTCCATCAAGCTCTTTGCGTGCGTCCACTCGCTGAGCATCCAGCCTAATCAGTTCTTCACGTAATCCGTCACGTTCCCGCTGCAATAAAACAGCTTGCTCCAGCTGCTGCTCCCGAAGCACCAGCTTCGGCTCCTCGGCCCGAAGGGCTGCCTGGGCAGCTTCATCCGCCTTGACGGCTTGCTCCGCCGCGTTCTGAGCGGATGCGGCTTGCGCGGTGAGTCCTTCGGCAATTTGCCTCCGATATTCCCAGGCCTTGCCGGATTCGCGCCAAACTTCAAGCGCAGGAAGAACAGCGGCTGCCGCCCCTGTCAGCTCAAGCCGTCGTTCCAGCTGCTTCATCTCTTCCTCATGAAGGGCAAGTTCATCCAGCTTCCCTTGGAGTCGACGTTTTTCCATATCCAACTCACGGATTTTCCCCATAGCTTCATGGGCTTCAATGGCGGCCTGGAGAAGATTCCGTGATGACGCCGCGTGTTTCTTGGCATCCTCCAGCACCGTAGTCGCTTCCGCCAGAGCTTCTTTGCCTGCACTGCCCAGCCCTTGCTGCTCGGCTTCGACGGATTTCAGCGAACCCTCTGTATCCTTCACGCGGCGGCTGAGCTTGATCGCAAGCTGGTCTCCGTACCGTTCCAAATGAAACAGCCGCTGAAGCATCTGCCGACGCTCACTCCCCTTCAGGGAGAGGAATTCAGCAAACTTGCCTTGAGGAAGAACGACCGCACGGGTGAAATCATCCATTTTAAGTCCGATTTTCTCTTCTACGCAGCGGGTGACTTCGGCCAGTTTATCCGCCATCACCTGATCCCCATCGGGGGTAACTTGGATAAATCGACTCACCGTATTGCTGATGGAGAGCTCATTGACCCGTTTGAATCGGCGCTCTACCCGGTATCGCTCCAGTCCGGCAGCGGATGACAACTCAAACGTAAAAGAGACGGACAAGCTGTCCTCCGAATGGTTCATGATGCCCTGGGTTCCGTTAACCGCACGCTCCACCTTTCCGTACATGGCTAAAGTGATAGCATCCAGCAGTGTGGATTTCCCGCTTCCCGTCGGTCCGAAAATACCGAAGAGTCCGGTTTCGCACAACGTCTCAAAATCAATCTCCTGCGGTTCTCGATAACTCTGCAGTCCGGATAATTTCAACAAGATCGGTTTCATCTACGACTTCACCTCCGTCCCGTCAGGCTCCTCTTCCTCTACAAGCTCCAGAAACAAATCGACCAGATGATCCTCGGGCTCCGCCCCGCCGGTTTGCCGCTGGTAGAACTTTCGGAACAGGTCCGGCAGCGGCAGCCGGGAGCGCTCGCTCTCCAGCTCCAGCGCCTCCATCTCCGGGTAAACCGGACGAATGTGAACAATGCCGTCCCTGCTCTTTCGTAGTCGCTGAATGTCGGCAAGCCCCATGGCCTCTGTTAGGGATACCTCTAAATCGATGAATGCTTCAGGATCACGCCCCTCATCCAGCCACCGATACACTTCTTCCAGGCCGCCTTTTGCCTTCCAGCGAACAAGCGGGCGGCCGCTGCTAAGAAACAGCTCCTCGATCACGGGGGCTCCTCCTGGCGATACGTCAACCAGGGTCACCGATTTGGCCTGTCCCGCTTCCGAGAAGCTATAGGCCAGCGGTGAACCGCTGTAGCGGATGATCCCCTCCCCTTTTACTGCCTGAGAACGATGCAGGTGGCCAAGGGCCGTGTAGGATGCACCTACAGAAAGTGCCAACGGGTCAACCGTGTACGCTCCACCGACCTGAATCGGTCGCTCGGAATCGCTCTCGACGCCGCCAAGCACATAGATATGGCTCATGGCCAGATTGACCGTCTGCGGAGAAAAATCCTTCGCCATCTTCCTCATCAGTTGTCCGACTCTCTCGCTATAGGCACGGCGGAGCTGATCCTCATCTCCATCGATCGAAAGCAGCTCATTGAGCCTGGCCTCCGACGGATATGGGAGTGCCGCAATCTTGGCCGTTTCTCCGGTACGTGCCGCTGCAACAGTGACCGCATCGGCAATAGGTGTCCCGATCAGCGTTATGCCTCTGGTTGCAACAAGCGGCGTGACCGACGCAACCCGTTCTGGCTGATCGTGGTTCCCTGCAATGACCACCATAGGGCGCCCCCCTTCCGTAAGCCTGGCGGCCGCGTCGTAAAACAACTGCTCTGCCGCCGCAGGCGGATTTACGGAATCATAGACGTCCCCCGCCATAAGGATCAGATCGGCCTGCTCTTCGTCTGCCAGCTTAACCAGCTCATCCAGAAAGCGCTCCTGCTCGGCAAGCCTGCTCCGCCCTTCGAGCGTGCGCCCCAGATGCCAGTCTCCGGTATGCAAAATACGCATTGCTAATCTCCTCTCCCGCTTCAAACTTGCACATAAAATCAATAGAAATGCTAGAGTTGAACGGCATGTCCCCCATCAAAAAAGTACAGCCATTTTTCATGAATGGTCTCGCTTAAAATATCCTCCAAGGCCTTCGCATATAGATCCAGCTGAAAGCGGTACTGCTCAGCCAAGGCCGTAACGCCCCCGCGATGTTCCAGCACCCGGTCTGTTTTATAATCCAGCAGCACAAGTCTTCCGTTATGCCTGAACAGGCAGTCCACAACCCCTTGGATCAGGACGGTTTCGTCCTGAAGAAGCTGCACATCCGGGGCCGCTTGGTCCGAGATTTGGTCCATGAAAGCGAGCCCTTGATAAGCTTCAGCTGCCGGGAGTGCATATGAAAACGGCATCTCGCGCCAGACATCCTCTGCAGTCAGCAGCTGCTTCCCTACCTCGCAATCAAAAAGGCCGCTGATCTCCTGAGCTTCTACCGCGGCTGCCTGCTCACCGGTTATGATTTCTTTTTCTACAAGATAGCGGATCGTGTCTTCGATCTCCGGCGTCGGTTCCGCAGCTCCCTCCAGTCGTTGAAGAGGCACATGCTGCATGATCGTATGATACACGGTTCCCCGTTCCGCGGGTGTCAGCTTCGTTGACTCCATAAATTTCGGCCGCCGCAAGTTCAGTGTGAAGGAAGCGTCTCCCCCGATATTTCCCTTGCTCTGACGTTGTACAGCCTGCTCCTGAAGCAGATCCAGGGAGGGGCTGTCCTGCAAGGCAAGCAGCTTCTTCATCTCCGTTACGGACGTTTTGGCGGAAATTTGACTGACCGTTTCATATCGATAACTCCAAGACAAACGCTCATAGATGCCTGCACGTTGACCGTCTCCACCCTTATCTTCCGCTTCGGCTATACCAGTCACCGGAACAATCGGCTCGAGCTTGCGCAGGGCACTCAGCTTATTCTTCCGATCGTCGCTATCCGCCCGCGTGTCTTCCTCAATGCCGGTCATGCCCTGCGCCAAGGATTCCGGCGTCTCGATCGAAAATATCCATTGCGATCGATCTTCCCCCAACACGCGTGAGCTCGTTTCCCCGGATAATCCCGCCTTTTCGCGGAGCACACCCGCGGATGGATGGCGTATCACGGCCGGGCCGATCCAATCCAAGTAACTCCGGCCCCGGGCAAGGACGTAATCCGGCAGAAGAAGCTCCGGGTTAAAGTCGGCTTGTGCCCACGCAGTTACCTTCTTCGGCAAATCCTTCACCGTGCCGACGAGGATCATTTTCTCTTTAGGCCGGGTAAGGGCAACGTAAAGCACACGCATCTCCTCAGCCAACAGCTCCAGCTGTGACCTGCGCCGGATCGCCAGATTAGGCAGCGTCGGATAGCTAACGCGCATCCCTTCATCCACAAACTTCGGTCCAAAGCCTAGCTCCTTATGCATCAGGAAAGGGGAATTCAAATCCTGCTGATTGAAATTTTTGGATAATCCCGCAACAAAAACAACCGGGAATTCCAGCCCCTTACTCTTGTGGATGGTCATCAAGCGCACCGCGTTGCCCTGACTTTCCGTACCGCCGGCCGTGCCGAGATCCCCGCCTCGCTCCCGGAGCCGGGAGATAAAGGTCAGGAAGCGGAAGAGACCTCTGGAGGCTGTATCCTGTTCATACTGCACGGCTCTGTCATACAAAGCAGTCAGATTGCCCTGACGCTGCTTGCCGCCGGGCAGACCGCCAACCCAATCCAAATAGCCGGTTTCACTGTAAATTCGCCAGATCAGATCGCTCAAACTTCCTTGGCGGGCTTCCTGCCGCCAGCGCTGAAGCCGATCCATAAACAATCCGAGTTTTGAGCCAAGCTCCGGGGATATTTCGATATTCTGACCTTCGGCTGATGGCGGAGCATCCGAAAGAAAGCTGCCAACCACAAGCTCATGACCTGCTGCTGCTTCAGCCAAGCCTTCCAGTTCTACGCCTGGGGTCCATTTGCCATCCACAAAGCCCACAGGGCGCGTCGAATCCATGACCGACGGGACGCTGCTTAACGCGACTGCCGCTTGAAGCGCATCGTAATAAGTCCCTTTGGCACACAGGCGCACCTGTGCCATCTCTTCCTCGGATAATCCGAGGATGGGCGAGCGCAATACGGAAGCCAGGGGAATATCCTGCCGGGGATTATCAATCACCTGCAGCAGCGATAAGATGATCTCCACTTCCGTCGCCTGAAAATATCCTTTGTTCTGCTCGCCAAACGCCGGAATTCCTTCCTGACGCAGCTCCTCTATAATTAACGGTGCCCATACCATGGCTGAGCGCAGCAAAATAACCATGTCCCCGTACCCCGCGGGCCGCATCGATTTCAGTCCCTTATCGTACACCATGAGCGGCTTCCCGCTTTCGCCTGTCATCTCACGGATTCTGCGGGCAATGGCGCGGGCCTCCAGCTGGGCGGTTTCCATTTCAAGCGCCTCAACCTCAAGATGAGCCCCGTCTTCCTCGGAAGCCGAGTCTTCGGACTGCTCCTCCGTCCCTTTTCCAAGGCGGTCAATCAGGAGCAATTCAGGGATGTAAGGGTTCGTGCCATCCTGAATCTCCTGCTCCGGAAAGGAAGCCCCGCATACAAGCTCAGCCCTGGCATCATAGGCAATCTCGGCTACGGATTCATTCATGATCTGCCGGAACAGCAAATTGACGGCATCCACCACTTCCATCCGGCTGCGGAAATTACGGGCCAAATCAATCCGGATGCCGGCTTGAGCCGTGCTCGCGTCGGAAGAGAACGTCTTATATTTATCGAGAAACAGTCCCGGCTCCGCCAGGCGGAACCGATAAATACTCTGCTTCACGTCTCCGACCATAAACCGGTTACCCGGCATTTCCCGGGAGATCAATCGCACAATGTCTTCCTGTACGCTATTCGTATCCTGATATTCGTCGAGCAGCACTTCATCAAACTGCTCGCGATATTCCATCGCCGCATCGGAAGGCATCATATGACCCGGTACGGAATCGGGGTGGCGAAGAATATGGAGGCAATAATGCTCAAGGTCGTTAAAGTCGACCATGCCTTTGGCTGCCTTGGCCTCCCGGTATCGCTCGCCAAAAGCGATAACCGTCTCGGCCAGCTCCATCATCAGCGGCGCTGCCGTGTGAAGTTCCTGTAAAAACTCCGATGCCGGACGGCCAAACAATGCACTTTTCAACTCGTTAACAATTTTCTTCACGTTATCGCGCAGTTCCTTAACCTGTTCCTGAAGCTCCGGCAGCACCTCATCCTTCCGAACGGATTTGAGCTTGCCGAAAGACGCCTCGCGGAAAATGCCGTACAACGATTCCCACGGCGAAATATCGATGGCCTCGAGCAGGGAGGCGACCAGGCGCAAGTCGTCATCCAGATTGTCGACATACGGCGCAGGACCTCCCGGCTGCATGGCGATCGCCCTGGCTTGCTGCAGCAACCCGGCTGCTCCATTCAAGGCCAACCGCGCATCCGCCAATATGCTTTGAACCCATGGCGTTTGCCCAAGAGCCTCCGTATCTTGCACCTGGAAGCCGGCAGCCGTTTCCCTAAGCCAATGCGCCGGCCACGAATGGCTGCGGGAGAAATCGTAGAGACGCTGCACGAGTCGGTACAGCGCGTCATCTGTTCGCTCGCCGCTAAACCAGTCCGCCAATCTTACAAAACGGCTCTCCGAATCGTCCTCGGCCTCGCCGTATTTCTCTTCGAACAGCTCCTCCAGCAAATCCTGCCGCATTAAATCCGCCTCATGTTCATTCAGAATGCGGAATCCCGGATCCAGAGGTATTAACTGATAATATCGCCGAATGACTTCCATGCAAAAGGAATGCAGCGTTGTAATCGACGCCCTGCCAAGCAAAGCGAGCTGTCGCCGGATATGCTCATTGTCCGGATCCCGGTCCAGCTCACGGTCAAGCGCTTCCCGGATCCGTCCCCGCATTTCGGCAGCCGCTGCCTTGGTAAACGTAGCCACAAGAAGCCGGTCAACGCTGAACCCCGCGGAATCGTCGAGAATTTTGCGAATGATCCGTTCAACCAGCACGGCGGTCTTCCCTGAACCAGCCGCAGCGGCAACCAGCATGTCATCGCCCGAGAGCGCGATGGCTTTCCACTGGTCGTCACTCCACATGCTGCCCTCGGGTTTTGCTATCATCTCTCTCACCGGCTCTCTCCTCCCTTCGGATGTCCAAGCATATCCCAAACCTGATCTTTACCCGGTTTACCCAGCAGCTGATATTCGCTGCCCTCAATTGCGTCGTCAAACTGGCATACAGGCCGGAAGGAACAGTACGTGCAGGCCGTCTCCTGCTGAATCCGGTACGGCACAATCGCGACATCGCCTCCCGTAATTCTGGAGCCGATATTCAGCATGTTCTCCCGCACGGCTGACAACAAGGTCTTCCACTGGTCAGGCGTTGCCACGGCCGCGCTGCTGTAGAAGCTGCCGTCCGTTTTGACGGCGACGGGCAGAATGGCCGAGTGCCCTTTTTCAAGGAACGAATCCATGAGGGAAACCGCTTCGCGGTCTGCCAGCAGCAGGCCCTTCATTTTGTATCGTTTAAGCAGCTCCTCTGCCGCCTGCTCCGGCGTCATGCCGTTTGCGGATTGCAGGATTGGATCATGAACGTGGAAATACAAGGTTCCCGCAGGCAATGCCTGCTCGCCGAGCCAGTCCTCCGCAAACGTCAGCAGCACGTCCAGATAGGTCAGCATCTGCAAGGATAACCCGTAATAGACCTCATGCAATCGCAGATCCTTCTGGCTGGATTTATAATCAATGACCCGGAGCATGATCCCATGCTCTCCGCGTGCCATGTCGACCCGGTCAATCCGCCCGACAATCTCCATCTTGACCCCGTTCGGCAATTCAAACGTCAGCGGCGGCAGCGGCTTCCCGGGACCGAAATCGAGCTCGAGGCCGATCGGCTCAAATTTGCCGCGCCTTGCTTGTTCGCCCAAAATTACGGACGCTCTGCCCACGATGTTTTTCAGCTTGCGCGAAATATATCCGTATCGCTTGGAGCTCAATAGAATTTCACCCTGCAGCATGGGAGCAAGCCGATCGACCGTTGCTTCCGCCTCGCGCAGGCATTCCTCCGCGCTCAAGTCTCCCCAGCTTCGATGCTGTGATTGAAACTTCACGGCCATGCTGCTTAAGGCAGCATGAAACAGCTGCCCGATGTCAGGAGCCTGAAGACGGTACAACTGCCGTTCTCTCAGCTTCAAACCATGGGAGGCAAAATGGGAAAACGGACACGCAACAAAGCGCTCCATCCGGGATACGCTCGTCCGCAGCTTCGTTCCGTACAACTGCCTGCTGGTTTCCTGCTTAAGCGGCCGGGCTTCATTTCGGTAAGACAAGGACGAGAGCATCGAAGAAAGACGCGGCCTTAATTCCGGCTGTTCCGCATACCAATTGTACACATGCCACCAAAAGTCCGGAATCTCCTCGCCATTCCTCCAGTCACGAAGGCGACCCGTTAAATAAGCAAGCGTCTTATCCGGACGGGCTGCATAATGCTCCTGCTCGCTGGCCGATTGCCCGGCATGCGGTCTTGGAAACAAAGGGACCTCTTCCATCTGAAACATCAGCTTCAAATGGCGGATGACCTCGGATGGCAGCAACGTCTTGCCTTCATCGTCCGCCGCAGGATAGCTGACCCACAGCTGATTACTGGCCGAAGTCAGAGCATTATAAATCAGGAACCGTTCATCCAGCAGTCTGCGGGATATGCTTGGAGCAAGCTCCAAGCCGCGGTCTTCGAGCTGAACACGCTCCGGTTCTGTCAGGATCCCATCGTCCTGGAACTGGGCTGGGAGAACTCCATCGTTAATGCCGAGCAGAAAAGCATATTTCACCCCGCCCGTCCGTGTCCGATCCATGCTGCCGATCAGCACTTGATCCAGAGAAGGAGGCACCAGAGCCATTTTCATCTCCGTAAGTCCCGTACCCAGCACACCCGTGAACAATTCGGTGCTGAGCTTCTCCGTACCCATCATCTCCACAATCTGATCGAGCAGGTCAAGCACTGCCCCCCATACCTGGCGATGCTCCCTGGCTTCCTCAGGACGCCCGGCATCCAGAGCAGCGCGGCTTAACAGCTCGAGCTTCTCAGGAACAGCGGCTTCCTCCAAAAGCCGGTAGACTGCCGTGCTCTGATCCATTGCATTCGCTGCCTTCTTCATCCGCTTCTCAAACGCATGCAGCGGCTCCGTAATCACCTTTCTGGCATACTCAATCGCCTGCATCCCATGCGGATTTCGCACCTCACTCTCTCCATCTTCTAATGAGAGACTTGGAATCCCCTTCCAGGGGCGTCCATCCGTCCAGCGTGTGCCCTGGATTCCGGAAGCCAGCACATGGTTCTCCAGACGGTCCATGTCCTCACGGGTAAGCGATCCGTCCAGCGGCAGCAGCAGATCCGTCTTCACGCAGCGGAATACGTCCTCATAACGCCAGCGGCGTCCGATGATATCCAGCGCAGAGCGAATAAATTCGACCAGCGGATGATGGAGCTCGCTTCGCTTCTGATCCAGAAAATAAGGAACGCCGTGTTCCCTGAACAAAGGACCTATCAGATGCTCATATTCTCCCGTATTCCGGACAAACACGGCCATTTCCCGGTATCTTGCTCCTTTTTCCCGAGCGAGACGCACCATTTCGCGTACAGCCCCTTCAATTTCAGCCCGGCGGTGACTCGCAGCATGCAGAAGAAGACCTGCCCTGCTGCCGTCCGGATGGCTCACTGTAACTCCGTCCCGGGCAGCTTCCGTCCAACGTTTCTTCCGATCATAACCGCGCTCGAGATGGGCAAGCAGAGGGGATTCTTGAAACCGCGGAAGAACATCGGGTTGTAGAACACGATACTCCATATCCAACCCCATCTCATCGGCAATGCCTTCAAGCTTTATGTACGTCACCGCGGTAGGATGAAAGAGATCCAGCTCATGCGGAACATTCCCGTTCGTATAAGGCTTGTCCAGTGTCAACGCAATCGTTACGCGGTTGGCATGCGTCATAATTTCCCGGAGCACCCGGTACTCCTGCGGCGTAAAGCCATGGAAGCCATCGATCCAAATGTCCGCGCGCTTGATATACTCCGATTGGGTCACGCCCTCTGCCAATGAGGCCAGCGTATCTTCCTCATCCATGTAGAACCTTGAAATCTCAAGCTCAAAATCGCGGAAAACCGTAACGATGTCCTCCAGCTTGCGCCGAAGCATCGGAGAATTCCCAGAGCCTGACAGCATCTGTCCCAGCTGCTCCTCCATGCAGGCAGCGTCAATGCAATAGCGCTTCATTTCCGTATACAGCTCGCTCAGCTTACCGACAAAACCATGCTGCTCTCCCGAAGCACCGAACAATTGGAGCTCTTCTTTGCGCCTCCGCAAAATTTTGTACAGCAGCATGCGTTTTCCTTCTTCGCTGATCGCTACCTTCGCGGCCCCGCCGGTTTCCTGCATGACACGGTAAGCCAGTCGACGGAAACTGAGCACTTGCGCGCGCATCATCCCGCGAATGCCTCCCGCATTAACGAGTGCGTGCTCCGCTTCATAGGAACCTTGCTCGGGAACGATCAGTATCATCGGATTCCCTTTGGGATCTTGCTCCAATCGCTCGATCATCTCTTGGCGGATCGACGTGCTCTTACCGCTGCCCGACCTGCCGATAATAAATTGAACGCTCATGCTATGCCTCCTTTACATCGTCTCCGAAAAGGACTCCTTCACCCTCCAACAAGCTGCGTGTCCGGTGAAATCATGCCCTTGAATCTATTAGAGGTTGTTCAAAAAGTCCGCTTTTGATAAGAAAACCAATCGAGGCCACTTCAAGGATGAGCGACCGCGGTTCAAAGGTAGGTTTTCTTGCGATATCGAATTTCATCAGTTCCACTGATAACTCATAAATTCTATATCTAACACGAAGCAAATCAGGAAGCAACTCGGCATCGAATCTTGAATTCAGCCGGGCCTTCCGGTGCTCACGTACCCAAATCGTACGCTCCGCTCCTGACGTCCCTAGCTTCATCCAACTGAAGCGTTTTGAAAAAACGCACATCGGAAGCATAAGCTTCGGTGCTGAAAATCGACCTTTTTGAACACGTACTATATAGTCAAATGCATCAAAATTCATATAAAATCCCTGTCTTGGTTCGTTCTCTATCAAAAAAGATGCTGATTACTAGTATAGCATAAGTATCGTTTGATGGAACATACGTTTGGATTTCATTCCCATTCCAAATTATTGCGGGCATACAAAAAAGGACCCTGCCATTGTGGTTCACCCACCATGGCAAGATCCTTCGCTTCTACCGTGCTGCTGCACTTTAAAGTTTCGATTTGCTGCGCACTTCAAACACGGCAAATTTTAAATAATGCCCCTCGTCGACCCCGAGAATTTGCGGATGATCCTTGCCAGCCGCACGCCATTCCACGAGTCTCAGAATTTTTCCGGCGTCTTTTGCCGCATCCTGAATGGTCTCCAGGAACAAATCCGGCCGCATATGGTACGAGCAGCTTGCCGTAACCAAATAACCGCCCTCATTCACCAGTTTCATGCCATGAAGATTGATGTCCTTATATCCGCGGCAAGCCCCTTTAACGGCAGACCTGGTTTTGGCAAAAGCAGGCGGGTCCAGAATAACCACATCCCATGAACGTCCGCCTCCTGCGGTCAGCGGTTTGGAGGTATCCACTTTTTGATCCCCTTGCGCACGCAACTCGCGTTCCTCCAGCCCTTTTACCTGATTGCGCAAATATTGGAAGGCATCGTCCACTACAAACTCCACGCGATCCTGGAATCCGTTCAATTCCACATTCTCTTTGGCGCTTTCAATGGCATGCTCCGATATGTCAAGGCAGGTCACTTTCTTGGCGCCATAAAGGCAGGCATGCAGCGTGAAACTGCCCGTATGCGAAAAGCATTCCAGTACCGTGGCTCCATCCCAATAAGGAAAAGTAACTTCCTTTCCGCTTTTGTTCACCGGTAAGGTCTTCTTCTCACCGTCTCGTTCCACAGTCTGGAGCGAGATCCCGCTGCGGCTTCCCCAACCGTTCATTAACGGTTTAATGGATGCCCGGTTCTCGCGCTGATCAAAGAAATATCCGGTCTTCTGGCCTTCTTCGATATCGACCTTGATCTTTAGGCCGTTCTCCGTCACCGAGACGTGGCGAGGACATTCCCCGTATAGAATACCCGTGCGCTGCTCCAGCCCTTCCAGTTCCCGGATGGATACGTCGCTTCGTTCATAGATTCCTTTCGGCTGGACCACCTCGACAAGCGCGTTCACGATGTCCTCACGGCAGCGATCCATCCCCAGCGTCAGCAGCTGCATGACCAGTACGTCATCAAACCGGTCCACAATCAGCCCCGGCAGAAAATCCGCCTCGCCATATACCAACCGGTAGGCGTTCTCATCTCCGATAAACCGTTCCCGGTGTTTCAGGCATTCCTGAAACCTGGCGGCGAAAAAAGCCTTGTCCATCGTCTCAACGGGCTCGTACGAAACGGTGCGTACGGTGATTTGCGATTGCGGGTTGTAATAACCGGAGGCGAGAAAACGGCCTTGATGGTTTAGTACCGATACGATATCCCCCGGCTTGGGTTCACCTTCAACAGAGGCAATCTCGCTTTTATAAACCCAGGGATGCCCCTGCTCCAGTCTCTTTTTTCGACTGCGCTCCAAAATTACCGATGGCACTGTATTTCACTCCTTAAGTTATCCCTGGCCATTTCCATAGGCATGCATGTCCGCCAAGGGTCATATACGTAATTAAGAAAATAAGTTTTTCGCCGGACTTTCACAGCAGCGGATGCTTCATATCCCCATTTTATTTCACTAAAAATGCGTGTTCAAAAAGGTCGGTTTTCAGCACCGAGAAGGTTGGATGAAGCAAGGGACTGAGGAGCGGAGCGTACGTTTGGTACGTGAGCACCAGAAGGCCCGGCTGAATTCAAAATTCGATGCTGAGTGACTTCCTGATTTACTTCGTGTTAGATATAGAATTTATTCGTTATCAGCAGAGCTGATGAAATTCTATATCGCAAGAAAACCTACCTTTGAATCGCGGTCGCTCATCCTTGATTGGCATCGATTGGTTTTCTTATCAAAAGAGAGCTTTTTGAACAACCTCTAAAAGGAGAACATCATGCTATCCTCACTCTGGTTTCCCATCTGTTATGGTCTTGTCCTGTTCCTGTTCGGCATGAAGGTCATGGAGGTTGCCCTTCAACGCTGGGCCGGTCCGCTGCTGCATAAGTGGCTCCACAAAGCGACATCCACGCCCCTTAAAGGCATGATCGCCAGCACGGCGGTCACGGCTCTGCTGCAAAGCAGTACCGCCGTCACCGTGCTGGCAATCGGTTTCGCCAATGCCGGATTGTTAAGCCTCGCCGGTACCCTGGGCGTTATTCTCGGCACGAACATCGGCACAACGGTAACCACCGAGCTCATCAGCCTCCAGATCGGACAAGCCGCCATGCCGCTGCTTGTCCTCTCGCTAATGCTATGGGTCGGCACCGTACTCGTCAGCGAGCGCGTACCTTCGAGCTACGACAAGTTAAAAAACAATTTGATCCGCAGCCAGTTTTTATGCCTTGCCGTCGCCGGATTCTCCCTGGTGCTGCTTGCTATACAATTCATGCAATCCATCGGCCCGACCCTTCAAAGCCTCGGTGTGTTCCAATGGTTCCTGGACCACGCTTCGCGGAGCGTCCTCTGGGGCATTGCAGCCGGAACAATATTGACTGCTCTGATGCACAGCAGCGCCGCTGTCATCGCTATGGCTATGGGGCTTGCAGCCAGTGGCGCTCTGCCTCCGGAGATCGGCGTTGCCATCGTTCTGGGCTCCAATGTCGGCACCTGCGCCACAGCGCTTATAGCAGCCATCGGCAGTACCCGAGCAGGGCGATTCGTGGCATGGTCCCATATGGGGCTGAATATCGGCGGTGTCCTGCTCTTTACTCCGTTCATATCGGGCTTAACTGCCGTATCCGGATGGTTAGCGGCGGATCCGGCCGGGCAAATCGCCCATGCGCAAACCTTGTTTAATATCATATGCTCACTTATCGCGCTCCCGCTATGCTATCTGCCCTTCTGGAACAAGCGGGCACAGACCTAAAATTTCATATCTTCATCCGCAGGAATGCTAACCTCAAGCAGCGTTAGCGCTTTACGCAGGATGATATCATTGTTATTATATCCGTTGCTGCGCTGCTTCCTCCATGCGGCCAAAGGCTCGAACCAGTCCACCCCGTTGATTTCCTCGATTTGGGGTTTTAAACTGCCTTTTTCTGCCTTAACCAGATAGTAATGAACTTCCTTGTCCACCTGGCCGAACTCGGGATGATGGTATTTATATGCAATAATGTCCACTGGAGAGGTGATGGATCCGACTATACCTGTCTCCTCGCAAATCTCTCGAAGTGCCGTTTGCTCGACGGTTTCACCGGCTTCCATCTTGCCTTTGGGAAGCGAGGTTTTTCCATAACGGTCCAAAATAAGCTGGATCTGAAGCGCCCCTTCATGATGACGGTATACCACGCCGCCTGCGGAAATCTGTGTATATGTCATGTCCTATTCCTCCTTCATGTACAACAAGGATTCCACTTCCGGTAGCCAGGAAATGAAATCCTTGTCTGGTATGGCCGCTATTGGAATTACTGGGCAGCTGCCTTTAGTCCATGATCCATGACGCTGAGGAGTTCACCCTCGCATTCATTCACACCGGCTTTGGTTACTTTTACGCGGCACAGTTTGCCTTCGAGATCAGGCGATCCGTTGAATACAAGCTGCAGGTAATTATCGCTGTACCCCTGCATCTTTCCGCCGTTAGGAGCTCCCTTGTATTCACGCTCCGGTATCACTTCCAGAATCTGACCCACAAAACGTTCAGCATAAGCAAGCTGCAGCTGCTCTGACAAGTCAATCAAATCATGCACACGTGCATTCTTCACTTCCTCGTCCACCTGATCCTCCATCCGTGCCGCCGGCGTGCCGGTACGCTTCGAATACGGGAATACATGCATCTCGGAGAACTGAATTGCCTTCATCAGATCATAACCGTTACGGAACATCTCGTCGGTTTCGCCAGGGAAGCCAACGATAACGTCCGTCGTAATGCCCACATCGGGCATCGCTTGACGAATCAAGCCCATCTTGTTATAGAACTCTTCGGTTGTATATTTACGGCGCATCCGTTTCAGTACCGTATCATCCCCCGCTTGCAGCGGAATATGAAGGTGGCGGCACATTTTACTGGAGCGGTTCAGCACATCCAGCATCTTCTCATCGATCTGGCTTGCTTCGATGGAGCTGATGCGGATCCGTTCCAAACCGTCTACCCGGTCAAGATCCCACAGCAAATCGGACAATCTGTAATCTTCAAGATCATCTCCGTATCCGCCTGTGTGAATACCGGTCAGCACGATTTCCTTATAACCCGCTCCAACCAGCTGATGCGCCTGTTTAATGATGCTCTTCGGATCACGGCTGCGTGACAAACCGCGGGACCAAGGGATAATGCAGAACGTACAGAAGTTGTTGCAGCCGTCCTGGATTTTCAGAAATGCACGAGTGCGTTCCGCGAAATCCGGAACGTCCATTTCCTCAAATACCCGGGTCTTCATAATATTGCGGACAGCATTAATCGGCTGACGCGTCTTTTCAATATCATGGATGAAATCCATGATTTTATCGCGATCCTGGTTCCCGATCACAAGATCCACACCCGGTATATCCAGAATTTCTGCAGGCGAGGTCTGGGCGTAGCAGCCCGTTACAGCCACGATGGCCTCGGGATTGCGGCGAACCGCGCGTCTGATCATCTGACGGCTCTTCTTATCCCCTGTATTGGTAACGTGGCAGGTGTTAATCAAATAAACATCTGCGGTTTGTTCGAAGTCCACCTGGTCGTAGCCTTCATTTTTGAAGTATTGCCAGATGGCCTCGGTATCGTAAAAATTGACTTTGCAACCCAACGTATAAAACGCTACGGATGGCATGTTCAAACGCCCCCCATTTCTCCAGATTCATATAGTGCGCAGGCAAGCGCCGTCATGCCGGCAGTCTCGCAGCGAAGGATCCGTCTGCCAAGTCCAACGGATACGGCTCCTGCATCTTCGGCGGCTCGGCATTCCTCTTCCGTAAAGCCGCCCTCGGGTCCAACGACCAGCAGCAGGCTGGCCTCCTCGGCCGAATTCGACAGCGCCTGCTCTACAAAAGGCTTCAGCACGTCCCTCAGCTGGGAGCCATGCTCTTTTTCATAACAAAAATATACGGCATCATAGCCGGAAAACGCTGCAAGCAGATTTTTCCACGACAAAGGCTGTTCAACAGACGGTATCCGGTTACGATGCGCCTGTTCAGCCGCCTCTTTTGCAATCTTGCGCCAGCGCTCCAGCCGCTTCCCTTCCTTCTTGGCATCGTACTGAACAATCGTTCTGTCCGATAAAAAGGGCACAAAGGACACCGCGCCGATCTCGGTGCACTTTTGGATGACGGTCTCCATCTTATCGCCTTTCGGCAAGCTTTGAGCGATGCTCACTTGCAGACGCGGTTCCTGGGTCATCTCCATGGGTTCAATTACAACGGCAAAGACGCTGGCCGCCTCGATGCTTTCAATCTCCACCATGGCTTCGCGGGATGCCCCATCGCTTACAATCAATTTATCACCAAGCCTGCCTCGCATGACCTTGGTAATATGACGGGCGTCATCGCCCGTAATCTCAACACGGTTTCCCTCGAATTGTTCGGGAGTCACAAAATATCGCTGCATCTTTAACCTCACCTAACTCCAAAATCGCCAAACCCCATCATACAACTTTTCGTGCTAACTGACCAGAGTAAATCAGAGCCGGTAACCGCCGGTCATCATAATGAACATGTCCAAAAATTTGGATGACAGCGCATGTGCCGCATCATACAGGGGCTTGATCGTATAATCCTGGAACACGGGCAACAATATGATCAACAGGAAGAACAGGATCGACCATTGCTCAAACTTCTGAATTCTCGCACTGAGACGCGGAGGCAGCGCATTCTCAAGAACCCTGTAGCCGTCCAGCGGAGGCAATGGAACAAGATTGAACAGGCATAGAAAGAAGTTGAGCAATATAAATATATTAAAGAACAAATGCACCGCTTGATCCGACTTGGTTAATCCGACTGGAGGAATCATTCCTGTTTGATACAGAACAGCATAAATGAGCGCCCCCAGTATTCCCAGCAGAAGGTTGCTCAGTGGACCCACAGCCGCCACAATGATGCTCATTCGGCGCGGGTTGCTGAAGTTCCCACGATTGATCGGTACCGGCCGCGCCCAGCCGAAACCTGCAATCAGCAAGAGAATAATCCCCAGAAAATCAAAATGCACCGCCGGATTCAGTGTAACCCTTCCCAGCAGCTTGGCCGTTGGGTCTCCGAATTTATTCGCAAAATAGGCATGCGAGAATTCATGCACGGTAAAGGCAATAATCAAAGCAATCAGATAAAAAGGAAGTTGCTCCAGCGGATAAAATAACAGTTGGTCCAAAAACTCCATAATCAGTTTTTCCTCGCCACGAATGCAACCCAATCATCCTCGCGGCAGATGTCGGCAATTTCGAAACCGGAGGCAATCAGCGCCTTCTCTACGATCTCTTCTTTGTTCTTGTAAATGCCCGAGGCGATATAAGCGCCTCCCGGCTGAAGAGCCTGGTATACATCGTCGACAAACAACAGGATGACCTCAGCCAAAATGTTAGCCACTACAACTTGTACCGGCAGCGTCACGCCCAGATCCGATGGACCGGATTGATTGGTGATTACAGAGAGCAGATCGCTTTCCTTGACCGTAATCCGATCCTCCAAGCCGTTAAGCCGGGTATTCTCCATTGCGCTGGATACAGCAACCGGGTCCAGATCGAGAGCCAGTATCCGTGAAGCTCCCAAATGCGCGGCGCCGATGGAGAGAATGCCAGAACCTGTCCCGACATCTATGACTTCCTCTCCGCCCTTGATCACCATCTCGAGTGTGCGCAAGCATAACGAAGTCGTCGGATGCGTTCCTGTGCCGAATGCCATGCCCGGGTCCAGCTCAATAATCGATTCTTGATCGGATTCCGGCGTGTACTCTTCCCATGTCGGCTTGATTGTCAATCGCTCGGATACGCGGATCGGTTTGAAATACTGCTTCCAGGCCGTTGCCCATTCATTCTCATCGACGGTCTTCATCTCATACCTGACTTCACCTGTATCAATCCCGAATTCCTTCAGTTCATTCACGCGCGGCGTTATCTCATCACGGATCGCTTCCAGGGTCACCGTCTCATCAAAGTACCCTTTGATAACGGCTTGCCCTTCAGGAATATCGTTAAACGGAACGATCTCATCAAACCACTGTCCAAGGGATGTGTCCCGCTTCTTGTTTGTCGTACCGGATTCTTCGATCGAAACGCCTCCGGCTCCCGCCTCATGCAGGAAATTCGTAATCATCTCCACGGCTTCCTCCGTGGTATGTATCGTTAATTCATGCCATAACATGTGCTACTGTTCCTCCTCATTCATACATAGATATTATTGTACTATATTGAGGACCCCGGATACAAAGTTTGTACTAAAATACCATGAGGACTTTACCTACAAATCGGTCAAATGCGGTATAAGTCTATCAGCGTACTTTCTCAGAAGACAGACCTTATATGGCGGAAGTTTTACTTGCTGCATAAGGATGGATATCCTCCGAAGTTTATACTTTCTTATCTCTTCAACAAAAAAGCCCTGCTTACCACCTCCGTAACAAGAAAGGTAAGAGGGCTCTTCCAAACGCTGCAGCCAACAATTAATCTACATTTTTACTGGTTTCATCGAGAATTTTCTTCAATTGGCGTTCATCCGCCGCCTCGCTTCTGCGCAGAGCTTCCACATCATCGTGATCGGCTTCCATGGCCGAAAATTCAACATCCTCCGCCTTAGCGGATTGAAGCGCAATCATTTTCTCGGTTTTGCTTGATATCTTCCCTTTTTTTACGCGTCTCATCATGAATGCCGTTCTCCTTTCCAAAATAAAAGATCAGAGCCGTGCTTACCTTAAATCATGCCGCCGGATTCTTCGATTAACCGCATGGCTTGCGGGAATACGCCTTCGTCCAACACAACCGTCAGCAAAATATCCCGGCCTTCGGTTCCGTCCTCCCCGCCGCTGCTCATCCCGCTGGCGGACGGATCCGCCGCCCCGAGAATTCCGGCTCCCGGCCCCGAAATATCCGCATTTAAGGTCAGCGTCGTTAAGCTTGCAATGTTGCCTGTCAACGGATTCATCGGATCGTTGAGCTCTCCGCCGGGATCGGCGCTAAACCGGTCGATGGACATATCGGCAACGCGCAGCGACTGCAATTTGCGGGCTGCATGCTGGGCTTCTTCCGGGCTTTTAAAATACGCCAAAATATTTTTCTCTGCCACTTCATTTCACCTGCATTTCCTATTCAAGATTGCAACTTCCTAGCTGGAACTTCCCTAGGTTGCTTCATCGTCAAGTGTTTTATTCTTGAGGAATCGGCTGTTTAAGCTGGCAGACCACCTAAAGCTCCCTTCCGTCCCCAGAAAGAAAAAAACAGCAGGCCGAAGGTTGATCACCTTAAGCCTGCTGCTGTTCTTCTAAGTTATGAGGGGGGGTTAACCCCATCAGTTTGTATTAGTCACCGCGGAATGCTTTTTTTACACGGTCAAAGAAAGACTGTTCCTGCTCATGGGTCTGTTCGCCATCAAGGGAAGCAAACTGACGAAGCAGCTCTTTCTGATCATCACTCAGCTTGCTTGGCGTAACGACCACAACCTTGACGTGCTGGTCACCCTGTCCCATGCCGCGAAGCCGAGGCACCCCTTTGCCTTTCAGGCGGAAGAAGGTTCCCGTCTGCGTACCGGCCGGGATCTTCAGCTTCACTCTCTCCGTCAGCGTCGGGATCTCAATCTCGTCGCCAAGCGCAGCCTGAGCAAAGGTAAGCGGCACTTCACAATAAATGTCGTCCCCTTCGCGTTCAAAGAAGTCATGCGGCTTCACGCGGATGACAATATACAAGTCACCAGCCGGGCCGCCGCGGAAACCGCCTTCGCCTTCACCTGTCATGCGAAGCTGAGCTCCGTCGTCCACACCGGCAGGCACGCGAACATGAATCTTGCGCTGCTTCTTCACTTTGCCGTTGCCGTTACAAGTCGAGCAGCGGTCTTTGATGATTTTCCCTGTTCCGTTACAGTTCGAGCAAGCGCGACGGTTTACCATACGTCCAAACGGCGTATTTTGCACGACTTCTTGCTGCCCGCTGCCGTTACACACCGAACATGTATGCGGCTGCGTGCCCGGCTTCGCACCGGAGCCGTGACATGTATCGCATGTCTCTGTTCTCGGAATGGTAATATCCGTTTCCTTACCGAATACCGCTTCCTTGAATTCAACCGTCATCGTATATTGCAGATCGTTCCCCCGCTGAGGCGCATTCGGATCACGGCGACCATTACCGCCAAAGAACATATCGAATATATCTCCAAAACCGCCGAAATCACCGGAGAAACCGCCTCCGCCCATACCTTGGTTCGGATCGATATGACCATACTGGTCATATTGCGCACGCTTCTGACCATCGCTCAATACATCGTAAGCCTCTTTCACTTCCTTGAATTTGGCTTCCGCGTCAGCCGCTTTGTTCACGTCCGGATGATATTGGCGAGCCATTTTGCGGTACGCCTTCTTGATTTCATCGTCCGATGCATCCTTGCCGACACCGAGCACCTCATAATAATCACGCTTATCAGCCACGGTTTCACCCCAATCTCTTTATTACTCTTTTACATAAGGAAAGCCAAAGTGCGAAGATGCGCAGCTTTGACCTTCCCATACAATCTATTCAGATTAACCTTTGTTTTTATCTTCGTCAACAACCTCGTAATCTGCATCTACGACATTGTCTTTCTTAGGAGCGCCGGCGTCAGCACCTTCAGCACCTTGCTGTTCCTGTTGTGCTGCTTGCTCATACAGCTTTACGGACAGCTGCTGAACGATTTGAGTCAACTCCTCTACCGAAGCGTTAATCTCTTCGAGGTTATCGGATTCAAGGGCCTTCTTCACTTTGTCTTTCGCTTCGTTCGCTTTTTCCACTTCGGAAGCATCGACTTTGTCGCCCAGATCCTTGAGTGTTTTCTCGGTCGTGTATACGAGTTGGTCCGCATTGTTGCGAGCTTCTACCAACTCTTTGCGTTTACGGTCTTCTTCGGCATGAAGCTCAGCGTCCTTCATCATTTGCTCAACTTCAGCATCGCTCAAGCCGCTGGAGGACGTGATCGTGATCTTCTGGCTCTTGCCAGTACCTTTATCCGTCGCCGATACATTTACGATACCGTTCGCATCGATGTCAAAGGTAACTTCGATTTGCGGCACGCCGCGCGGTGCTGGAGGAATGTCTCCAAGCATGAAGCGTCCCAGCGTTTTGTTGCCGGCAGCCATTTCGCGTTCACCTTGCAGCACGTGAATTTCAACGCTCGGCTGATTATCGGCATACGTGGAGAATACTTGGGATTTGCTTGTTGGAATCGTTGTGTTGCGGTCGATCATTTTGGTGAATACGCCGCCTGCGGTTTCGATACCGAGGGACAACGGAGTTACGTCGAGCAACACAACGTCTTTAACGTCACCTGTCAATACGCCGGCTTGAACGGCTGCTCCAAGCGCAACCACTTCGTCAGGGTTTACGCCTTTGTGAGGCTCTTTGCCTGTCAATTTCTTAATCGCTTCCTGTACGGCAGGAATACGAGTGGAACCGCCGACAAGGACGATTTTGTGAATATCGTTAGCGGTCAAACCTGCGTCGCTAAGCGCTTGACGAGTCGGGCCAAGCGTACGCTCTACCAGGGTAGCCGACAATTCTTCGAATTTAGCACGAGTCAGGTTGATCTCTAGATGCTGAGGCACGCCGTCAGCAACGGTGATGAACGGCAGCGAAATCGTGGTTGTCAGTACGCCGGACAATTCTTTTTTCGCTTTTTCCGCAGCGTCTTTCAGACGTTGAACAGCAGCTTTGTCTTTGCTGAGATCGATGCCTTGCTCTTTCTTGAATTCGGCTACCAGGTAGTCAATGATCACTTGGTCAAAGTCGTCGCCGCCAAGCTGGTTGTCCCCGCTGGTTGCTTTTACTTCGAAGAAGCCATCGCCCAGTTCAAGAATGGAAACGTCGAATGTACCGCCGCCAAGGTCATATACCAGGATGGTTTGATCTTCGGATTTCTCCATGCCGTAAGCCAATGCAGCAGCTGTCGGCTCGTTGACGATACGCAGCACTTCAAGACCCGCGATTTTACCGGCATCCTTGGTCGCTTGACGCTGGCTGTCATTAAAGTATGCAGGAACCGTAATAACCGCCTGGGTTACTGGTTGGCCCAGATAGGCTTCCGCATCGGATTTCAGCTTCTGCAGAATGATAGCAGAGATTTCTTGCGGCGTGTAGTCTTTGCCGTCGATGGATTCTTTGTGATTTGTACCCATATGACGCTTAATAGAGATAATGGTACGATCCGGGTTGGTGATCGCTTGACGTTTCGCTGTATCCCCAACGATACGCTCGCCGTCTTTCTTAAATCCGACAACGGATGGAGTCGTACGAGCACCCTCCGGATTCGGAATAACTACTGCTTCTCCACCCTCCATTACGGCTACGCAGGAGTTGGTTGTTCCTAAGTCGATACCAATAACTTTGCTCATGTAAAAATTTCCTCCTTATTCATTCACACGAATCCTCGCATGATCTTCATCAATTTTTTATATGATAAACGACTATCGAAAGTCGCTTACATGCTCACTTTAACCATTGCAGGTCTTAACACTTTATCTTTAAGCATATATCCCTTCTGCACTTCCTCAACCACGATGCCTTCCTCGTATTCCTCGCTTTCCACCTGCATGATCGCTTGGTGATACTCCGGATTGAACGGCTCGCCTACACTCTTCATCGCGGTCAAGCCTTCGGTGGCAAGGACCGATTCCAACTGGCGGAAGATCATGCTGACTCCCTTAGAGAAGGATTCAAACTCCGGGTTCTCCTCGGATGCCTGAAGGGCACGCTCAAAATTGTCGATGACGGGCAGAAGCTCCGTAATCAGTTTGGAAGATGCATATTTGCCCAGATCCTCTTTCTCCTTCTGGGTGCGACGACGGAAGTTGTCAAAATCCGCTTGAACTCGCAGGGTACGCTGCTGGTGCTCCAGCACCTCAGCCTGAAGCTTCTCAAGCTCTGCTGAACCTGCTTCATCCGCCGATTCCGTTACAGGAATCTCCTGTTCGGGATTAACGGCTTCCTCAGCAGACCCGCTCTCACCCGTGTTTGGCGTGTTCTCCAAAGTTTCTTCCATCATTTCTTCTGTAACTGTATCTTGAACGGCATCCTTATGCTCTTTATTCAAGACGCCTTCACCTCCTTCATAGTCTAAAACAGTCTATCCGTGATTTGTTCTATACCTTAAGCGTTATTCGCCTATTTCTTTCATCTTGATGACGTGATGAATCCGCAGCACGGCTGCTGCCACTTCACCGGCTGCCCGCAGGCCGTGAAGTTTAACCGGTGCCGGATCCAGCACGCCCAGCTCCTCATAATCAACAACCCGGCCGCTGTCGCAATCAATACCCATGCAATCAGAGTCTGCACGAATTTGCGCAGCGCGCACTTCTTCCATCTTCTCGAGCGGGTTGTAACCGGCATTGAGAAGTATCTGCGACATCGGCTTGCGCAGAGCCGCCGATACGGCTTCCATGCCGAAGGCTTCCATGCCTTTCTGAGCCTCCCGGATCCGTTCCAACTCGTAGGACACCGCGAGTTCGCTTGTCCCGCCGCCCGGAAGCACCCCTCCGGAAACCGCAGCCTGAAGTGCCGAGGCCGCATCTCCCGCGATTCTGGCCGCCTCGCCTACGACCTCGGAAGTGCTTGCCCCAACAATGACCGTCACGATACGGTCCTTGTCTTGGCTGCCGCAGGACAGCCGGATTTTCTCGATGCCTTCATCATAAGCGACACGCGGGGTATCACCCAGAAGGACCGCAAGCTCCTTCGAGTCTTTATGTAACGCCTTGCGGCGTATGGGAGTAGCTCCCGTCATATCGCTTACCCGGCGAAGATCCGCACGGGACACGCGCGGCACAACCATCATGCCGTGATCCAGGCAAAACTGCTCCGCATCCGGGTGGATGCCTTTTTCAAGCAGGATGAGTTTTACGGACAGCTCGGACAATCTCTCCAAATCTGAAGCGAACACTTTTCGGAGATCCATATATTGCGCAAATCCGGCTTCGGTTGTGAGCGCCTCTTCATCGATCTCATCCGGCTCCAGAGAATCAAACAGCACCAACACCTTTGCATCGTCATAAGACCTGGACTCGCGGGCGAAGATCGGTCGCTGCCGGAGCAGGACCCCCTCAAACACTTCATTCTCGGCATTCTCCAGGGCAATTATACTGTCTGCGAGCGAGTAGGAAGGATCCTGAAGACGGGTGATTCCGGCTTTCCGTGCAGCTTGCATAATCAGCTCCACGATGTCCTTCCGTTCACGCCCCGCAACGTACACCGTCCGTTCCAGCAGCGGATCATCCAATCCGTCGATCAGCCGAACCCGCTTGGTTAAAAGCTCCATCGACTTCTCGATTCCTTGACGCAGCCCCTCCACCACCTTGGATGCAGGCACTCCGCGGGTGATGCGGGAAACCCCTTCCTGCACAAGTGCGCCTGCAAGCACGGTAGCCGTTGTGGTTCCGTCGCCGATTTTCTCCTGCTGCGCTCTTGCCACCTGAATGAGAAGGCGGGCAGCCGGGTGGGTGACATCCATTTTATCCAGAATCGTTACCCCGTCATTGGTAATGACCACTTCGCCGCGGGGACCTACCAGCATCACGTCGAGCCCCTTCGGACCAAGCGTGCCTTCTACAGCGGACGTGACGGCCCGGACGGCATTACTGTTGTTTAATAGCGTAGAATAACGTTCATCTCCGTCCACTTGGCTATGTTGTCCTTGGCTCATCTGTCTCACTCCTTTATTTGTACCAGTGTGACAACAGCTTCGTCAGATCATGGGATAACACATTCAAGATGCCGATCACCCGTGCATATTCCATTCTAGTAGGACCGAGAATACCAATCGAACCGAGCGCTTTTCCATCTATTGAATAAGTCGCAGTAATCAAACTGCAATTGGAAATCGCTTCATGCGTATTTTCCGTACCGATCTTCACTTGGACACCATGCTCACCGGGAGCAGGAGCCATGAGTTTCAACAGTGCGGGTGTCTGTTCCAGAAGCTCGAAAATCTCCCTTACCTTATCCACATCCTTGAACTCCGGCTGATTCAGCATGTGGGTCGTTCCGCTAAGATATACGCCGCGATGGTCCGGTTCATTGTTAAGGGCGATATCCAGCATACTCATGAGGTCTTCATAATGTGAAATATGCCGCTGCATTTCCTCGCCAATCTCCGTATACAAACGGGTCTTGAGTTTATATAGAGGCACGTTGACCAGCTTCTTGTTCAGAAGATTGACCACTTGCTCCAGATCGGAAACGGACACACCCTGCGGAATCGAAACAATCTTGTTCTCGACTTGCCCTGTGCTGGTTACGATGATGGCTACCGCTTGATCCTCATGGAGAGGAAGAAGCTGGAAATGACGCAAAGACGTATGAAAAACTTCCGGTCCAAGCAGGATGGAAGTGTAATTAGTCATCTGAGACAGAATGCCAGCTGTATGCTGTATCATCTGCTCCATCACGTTCAGCTTTTCTGCAAAAAAGGATTTCATCATATGCAGTTCCGCAGGGTTCAAGGAAAACGACGACGTGAGATGATCAACATAATAACGATATCCTTTATGTGACGGAATTCGTCCAGCTGATGTATGAGGCTGCTCCAGAAAACCGAGTTCCTCCAGATCAGCCATCTCGTTACGAATGGTTGCCGGACTGTATCCGACATCCCCACGTTTGGAAATGCTTCTTGAACCAACCGGCTCGGCAGAACGGATATAGTCATCCACAATGGCATTCAAAATCATGCGTTGACGATCTGTTAACATGTCGCTCCCCTCCTTGCTGACTGCTTAATTTCACTTTCGTTAGCACTCATCGCCATCGAGTGCTAACCGATATAACAAAAATACCAAACCGACCTGAGGATTGTCAAGTCAGTTCAGTACTTTAAGAACAGCTATTTCGTCACAAGCATGCTGCTTCTTGCAGTGAATGCAGTCGGTCCACACTTTCTCCGGGAAAATCTCCTTCTCCACGACGGCAAAGCCGTTTTTGATGAAAAAGGATACCTCGTACGTCAAGGCCATCACTTTCGGAAGCTCGCGCCGTTTCGCTTCTTCCAGAAGGGAATCCACCAGCATGGAGCCGATTCCTTGCCCTTTATAACCATCGGAGATGCCGAGTGAACGAATCTCCACCAGATCATTTCCCAGCTGGCACAAGGAACCGCAGCCGATCACGTTCCCTTCGGATTCGGCCACAACGAATTCCCCGATCTGTTTCTCCAGCACTTTTTTGGACCGGGGCAGCATAATGCCCCTTTCCGCATAACCCTGAATCATCTGATACAGCGGCTCGACATCTTCTATCTTCGCCTTTCTGCATACCGCCGACATTGTTGTCCGTCTCCCCTTTACACGCTCCGTCATGTTATGAATAAATATACAACAGAGCGCATATAAGTTCAATAGATTAATTTGTTGACAAGCTGCCTATAAATTCGGCAAACACATCGTTGCCGAACAGAATGCCTTTACTGCTCAGTTTATATCCGTCATCCGTGGAATCGAGAAGTCCCGCACCTACCATTTTATTCAGCGGGCCGGCGAATACCTCTTCCATGGAAATCCCGAATTGCTGCCGGAACCGGCTGCGCGAAACGCCATCCAGGACTCGGAGCCCGACCATGAGGAAATCCTCCATCGCTTCTTCTCTTGATACCTCAAAGCTCTCCAATCGCGGAAGTCCTTGATTCGCTGCTTCATTATATGGGTTGACGCCTTTAATGTTCACATGGCGCTGACGACCGATGTATCCGTGAGCTCCCGCGCCCAAGCCATAATAATCCTCGTTGCGCCAATACGTCATATTATGCCGGCTCTCAAAGCCGGGTTTAGCAAAATTACTGATCTCATACTGTTTATATCCGGCAGCCTGCATCCGCTCCATTAATAGAAGATACATATTCAGCTCGTCCTCCTCATCCGGAAGCGGCAGCTGGTTTCGCTGGTACATCGTATGGAACAGCGTGTTTTCTTCAACCTTCAGGCTGTAGATTGAATAATGAGGGAGTCCAAGCTCCAGCGCCTTATCCACGCTTTCCGCAAGCATGTCCAAGGTTTGGTTCGGGAGCCCAAACATCAAATCGATAGACATGTTATCAAAGCCTGCTCTTCTGGCATTCTCGAGACTACGATACACATCATCCGTATCATGTATCCGGCCGATGCCGGTCAGCAAGCTGTTCTGGAAGGCTTGCACCCCGAAGCTGATACGGTTCACGCCGCCTTCGCGCATGACGGACAGCTTCTCCAAGTCCGTGGTGCCGGGATTGGCTTCCATCGAAAATTCAATGTCATCGGACCATTCCGGAAAATGGCGCTTCACGCTCTGCAAGAAGTATTCCATTTCATCCGGCTTCAGCACCGTTGGAGTCCCGCCGCCTACAAATATGCTTTTGATTCGTCCAGGCGGGTTGGCCTGAACGGTCAGCTCCATTTCCTTATCCAGCGCGCGCAGATAATTCATTACCGGCTGATCCTTCAACACGTAGGAATTGAAATCACAGTAAAAACATTTATTGGTACAAAACGGAATGTGGATGTACACCGCTTCCGTCCGTTGATCGTTTGCCGTCATTCTTTTCTTGCCCCCTCATGTACACCTCTGGCATGACTTACTTTAAGTAACTTCTCGGAAGTTCCTTCTCTACTATAACGCTATGCTTCTTGGAATGAAAGAAAGGAAAGCCGAGAATCGGCTTTCCCATCATTTACTTCATAAGACTATATACGCAGGACAGCCTACCCTGTTAACTCTTGGGCTGGCATTCCTATGCAAAATTTACTTGTCGTCGATTTTCAGTACCGCCATGAAGGCTTCCTGCGGCACTTCAACGCTGCCGACTTGCTTCATCCGTTTCTTACCTTCCTTCTGCTTCTCAAGGAGTTTCCGTTTACGGGAGATGTCACCGCCGTAACACTTGGCAAGAACGTTTTTGCGCATCGCTTTAACCGTTTCACGGGCAACAACCTTGGTACCGACAGAAGCTTGAATCGGCACTTCGAACATTTGACGAGGAATCAGCTCGCGCAGCTTCTCGCAAATCGCCCGTCCGCGGTGATAAGCACGGTCCTTGTGCACGATAAAGGACAAGGCATCCACCTGCTCGGCATTGAGCAAAATGTCCATTTTGACCAGATTGGATCGACGGTACCCGGACAGCTCGTAATCGAATGAAGCATATCCTTTGGTGCTCGATTTCAACTGGTCGAAGAAATCATACACGATTTCCGACAGCGGTATTTCATAGGTAATGGTAACGCGCGTTGTGTCCAGGTATTCCATGTTTACGAATTCGCCGCGTTTATTCTGGCAGAGTTCCATGATCGCTCCGACATAATCGTTCGGAACGATAATGCCTGCTTTAACATAAGGCTCTTCGACATAATCGACCTTGCCCACCTCAGGATAATGAGACGGGTTATCGATCTGGATCTGCTCTCCGTTCGTCAGCGTAATGCGGTAAATAACGCTCGGCGCAGTCGTAATCAACGGTATGTTAAACTCTCGTTCAATCCGCTCCTGGATGACATCCATGTGCAGCAGGCCAAGGAATCCGCATCGGAAACCGAATCCGAGTGCGCTGGATGTCTCCGGCTCAAAGCTGAGTGATGCATCATTAAGCTGCAGCTTCTCGAGCGCCTCGCGCAGATCATTGTAGTCCGACGTTTCGATTGGATACAGTCCGCAGAATACCATCGGGTTGATTTTGCGGTAACCCGGAAGCGGCTTGGCCGTCGGACGCTTGGCATCCGTTACCGTATCACCGACCTGCGTATCGCCAACGCTCTTAATACCAGCCACGATGAAACCGACATCGCCGACGTTAAGCTCATCCACGATGGACATGCGCGGCTTAAACGCCCCCACCTCAATGACCTCGAAGGTTTTGCCGGTAGCCATCATTTTGATCTTGGAGCCGGCTTTAATGCTTCCGTCAATAACGCGCACATATACGATAACGCCTTTGTAAGGATCATAATGGGAGTCGAAAATCAGCGCTTTCAGCGGTTCTTCCGAATCGCCGGTTGGCGCAGGAACTTTCTGAACCACCTGCTCCAGAATTTCCTTGATTCCGATGCCGGCCTTGGCAGAAGCTAATACGGCATCGCTGGCATCCAGACCGATGACATCCTCAACTTCCTGCTTCACCCGCTCAGGATCGGCGCTTGGCAAGTCAATCTTGTTAATGACAGGCAGAATTTCAAGATTGTTATCCAGTGCCAGATATACGTTGGCCAATGTCTGCGCTTCAATTCCCTGTGCAGCATCAACTACGAGCAGCGCGCCTTCACAAGCAGCCAGGCTTCGTGATACCTCATACGTAAAGTCGACGTGCCCTGGAGTATCAATCAGGTTCAATATATACTCCTCGCCGTCATCGGATTTGTAATTCAGGCGAACCGCTTGCAGCTTGATGGTAATCCCGCGTTCTCTCTCCAGATCCATCTGATCCAGTACTTGCTCTTGCATTTCACGCGAAGTTAACGCGCCCGTAAATTCCAATATACGGTCAGCAAGCGTCGATTTCCCATGGTCTATATGTGCAATGATACAGAAATTACGAATTTTTTGTTGTCTTGCTTGTACGTCTGTCATGCCTAACCCCCAACAACCACCAGATGTTTGAATCAACTTATTATACCAGTTGAGGGGATGCACAGCAATGCTGAGAATAAAGGTGAATTTATTCCGTGATCGATCCGAACATCGATACGACCCAGCGTATGCTTTTGTCAGACAGCTGCTGGAGCAGTCCTGCCGTCTTATCGGCCAGCACATCGGCAGGCGGTTGCGAACGCTCGGGAAGCAGGATGTCGCTGGGCGTCGGCTCATATTCGGGCAGGGTCTTACGAGCATCTTCTTCTAGAACAGCGGACTCTGATACGGGAGGGTTCTTGCGCGTCCCTCCCCATCCATTCCCTTGAGCAGCCCCGCCTTGCGGATCCTGCGCATGGTTTTGCTGCACAGTTTGCACGGCTCCGGTACCGTCTGCCGGTACTGGCGCTTTTGCCCCGCCAAGCTGCATGCCGACCAATATGCCGATGCCTGTCCATATGATAAGAGCCACCAACCGTTTTCCCATTCTTGACATCACTGAGTCCCTCCCCGATTTACCCGTTCACACTTGTCGACTTACCGCCGAGCCGTTAGCCTGCTTTGGCTGCTTGATCCTCTGTTCCTTTGTTGCTTCCGCCCTTGGTTCCCGCGGAAACGGACTGCTTCTTCGTTTGATCGTTGTCTTTTTTCACGCTGGCTTTCTCCGCCTCTTGCTCCTGCCAGTACACATCTGCAATGATGTCCGCCAACGCTTCAGCCGTCCGCTGCAATTCTTCCTTCGTATTATCGATGCCGCCGATTTCGATCAGGATACTGTTTGGCGACAGGGATTGATTATATTCCCCGTTCCCTTGATCCGCTGATTTGCCCCACACGCCCCGAGACACCCCGGGATAGGATTTTTCCAGCTTGGCATTGATTTTGCTTGCAAACGCCTCGTTCTGTCTCCAGTTCTCGTTCGCATGACCGATGATGAAGTAAACCTTGGCGTAATTAACGCCGTTTACGGTTGCCGTCGTTTTGTTATAACGCTGAGAATCCCGATGGATATCGATCAGGTAATTAATGCCGTCGTTCTGGGACATGGCCTCCATGACCATCTGGCGCGAGTATTTATAAGAAAAGTTATAATTGTATCCTTCAATGGTAGATTGATAGTCACTTTTATCATGCAGGGTGCCAATTCCGTTTGCCTCAAGTCTTTTACTCAGAAAGCTGCCCACCAGCATGACGTTCTTGCTTGGGGATACAGCCCCCGGATTATCGGATGGATGCGTGAGCAGCGGGTTATATGCTTCCTGTGGGTGCGAATGATAGATGAGTACAGCTTTCTTTCCATTCGTAGACTTTCCATCCTTGGAGGTGCTTCCAGGGTCATTCTTACTGCCAGGCTCGTCCTCCGTGCCCTGATCCGGGACATCCTCGCCATTATCTTCATTGCCGATCCCCCGACCGCCTTGGGGCGGCTCTTCCCCGGCATCAGAAGGATTGCCTTCCGCCTGCTCCTCTGCTGGATCCGGCCGGTAATCCGCCGGTGCTTCCCCTTCCTCGTTCCCGGAGCCATGTGACAGCTGTACCGGTTGATTTGCCTTCATGCCGGGCAATTCGCCCGCAAGCAGGCTTTTCGGGTCCCTCGGGTTCACGCTCGTAAGCAGTTCAAAAACGAAGGTCGACATTTTCTCGCCGGAGAAGCTTGAGGTCTCTTTGGAAGCCGTCATATGCGGCATCTCCATGCCGATCATATCGATGAAAAAATGGCTGGATAACGAAGCGGCCAATCCTTTCATTGACGACACGGGCGAGGAATTCATCCGCTGTTCCGCCATCCCTCCAAGCCCTAGTAAAATAAAAAATATAAGAGAGCCTAGCATCAGTATAATGAGCGTTCGACCCATGCTCAGACCTTCCATGACCTTCCGTTTCAGTCTGGCAATATTCCAGATGCGAAACTTGCGATTGTTCATAACGATGTCCTCCTCGGTTCGCCGGGACCAATCCGGCCATCATTCCGCCGTTCCCGCGACTTGTGTAATCTCTTATATTTCAAATCTATGAACCGGGGAGAATCGATAGAACTAGATCCATGAAAAATATAAAAGCTCCGATAGATTCGGAGCTTTTATACCGGGTTAGTGCGTGTACGCACCTACATTGCCGGGATCCACAGCCTCATGCAGCGCTGCATTTAGGCCGGTTGCGACGATATTGGCGATGTCCTCTATAAATTCGTCAATCTCCTTAGGCGTTACGATAAGGTCATGGCCCAGCGGCTCCAGCACCTCCTTCACCAGCGCGAGGCGCTCACCTTCGGGTATATCATGAAGCATACCCATAATTTTGCCCGTCTCCGGCGCACCTTCGCCAAAATGGGACTTCATGAGCTCAATTGCGTTATTAACGATGGTGGAAGCATAGCAGACGGTTGGAACACCGATGGCAATGCAGGGAACTCCAAGAATCTCCTGCGTCAATCCCTTGCGTTTATTGCCGACACCAGAGCCGGGGTGGATCCCGATATCCGCAATCTGGATGGTCGTATTCACACGCTCCAGCGAACGCGAAGCCAGAGCATCAATGGCGATGATCAGGTCAGGACGGATTTGTTCCACGATCCCTTGAACCGTTTCGCTGGATTCAATCCCTGTCAGACCGAGCACACCAGGCGCTACGGCACTAACCTGACGATAACCTGGCGCTACCCGATCCGGCATAAGCTCGAAATACTGACGGGTGACCATCACGTTCTCCACCACAAGCGGTCCCAGCGAATCCGGCGTCACATTCCAGTTGCCAAGCCCGACAATGAGCACGCTTGCCTTGGGTCCGATCCCGATCCGGGACATGAATGCCTCGAACTCACGGGCGAAGACAACGGACACCTGATCTTGAAGCTCCGTATCCCCCTTGCGAAGATCGGGCACCTCCAACGTGACGTAATGGCCCTTCACTCTGCCGATTTGCGTAGAGGCTGCTTCGTTCTCCACGTCCAGCCTTGTAATCTTGATTCCGTCCTCCTGCACCACATCCTCCAACACACCAGGAATGGGCGCACTGCCTTTTCCTCCCGCCAGTTCTCTTGATTCCACCGCCAGGTCCGTTCGGACCGAATATTTTTGCAGATCCAGATCCATCTAAATTCACACTCCTCCTCATATTGCTAGTAGTGTGCGAGAGTACGGGAGAGATTATGCAGAAGTCCGAATGAGTATTGCTTTTTGTCCACCCCCATGCTAAAATATTTTAAGTTGTGAATCATTTCGCTCTATTGAAATGCCTTACAGGAGGTGAATGTAATGCCAAACATCAAATCCGCGATTAAACGTGTAAAGACAAGTGACAAACGCCACGCGCTTAACATTTCTCAAAAATCCGCGCTTCGCACAGCTGTTAAAACTGCTGACGTAGCGTTGAACGGTACAGAAATCGAAGCTGCTAAAGTTGCTTTCCAAGCTGCTTCCAAGAAGCTTGATAAAGCCGTTACGAAGGGCCTGATCCATAAGAACGCAGCTGCCCGCAAAAAGTCCCGTCTGGCGAAAAGACTGAACGCTCTTACGTCCCAAGCGTAAGTAACGTTTGTTGAATACGACATGGAAAAAGCCCTGAACAGTTCACGCTGCTCAGGGCTTTTTGTGGTACATTGATCGACGTGCTCTTCTCGGTAGACAGACCGCTTTATAGCGGACGTTTTTCTTGCGGGGTCAGGCAGGCGAGCCTCTGTTGTCCATGCTTTCTGATTTCTAAAGAAAAAGAGCGTACGACTGCTCCCGCAGCCGTACGCTCTTAACTATTTGCGGATATCCTAAGCCCCAAGCCGCAGCAAAAATAATTCAATGCCCAGCACCTTATCCACGGCCCCGGTCTTCATCTGGTAATCCAGATTCGCCAGATGGTTCAGTATGCCTTCAAGGCGAGCTGTCTCAAACTTGCGGGCTTGCTCGCCCGCTATCTTCACCGCATAGGGGTGCAATCCGATCTGGGAAGCAATTTGCTGCTGCGAGTAGCTCTGGGTCGATAGAGTCTTCACCTGCAGAATAATTCGGAACTGTCTGGTAATCAGCGCCGCAATCTTGATGGGCTCCTCGCGCTGCTTCAGCAGTTCGTAATAGATTCCGAGCGCCTTGTCCAATCGGAGATTCGCAATATCCTCTACAAGCGCAAATACATTCTGTTCCGTGCTTCGCGCTACCAGCATATCTACGGTTGCGACATCAATCACTCCGCCAGCGCCAGCATATAAGCACAGCTTTTCGATCTCACCTGATAATGTCTGAAGGCTGGTTCCCGCATTTCGCACGATCGCCTCCGCCGCACCTTCCCGCAGCGCGCAGTCGCCCTTCTTCACCTGCTTGTCCACCCAGCGCAGCAAATCCTCCCCGCCCAAAGGCATGAAGGACAAAGCAACCCCCGATTTCTTGACTGCCTTGACTACCTTTTTCCGTTCATCCAGCTTTTCTTGTCCAACCATAAAGACAATCACACTATAATCAGCAGGATTGGTCAAATAGTCCAGCAAAGCCTCTGGACGATGATCCACTTTCCCGTTATCTTTTGCTGCGGTAAAAAAAGCCGTATCCCTGACCATGATCAGTTTTTTTTGAACCATAAAAGGAACCGTCTCCGCTTCTTCAATAACGGTTTGAATCGGAACTTCCCCTAAATCCATATGAACGAGGGCAAAATCACGGTCTTCTCTCGGGATCAGCTGGGCTTCCAGAAATTCGGCGAATTCCTTCATTTGAAATTTCTCGCTGCCATACAACAAATAGACGGCAGACACCTCTCCCTGCTTAACCGCCTTGGCCGCCGCTTTGGCATCCATCGGCGCCCCCCCTTTCTACTCTGTACACTATACCAAAAAAGAGTGCCTGAATGCGAGATGACAAGCATAAAAATGCAATCGTCCACACGAAAACAAAGAGACCTCGGCTTTTGGCAGCGGCAAGGTCCCTTCGTCCCAACACATCTATATAAACGCCGGCAAGTATGCTCTAGAAACACCTCGCCGCCGGTCATACGACGGTAGTTGGTATCATGCTCTCTCTAATATATAGTGTATTCATATCTCCTGGCATTGGTGCACCGACTGTATATATCTCTGAACATTTCTATGATTTAGGCTGCTTCTGCCCCGTAGATGCCGGTGGCTGGGACTTCTCAATGGAATAGACGGATTCAACCAATTCCTTATGGGTCTGCACCTTATATTTGAACGTTAAGCCGTCCTCGGACCATTGACCGGATACCCAGCTTCCGCCGAGCGGAATTGTCTCAACCGTTTCAACCGCATCCGGCGAAGTTTGGCTTCCCGATGGCAGACGATAGATAATCAGATGATCGGCCTCCAGCGAGGCTCGGTAGAGACCGTCCGGGGAGGACCACTGTTCCGGCACCATCGCCAGTCCTTGGTACGATCCGGATGACCTGTCGGATGATTCGGCGCTTCCCGTGACCGCATCACCGGCAGGATCGCTAATTGGAGGCAGCATCTCAGACGTGGTATCCGGTTCCGTAGGTGACGTCTGGACATCCATGGTTTCAGAACTCTGCTCAGGTTCATTCGCCGGAGGGTCAGACGGACTTCCGGTATCGGTTTTTGGCACCTCATTGTTGCTCGTTGCAGGTTGGTCTGGCGCTTGGGGTTCCCCAACATCTTTCATCTGAACCGGTTTATCGGGTGCTGTAACATCTTTATTGGTGCCATTAGCCGCATCCGATGGCTCCTTCGTTGCCTTCGTATCATTCGGGGCAGGGTCGGAATTGGCTTCCGGTGACGATTCCGATGGCGAACTCCGCAGGCTTGCGGATGAATCGTTCCCCTCATTCGATTCGCCTCCCGTCTCCGTGCCGCCTTCGGCGGCAAACGGCTGAGCCATTTCCTGATTCTGCGTGGCAGCCGATTCGTCATTCGTCCCGGCACTGGTCGTGCTAGCCTCTTCGTATGGAAGCTCCGCATCGGATAACATCTTCGGTTCATTATTAAAGATCGCTACGCCGAGAATAAGTACAGCCGCGGCGGCCCCGATAGCAGTTCTACCGCCAATCGTGCTCCACCAGCTGCCCGCACGTCGCGGACGCCGCATTTCCGGCATCATTTCGGCTGGCTCCTGGCTTTTCAGTGCTGGAGGTACGACAAGGTTCTGGCGATCACGGTCAATGGCATCCAGTCTAGGCATGATAGCGTCTACCAGACTGACAGGCGGGGTTACGGCCGGAAGATCCTCAAGCTCTCTGTTCAATGATTTCAATATATTAAAGGTCTCAGCACACATGGGGCACACGGCAATATGCTGATACATTTGGGCCGTCTCCTCCGAAGTGAGATCCCGGTCCAAATACCGGTGCATACGTTCCACCACCTCTTGGCAATTCATCCTGATACACCACCTTTCTGATGCTCTTGGAGCATATTCTGCAGCTGCTGCCTGGCCCTGAACAAATAGGATTTCACCGTATTGAGCGGGAGGTTCAGACAATCAGCAATTTCGTTGTAGGATAGATCCTGCAAATACCTTAAGACAATGACCGTACGATGATGGTCCGGCAGTTGATTAATGGCTTCCTGAATATCCTGAGCCAGATATCCCGACATCACTTCCCGTTCTACATCGAGATTATCCCGAAACACCAGATCATGTTCATCGATGGAAACCGTCGGCTTTGTCCTGCGGAATTTATCAATGCATATGTTAGTGACAATCCGTTGGACCCAAGTTTTGAACTGAGCCTTCTCCTCGTAGGAGTTAATCTTCGTATATACACGTATAAGTGCTTCCTGGGCTGCATCCATAGCATCCTGTTCATTGTTTAAAATGTAATAAGCAGTTCGGTAAACATGTTGCTCAATTTCTCGCAATAGGGTGATTAGAGCGTCGCGATCGCCCGATTGAGCGGCTCTTATGAGTCCCTGCTCCACCACAGTGGATCCCCCTCTCCCTGCATACATACAGACGGATAAAATTAAAAAAATGTTGCAGTATGTAACCTATTATTTTTTCAGGAAACTTCATCTAACTATACCAAATATAAAGATTATAGTCACCGCTGCATTTTTCCTATTAAAGATCATACTACGAATCGATGTCCCAAGGACAGCGGGCTGTTTATTCAAGGTAGCTTCGTGCGCGTGTCAATATGTCCCTCCTTGATCCTCATCTGTATTTCACCATGAAGATTGGTCTGATAGATCAGATTGGTGGAACGTTCCAACCGTCCTACCACATCCGGATGAGGGTGGCCGTACATATTGTTAACGCCAGCAGAAATAACCGCTATCTTCGGCTTCCATGCATTCAGCCATAACTCGGATGTCGAGGTTTTGCTGCCGTGATGGGCAACCTTCATAACATCGATGCGGTCACCGGCAGCAGCAAGCCGTGAAATGATATCATTTTGTGAAGAACGTTCCTCCAGATACAACAATATTTTATGTTCCGCAGCTTGGTCTGTGTCACCCGTAAACAAGATCCGGCTGCCGTTCATTTGAAGGACAAATACTAGTGAAGCATGATTCTGCTCCTTAATCAACGGTAAAGGTTTTATGATTTCTCCACTTTCTGGGAAAACAGGCGCTAAAAATTGGATTTCCGTATGGCTGTCAAGCTTCCATACTTCCCGATCCACTCCAGCCTCGTATATGGGAATGCGCTGTTGTACAGCGGTTAACATCAGCTTCCGGAAGGAAGCGGAGTCAGTTAAGGTCCCGTTGAACAGAACTGATTTTACCGGGATTTCCTGCAAGACAGCTTGAAGACCGCCTATATGATCCTGGTCTCCATGGGACATGATGACAGCCTCAAGCTGGTGCACGCCCCGTTTTTTCAACAACGGAACCACCACCTTCGCTCCTACCTCATACGGGGCCTTCCTTTCCTTCCAAGCATCCTTTTCCTTACGAAAATTCACCGTCCCACCACCGTCAATGAGAATATGCTTGCCCTCAGGTGTTGTTACGAGTATCGAATCCCCTTGTCCTACATCCAGAAATTGCACAAGTCCCGCTCCGTGCATAGATGGAGATTGATAGCCGCCGTACAGCAAAAAAACCAAAGCTCCGGACAGCAGGACGATCGCAGCTCTCGCTGCATAGCGTTCGATATAATCACTGGCGCGAAAAAAACCTCTCCATCGCAACGCATCGGCCCATTGATCCACGAGCGGAAACATGCCGGTTGCACCAGACAAATCTCTTTTACTATCCAAGGATACGCGTCCTTCCAATGGAACGGTATCATCCGATCCGATCCGCTCTCCTTCGCGATTTTCGGATCTCATCTTCAGAATGGACAGCAGCGAATACAGCACAACAAAATAACATAAGATCCAGGCTAACGATGGGGACGGCCACAACGTCATCAAAGCGGATGAACCATTCATCCATTCAACGACACGGAACGTCATTTGGTTTAACCATTCGGTCACAGCTGCCAACCAGCCAGCTCCGCGCATCCATACCCACCCCACCAGCAAAGACACCATACCTAACGGAAGAACGACCAGGCTAATCACCGGAACCAGGATCAAATTGGCGAAAACAGATATCAGCGACACCTGGTTAAAATAATAAATGGTTAGGGGAAAGGAGATCAGCTGCGCTACGACCGTAATTCCGACGGTTCCCGCAAGCCAGCGGGGCAAGAATGACAGCAGCGGCATCAGCTTTGGTACGAAGATCATCAAGCCCGCCGTTACGATGAATGACAGCTGAAAGCTGACGTTCACGAGAAAATACGGGTTCCACAGCAGCATGATGAGTGCGGCAACACTAAGGATATGCAGTCCATCCTTCAAAAGTCGCCGCCGTGCGGCATACAAACCGATCATCCCCATAATGCCGGCACGGACAATAGAAGGACTTGCCCCGGTAAGCAGGACATAAACGGGAATCAGCCACATAACCAAAGTCAGCGAGGTCTCCCTCGTCATTCGAAGGTTTGTGCATACGAATAAGAGGCATCCCACAACCACTGCCACATGCATGCCCGATATCGCAAGAATGTGAGTCAACCCCAAACGCGAGAACTCCATAAACGTATCGGGATCCAAATCATCCCGATTGCCAATCACAAGTCCCTTCATATAACCCGCATGGATTCCGCCGTACAATTGATCCAGCTTGCCACCAAGCTTATGGCGAACGGCATCCGTCCATCTTAGAATATGACTTACATTCCAGCTGTCAGGCGGGGTGACCTTCGCTAGGTCAGAGCCCTTCACTTTGACCATCCAATGAATCTTCTGGGTTCGCAAATATTGAGCATAATTAAATCCGTCAAAATTGCGGGCTTCTCCAGGTTTTTGCAGCTCTCCGGTCAGCTCTATGCGGTCCCCGCGCTGCCATCGATGAACCGTCTCCAGCTCCGTTTTGTCCATTAGTTTCACTTGCACCCTGACGATATCATCCGTCTTCAGCAAGGTGCCGTTATCCGGATTCGCTTGTTTTTGGGGCGCTGGAGGCTTTGTTAGCTTGATATCAACTTGATGCAGGGCAACATTGAAATCCGCGCGGTCGCCATCCACTTCTATTGGGGTTGTGATTACACCAAAGGCAGTAACAGGAACAGCGTCCGTCGATGTCTCCCCTGAGAGGACCGGCTCGATATCACTTACATTGGCCGCGTCATGCCATTCCCAGTAAGTACCCGACATGCACAAGGAAAACAGCATGCAGAGCGTAAATAGGCGTCCCGCCCCCGCCCAATGACACACAGCAAACAGGATGAGAATCAGCCCGGCTGCAATCATGGCCAGCCTCCATCCGTCGTACAGGCATGCAGCACCGCTGCCGATTACCCACATCACGGTAAACATAAGTAATGGCCTTCGCTTCATGATTCCAACAAATCCCTTCATCATTAAAATAAAAAAAGGACCTTGGCCTGCATATGCAGTCAAAGGTCCTTCCTCTGTGACTTTCTATTCATTTTGTTCCGTAATCTTATACATGAATCATTCCGCTACCGTCATCAAGGTTTCGCGCGGCGGCTCATACGCTTCAAGCTGCCGGAACAAAATCCCCTTCTGTTCCATCATGCGGGACACCTTGCCCGAATCCTTCGGATAAGGACGGTGGAACACAACCTCGACAATGCCGCTGTTGGCAAGCATATTCGCACAGGTCCAGCAGGGCTCATCCGTCACGTACACCGTGCTGCCTTCCCGATCGATCCGGTCCGTGAATAACAGCAGATTCTGCTCGGCATGAATCGTCCGGATGCAGCGCTGTTTCTTCACCATGCTCTCCTTGCCGTCCTGCACGACCAGTTCATAATCCTCGGCGATCATACAGCCCGCTTCCGAGCAATCAGGCACCCCCATCGGCGCGCCGTTATAAGCCGTCCCGAGCAGCTTCTTCCCCTGCACCAGCACCGCCCCGACATGACGCCTCGGGCATTGGGAGCGGGTTGAAACCATAAAGGCAATATCCATAAAATAAGTATCCCAATCTTTACGTTGATCTGCACTCATCATTTGTCACCTGTTCCTTATCAATATCGCCTTTATTGTAGCACATAGCTAAAGTCCAACGTAAGGCTTCATCTTCTCCAGCATTTTGGGCCCGATGCCCTTTACGTTCATCAAGTCGGCCAGACTTTTAAATGGACCGAACTGATTCCGATAATCGATAATGGCCTTGGCCTTCGCCTCGCCAATGCCAGGCAGCTCCATAAGCGTTGCAGCATCCGCCGTGTTGACATTAATCAATCCGGATGGATCCGGAGCTGCTGGTGACTGCGCTGTACTGTTAACAGGAGCTTGCTGCTGTAACTGCTGACTGACACCTTCAGCCTGAGGCGGTAAAAGGGGCGAAGAAGGTTGACCAGAAGCCGAAGACGGAGCTGTATGGTCTGCTATACCGCTTCCTGCCACTCCTTGGTCTTGGTCTGGCATGGAGTCCTTCGCATTACTGGCAGGCTCGATCTGCCCCGCCTGCGTGCTCTTTGCAGCAGTCTTCGAATCCGTTTCGGCTCCAGACGGTTCCACATCCTTCTGCCGGGAATCAACCCCGGACGTCTTCACACCCGCATTCTCTTCGGCCGCAACCACCTGCTCCAGCTGATCGTTCAGCGGCTGCCAGCCCTCGATCCCCTGATCCGCACCACCGGCAAACAAGATGAACCCGCAGCCAGCAATCGTTGCGGCAAGACTCCAGCCTAAAGATATCTTTTTCATCGATTGACCTCTCCTTAACTTTAAAGTTCATTTTGTACATACCCAGGAATATTCTTCGGTTTCCCCACCGAAATCGCATGAAAAACCGTCATGAATCGGCATCTTCCCCGCATACATTAAACGTAAGGACGGTACATTTCTGCCGTAAAGCGCGAAAGGAGGGAACATACACATGAAGGTCGGTTTTATCGGTACGGGCAGCATGGGTAGTCTGTTGATCGATGCCTTCATTCAATCGGGCGCACTCCTGCCTGAGCAGATTCGGGTCAGCAACCGAAGTCCTGAAAAGCCGATGCAGCTGGCAAAACGTCATCCCGGTCTGACGGTATGCAGCTGTAACACGGAGACGGCTTCTCAGAGCGACCTGCTATTCCTATGTATAAAGCCGCTTGAATTCAAATCTGTCATCAGCGAAATCAAAGATCGGCTTGAAGTCCGGCAAATCGCCATATCCATCACGAGTCCGGTCCAACTGATCCATCTGGAATCATCGCTGCCCTGCAAGGTGGCGAAAATCATACCGAGCATCACCAACCTAACCGGAGGCGGAGCATCGTTATGCATGTACGGTTCCCGAATAAAAGAAGAAGACAGGCAGCTTATAGAAAGCCTCCTGTCTTATATCAGCAGGCCGCTCGAGATACTGGAATCGCACACGCGAATCACTTCCGATTTCTCCAGCTGCGGACCTGCTTTTTTAAGTTTATTCATGGAAAAATGGATCGACGCTGCCGTTGAAATGACCGGAATCGACCGCAGAACCCTTAATGCATTAGCCGGAGAAATGCTGCTTGGCACCGGCAAGCTGTTAACGGAGGAGGGCTTCTCCCCCGAACAGCTGCAAGAGCGGGTTGCGGTTCCCGGAGGCATCACGGCTCAGGCTTTAGCACTGCTGGATTCAAACCTGAACGGATTGTTCTACCAATTGATCCAAACCACACACGACAAGTATGAGGAGGATTTGGCAAAACTGGATGCTGCCTTCGGTTTTACGATTAACCGGCCACGATATTGACCAGTTTGCCCGGTACGGCAATGACTTTGCGAATACTCTTTCCTTCCAGCGCCTGCTTGACATTCGGAAGGGAGAGGCTATGTTGTTGCATGGCTTCTTGGTCCATGTCTTTCGAAATTTTGGCACGTTCTACGATTTTGCCGTTAACTTGAACGACTATCTCCACTTCGGCCTCTACAGTCCAAGCCTCGTCATACTCCGGCCATGGCACGTAGGTTACGCTCTCCGTGTAGCCTAAACGGCTCCACAGCTCTTCAGCCAGGTGAGGGGCCAGCGGGGAAAGCAGCTGCACGAAGTTCTCCATCGCTTTGCGCGGAAGCTCTTCCGTCTTGTATCCCTCGTTGATGAATACCATCAGCTGGCTGATCGCTGTGTTAAAGCGCATATGTTCAAAGTCTTCGGTCACTTTCTTAATCGTTTTGTGCAGTGTACGTTTGAAATCGTCCGTACCCTCGCCTTCCACGATTTTAGGGTTCAATTGACCGTCGTCCCCGATAAACAGGCGCCATACGCGGGAGAGGAAACGAAACGTTCCTTCAACGCCGTTGGTGTTCCATGGCTTAGTTGCTTCCAGCGGCCCCATGAACATCTCGTACACGCGCAGCGTGTCGGCTCCGTATTCGTTAACAATATCATCCGGATTGATGACATTGCCGCGGGATTTACTCATTTTTTCATTATTGTTGCCCAGGATCATACCCTGATTGACCAGCTTCTGGAAAGGCTCCTTCGTATCGACAACGCCCAGGTCATACAATACTTTGTGCCAGAAGCGTGCATACAGCAAATGAAGCACCGCATGCTCCACACCACCGATGTACAGGTCAACCGGCAGCCATTCCTTCTGCTTCTCCTTGGAGCACAATTCATCATTATTGCGTGGATCGATATAACGCAGGTAATACCAGCAGCTGCCGGCCCATTGCGGCATCGTGTTCGTCTCGCGGCGGGCTTTCATGCCGGTTTCGGGATCTACCGTTTCCACCCACTCCGTAACGTTAGCCAGTGGTGATTCGCCGGTACCGGACGGTTTAATCTGATCCACATCCGGCAGCAGCAATGGGAGCTGATCCTCAGGCACGGTCTTCATCGTTCCGTCTTCCAGATGCAGAATCGGAATCGGCTCACCCCAGTAGCGTTGACGGCTGAACAGCCAGTCGCGCAGACGGTAAGTTACCTTCTTCTTGCCCTTACCCTCTTGCTCCAGCCATTCATTCATCGCCTGGATAGCCTCTTCATTGTCCAACCCGTTCAGGAAGCCGGAATTCACATGTGCGCCACTGCCGCTGTATGCTTCCTCCTCGACATTTCCACCCTGAACGACTTCAATAATCGGAAGACCGAATTGCTTCGCAAACTCCCAGTCACGGCTGTCATGACCCGGAACCGCCATAATGGCACCCGTTCCATAGCCGGCAAGCACATAATCCGCGATCCAGATCGGCACTTTAGCGCCGTTTACCGGATTAATGGCGTATGCACCCGTGAATACACCGGTTTTATCCTTGGCCAGATCCGTCCGCTCCAGATCACTTTTACGTGCTGCTTGATCTTGATAAGCCTTGACGGCTTCACGCTGATCGGCTGACGTAATCTTATCCACGAGGTCATGCTCCGGCGCCAGAACGCAGTAGGTTGCCCCGAACAGCGTATCCGGACGGGTCGTGAACACCTCCAGATGACCATCGTAACCTTCGATGTCAAAACGAACCTCAGCGCCTGTGGATTTGCCGATCCAGTTGCGCTGCATATCCTTCAGGCTTTCGCTCCAGTCCAGTTCATCCAGATCTTCAAGGAGACGATCCGCGTATTCGGTAATGCGCAGAATCCATTGGCGCATCGGTTTACGTACGACCGGATGGCCCCCGCGTTCGCTCTTGCCGTCGATGACCTCTTCGTTCGCAAGCACGGTACCGAGCGCTTCGCACCAGTTCACCGGCACTTCAGCCACATAGGCAAGGCCGCGCTTATAAAGCTGGATAAAGATCCACTGGGTCCATTTATAATATTCCGGATCGGTTGTGCTGATCTCGCGGTCCCAGTCATACGAGAAGCCCAGAGATTTGATCTGGCGGCGGAACGTATCGATATTCTGCACGGTAAACTCGCGAGGATGTTTGCCTGTGTCCATGGCATACTGCTCCGCTGGCAAACCGAAGGCGTCCCATCCCATCGGATGAAGCACGTTGTATCCGCGCATCCGCTTGTAACGGGACACGATGTCAGTCGCCGTGTACCCCTCCGGATGCCCTACGTGCAGGCCTGCTCCTGATGGATACGGAAACATATCCAGCGCATAAAATTTCGGTTTGGATGATGAATCTTCCGTTTTAAAGGTTTTGTTCTCATCCCAGTATTGCTGCCACTTCGGTTCGATGGCCTGCGGCTGATAGCCGTGGCCGGTTGGTTGATTGTCCGTCATACTCCATTGCTCCTCCTTCACAGTCAAGAGGCAAGGCCTGTGCCGTTGCCCAAAAAAACAAAAAAACCTCATCATCCATAGCGCTGATCGCTAGGGACGAGAGGTTTGATTCCCGTGGTACCACCCTAGTTAGCCAAAGGCATGCTTTGCCTTTCACTCCCTTTGCATCCTTATCGCGGATGAGACGACGATGCTTCAGCGGCCGAATCTGCCGAAATACAGCGGCCGGGTTAACACCATTGCTCCGAGGCGAGTTCATTCCTATCGTCAACCGGTTTTCACCAGACACCGGCTCTCTGCATGATCGAAAGTGGAACGATTGATCCTCATCATCGCGTTCATATTACCGTTTTAATGTGGCTATTATACCCAAAAAGTCCGATCAAGTCAACGAAAGCTCTTCCCCGCTTCTGCGATAATATTCCGGCGTCGTTCCGACCATGGCTTTGAACATCCGGCTGAAATGAGCCAAATGCTTGAAACCTGCCGCCTGGCTGATCTCCGTGATGCTGAGATGCGGATGGAGCCTGAGCAATATTTTAGCTTGGTTAATCCGCCGGTGATACAAATATTTAAACACCGTCGTTCCGGTAACCTCCTTAAATAAGGAGGATAAATAGTGTTTCGTAATATGCATATCGCGGGCGATTTGCTCCAGCGTCAGATCCTGCATATAATGTTCCTCGACGAACGATACGACATGCTGGACATGCCGCTCTTTCTCGGAGATGGAGTCCTGGTCCTGCACAGCGTCCTGGCACCAGTCCGCGATGACGTACATCATCTCCTGAATACGCAAGGTCATCCGTTCCTGGCGAAAACCGGCCGTGGATGCCGAGAGGCGATGTATATCGGCCAACATGCCTTCAAATTCGTCCCGATTGGCCCCTGTCAGTGTCATGCGATGATTTCGCAGCGATTCGAAGGGATCCAGCAATATCGATTTGGCCGTCTCCGAAAGCCCTTTGCAGATCCAGGCCGGATCGAAATGCAGAATGCTTCTGACGTATCTGGAATCGGGCTCAACATTCGGACAATGGAGCGTAAGCCCGTTCATCAGGAGCAGATCCCCCGGTTTCAGGGTGAAAACGGAATCGCCGATCAAATAAGTGCAGCGTCCTTCATGGAAATAATAAATTTCATAAAAAGCATGCGAGTGAAACTGCCCTCCCGACAACGGCTGTTCATTGTAATAGGTCAGATCAAACGGCGCTTGCAGCTGCATGCGGTCAAAGCCTGGCATCATATCGACAGATGAGGTCATCTAGAGAATCGCCCCTTTAGCGATTTTGGAGTTATATAACCCACAACGTAACGGGGTTTTCTCTATTATAAATGATTTTATGGAATGCGCACGGCCTCATTTTGGGCGATGACGCACAATTCTCCGGCTTTGAAAGCATGCTCCTGGGACATCGCATGCTCCGTGCGTTCCAGACAATCCAGGATAAGCTCCCCGAAGAATGGATAGCCCACCTTGCCTTGAAGCTCCATATGAAACTCTCCCTCGCCATTAACCAGGTACAGATGATCGCCCTGCGGATGCCTGGCGATATCGATGTATTTCCGAAGCTCGATGTATCCTTCCGTCCCCAGAATAAAGGTTCTTCCGTCGCCCCAGGTGCCAAGGCCCCCGGGTGTCAGCCAGTCGACTCGGAAATAATTCGTGGCCCCGTTGTCTCCCACAAGCGTTGCATCTCCGAAATCCTCCAGCTCCGGGTAATCCGGATTCGCGTAATTCCCTACCTTGCTGCTGAGCACCTTGGCATCACGGCAGCCCGCAAAAAACAAAAATTGTTCAATCTGGTGGGAGCCGATGTCACACAGAATCCCCCCGTACTGTTGATGACGGAAAAACCAGTCCGGACGGGAGGATGCGTTTAAACGGTGGGGCCCTGTTCCCATCACTTGCACCACTCGCCCGATCGCCCCGTCCTGGATCAGCTTCCCGGCATGGACGGCACTCTCCACATGCAGCCGTTCACTGTAATAGACCATGTACTTCTTGCCTGTCTCCTCGGCTTTCGCGCGAGCAGCGTTCACCTGCTCCAGCGTCGTGAAAGGCGTCTTATCCGTAAAATAATCCTTGCCGTGCGACATGACCTTCAGGCCAAGCTCGCATCGTTCCGAAGGAATGGCGGCAGCCGCTACCAGACGCACTTCCGCATCCTGAAACACCTGTGCCTCGGACGAGGCGACGGTTACACTTGGATAAGCCTTGCAAAAAGCCGCAACCTTCGCGGGATCTGGGTCATACACCCACTTCAGCGTCGCCCCGGCCTCGATCAATCCGTTACACATACCGTATATATGTCCATGCTCCAGCGACATAGCAGCAAAAATAAACTCTCCGGGCTTGCACACCGGCTGGGCCTTGCCCACCGGCGCATACAGCATTCCATTACTGCGGTCCATACCACGTGCCTCCTGATTGTGATTTAGTAGGTTCCAAAGGTCTTGCTCATATCCACCGGCCCGATCTCCTTGACCGTTTTCTGAGCGGAAGATTGTGCGATCCGTTCCTGCAGCATTTCGTAATACAGGTCCTCGTTAAGAGGGAGATCAACCCAATTGTCGGTCCAGGTGGACAGATGCATGGCATTCGACAGCGTCAATCCGTGGATTCCCTCTTCACCGGGGGCTATCAATGGCGTTCCATGCAAAATAGCATCCGCAAAATTCTGGATAATGCCGCTATGCTGCGGATTATCTCCCGAGATCGGCACCTCGCATTTCCAGCATTCCGGTTCGCCGAACCCCCCGGTATACTGCCGATTGAAATCCGGCTCCGGCACTCGGAGGCGCCAGAAGGTAAGCTTGCCGTCCTCGATGACGATTTTTCCGCGCTCCCCCGTCACTTCATATCGGTTGGTTCCGGGCGCCTCACCCGTTGTCGTAATGAAGACGGCCGTAGCCCCATTCTCGTATTCCGCATAAGCCGTCACGTCATCTTCAACTTCGATGTTTCGGTACTTGCCGAAAGCGCAAAAAGCACGAATCCTCTTTGGCATCATGCCGGTCGTCCACTGCCAGAGGTCCAGCTGATGCGGGGACTGGTTAATCAGGACCCCACCGCCTTCTCCCGCCCAGGTAGCCCGCCATCCGCCTGAATCATAATAGCTCTGGGACCGGTACCAATTCGTTATGATCCAGTTCATCCGCCGGATCTCCCCGAGTTCACCTTCTTCTATGAGCTCTTTCAGCTTCTTGTAGAGCGGATTACAGCGCTGGTTGTACATTATCGAGAACACCTTGCCGCTGGCTTCTGCCGCGCGGTTCATTTCTCGCACTTGCTTCGTGTAAACGCCTGCCGGCTTCTCGATCAGGACATGGAGTCCATGATTCAGGCACTCCATCGCCACTTGAGGATGGGCATAATGAGGCGTCGCAATGATCACGGCATCGATCTCCCCCGAGGAGATCATAGCCTTCGTATCACTCCATATTTTCACGTCCGAGGGCAGCGTTGCCCTTGCTTCTTCCTGTTTGGCCGGATTCAGATCGCATATAGAGCTAAGCCGCGCTCCCTTGATCCGCCCGGACGCCAGCGACCTGGCATGCGAAAACCCCATCCCCAGTCCAATAACCCCTACTCTTACCTGTTCCATGTCAATAGCCTCCTTCAAAAGTGACCTACGCGTTTTGTTTCTGCTCTGACCACAGCTTCATCTGCTCGGCAAAACGAAGAAGCATTTCCCTAGACTCAAACGTTCCGCTAAAATCTTCGATCCCGTAGTAACCTTCGTAACCAACCGATTGCAGATCCTGTATGACCTGCTTCCATGGCACGGCCCCCTGGTTAAGTGGAACCCATTCCCCGGACCACGCCGCAGAGGTACCATCCTCGGCAGGCGTTTTGCGATAACCCCCGTTTTTCACATGGACATGAGCCAGGTACGGACCAAGAAGCTCCAAGCCCATCCGGTAGTTCTCGTAACCTTCATGGACCATGTTGCCCGGATCATACAGCACGCCGATATGCTGCGGATTAAAATGGGATACAAGCCGGTGCGTCAGTCCGGCGCTCGGGGCAATCGTAAGATGGTGCGTTTCCACCACGGCTTTGACCCCGTAAGCCGCAGCGAGATCCTGCACCTCATGGAGATAACGAACCGCCTGGTCGTACAGCTCATTATAATTGCGCTTCCGGTCGTATCCCGGGATACCCGCGCGAATAAATGAAGCTCCGATCAGTTTGGCTGCTTGCATGACCTTCTCCGTCGCTTCCACGTCGCCGCATGTCAAATAAGGAACGACCGCAAGACTGCGCCTGCCATGCTTGTCGGCCGCTTGCTGAAACTCGAGCCAATCCTCCTGCGTGCCGTTCGGATCCATGGAGCAGCGGTTATGTCGCCAGAACGAGGGCTTCTCCCCTGCAGCTTCTTCCGGAATCTCCTTGAAGCGCCATTCGATTCCTTCAATACCGGCATCCGCCGCGGCTTTTGCCAACTCCTCAGGCTGTAAGTCAGGAGTTGCGACTGTGAATACGGACAGTTTCATGCTCATTCATCCTTTCTCGTCCCAATAGATTAGTTTATGCATCATTTGACCATCGTTGAACTCAAATACGGTCATACAGAGCGTACCGGATGCCTGGAATCATTCCTTAAGATAACGCTCTCATTTCTGTTCATCTTATCTATTCCACATCGTAGCACAGTCCCCGAAGCAAACCCATATCCCTTCTATCGAACCTTAACCACAGTCAAATAAATCAGAAAAGAAGTGTCTTTGATTATAATGAATCGTGCTCGACGATAAAAAAGCACTTTCTCTCGTCGCTACCGACAAAAGAAAGTGCTTCTCGTAAAAGGATATTCGTTTATTTTACGGCAACGTAGAACAGCCGGGATGCATCCTGACCCGCTTCCACCCACTCAAAATCGGCATAACATTTCACATCCCGGAATCCGGCCTTAACCAGCTCGACCTTCATCCATTCGGGGTCATATCCCCGCTGCACATGCGTTTCCTCAAAGCGGCGGTAGACCGTGGGATCCTGGTCATCCCGTGCAAAGATGGAAAGATGATGCTCGATCTCCATCCTGCGTTCATCCATGTCGCATGTCCAAATGTAGGACACTTCCCTTTCGTCCAGCACAAATGGCTGATCTGCGTCATATCGTAAGAGCGTGTTCGGGTGATGCACATCAAACAGGAACGTGCCGCCTTCCTTGAGGCCGTTGTAGGTCCTTGCAAAAGCGGAACGGATGTCCTTTTCCTCCAGCAGGTAGTTCACACAATCACAAAATGAAATGACGGAATCCACCTGCTCGGGCAGCTCCCACGAACGCATGTCCTGTTGGACCCAGCGGACGCTGCCTTCCCGGAACAATCGATGCCCCTGGGGTGTACCCTCCAGCTTGCGTCTGGCAACCGAGAGCATATCTGCCGACAGATCGATTCCCGTTACCTCGAAACCGGAGTTTACGAGCGGAATGGTGATGCTGCCTGTCCCGCATCCGAGCTCAACGACGCTTTTTGGCATTCCGTGCTTATCCCAGGCCGTTCTCGCAAAGCGAATCCAGTCCGGGTACGGCATGTCTTCCATGAGTTGATCATATACGTAAGCAAACTTGCGGTAAGACAACATGATGACACCACTTTCCTTAGAAGCTTCCCCTACCTTGCCGGGTTATTCGTTTGAACCGGAGTTCTCCTCTTTATTGACCATATACGTCCAGCTGTCCTTTTGGGTAACCAAACCGTCCTTCATCAGCTTGCCAAGCGCGCGTTTAAAGGCGGATTTGCTAATGCCGAACCGCTGCTTGATGATGTCGGGGGGCGTTTCATCCGAATACGGCATCGCATGGCCCGGTCGCTCCTTCAGAAAAGCGAGCAGTCGGTCTGCATCATCCGTCCGGCCAATCTCTTTTTGCGGTACCATCGACAGGTTAGCCCTGCCATCTTCCCGGATATGGCTTACCCGAACTTTCACCTCTTCGCCAAGCCGCAGCATACGCGTCCGTTCGGAGGAGTGGATCATGCCAATGGCGCCGAAACCGATCACACCGCCATCGATAATAACAAACGTGCCCATCTGGAGCGGTTTGTACACCAGGGCAGTGAACCACTGGCCCTTCCACGATTCAGGCGCATGAAACGCAAGCGGAGCAAGCTCTTGTTCTCCGGCGAGTTTCGCGCGGAGCCGTCCTTGCTTATCATGCTCCATGATGACAAATACATAATCCCCCACTTGTGGATGAAGCTCCCGCATCTCCGGCAATTCCCGGATCGGAAGCAGAAGCTGTCGGCCAAGCCCCATCTCGAGGAAACATCCCAAGCGCGGATGAACATCCGCCACCTCAAGCTTAGCGGTTTCACCTAACGTAAGGTAAGGCTTCTTCATCGTTGCGGCCAGGCGGTCTTCCGTATCGAAGAATATAAAGACCTCGACCGTATCCCCCGGCTCGATTTTACCTGTGAGCTCCGAATAGTGAAGAAGCACATCCCGATCTCCGCCATCCAGGAAATAACCGTAAGGGGACACTTCTCTGGAAACAACGAGTTTCGTTAATGTGCCGGCAATCAGACTCATACGTTCTCCACCACTTTAGCATCGGACCACAATCGCTCGATGTTGTAATATTCCCGCTCATCACGATGGAAGATATGAACGATCACGTCTCCGAGGTCCATCAGCACCCAGCGGGCTGCATCCATTCCCTCCAGTCCGCGCAAAGCTACTCCCGCATCATGAGCCTGTTTACGGATTTCAGTTGCGATCGCCTGTACCTGAGTATCCGAGTTACCGTGGCAAATGACAAAATAGTCTGCGATCAGGGAAATTCCTCTAAGATCCAGGACCACGATATCCATCGCTTTTTTATCTTCAGCGGCAGTCACTGCCACATTTAACAATTCATTCGGTTTCAACGTCATGAATTCGCCTCCAATTGCTTAATTAGATCGTTTCGGGCTAGTACCGTCAACGGAAAAATGATTTGTCTGCGCGAAAGCAGATGTCCAATCGTCGAATCAAAACCGGCTGCAAGCGCCTCTTCAAGGCTATGGTTGGCCAGTTCGCGAATATTATTCACGCCGGGGAAATCCCGTCCCGGTTCCATATAATCCGCAAGGCAGACCACCTTATCAAGCAGCGTCATGCCGACACGCCCCGACGTATGGTAACGGATGGCGTTAAGCACATCGGTATCCGTTACGCCATATTCGTGCTCCGCTACGAACGCGCCTACCTCAGCATGCCAAAGCTGCTTGTCGTAACGGAGCAGCTCTTCGGATAGCGCATGCTCCACCATCATTTGATGAAGCTTTTGCACGGGCCAATATTTGGCCACATCATGCAGGATGGCGGCTAATTCTGCCTTGACCGTATCGGCCCCGAACCGATCGGCAAGGATGACCGCGGTTTCCATTACGCCTTTCGTATGCTCCCAGCGCTTGGCCGGCATCTGTGAGGATACCGCTTGAATGAGTTCATCACGGCTGTACTCCATAAATACCGCTCCTAACAATATAATCGTATACACGGTCCGGCACCATATAACGGATGGACAAGCCTGATGCGGCTCTGCTCCGAATCATGGTGGACGATATTTCAATCAGCGGCATCTCCGCTGTCACTACCACCTTTTGCAGGAAATCAGGCAGATCATCCACCGATAGCTTGGTTCCAGGACGGTTAAGCCCAATAAAAGTGAGCATTTCCGCAAGCTCCCCGATCCGATTCCACTTGGGAAGATACGCTACCATATCCGCCCCGATAATGAATGAGAAATCATGCTCGGGATACGTGTCCCGCAGCTCTCTGACCGTGTCTACCGTATAGGATACGCCGCCGCGTTTCACTTCCCAATCCAATGTACGAAAAGACGGATGGTCGGCTACAGCCTCAGCGGTCATCTCCAGCCTCATCAGGCCGGTTACGCCGGCATCTTCCTTGTGCGGGGGAATGTGGCTGGGCATAAACCATACCTCTTCCAGACCGTAAGCGTCCCGAGCTGATTCGGCTGCGAGCATATGCCCGATATGAATGGGATCGAAGGTACCGCCCATTATCCCTATCTTCATCAGGGTTCACCTCCCCTAATAAGAGAGTCCTTCTATATTCATTAAGCTAATGCCATCAAGGCTCCCTTACGGCAGCTCGATGGTTTTGTGGTCTTTTGATTCTTTATAAAGCACGATCGTCTTGCCGATAACCTGTACCAGCTCGGCCCCGGCACCTTCAGCAAGCTCCTCGGCGATTTCGCGGGGATCTTCGAGACAGTTGTTGAGCACGGATATTTTCATGAGCTCCCGCTTCTCAATGGCCTCGGAAATATGCCGGATCAGATGCTCATTGCTTCCTCCCTTGCCTACCTGGAACAGCGGATCCAGATGATGCGCAAGCGAACGTAAATGTCGTTTTTGCTTTCCTGTTAACATGCTTGGTCATTACTCCTTAAATATTCAATTATTAAAGTGCGTGTTCAAAAAGGTCGATTTTCAGCACCGAGAAGGTTGGATGAAGCTAGGGACTGAGGAGCGGAGCGTACGTAGTTTGTACGTGAGCACCGGAAGGCCCGGCTGAATTCAAGATTCGATGCCGAGTTGCTTCTTGATTCACTTCGTGTTAGATATAGGATTTATAAGTTATCAACGGAGTTGATGAAATTCTATATCGCAAGAAAACCAACTTCTGAATCGCGGTCGCTCAGCCTTGAATTTGCCTCGATTGGTTTTCTTATCAAAACCGGACTTTTTGAACAACCTCTTAAAGCCTGCAGCTTGTCGAAAGCTATATTGTAGCTTCTGCATAAGCATTAATCAATAAACACGAGATTAAACCTCGGATTGCAAGCTGGTCAGAACCGCTTCCTTCATCGCCTGAACGGGCGCCCTCAGACCTGTCCAATACTCAAATGCATACGCCCCCTGGTTGATGAACATCCCGAGACCGCCATGCACCGTGCATTGCCGAAGCTCGCTTTGCCGCAACAACTCGGTCTTCAACGGATTATAGATCAGATCGCTGACAACGATCCCTTCGGGTATATATTCCACTGGAACAGGAAGCTCGGAAACCCGGGGAAACATGCCCACCGAGGTTGTGTTGATCAAGACATCGGCATCTGACAATGCCTCTCTGGCATGATCCTCACCGTATCCCCTCAAGTCAGCAAGCGAGCTCCACTCCTCGGCCAATGCCAGCGCTTTGTCGGGTGTCCGATTCACAATGGAAATCTTCTCAGGCTCTTCCCCGGTAAGGGCGTAGATGATTCCCCTGGCCGCTCCGCCGGCGCCGTAAACAACGATGCGTTTCCCTTTAAGGTTGGGACAGGCTTCATCCTTTAATGAACGAACATATCCGATGCCATCCGTATTATAACCCGTCAATTTGCCATTGTCGTTGACGATGGTATTCACGGCGCCGATGCGCCGCGCCCCTTCATCGACGACATCCAGATACTCCATAACCTCCACCTTGTGCGGGATCGTTACATTCACTCCGCGGAATCCCAGGGCTTTGACAGCCTGGATAGCGTCACGAAGCCCCTCCGGACGTATATGAAGGGGCACATAGGCCCCTGACAATCCCAGGGCGGTAATCGCCGCATCATGCATAGCCGGTGATTTGGAGTGACCGATAGGGTCCCCCATTACGCCAAGGAGCAAATAATCACGCTCGATCATTGGATTCACTTTCATTTCTCCCCTATCTCTCCCATGATAAACCGGGCTGTACCTAAGCGATTTTATCTCTTATATCAAGGATGGACGCGACAGAACTTTGATTCCTTTAGGTACATGAACTGCCACAAGCGCACCCTGTTCACCATTGATCTTGATCCAGCCGAGCCCCGAGATAAACACGTCTTGGCGGGTTCCCTTAGGAATACGGATTTCATGCCTTGTCCATTCCGGCAGTTCTTCAAGCCGGTCTTTGGTCGGCGGTGAAAGCAGCTCTCCGGCATGTTCGGCAAATAACGAATCCGCCCGCTCCAGCTTGGTCCGATGAATCCCTAATCTGCCGCTAATAAAGCAAGTAAAGGATTGGTGCTCGCCTTGCAGAAAATCAAAACGGCCAAAACCTCCGAAGAACAGAGTCTGCCCTTCGTTCAACTGGTATACCATCGGCTTCAGCGAATTTTCCGGCATGACCGTCCCCAGATCCTCACGGCTCACAAGCTCGCTGTAGCGCCATGGGTATACGATGCCCGGCGTATCTATAATATACCGGCCGTCATCCAGCGGAATATTGACCATATCCAGCGTCGTTCCCGGATAACGGGAAACGGTCAGTTCCTGATCCAAATCGCTGTAGTCGCGGATCAGACGATTGATCAAGCTGGATTTACCCACATTCGTGGCGCCAACCACGTAGACGTCCCGGTCTCCTCGATAATGCGCAACCGTCTCCAGCAGCCGCTCAAAGCCTTGATTCTTCTTCGCGCTGCAGAGCACGATGTCTTCCGTTCTCAGTCCATGCTCCTTGCACTGCTTCTGCACCCAATTGAGTACCTTGTTCCAATTGGTGACCTTCGGCAGAAGATCGGTCTTGTTAACGGCCAGAATAACCGGATTGTTGCCGACAAACCGCTGCAGCCCCGAAATCAGGCTCCCTTCAAAATCAAAGAGGTCCACGATATGAATAACAAGCGCATTCTTGCCGCCAATCTGTCCCAGCAGCCGTAAAAATTCATCCTGGTCTACGGCAACCGAGGAGGCTTCATTATAATTCTTAATCCGGAAACAGCGCTGGCAAATAACCGGGTCGCGGTCCCAGGCCTTCTCCGGCAAATAGCCGGGCTTGTCCTGTACTTCACTCTGAAGCGGTATGCCGCAGCCGCTGCACTTCTTGATGTCTTCTCCGCCAGTAGGCAACGTCATGATTTCGGTTCCTCCTCCATCCATAATCCTTTCTTGCGCAAACGGGTCAATGCGATCCGCTCCACCCGGCGATTGACCAGGCGCGTAAACCATCCCTCATCGTTGATGGCGATAGGCATAACCAGCACCGTATACAGACCCAGCCGGTTCCCGCCATAAACGTCGGTCAGCATCTGGTCGCCGACCACAACCGTTTTCTCCGGCGTGAGCTCCATCATCTTCATTGCTTTGCGGAACGGGGTATTACTTGGTTTACGGGCTTCATGCACATACTGAATATCCAGCGGCGTCGCAAATTTAGACACGCGTTCGAGCTGGTTATTCGAGACGATGATGAGCTGGAAACCGATCTCCTTCACCCTTTTGAACCAAACGACCAGTTCCGGTGTCGCAAGCGGCGCCTTGGCCCCTACAAGGGTATTGTCCAAATCCGTAATGATTCCGCGATACCCCTGCTCATATAATTCCTCAAGGTTAATATCAAAAACCGTATTCACACGGAGCTTTGGGATTAACATTTCAAACAAGTTCGTCACCTCAATTTCATACGAAAAACTATACCATATTCCGGTTCCTTAGTAAAAATAATCACGAGCCTTTTTCTTCCCGTATACCGCGTCGCTGTCTATACCGGCAAAAGACCACCCGGCGGCTTTTTGGAAGCGGACCGGGCGGTCTTGAAATCATCGATATCAGAACGTTTCATACCGAGTTATCCTGATACACGCAGGAACAACCACCATCACGCGGTCTGTCTTCTTGGATTAGGTAGATAGACGTTTCTCGGATACAATGCGGACCTTCTTAATAGACTTCTTCAGCTTCAGGGCATCCTGTTGGACGGAGCGCCATTGCTCTTCCTTCACTTCAGCCGGGCTGTACCTGGCAGCTTCAAATTGCTGCAACAGAGGTCTCAGCTCCACTCCCAGCTCAGGGTGTGCACTTACCCAGCGGCCTACCGATTCACGGAGGGTTTCATGTTCCTGCCTTACCAAGCCTCTGCGCTGTACGGAACGAATCCATCGTTCGGTCTCGGCAATGACTTTATCCGCGGCCGTCAGCGGCTTGCCTGCCCGTATACGCGCTCCGGCAAAACGCAGGCTGATGCGCATTCGCCATACGATGTACAGAATCCATAATACGATAACAACCACCGCGGCCGTTACAACAACTTTAACCCAGCCGGGCTGCTGATGATCGGAGGTCGCAGCTGGCGTAGCCTTGTCCTCTGCCTCTTCTTCTTCTTCAACTTCTTCCTCAATGACAGGCTCAGCGTCTGTGTCAGCCGTCAGAATCGGCATGCTAAAGCCCGGTGTCGCTTCAATCGGTACCCAGCCGTACTCGCCGAAGTACACTTCAACCCAGGAATGAGCGTCGGCATTCGTAACGGTATAGTTTCCGGGCTCAATCGAGGTTTGACCCTCGACCGGAACGTACTCCGATGCCGTCATTCTTCCCGGCGCGTAGCCTTTGACCCAGCGTGCAGGAATATCCAGCGACCGTGTCATCATCACCAGGGAGGTCGAGAAATAATCGCAATACCCTTCCTGGATTTCAAACAGAAACGCATCCACAAAATCATCGCTCTTCTTGCGTGTAAGATCCGGCGTGTTGGTATAGGTGAAATTGCTCGTTAAATATTGTTGCAAGAGCATGACCTTCTCATACGGCGTATCTCCGCCCGCGGTAATTTCTTCGGCCAGATCGGACACGCGGTCAGGGAAGTTTCTCGGCATCTGGATATACGCATCGTCAATCGAGCCGGAATATAGTTCATCATAAGTTCTGGTGCTCAGCTCATCGATTGGAATCACCGGCACTTCCGACGTTAAGGTATAACTCTTCGGATAGTCCGCATTACGAGCGTCGTCCAAATGCATCTCCGCGCCTTCGGTCACCCAGCTAAGCCGATCCGAATCGATATCCTCATCAAGGCTCTCCAGCTGACGAACGGAGTAGGCGCCGAACAATACAGGATACACCGTATCACTCAGCATCGTTACCGATTGCTCCAATGTTTTGGTAGGTACGGATCCGCTGGCTTCCCCCGGCAATTCTTCCCCGATGTCCACGCCCGTGCCGGAACGCCGGCTGCTGGCTCCATCAGCCCAACCCGTTCCCGAGTATACGGCTCTGGTTTCCCCTCGCCAATAGCTGCGTTCATCCGAGGTAATCGACATCACCGGTGAATAGTCAAAGTTAAAACCGCCGCCAAGGTCGTTGTCCTCCCGTCCATATCCGGACATGCTTTCAGACGGTGACTCGATAAGGGTTCCGGTACCGGTTGTACTGCCGCCGGATAACGGCACCCCGTTCCACTCCCGCCACGCCGTGTAAGGATCGGTTAACGTGGGCTTCACGTGCGGCATATTCACACCGGCTACAATGATCAAAGAGAAGATGACCAGGATGTTGGCAACAATCTTGAACGGATACTTCGATAAATTGACCCATCCCTGCGGAAAGCGTCTGCGGAACCGGTTAAAATGGCTGGATACGAGCCAGCCCATGCCCGCTCCGACAACCCAAGCGATTTCATCCCACAGCACGATTTTCGTAAAGGAATCCAGCACGGCAAAACCGATGACGTTGATCCCGACTACAAAAAGCACGCGCCCCTTGGTTTTGGCCCACCGCGCAAGGAACAGAAAAGCGGCCCAAGCGGCGATAGCAAACCACAAATACGGAAAAAGATACATGAGTTCCTCGGTCAGATCGCCTTCAGCGCCAAGGACAGGAACCGGATTACCGTGAGTTTTCAGCAAACTGTATACACAATACAAGATCAAAATAAACTGGATAAGCACCCGGTAACCTTGCTTGATCGGAAGCAGCGCTTCGGTAACCGCCGTAATGGTTAATGCTGCAATAACGATGGCAGTCGTTTCCGAGAGCCATATCGTCTCCGTAAAGGATACCCACTGCATCCCGATGATCCAGATCCATAGCATCGTTAACGTACTGAAGAAGGTAGTAGATAGTTTGTCCAGCCACAACTTCATCATGCACCACCTCCCAGCGCAGCCGGCAGCTCGTCAAGGGAAGAAACCGAATAGCTGGAAATCCCCCGGGATTGCAGAAGCGAAATGGAATCATCGCGTTTTTTCGTTTCATTGGAATTGGTTATTTGCAAGAAGCATGGGTTCATTCCCCGAGTTTCAACCCAGCGCATGATCTCTGAAGCGTCCTTGCCGCTCATCGGGCTGATCAGCAGGAACAGGGCCCCTTTTGGAAAATGGCGATAGGATTTCTCCAGGGAAGCAATCAATTTGGTTTTACGGTCATAATCCACGTCAACCAAATGCTGAATCATGCGCATCCGCTCTCCGGCGTTATCGGCGGGAGCGAACATCTGAGCTTCTCGGGTAGCCGTGAACAAGCCTGTACCCGCATGCTCCTTGGCACCATATTCGATCAGCGACGCAGCTGCCGATACGGCCAGCTCGAACTGCTGGGCATGATCATATCCGTCCGCAGTACAGTCCAGCACAATCATCGTTCTGGGAAAGGATTCATGCTCAAACTCCTTCGACTTCCACGAGCCGGTCTTCGCCGTTGCATTCCAGTGTATCCGGGAGATCCGATCGCCGTACACATAATCGCGGACTCCGTTGATCTGCGTGGTTTCCCGTCTGGAAGCCGAAACTGTCGTATGTGTACCGCCCAATCTCGAATTCCGTATGTTTCGCTGCCATTTAGGAATATATATGGTTCTCGGCAGAACGCGGAAATCGGTCTGAACCTCAATGCGTCCCTTGTGCTCCATTAATCCGAAAATATCCTCGCTAATGCATTCTGTCTTTGAAAAAGCGTACCGCCCTCGTTCAAGCGGAGGGGTCTGAAATACAAGCTTGCCCGCACCGCGAAGGTTCGGAATGACGCTATCTTCAAAAGACCAGGAGTCGCCGTTATGCCTTTGCAATACTTCACGCACGATCATATAGGGCATCGGCAGCAGTCCTGGAACATGGACCTCCAGCTTCACGCGGACCTGTTCACCGGCATGAAGATGTTCACCTCCATGCTCCGCTCCTCCCAGCACCCTTCGTTGGGCTTTCACCCGATTGACTCCGCCAAAGCCAGCACCGATCAAATAGACCGTCAGAAGGCTGACCATGGAGAATAGCATGAGCGAGGTTTTGCCCCCCTGAAATAATACGTACAAAAGACATAGGCACCATACCGCCAATACCGCTGCGAGTCTAGACGGCTGCATGCCATTCAAAAATAACGAAACCGCGCGGCGCATGCCTATCTCCCCATCTGAACAGGCACTTTGACCTGACGCAGTATAAACTCGAGGACCGATTCGGGACTCGCATTGTCGAGCCTGGCTTCCGGACGCAGCATGATCCGGTGCGAAAGCACGTATGGTGCCAGCGTCTTCACATCATCTGGCAGAACGTAATCCCTCTCGTGCAAGAAGGCATTGGCTTTAACGGCATTCATGAATGACAGCGTCGCACGGGGACTTGCGCCCAGCATAACGGAAGGGTGCTCGCGCGTCGACCGGGTGATATTCAGTAAGTAATCGGCGACCGGGTCACCGATGAATACCTCGCGAATCTCGCGTTGAATAGCCGATATGGTATCCATATGTGTCACCGGCTGAATCTTGTCCGCCAGTTGTCCGTCGCGTGAACGGTACATCAGCTGCTTCTCCGTAGCAGCATCAGGGTAACCCAGGCTCAGCTTCAGCATAAACCGGTCCAGCTGCGCTTCAGGGAGCATATAGGTGCCTTCAAAATCGATCGGGTTCTGGGTCGCGCATAACATGAAGGGATGCGGAAGTTCGTGGGTAGCCCCATCCACCGTTACGCTGCGCTCCTCCATGACCTCAAGCAGGGCCGATTGCGTCTTGGTTGTCGCCCGGTTGATTTCATCCGCCAGCAAAATGTTGGTCATGACCGGACCCGGTCGGAAGTAAAACATTTCATCTCGAGGGTGGAATACGGACACGCCCGTTATGTCACTCGGGAGAATATCCGGGTTACACTGAATCCGGCGATAGTCTCCCTGCATGGATTTTGCTAATGCTTTGATCAGTTGGGTCTTTCCTGTGCCGGGCACATCCTCGATCAGTACATGTCCGCCAGCGAGCAGCGCCGTAAGGAGCAATTGGATCTCAAATTCTTTGCCTAGCAGGCACGACTCCAGATTGGTTCGCACCGAGGTAATGATTTTCATGGATTCTTGGCTTACGGGCATGTATGACTAACCTCCTGTAAGGGAATAAATACTTATTTTAGTACTATTGTACATGATCGAGGTCCCGGAGTACATTCGATGAGATATTTTGGGCATTCACCTTTTTATTGCCGCTCTAAACAGAAAAAGACCCGGCATCATGCCAGGGTCTTTTTCTTCTTGATAATGATGGTTTTACCCCTTCGGACGAACAAACAGAGCAGCCAGGAAAGAGAAAATGATCGCCGAGGATATCCCTGCACTGGTGACTTCGAATATCCCCGTCACAACCCCGATCCAGCCGTCCCTCCCCAGCTCCGTCAAGGCGCCATGCACAAGCGAATTACCAAAGCTGGTGATCGGCACGGAGGCTCCCGCTCCCGCGAATTTGACAAGCGGCTCATACAATCCGAACCCGTCGGCGATGGCTCCGGCGACTACTAACGTACTCATTGTATGTGCCGGTGTCAGTTTAATAACGTCCATCATAATTTGCCCAATGACGCAAATCAGACCGCCAATAATAAATGCCCATAGAAACTGCATTGTGTTATCCTCCCATCTCTAAGGCTACAGCGTGAGCGATGCACGGTATGCTCTCACCCTGCTGGTAAGAAAGAGGCGACAGCAAAGCCCCGGTAGCAACGACCAGCACCTTTTTCAATTCGCCTTTACGCATCCGTTTTAAAATATGGCCATAAGTAACAACAGCCGAGCAGCCACAGCCGCTGCCCCCTGCATTGACGTATTTTTGTGTTTCCAAGTCGTAGATCATTAAGCCGCAGTCTGCAAACACCGTACCGTCCATGATGACATCATTTTGTTGCAAAAGATCCTTCGCGATTGGAAGCCCCACGGAGGCCAGGTCACCGGTCACGATCAGATCATAATCCTTCGCTTGCCGGCCTGTGTCTTTAAAATGCTTTGTTATCGTATCGGCTGCCGCCGGAGCCATCGCCGCCCCCATATTGAAAGGATCCTTGATGCCCAGATCCACCACCTTGCCGATGGTGGCATACGTGACAGCAGGACCGTCTCCCTTGTCCGAAATGACGGAGCAGCCTGCTCCCGTTATTGTATATTGCGCATACGGCGGCTTCTGCGATCCGTACTCCGTCGGATAACGAAACTGCTTCTCAACCGTACAGTTGTGGCTTGCCGTACCGGCCATGACATACTTGGCCCCTCCTGAATCCACGAGCATGGAGGCCACCGCGAGGCTCTCCATTGATGTAGAGCAAGCACCGAATACGCCGATGTAAGGCACACCCAATTGTCTTGCAGCAAACGAACTGCTGATGATCTGGTTCATCAAGTCCCCGCCCACAAAAAACTGCAGCTCGTCTTCCTTAATGCCCGCCTTCTCAACCGCTTTTCTTGAAGCATCCTCCAGCAGTTTCCGTTCCGCCTTTTCCCATGTTTTTTCGTTAATCTCAATATTGTCGTAGATATAGTCGAAATCACCGGCGAGTGGCCCTTCGCCTTCCTCAGGTCCCACAATCGTCCCCGTGCCGATAATGACGGGTTTGTTCTCGAACTGCCAGGTTTGGCCGATCACCTTCATCTCTCGTTACCTCCCCTCAATGCCAAAAATAGCGTAAATGATACCGATAATAAACGCAGCCACGGTACCAAATACAATGACAGATCCCGCCAGCTTAAACATACTGGCCCCGACCCCAAGAACCAAACCCTCCGCGCGGTGCTCGAGCGCAGCGGAGCACATGGAATTCGCAAACCCCGTGACCGGCACGGCGCTGCCTGCTCCCGCCCATTGCGCAATTTTGTCATACACGCCGAAGGAGGTCAGAATGACGGAGAGTATAATCAGCACGGCGACTGTCGGGTTGCTCGCTTCGGTGGTGCTCATATCGAATACGGTCATAAAAAACTGCTGAATGCATTGGCCGATCACACAGATGAGACCTCCAATCAAAAAAGCGCGCAGACAATTTTTAAGTACGGCGCGAGGAGGTTCATGCTTTTTGGCAATCGCCTGATATTCTGCCGAGCTCATTGTGGTGATATCAGACTTAGGCTTTTGGTTAGAGCCTGACATTTCAATACACCTCCGCTTTCATTTAAGTATGGAATCCTTTAAAAACGCTAAAGAGCCATTATGGATATCACTCGATATCATTATGCTTTGAATGAACTCCCTTTATGTTTGGAAAATCATCCTTCTCACTTGGCAACCACGGCTTGTCCTAACATATTAAGTGGCCCCAACACGAAAATCAGCCTCCAGGAATCCCTGAAAGCTGAAGTAAGACTCGCCTGCCATCGTTGCTGGAGCCGGTCATTATATAAGAATGTATTTCAGCAAAATGACGAGGAGGATGAACAGGACCATAATGAGCAGAAGTTCTCTGACTTCGGCATGATAGACGTTTAGCTCAATCCCATGGTGCTTCATACTCTGCCCCTTCCCTCGGACGACAAAAATTCCACTTCGTTTCTATATCGTATTCCTATCCCGGATGCAGGGTGCTTGTTTCATTTATTTTAAAATGACGTGCTCCTAAGCGGCACGGGTTTTGTAGACTTTTCAGATGTATAGGGGCATACTAGAAAAGAAAACACTCTTACATACCTTTTCTAAAGGAGCGAATTCGTAATGAATGAATCAACACTGGAATTATTTCGTACTTTGACTGAATTCCCGGCTGCACCGGGCTTTGAGAGGGAGCTTCGTTCCTGGTTGAAGAATGCCCTTTCGCCATATACAGATGAGTTCGTGCAGGATCGGCTGGGCAGTCTGTTCGCCGTTCTTCGCGGTAACGATGAAGGTCCAAAAGTCATGGTGGCCGGTCACATGGATGAAGTCGGGTTCATGGTAACCGGCATAACCGAAGCGGGGATGGTCCGTTTCCAGCCGCTTGGCGGTTGGTGGAGCCAAGCCGTGCTTGCTCAGCGCCTGCAAATCATCACCGACAACGGTCCTGTCGTTGGAGTTGTAGGCTCCATCCCGACGCACCTGCTGGATGAAGCGCAGCGCAGCAAGCCGGTCGACATCAAGACCATGTATATCGATATCGGCGCCGATAACAAGGCGGAAGCGGAGTCGTTCGGCATTCGTCCCGGATTGCAAGTAGTTCCGATCTGTGAATTCACGCCGCTCGCTAATCCAAAAAAAATCATGGCTAAAGCGTGGGATAACCGTTATGGCGTTGGTCTCGCGATCGAGCTTGTCCAGGCGCTCCATGGCGAGAAGCTGCCTAACACCGTTTACGCCGGCGCAACCGTCCAAGAAGAGCTCGGACTGCGCGGAGCACGGACTTCAGCCAATCTGATTCAGCCGGATATTTTCTTCGGACTGGATGCCAGCGCGGCGAACGACATGATGGGTGACAAGAGCCAGTTCGGCCAATTGGGTCAAGGCGCACTGCTTCGCATCTTCGATCCGACAATGCTGACTCACCGCGGCATGGTAGAGTACGTTCAGGATACGGCGGAGACCAACAAAATCAAATACCAATACTTCGTCTCGCCGGGCGGCACGGACGCAGGCCAAGTGCATCTTAGCGGCATCGGCGTTCCGTCCACCATCATCGGCATATGCTCCCGCTATATTCATACATCTTCGTCCATCATCCACACGGACGACTACGAAGCAGCTAAAGAACTTCTGATTAAGCTTGTGAAAGGTTTGGATCGTACGACACTACAGACGATTCTGGACCGCGCGTAAGCTAAATGAAAAAGGGCATCCTGCAGGTCTTGAATAGACCACGGGATACCCTTTTTCTCATTTTCCCTTCCTCTAAGAAGATAGCGTCTCCTTATGCCTGCCAAAGCGAAACGATATGAGCATCGTTACATAAACGATGACAACCAGCGCCGTATTCAATACGAATATCATCCGAAATCCGGTAAGCCCCCCTGCCCCTTGGGCTGGAAGCGCCAGCATGGCACCTCCCGCCGCCGTGCCAAACATCATCCCCAGATTTCGCGACAGTGCCAAAATGCTGCTGATCAGGCCGAGGTCCGTGTTGGATGTCCTGCCCATCACCAGAGAATTGTTTGGAGGCGTAATGATGCCCATGGAACCTCCGAGCAGGACGATAAGCAGAATCAGAAAAAAGATCGGATATGCCGGCGATACAAAACCGAGCACGATTAACGCTGCTGTCATGAGCAGCAGCCCGGCTGACAATAACGGGAATGTCCCCAGCTTGTCCGACAGGCTCCCGCTCAGAGGCGAGAATATGATCAGTGACAACGGATATCCCATCATGATCAGGCCTGCCGTGGCAGGTTCAACGCCCAGCTCGCTCAGCAGAAATACAGGCAGCACAAGCTGAGCCGAGAAAGCCGCCATGTAGGTTATGATGGTGACGATGATTCCCACGCTAACGCCTGCATCCCGGAACAGATCCAGCTTCATAAACGGGAGTTTCCCTTCCCCTGCTCGTTTCCACCGCGACGATAGGCACCACCCGATGAACGCGACAGCTCCCGCACCGAACACAATGAACAGCACCAAAACCTGCCATGAACTCCAGCCCCACTGAGCCCCCAAATTCACGGCCGTAACCAGTCCGGTTAGAGATATCGCAAAAAAGGCAGCCCCCGGCACATCCAACCGGCTTACGACTTTTTCCGGTTCGTCCTTGGGAATAAAGCGCTGGGCGAACAACCATGCAATCAAGGATATGGCCGTCAGCAGCCAGAAATTGCTCCGCCACGAAAACCACTGAATCAGTATTCCGCCAAGGCTCGGTCCGACCATCGAGCCTGCGGCAACAAACGTGCTGATGAGCCCAAGCGCTTTTCCGCGCTGCTCCTTCGGAAATACGGAGACGATCAGCGCCATATTGGTAGCTTGATACATGGCCGCTCCTATGCCTTGCAGAATCCGAGAAGAGATCAGTCCGTTTAATGAAGGTGACAAGGCGCAGCAGAGCGCCCCGGCCATAAACACAAAATAGCCGATATTGTGGACTTTCCGCCGGCCCAGCATATCCCCCAGCTTTCCCATGACCGGAAGCAATATGGAGATGACAAGCAAATAAGCGGTGACGATCCACTGGGCCGTAGGGATGGTGGAATCGAACGTTCTGGCGATATCAACAAGCGCAATGTTGAACATGCCGGCTGACAAGTTGGACAGAAATGCCCCTAAACAAATGGTATATTGGACGATCATCCTTGATCTGTTATTCATGCAGGACTCACCAGCTTTATTCATGAATTTCTGTGCCGCTCATAGAAAAAGCTCCCGCATGCGGAGAGCTTCCCAATGGGTTGAACCACGTTCTGACAAGCTAGCCGATAGCCGGCTGGGCGGTCGATATCGATCGCAGCGGTTCCTCAGGCATTTGATCCATCCAAATATCGATAAGCTCCGCCACTTCACTAACTTTCCCGAAATAGCCTTCAATATTCTGAAGGGTCATGTCATGCGCCGCTGAAGAATACGATGCGCAAGCGTCCGCTGCAAGCACGATATGATAATCTAGCATAAAACCGTCCCTTGCCGTCGATTCCACGCACACATTAGTGCTGACTCCCGTCATGATGAGGGTCTCGATCTTCAGCGTCTTTAATACCGAATCCAGCCTAGTATTTACAAAAGCGCTGTATCGGTGTTTATTGACAATGATATCATTCTCCTCCGGCAATACCTCGTAAAATTCCGCGCCCCAGCTCCCCCTTCGGCATACGTTCGCCGATCGTCCCGAGGACCTGGTGGTCCAAGCGTCGGAGTCCGTCGCTTTCTCATGAAGCGTCTGAATGAAAATGATGGGCACCTTCAGCTCCCTGGCCCTCTGAAGCAGCTTATGGAGCTGCGGCACCATCTCCGCTACCCCGCTAACATCGCAGCCCGCTTGAGACAGTGCTCCCGCTGGATGACAATAATCATTTTGCACATCGACCACAATAATCGCCGTTTTGCTGCCAAGCATCAGCTGATTTAAAGATTTCATCGTGACTCTCTCCCTTTCAGGTCGTGGATTTAAGACATCATGCACCTGCCGATCACTTCTTGGAATTGTTTACAAACTGCATATCTACCAGCGCATCATAGGTATAGTCCCCTTTAAATATCCCCGTCTCGATCATGACATCCATATCGTGCTTCAACGCCTCTTCCGAAATCATCCCGTCCAAGCTCCAGAGATTGTCGGCATAGGCCCGGTCCAAGGCAGCTTGGATCGCATCATCGGACAACGTCGGGAATTCGGCTATCAGATTTTTCTTGGCTAGTTCCTTATCCGTTTGCACAACTGCAAGCGCTTCGATCATGGCGTCCGTGAAACTTTGAACAGCTTCCGGGTCCTTCTCGATGGTTGACTTCTTCACGCTGAGAACCGAGTACGAGAAATCCCCCAGGTCATGAAACTTGTAAAACGGCTCTTCCCATACATTCTTCGATATCCCGTCACTGATCTGCGGCTCGGCTCCGTTCGCAATGTCGGCCGCGCCCTGTTGGACCATCGTCACCACCGTGGAGCCGTCTGCCGGTTCCAGCAGCTGCACATCCTTCTCCGGATCGAGTCCGAGCTGAATCAGGAGATAGCGGGTTAGAAGGTTGGGCGTACCGCCGTGGCGACCGGCGTTAATCTTTTTCCCTTGTAAAAATGCCTTCAGGTCTTCGGGGGAACTGCTCGCAGGTGCGGCGCCTTTCTTGGCCATTAAATACACGTTCGCCCGGTTGACAACATTCACGACCGAAATGATCGGATCGGAATTGTTGTTGTTAGCCAAGGCATTGGACTCCGTCCCGCCGATGACGCCCCAGGCATCCCCGCTGACCACGGCGGTTACGTGCGCTCCTCCGGCCGCTTGGATGACCTCAACGTCGAGCCCTCTTTTCTCAAAGAAGCCTTCCCGCTGCGCGACGTACAGCGGCAGATATCCCGTGGAGTGAAGCGGCTCGGCGATCACGATTTTCTTCAACTTCCCGTCACCGGAAGCGGACGCGGTGCTGTTATCGTTTTTTTCATTGCCGCAGGCTCCAAGCAGACCGGTGACCATGAGCAGTGCGAACAGCAGTGAACGTTTCTTCATGTTTTGGTTCATATGAATTCCCCTTTTAATAGAAATAATGAGTTCGGTTATTCTGTCTATTGTTTGGTCAATCCCTTGGATAACCACTTCTCCAGCACCACCACGCCCCAGTACATCACCATGGACAGCAGCGACAGGACGACGACACCTACCCACACGAGGTTGATATCCAGTATCGTTCCTGCATACATAATCATCCGGCCGACGCCCTGGCTTGAAGCGATGAACTCGCCCACGATGGCACCTGCCAGCGCAAGGGCAATATTAATCCGCAAGCTGCTGATGATCCAGGGCATGGACCATGGTATGACAACCTTGGTAAAAACCTGATGCCGCTTGGCACCCAAGGAATACATCAGCTTCTCCATATCCGGATCCACACTCTTCACGCCGCTGTATGCGGAAAGCGCCGAAACGACAACCGTCATAGAGAAAGCCAGCGCCACCTTGGAAAAAAATCCGATTCCCAGCAGTATGACGAGTACAGGTGCTAGTGCGAGCTTGGGCATCGCATTTAAAATGATCAGATACGGCTCGCTGATGCCGGCATACGATCTTGACCACCAGAACGACAGTCCGAGCAGTGCGCCGAGAAAGGTTCCGAACACAAAACCGAGAATCGTCGAGCCGGATGTATACGTAATGTCCCGGAGAAGGGTTCCCTCGGTCATCTGGGTCCAAGTCGTGCGAAGAATCGCACTGGGGCTGCTCCAATAGTAAGAATCCAGCAGGCCGATCCGGGTGAACACCTCCCATACCAGAAAAACAAGTACAGCCACAGCGGCCCGCCCCCAAACGATTCGCCGGCTTCTGCGTCGCTCCAGCGCCTCTTCATCCAAGATGTACGGCATAACCTCCGGCCTTTTGGACGAACCCGCTGCAGGCTCCGCAGACGTCACGGCATGTACGATAAAAGCCTCTTTGCGTGCACTTTCCATTCCAGTTCCCTCCTCATTTTGTTCTTATCCCCTAAGAGATTTGTTCTTCATCTTGTCCAGCGGACAGCAAATCCATGAGATGATGCTTCAGGTCCATGAAGGCCGGAGACGTCATGTCTTCCGTTTTCCGCGGACGCTCCATCGTTACGGTAATTTTGGACTTGATCCGCCCGGGTCTGGACGAGAATACATAGATGTCATCCGATAAATAAATCGCTTCGTCAATGTCGTGGGTGACAAACAGCACCGTCTTGCCAAAATCCTCCCAGATCTGCAGCAGCCAATTCTGCATGGTCAGCCGAGTCTGGGCATCCAATGCGCCGAAGGGCTCGTCCAGCAAAATGATGTCCCTGTCGTAGAGCAGCGTCCGCAGCAGCGCGGCACGCTGTTTCATCCCTCCTGAAAGCTCCTTCGGATAATGCTTGTCAAAGCCCTTCAGACCGTATTTTTCCATCAGGGGCAGCGCCCTCCCCACGGCTTCGTTGTAGGGTACGCCACGGACCTCCATACCCAGAATGATGTTGTCGAGGATGGTGCGCCAAGGCAGAAGCATGTCCTTTTGCAGCATATAGCCAACATAACCGGTTGTGCCGACGATATCCTTTCCGTCAGCCGTCACTTTGCCCGTGGAGGGCGGCATCAAACCGGCAATAATGTTAAACAACGTTGACTTGCCGCAGCCGCTGGGACCGATAATGCTGACAAAACGTCCCTCCTCAATCGCCAGACTCGTCTCCCGCATAGCTGCAATTTCTTCCCCGTTTCGGCGAAACCATTTGCTGACACCCGAAATTTCAATTTTGTGAGTCATGCCCCTTCCTCCCTCTCCTTTGAGTTTCATGTTTTTTCAGAAACAACAGACATTTATTTTCAAAAGCGGATGTAACAAAAAATCGCCAGTCCAGCCCCAAGACGCACACATGTATGTGCCTTGGTACCAAACTGACGATCGGCCCGCTCTCTACAAGAGTTCCGGCATGTCGTTCAGATATGCTTCGACCTCCTTCTCCAAGAATACGATGGTACCGGAAAACTCGGTCTCTGCATCATAGTCTTTAAGAATGGAGATGATTTTAAATTGAAACTGCTGTTCCAGGGAAGCTTTAATCTCCTGCTTGAACACCTGGAATAAAAGGTGGTCCAACTGCCGGGTAGAGAGGGGGTAATTCTCATCCAGCAGTTTGAGGACGGGGACTCTACTATTTCTCGATACAATGATGATTTTATTGCCAACGAAATCGACTTTTTGCTGCTTTACACCCACGTTAAATATTTTCTTATTTATCGCGTTGTAAACCCTCAAAAGATCCTGTTTGAGTTCGCCTGCTGTCATCATGGTTCAACATCCCTTTGTGTAAATTAATATTACATTGACCGGGGTAGGTATAGGGTGTTTATCGAGTTTTTTCTGTCCTTGGGTATAATTATAGGCGAATTCGGGTATTTGTCAATACATATACGTTAAAAAATATAACAAATATATAATTTATGTTATTTTATATAACATAGATATAACACAAATTTAAATGTGATTCGTTTGCTTCTGTCCAATGATGCTATATAAAGAGCAGTCCTGAGCAATCGTCGTGCCTGCCCCTTTCTGTCTCCGTGTTCTATCTCCCGTTAAAAATCCGTTCCAGGAACAAGACGCCCTCCCTCTTCTGGTACTCATTGACTTCATGGCCAGAGAACGGATAGTCTCTTATTTCTTTTGCCGCTTTCATTCGGTTGTATGCAGCATATATCGTTTCGGGCATGCAGACCGTATCCTTCCAACCAACGGATACCATGACCGGCACCTGGATTCGCGGCGCAAGATTCAGCATGTCGAAATACGAGAGATGCTCCAGGATTTGATTCAATTGCTCCGGGTAGCGCTTTATGTATTGGGCGATTTCGTTCAGCGAGCTAGCCGAATGAAGAATCCCGTAGTCCATCCTGCACATGTTGGGAATGTCGGCCACAATGGCCGCAACCTTCGGATTCAGAGCCCCTGCAAGCAAAGCCAGTCCGCCGCCCTGACTGCCGCCTACCACGGCAATTTTGTTCGGATCCACTCCAGGCTGCTCCGATGCCGCATCCACTGCCCTCACAGCATCCATTACAACTGCCATGTAATAGGAGCGACGAATATCCGTAATCCCCTGCGTCACCCAGCCCTTAACCACGCCGCTGTCCAATGGAAGCAGATTCCCCGTCTCTCCGGCCTGTCCCCTTACGTCCACGGCAAACACCGCATAACCGAGCATCAGCCAATGGGCATACCGTTCCGGAAATCCACGGTCTCCGGAATAACCCGGGAAGGTTACGATACACGCCCGAGGCTTCTCGTCCGTAGAAGATTTAGCGGGAGTTATATACCAAGCATGGATGGGCGTATCATCATAACCATGATAAGTGACCTTGGATACTTCCATGTAGGGATATGGCGTCGTTTCCGGTTGACTAACCATGTGGAGCGGCTTATTACCGTACGACTTCAATGCTTCCTCCCAAAATCGATTCAAAACCTGCTCGTCGATCGTGGGCTCCGGATACAAGTTACCAAGCTCTTTCTTCCGCTGTTCAATGGTATTCATTCTGAGTTTTAATCTCCTTTTCGCGAGTAAAGTGGAAGTTCATATGACATGGTTATTTCGGCAAAACATATGCAATCCCCTTCGAAACGCTAGGAATTCATGCCGGTTTATTACGAATCCTTCTCACAATAACAAATCGGCAGTGGCTCCAATCGCTATCTTTCTCAAAAAAAAATAAAAAGCGATCATAGATTTATAGAGTGGAACATATCATAATAGAAACTATGAAACCAATGGGTTGATATAAACGAAGGCCCGCCTCTAGCAAAACGACATCTAATAGCGAATGGAGACGATGAATATGCTGCAAGGTTTAACAAGCGCAGGACTCGGAAAACTTGAAAGCGATTTACAGTTTATCGAACTCGCGGCCAAATACGAATTCCAATGCATCGATATCGATGCCAAAGGTCTTGTAGACCGCCTTGGCGTGGAGGCGGCAGCCGATATGCTGAAGTCCCGCCAACTGGAGATCGGGGCCATCGGCCTTCCCGTAGAATGGAGAGGAACGGACGAGCAGTTTCTAAGCGGCCTCGAGAAACTCCCGGCAGCTGCGGCAGCCGCCAAGGCTCTCGGCTGCACACGGTGCTGTACATACATTCTTCCTTCCACCGATGCACCCGCTGCTCATTTCATGGCGCTGGGCACCACCAGACTGCGGGCATGTGCCAACATTTTGGGGGCATACGGAATTCGATTGGCCTTGGAGTTCGTAGGACCGCATCATCTGCGCACCCAATGGAAGAACCCGTTCATCTGGACGGTACAAGAAACTTTGGATTGGATTGATGCCATCGGGGAGCCGAATGTCGGGCTGCTGTATGATGCATATCACTGGTACACCAATGAGATGACGGTTGCGGATATCCGGCAGCTGCGCCCCGAACAAATCGTTCATGTCCATATCAACGATGCCAAGAACATACCCGTGGGAGATGTGCTTGATAACGATCGGCTTTATCCGGGTGAAGGCGTAATTAATCTGCCTGGGTTCCTTCAGGCTCTGAATTATATCGGCTATGCAGGCCCGGTGACACAAGAAATATTGACGCCTTCCACGCCGACCGGGACCCCTGAAGAATTGGTTGCTAAATCACGGCGAGCCTTTGACAGCGTATTCGGTGCTGCTGGACTGTAGTAGAGGATCCAGGCCATATAACGGAATGATTCCTCTTGTTCAGGGCACACTGAAACGGTAGATTAAGTACCTTTTCGGGAGGTTTCAGGTATGAACGGATTTGAGAAAGAAGAACGGGATAAATTTACGGATCTATCCACCGTGGAGTCACAGCGGAACGATTTAACCGCGGAGGAATTCCCGGAGGGTCCTTACGGATCCAGCCTGCGGACCGAAACGCTTGGTAAAAGCAGTCCATGGAGAGCGGATCAAAGACCACCGAACTCCTTCGATTACGAAAACAGAGGTCTCCACAAAGAGATGAGGCGAGATTATCCTTCGGAAGACCAGATCTTGCAAACCGAGTTGGACGAGGACTGACCCGCTCATGTCGCTAAATCCCCCTCTTTATCCTTTAATAGGACAAGGAGGGGGATTTTTTGCTAAAAACAGCCGCTGCAAGAAAGCATACCGCCTCTTCAGCATACATAAAATGGCATGAGAAAACCTGATTCGACGCGCCTTGATGGAAGAGGTTCCGTCATGACGGCGGGTTCACATCAGCATCAGGTTTGCACTCAACATATCGTTCACACTTGGCCGTTTGCCTAATTACCAAATAAGGAAGGCGAGGTGGACACCTTGTAGGAGGGGATCTGAATGCCTAGCCTGAAGCGTAAAGATGACTTTGTCGTTTATGTGGTAACATTGTCCAATATGAAACGGTACATCTCGATTGAATTCATTGGGGGGACATGCGGGTACATCATCGGTCAAAGGGGACTGCATTCCGACATCTTCGGTATGCTCGGCAGCATGGCGGCACCCATGGCTATCCGGGCCGTGCTCCAATGGCAGGCACCTAAACCGAAGCGAGCCTCTTCCCGGAAGAGGCTCGCACTTTTGTTCCTTCTACATTAACACGCTTTACAAGTTCTGCTGCAGCTTGCCATCTCCCCCTACGGCATCAGCGCCTGCCTTGGGATCAGCATCGGAACCAGCCGTCTCTTCTTCCAGCATTTCTTTGCTGCCTCTCCGGAACTCCTTGATCGTTGTTCCGAGCGCCCTTGCCAATCGGGGCAGCTTGGACGGGCCGAACAACAACAGACCGATCAGTACCAATACAGCTAGACCTGTAAATCCGATATTCAACGGCATGAATCCAGTCTCCTTTCGCCTCTTTTTTCACACTAGCCCATAGGCCTGTTCATAAAATTTGCCCCTGACGGAAATGACAAGGCTTGCCGATCCGCCGCTTTCCTTGGGAAGCGCGGTAAGCAAACTCGCGGCTGGCCCGTCCCCGCTCCGAAGCTCCAGCTTGAGGACATTGGAATAGTTTTTCATCCGGTAAGGAACATTCTGGGACGCGTAGGCGGCTGGCCGAATCCAAAGCGCGGTATCCGAGGTCCTGTTCAAGGTCACTGCGGCTTCCGCCTCCTGATAATCCGGGTGATTGTCGATGGCCGCAGCCGTAAACAAGGCATATTTGCTCTGGAATGCTTTCTCCCCCAGGAACATCCCTTTGGAGAAATCATCGCTTCCCGTTCCGCCGGGAAGCGGAAGGGGCGTCCAGGACCGGTAATCCCATGAAGCCTCCTGAACAGCGTAGCGGAAGAGCGCCTCTACATCGAAGGAGCGTGCCGTCGAAGGCTGCATCGCACCCGTCTTCGTCAGCCGATGTTCAATGACTCCGTTATTATTTCGGAGCTCCACCTGAAAATGGTATTCCCTAAGATGGATATGCCCGAGCCTCCGCATTCCCGGAACGATCCATGCACCCTGGCAGTGCTCCATTTCCTGAAACTCCGTTTTTGAGCGATTGTATGGAAATTCACAGTTAATGAGCCGGGGGAGAACCGTGTATGGGCTTGCCCTTACCGGTCCGCTTTCCGCCCGGCAATTGATGAAAGTCGGCCTGATGACCCGATCCAGCACGATGGAAGCACTTTCCCGCGTCTGGATGGAGCAGTTCACGAATCTCGGATGGTTGATCCGGTAAGGAACACCGCTTCCGATGAAGCCGTCAATTTTAATCGGTGTGCTGTCCGGTTCGATCCGGCTCTCCCAGCCTGGGGCGAACCCGTTGGAATGATGATCCGTACCGGAAAAAAAGGAGTCGGACACAAGCAAATGCGATAATCCGAACTGTCCCTCGGTCCGGGCATCGTCAACGGGAGGGGTAAAGCCTGCGGCATCCGGCGGATTCCCTTCGTCACCGCCCAGAACGGCGAGCCCGATTTTGCCCTGAAACAGGCAATCTTTAATGGTGGCATATTCAATGGAGCCGTATTCGGCGGTTGCCGATAACCGCCCCGATGCATCCAGAAACACCCCCGCTTTCTGCCAGTAGCCGACAACAGAGACGCGATCCAGCTTCACATGAGTAGCATTATCAATCCACAGCCCAACATCGAACATGGCATGTTCATCCGTATGCTGGGTCGTAATATTCCCTAGCGCGTCGCGAATCTTGAAGTGGGACAGGATCTTGAGGTCGGACAGCTGGGTACCGTCTGCATCGGCATCCAGCTTCACGGCGCAGGTAAAGTCCCGAAAATCGTTCCGGTTGCTGGAATACGTCCGGGAACCGTTTCCCGTAAACATAAGGACGGTGCCGTTCTCCATATCCAGGATGCTATCCGGGACCTCATTGCGCCTTTGGCCAAAAGCATACCACGAGGAAGCACCGCTTCCGCGGACAAACGTATTACGGGGGATGATCAGCGTATCGGTCAATCGAAAAACCCCCGGCGGGAAAAACAAACTCTTTCCTCTGGCTGCTTCCAGAGCCGAACGAACCGCTTCCGTATCGTCGGACATTCCGTCGCCTACTGCACCAAACCATGCAGCGTTAACGCTTCCGTCATGCAGTCGCTTAAAGCGGGCTCCGGCAGCGGATGCAACAATCGTTCCGGTATTATCGGGAGAAGTGTTATCTGCAGGATCATATATGAAATGCCCCTCCTGTCCCGGGTCCGTAACGAAATAAATCAAATCCTCTCTCGGCTCCTCCATACCCCGGAGTTCAGCCAAGGTAACGGCAATGATATAACTCATGTTCATTAACAATGGTGGTTTGATTTTGTCATCGTCTCCATAAACGGCATCGGTTACAGCCGGAGCGCCTTGACCAAAAGCCGTTCTCGCCAATGGACCTTTCAGAAAATGCTCAGCTGCCAATGCCGCCCCCGCAAATCCGAGGGCGGACAGCATACTGCGCCTGCTCATTGGACGCTCCATCAGCGGCTGCTGCGTACGTTCACCTTGGACGTCATCACTTTCATGTCGACTGCTCATCATCGATCCCCCCCATCATTCATCTTCTTAAACCTTGACGGTTTGCAGCCAAACCTCCATCGCCTTTTTAGCCTCGAGTGTGGTAACGCCGCCGGATCTCACTGTCGATCCCATGGGCACGCCTTGAAGAGCGGCCAGCATTTTCGCCGAGGAGGGGTAACCGAATCGGAGCAGCGCGTCGAGATATACAAGCTCCCGGTGAAGCTTCTCCGCATGGGCCGATCCTTGCGAAGCCGCCCTCCAGAAGTCTAAAACAGAGCCTGCTCCGGCAGCCGAAACGATGGCCATGATTCCCTTAGCTCCTTGACGAATGGCTTCCAGCATGAACGGGGTGTTCGCCTGGTAAACAATCGTACCTTGAGCCGCCTCGATCTTACCCATTATGCCTTCCATCGTACAGGTTGTGTCCTTGATCCCGATCACGCTGCCAGTATCCGTTAACCTGGAATAGACCCAGGGTTCTATTGCATAGGGCTCCACCAAGGGCCACTCATAGAGTATGACCGGACATTCCGCTATATCGGCCAGCCCCGCGAAGTGATCCGCGAGCTTGCCTTGGTCGACCCCCATGCCGGCCGAGGGGACAAGAACGACGCCCGCAAGCCCCGTATCCATCACTTGCTTCAGCTCTTCCTGCTGCAGCTTCGGAGCCTCAAGATTGCCCGTAGCCACAACCGGTGTGTTCCCCGCCAGCTTCACAGCCCTTCTCATCAGCTCCAACCGTTCCGTTAAAGTCAGCCATTTCATTTCGCTGCTGCCGCATACGGCAAACAAGCCTTGGGGCCGGAAGGACAGCTGCCACTCCACGTAGCGTTCATAAGCCTCCCAATCGATGCTTCCGTCCTCGTGAAACGGGGTTAGCAGTAGGGAAAAGACGCCCTCGAACTTCTTGGTTAACTCCGCTTTTTTGGTCAAAGCCCATACCCTCCTATCCATATACGAGAGATCGAAAATTCCGAATGTTGTGGAACGTAATCAAGTTCCCATTATGCGCATCCTTGGCTCTGGCATCGCCCGATCGGCTGGCAATGAGCAGATCTTCCCCGTCGATGGCCATGCTGGCATAATGCCGCGACTGCTTCGGCGAGGCTCCGATCGACACGATAGCCGCAAAACACCAGTCGATGCAATTCGTTGAGTAATGGAGCTGAAGACGGTGCCGCTCGTTGTTCGGCAGATCGAAGCGCTCCGCCGGCAGGCGCTCCTTGCGCGTCATGCTGTCTGTGGACTGCGAGCTGAGCAGCCAATACAACCTGCTCACCTCGTCAAATAACAGATGAAACTTCATTTGCCCTCCCGGGCACGGGACAAACACTGCTCGTTTGCCGGAAGGCGTCGTCTCCAGCATCGTTGTCATTGTGCCGTCGTCGTTCTCCACTACTTTGGCGATGGCGGCAAAACCGGTACCTCCCGTATGAGCTCTCGCCCACAGATGAAACGTCCTGCCCTCGGGATCATACCAGTAATGGTCAGGATCGGTGAATTGAACGACGTTCGTTTCCAGCCAGCCGACGGGCGGGCAATTCAACTGACCCTTGAGGTAATCCGAATTTTCGGTGAAAAAGGGGACGCCAAAATAATCGAGACGATCCGACGGAAAGGCATCGACGGCTGTTAAGCGGGAAGCGTAAGTCCAGCTGACCGGCTCCAGCAGGTCAGCGTCTTCCCGTGCCCGCATGAGGACCGGCTGGATTTCGCTAACCGGCCACACCGTCATGTCATGCTGCCGAATATCCTCCATAACCAGGTATACATTCCCCTTGGCATAATGGACATTGCAAGGAGCCTGGTGCCAATCCCCTTCATCGGTCAGCTGGACCGGCTCGGACCAGGTAAGCCCCCCGTTATCGGATCGGATGATCATCAGATTGACGCAGTGCCCTAGAATGTAAAGTGCTCCTCCGGCCAGAAAGGGGCGTGCATGCATAAAGGGGAAGTCATGCGTATGCTGCCAAGTACGGCCTTTGTCGTCCGACACAAACACTTTCCCTTGTGTAATAAACCCTTTGCGTGAACCTTTCGGCCCCGGAAGATCGGGGACTCCCTTTCCTCCGAGATCCATTGTTAATACGAGTCGCCCGCCTGGCAGATTAATAATGGCAGGCGAGTAACAATAAACGGACTGTGGATCCGGCGACTCGAATACGGTGACATAATCATCGGCACACGGCCTAATCCTGTGCGCGGTTTCTTCCATGTTCATGCGGTTACCCTCCCGATTCGGTTGTTATATGGGGCAGTAGCCTAACGCACGCTGCCGCCCCCTCTGATGTCAACTACGGATATAACGGTCATAAGCCTGCTGCTTGATTTCGATCATTTCATCCAATCCCATTCGCTTTAAATCTTCTACGTATTTGTCCCATTCAGCTTCAATGCCGCCTTCCACGATCCATTTGGCTTCCATCTTGCGGACATACGTCATGATGTCGGTTGCCAGTACGCCAAGACGTTTGTTCTCTTCCGCCGTCATATACAAATTAGGGTATGTCCGATCCTCCGGAACGATATAAGGCTTATAAATTTCATAAAATCCGTTGCGCAGTTTATCGCTTTCGCTCTTCTCCAGCTTTTGCAGCCATTCGCTGGAGACCAGAAGCGGGAAGGCCGTCGAAGGCGTCGTGCTGCCGATCCAAGTGGAGATATCCATTCCGTCCTGAGGCGGCACGATTTCAATCTTGCCGTCCGACTTCTCCTTCAGATGGCTGCCGAAGGGACCATATTTAAACTGCATCGCCGATTTTGGATCGTTCAATGTGTCCACCAAACGCATCGTCGCTTCGGGGTACGGGTTGTTCTTCGTAATCGAGAAGAAGTTGAGAATGATCCGGTTGTCCTGCCTTCTCCACAGTTGGTGACCCTCCGGTCCTTTCAGCGGAGGCATCGCCACGTATTCATGAACTCTGTCCCCCAGCTCATACGTTCCGTTAAAAGAGGCGATCAACCCGACCTTCGGCGTCTCGTCCTTCGTCTTGGATAGCATCTGTTTGGCATCCTGGGTAAAGGATTCCTGATCCAACAGCCCTTCCTCGTATAAGCGGTTCAGGAACGCGATTGCCATCTTGTACTCGGGAATGGCCGGCTCGAACACCACCTTCTTATCCTTGACGGAGAAGCCGGTAAGCGCATCGGCAAGCCCAAACGCCCCAAACAGCTCATAGTACCCATTCGTCGTCGTGTTGTGGCGGAAGGTTGACGGGATTTCATCCGCTTCGCCGTTCCCGTTCGGATCTTGCTCTTTGAACGCCTTTAGCACTGCAATCAATTCATCCGGCGTTGTCGGCACTTCAAGGCCGAGTTTATCCAGCCACGTTTTATTCAACAGAAATGTGTTCCGATATTGAAAATGGGCCTGATCTTCAAACCACGGGATGGAATATATGTGTCCGTCCGGCGCCGTAGCCATCCGCCGTACTTGCGGATTCTCATCCAAAATTTTCTTGATGTTCGGCGCGTATTTGTCGATCAAATCCTCCAGCGGAATCAGAACGCCCTCCGTTCCGTAATCCACCACATCCTGTGTCGTCAGCCCGTTGAAAAATGCGTCCGGGAATTCTCCGCTGGCCAGAATTAAATTTTTCTTCTCGGTCCAGCTCTCAGACGGGATCTGTTCCCACTCGACATCGATATTCGTTTTTTCCTCCAGGTCCTGCACCAGCACCATTTCGTTATAATCCTTGTGATAATGCTGTTTGACAACCGGAATCCGGATGCGGATCTCTTCATTTACGACCGGAAGTCCCGTTTCGTTGAAATTCGCTTCGGTGCTTGGCGCCTGTGCACCTTCCTTTGCTTCATTTCCGCTGCTGCAGCCCGCCAGAAGAAGAGCCGCCCCCACCGCGTATGCCGTAGACCTCGCCATCCATCGTTTCAAGATAACCACCCTTTCGTGATCTTTGGATTAGCCTTTCAAAGAACCAATCATGACACCTTTCACAAAATACTTCTGAACCATCGGATACAGGATGAGCACAGGAATGCTGGCTACGATGATGACCCCGTATTTGATGGATTCCGACAGGCTGTTGCTGGCACCGAGATCCAGGTTCATTAGTTCCTGCACCTCGTTCTGGATGAGTATGTTCCGCAGGACCAGCTGAAGCGGGTACTGAGCTTCATCCCTTAAATAGATCAGCGCGCTGAAGAACGAATTCCAATGGCTTACCCCGTAAAACAGGACTAGAACGGCCAGAATGGATTTTGATAATGGAAGCGCCACTTGCAGAAAAAACTTGAAATCCGAGCAGCCGTCCATGGCTGCCGCCTCCCGGAGTTCATCCGGAATGTTGTGTTGGAAGAAGGTACGGGTAATAATCAGATTCCAGACACTGACGGCCCCTGGTAATATCAAAGCCCACATGGAATTCATCAAGCCCAAAGATTTAACCAGCAGGTAGGTCGGAATAAGCCCTCCGCTGAAAAACATGGTGAACGTAATGAGAAACATGAACAGATTCCGGCCGTACATGTCTTTGCGGGACAGGGGATAAGCCCCCGTAACGGTTATGGCTACATTGACCGCAGTCCCGACCGTCATGTAAACGAGCGTATTTTTGTATCCGACCCATATCGTCTGGTTCTCCATTATCCTCTGATACCCCTCAAGGGTAAAATCGACAGGAAACAGCCATACCTTGCCCCCGCTTACGCTAATCGGATCACTTACAGATGCGATGATAATAAAATACAATGGATATAGGATCACAATGAGCAGCAGCGTAAGAAACGCATAGTTGAATAAATCGAACACTCTATCCGCCCTTGATCTGGAATGCATGTCGGAGCTCCTCCTTTCTACCAAAGACTCGTTTCGGTCTGTTTTTTGGCGATCCGGTTGACGGTGACGAGCAGGATAAAATTCACGATGGAATCGAACAAGCCTACCGCCGCCGAGAAGCTGTATTGGGTACCCAGCAGCCCTGTCTTATACACATAGGTCGATATCACTTCCGACGAGTCCAGATTCAAGGAGTTCTGCATCAAGAAGGTCTTCTCGAAACCGACCGTCATGATCGAACCCAGCTGCAGGATGAGTACAATGATGATTGTCGGCAGGATCGAGGGGATGTCGATGTAGCGTATTCGCTGCAGTTTAGTCGCCCCATCGATGATGGCGGCTTCATGAAGCCCCGGATCCACCCCTGCCAATGCAGCCAAATAGATGATCGCCCCCCAGCCTGCCCCCTGCCATACGCCAGAAAGAACATGCAGTGTCTTGAACCATTCCGGCGAGCCGAGAAAAAAGACAGGATCCCCTCCCAAACCAACGATAAGATGATTGATCAATCCGCTGCCCGGGGACAGGAAAATCGTCAGCATCCCCACAATGACAACCGTCGATACAAAGTGAGGCGCATAGGTTACGGTCTGGACAAACCGTTTAAAACGGTGACTGGACAGTTGGTTGAGCAGAAGCGCAAGCAGGATTGGTATCGGAAATCCTAGAGCCAACCCGTATAAACTCAAGCCCAGTGTATTTTTGATTAAAGTCCAGAACTGGAAGGAATTAAAAAAACGCTCGAAGTGTTCCAAACCGACCCAAGGACTTCCGATAATTCCCCTTGTCGCCAAAAAGTCTTTAAACGCGATCTGCACGCCGTACATCGGTATATATTGAAAAATCACGAAGTACGCAAGCGTAGGTAAAAACAATAGGTACAGCTGGTAATGCACTCTGATTTTTCGCAGAAACAGCTTCATCCGTCGTATCACCCCCTCTCTGTACACCAACATAAAGGGAACGGCGGGAGGTGTAAATTTACCGTTTATGTACAGGATAAACGGGATGTGACAACGGAGTTGACGGCTTCTGCCGCCGATTGACGAACGGCATTGATCAAATATGACCTGGATATGCAAGCGTTTACAATCACTTGTGCTTCATGGTACGGTAATCGCCGGGCGTCATGCCTTCCTGCTCCTTGAACTTTCTAATAAATCCGGAGACGCTTCCGTATCCGATTCGGTCCACCACTTCCTGCAGGTTCCCTTCCCCATGCTTTAACAGCTCCTTCGCCTTTTCCATGCGCAGCCGGTTCACGTAATGAGAAATGGTGAAGCCTGTCTGCTCCTTGAAATAACGGCTCAGATACGAGGCGGACATCCCCAGCTCACCCGCCAGATTTTGCACCGAGAACTGCGTGGATCCGAAATGCTCCCCGATATACAACTTCATTTTCTCCACCGGCTCTCTGTTTCCGCTCTCCTTGCGTTCGCTTAAAATTCGGCGGATATCCGCGGAGATATCCTTTACCAGTTCGATCAGGTCATCCACGGTTTCAAATTCCGTCAATTTCACCACATCCGGATATCTCTCAGCCAGCGCCTCTTCATCAAGTTCCATCTCCTCCAGAATAGCCAGGATCACGTTGATCAGATCAAAACAAATGCACTTGACCATAAATAACGGAAGCTGCTCTTTACGAATCCGGTCGATCAGCTGACGGAGAAACGCTTCTATGCCGCTGGTGTCGCTTTGGTAGATGAACTGCTTCAGCCGGTTCCATTGGCTTTTCGAATAACCGTTCCGGTTCGTCTCGGCTTCAGAAACGGCTTCGCGGAAAAAAATCAGGCTTCCCTTCCCCTTAATCAGTCTGTAATTAAGCGCTCCGCAGGCTTCGATATAAGATTTGCCCAGCTCCTCCAGCTTTACGTAAGAGTTACCGACCCCGATGGTAACGTCCATGCCGAGTGAACGGCTAAGGGTCTCATGGGTCATCTTCAGCAGCATCTCCATCGTTTCAACAGCTTCGTCTGTTCCCATTACCAATACGAGCTGCTCGGCCTCGAGCCCCTCGATACCGAAAACCTCCGTGCCCTGAGGGAGGGCTTCACACCATCCGTCCGGCAGTCCCGCAACCGACAGGTGTCCGTGATTTTTCGGAAAAAGAAGCACCATGACGGTATAAAACACGCTCTCTAATCGGAGCCCTGCCAGCTCTCCTTTTCCGCGCAGATCATCTTTGCTTTTGTATTCGCCTTTAAGCAGGTTCAGGATCAGGTAATACTTGAGCGCTGGACGGCTTCTTTCAATCTTCCGGTTCAATTCATCGTTGTTCTCGGACATCACATCCAGCGCTGATCGAATCGATTCAATCTCGCCAAGCCTACTCCCCGGGGGAATGTTCACTTTACTGTCGGCAAGCCGCTTTAGCATCCGGATCGGCTTATAATTCATATGGGTGGCAAAGAAAATAAAAATGCTTCCCACCAGCACAAGCAGCAGCAACCCGTAAAATGTCCTGCTTTTGGCCTGCTCCACCTTTAGCATGACCGTATCCTTGTCCACCAGCGTGATATAGGTCCAGCCGAACTTGGCAGATTCATCCTGAAACACGAAATATTCACGCTCTTCAACATTCAGCGTGCCTTGACCCTCGCTGTTTGCTTGCAAACGTTCTAGCAGGATTTCGGTTTTGCCCGGATCCATGCTCTGGGAAGAGGTGATCAGCTCCCCCTTCTCGTCCAAAATGAGCGTGTTGCTCCATGCATCCTCAAACTTCTTTTTAATTAATTCCTTAAAACGGTTTTCGTTGATCAAATATATGACCGTACCGAACGAATCGGATGGATTCGGGCCGATCGGCATCACGTAGGTAATATAGCGTTCGCGGCCACCAACCGCTGTTCGTACATCTTCGGATTTCCGTACGTAGGGAATGGTCGCTTCGTTAATGTCCCGATAGAATTGCTCCGGCTCCCAGTTTTCGAAGGTGTAGATTTTGTCTGTGAATTCGGCTGCGTCGTACGTGCTGTAAGGTGAATATACTTTATGATGTCCATGGAAATATAACAGGAAATTGGAGATGAAGGTGTTGGCGCTGACATAATTTCGCAGCTGGGAGATGGTGTCAAGCTCGGTAAACGGATTTTTTGTCACCTGGTAGGGGGTGAGGCGGGTGTTGCCCGAAATATGGAAGGCGATGTTGTGAAGCTCGGTCATCTTGACATCCACATTCTCTTTCACCTGGGAGAGCAGATTCAAATTGCTCCGGGTTACTTCGTCTTCCAGCAGCTGAATGAAGTACTGGTATACAAAAAAACCGACCATCATGACCGGAAGCAGTAAGATGACCACATACGTAACGACGTATTTGTACAACAGTTTGGAATTGAACCGGCTTAAGCCCATTTGCATTCCCCCTTTTTTCATCTATAGGATTTATTTTCATTGTAAGTGAATTATCGCATATGTAAATGCTCCGGCGCTGTCCATAAAACGGCGATAATGATTGGGGCAGGTTTGAAATGATGCTCTCCGCGGAAGAAAACCGCTTGTCCATTACGCCTTAACAAAATGCACCTATCCTCTGCACAACTCGTGAAGAGCCAAGCTTTAGATAGATGCAACGAGCCATCATGGCTTATCCGTTCTTGAAAATATTTCAACACCGCTTCTTCCTACCGTTTCTGCTTGTAAAACTCATGATACAGCTTCATCAATGCCCGCTTCTCGATCCGTGACACATAGCTGCGCGATATGCCGAGTTCCTTGGCGATCTCACGCTGCGTCCGTTCTTCTCCGCCCGCTTCCAGCCCAAAACGACCAATAACGACTTCCTTCTCCCGGTCGTCCAATATATCGAGGTTCCGATAGATCTTACTCTTCTCAATCTTTAACTGCACGGCATCCACTATATCATCCGCTTCCGTCCCTAAAATGTCAATTAATGTAATTTCATTTCCTTCTTTGTCCGTTCCTATCGGATCATGGAGGGATACGTCCTTGCGGGTTTTCTTGAGTGAACGCAAATGCATCAGTATTTCATTTTCTATACAACGGGCAGCAAATGTCGCCAGCTTCGTACCTTTGTTCGGCCGAAAGCTTTCAATCGCCTTGATGAGTCCTATCGTCCCGATGGAAATCAAATCTTCCAAATCCTCGCCGGTGTTATCAAACTTTTTTACGATGTGTGCGACCAGCCGAAGATTATGCTCAATCAGTTTATTCCGCGACTGAGGATCGCCTTCGGCCATTCGCTGCAGATGTTTAGCTTCCTCTTCCTCGGTCAGAGGCTGGGGAAACGCGTTGTTTTTCACGTACGAAACGAGCAGGGTCAACTCTTTTATGAACAAAGCAATTGCGGTAAACAATCCAGGCACTTTGGGACACCTCCTGCGAAGTTACAATGCAACCGGCCCTTATCGCGCTCGGTCTCTCGGTCTTCTCATTGTATGTAGGCAACGGCCCAGAAGTGCCTGTACGCGGGAAAGTGATTCGTAAAAACGTTTGCCGATTCCTCAAACAAGCAGCAAACAACAGCGGAAAAGAGTCATCTCTTTCAATACATACCAATATATCATGTTATAAAAATAGTCCATAACGACCCATGAATTGCTTTTGCCGCCACGGGATGTTTCTAATTTAAATTCATGCTTTTATCTCAAATCAATCATTCAATATCCGGCATGTCCACATCAAAACGAGGAAAGTTGACTTCTGGCAAATATACAATTAAGAACCGGCAGAATGACCGACAAGATATTCATTGCACCCGTATAATATAACAGCCATAATTTTTATCAATATAATATATTGACATTAAATTGGTATGTAATTATATTGAATGTAAGCGTTTTATATAATAACCTTACAAAGTTATTCCCAACCCTGAAGAATGAAGGGAGCAGAGCTTACCATGTACACGTTGGACTATTTTTCTGTATTGCATGATTTGAACCGCACGATCATCGAAGGCACCTCAGCTTACCCGAAGCTCGGACATATGTTTAGAAACATGCTGGACAATACGCTGAGTTCGACCATTCAACGACAGCCCGACGGTACCACCTTTGTCATCACCGGCGATATTCCGGCCATGTGGCTGAGGGATTCGGCTGCCCAAATCCGCCCCTTCCTCGTTCCGGCGGGTGAAGACGACAAGCTGGCCGATTTGATCGAGGGGCTCGTTCGCAGGCAAACGGCATTCATCCTGCTTGATCCATACGCCAATGCATTCAATGATTCGCCTTCCGGTCAAGGCCATCAGAACGACCGTACCGCCATGAATCCATGGCTATGGGAGCGCAAATATGAGATCGATTCGTTATGTTATCCCCTCCAGCTAGCTTACCTGTTATGGAAAGAAACCGGCAGGACCTCGCATCTGGATCAAACGTTCCATTCAGCCGCCAGGGTCATTCTGGACATCTGGCGAACCGAGCAGCATCATGAAACCGACTCGCCTTATTTCTTCGAACGCTTCGATTGTCCTCCAAGCGACACGCTGCCGCGCGGCGGCAAAGGTGCGGAGGTGGCTTACACGGGAATGACTTGGTCCGGCTTCCGCCCGAGCGACGACGCCTGCGCCTACGGATACCTCATACCGTCCAATATGTTCGCTGTCGTTGTGCTTGGTTATCTGGCGGAGATTTGCCGTGATGTCCTGCGCGATTCCGAATTGGAAGCGGAGGCGGAGAAACTAGCCGATGAGATCCGTCATGGCATCGAGTCGTACGGCGTGGTCCATCATCCCGAATACGGCAACATTTATGCCTATGAAACGGACGGGAAGGGAAACCATCTGCTGATGGATGATGCCAATGTTCCCAGCCTTTTGTCCATTCCGTATTTGGGCTATACAAGCGCTGATGACCCGGTCTATCAGAATACCCGCAGATTCGTGCTGAGCCACGCCAATCCGTACTATTATCAGGGCACTGCTGCTGCGGGTGTTGGAAGCCCCCATACGCCTGATCGTTATATCTGGCCGATTGCGCTGGCGATTCAAGGCTTGACGACTACCGATCGGGAAGAGAAACTTCGACTGTTACGGCTGATGGCGGAGACCGATGCAGGCACCGGCATGATGCATGAAGGATTTCTGGTCGATGACCCAACCCGTTATACCCGCCCATGGTTTTCCTGGGCTAACATGATGTTTTGCGAGCTGATGATGGATTACTGCGGCATTCGGGTCAAAGCAAATGGTATCGGAGGAGGTCGTCGGGATCACCATGGGAACCAATAGGAAGCTTCGCGGCTGGGTCATCGGATATTTGTTCATTTTACCATCCATTATCGGCTTCAGCGTTTTTGTCGCCTACCCCCTGTTGTCGTCCATGTATTACGCCTTAACAGAATGGAGCGGGTACGATTCTCCCCGTTTTGTCGGCTTTGAGAACTTTAGATACCTGTTCACCGAGGATCCTGCTTTTTGGCCTTCGATCCGGGCGACGTTTTACTTCGTAATCCTGAGTGTTCCTTTATCGCTGATCCTAGGCTTGTTGTTGGCCATGATGCTGAACAAAAACTTAACTGGCATCAAATGGTTCCGGACGATCTTTTATCTGCCCGTCGTCGTTCCCTCCATCGCCACGCTTACGTTGTGGCAATTTATTTATGAGCCGCAATACGGTCTGGCAAATTCACTGCTAAGAGAGTTCGGTCTGCCGCCTGGCACTTGGTTAACCAGCGAAACGACAGCGCTTCCATCCATCGTGTTAATCGGTTTATGGCAGGTCGGATCCAGTGTCATCATTTTTCTGAGCGGTCTGCAGTCGGTGCCCCAGGAAATGTATGAAGCGGCGGAAGTCGACGGAGCCTCCCGGTGGCGGATGTCGCTAAACATTACGCTGCCCATGATCACTCCGATCCTGTTCCTGCAGCTTATCCTCGGCATCATCGGCGCATTCCAGGCGTTTAACCAGGTTCAGGTGCTGACCGGGGGCGGCCCGAACTTTTCCACCTCCCTGCTGAATTACAAAATCTATACCGACGCCTTCAATGGAAGAATGTTTGGCTATGCCATTGCGGAGGTGTGGGTGCTGTTCGTCATCATCATGATTTTTACCGTTATATCCTACCGGTACTCCAACCGGTTCGTTTATTACGAAAGCGATAAATAAGGGGGTAAGAAGTGATGCAAGCGGAAGTACGGCCCAAACAACGAGGAAATCTGAATGCAGCGGACATACGCGTTAAGCGAAGAGTACGGTTGAACTGGACAGACGCCTTTCGTTTTGTCTTATTGGCTATCGGCGCCATTGCGATGCTGTTTCCCCTCTTCTGGATGGTTACGATTGCGCTGAAGAGTAACAATGATGTGTTCAAGATTCCGCCCGAATGGTTTCCTCGGGAATTTCATTGGTCCAATTTTGTAACCGGTACGAAGGAAATCAACTTTTGGCAAACGTTTGGCAACTCCCTGTTTATCGCGATTACCTGCACGATCGGGCAGATTATAAGCTCGGTGCTGGTGGGCTACGGTCTCGCACGGCTGAAGTTCCCGGGACGTAAACTGTGGTTCTCGCTTTTTGTAGGGAGCCTCATGCTTCCCGGATTCGTTGGCATGATCCCGATGTTTAACCTGTACACCAGCATCGGATGGTACGATTCCTGGCTGCCGATCATCGTGCCCGCCTTTTTTGGAAACGCCACGTTCTCGTTCCTGTTTGTGCAGTATATCAGAACGATCTCCGTTTCATTTGACGAGGCTGCCAAAATCGACGGGGCATCTGACCTTTATGTGCTGCTCAAGGTGCTGGTGCCTATGTCCATGCCGGTCATCATGACCATGGTGATCTTTGCATTCCAAGGGGCGTGGAATCAATATTTGGAGCCCCTGCTCTATATTATCGATCCAAGCAAATGGACGTTGTCACTGGCGATGGCTACCTATACGGGCACCTATGCGACAGCCTGGAATCTGTTTATGGCCGCGGATTTAATTTATATTCTGCCGATGCTGCTGCTCTTCTTCTTTGGCCAGAAGTTTTTTATGCAGGGGCTGGGCTCCATGAATTCCGCGGGTTTAAAGTAAAACTTCCGACCGTATGGGAGGTGATGCCGATTCTTGCTTGACTGAAGTAAAAAACATGGGATGTTCAGTTCATTAAATTACCATTGGGGAGGTCTTTCAATGAGACAGGGTGTTAGAAGGTGGGCCAGCGGAATCATCGCTTTACTGCTATTTTCAAGTCTGCTGGCCGCTTGCGGCGGCAACAGCGGCGGAGGTTCCGGTACGGCGAGCCCCGGGAACACGCCATCCGGGGAAGATAACGCCGGGTCCAAGAAACCCGTCGAAGTCACGATGATTACCTGGGAGTCGGCGGCCATGAACGAAAAAATCATGGCCTCCATGAAAAAATTCGAAGAGGAAAACCCCGACATCAAAGTGAAACTCATCCCTACTCCATTGGACAATTACGGTGTCAAGATTAACGGAATGATCACGGCGAAGAAAGCGCCTGACATCTTCATGACCGGAAACGACATGCTGCTCGATAATGCCGGCAAAGGACTTCTCTATGACTGGACGGAGCTTGCAACACAGGACAAAGCGTTCATGGAGGGCTTTTACGACGGCGTGGTAGACAGCTGGTACTATGAAGGCAAGTTGGTCGGATTGCCTGGACTCTTGAACACCTACGGCATTTTTTACAATAAAAAATCATTCCAGGATGCAGGCCTCCCGGAACCGAAAATCGGCTGGACCTACGATGAATTCTTCACGGCGATGGAGAAACTTTCGAGCAATCAGGGCGGTGTGCAGCAATTCGGTTATTACGCCCCCCTTGACCCTTTCCACGTCTCTCTCTATTCGGTTTCCGCCGGCGGCGCTCCCTTCGCTGATGCCATCATCAATCCAACGAAGGTGGAAATCAGCGACCCGTTCACGGAAGGCGTCGAGAAATATAAGTCAGCCATTGCAAATGGTTATATGAATCCCCCGACCTTTGACTTAACCAATGCTATGAGTTCATTCAAACAAGGTAAAGTCCCGATGACCCTGCAGGGGCAGTGGGTAGCGGATGATTTGATCCGTACGGCTCCGAAAGAATTGGAATGGGGCTACGTCCCGATGCCGGTCGTAAACAGCCAGACCGAGATTTATGACGCCGTAGGCTGGTCCAGTCCGGCAACGCTCAAAAATCCGGAAGCGGTCTGGAAAGTGCTCAAGTACCTGGATTCCAAAATGTACGAGGAAGTCCTCCCTTCAACTCCGGTGGCTCCTGCAGCCTATCAAGCCTCTTCCGCTGCTTATTACGAAGCGCTGAAAACGGCCGGACATCCTGAAGTGGGCGAAGGCCTTGATCATATCCTGAAATCCCAGAATACGCAGCCGGTTCGCTTCCTGTCAACATGGGCAGGCAAAGCGTACCCGTTCATCGAAGCATCATGGAAAAACATTCTGATGGGCAAAGCCCCGATCACCGAACTGGATGTGATGGCCGAAAAAATCAATAAAGTGATTACGACCGGCAAGTAGATAGTAACCGGGTATCGCTAAACTCATGAAGCCGATCATGAATGGAATGGATCGGCTCTAAACTCATGAAGCCGATCATGAATGGAATGGATCGGCTTCGATTTGAAAATAAAGGAGGAACATTCATGTCACTCAGATCAGGTCAACTATTCAAGTTTCTGGCGGTGCCTCTGGCTATCGCGCTCATGCTCGGCTCCATGCCCGGCATCGGGTCGTCCAAGGCCTACGCCTATACCGCATCGGATGGGGATACAGCGATGAGAGCATTTAACGATACATTCTGGGATTCAAACGCCAAGATGTTCTGGAAGGACTCCAAGCGCGAAAAACATCAGGACTTCTGGGTGGAAGCAGAGCTGTGGGAATTGGTCATGGATGCGTATCAGCATACATCCGATCCCGCCTTGAAAGCCGAGCTTAAAACGCAGATCGACGATGTGTATGACGGTACCGTTGCGAAGTACGGCCAAGATTGGACGAATAACCCGTTCAATGACGATATTATGTGGTGGGCGATGGGAAGCGCCAGAGCCTATCAAATCACCGGGAATCCAAGATATTTGGAGGCCGCAAGAGATCATTTTGATTTCGTGTACGATACGCAGTGGGATGAAGAGTTCGCAAGCGGCGGCATTTGGTGGCTGAACAGCGAGCATAATACCAAAAATGCATGCATTAATTTCCCGGCGGCGCAAGCTGCACTTTATCTTTATGATATTACGAAAGATGAACATTATCTGAACGCGGCAACCAAAATATTCAGATGGGGCAAAACGATGCTGACGGACGGAAATGGAAAAGTGTTCGACCGGATCGAAATTGAGCATGGCGCGGTTCCGGATGCTACCCACTACAACCAGGGTACATACATCGGGTCGGCCGTTGGATTGTATAAAGCGACCGGAAATGCCGTTTACCTCGATGACGCGGTCAAGGCCGCTAAATTCACCAAAAACCATCTGGTGGATTCAAACGGGGTGTTGAATTACGAAGGACCTAACGGAGATCTGAAAGGCGGCAAAACGATCCTGATGCGAAATCTGGCCCATCTGCAAAAGACGCTGGATGAAACCGGCCAATACCCGGAATTCAGCGCTGAATTCGACGAATGGCTTGCATTCAATGTCGAGATGGCCTGGAGCCACCGCAATGCGGATCATATCGTGGATGGAAACTGGGCGGGACAGCTGCTGTCCGGAACTTATGAATCCTGGTCTTCAGCCGCTGCCGTTCAAGCTTTAAACGTGATCAAGCCGATGGAAGCGGAGCTTCGTTATGCCGTTAAAAACCCCTTCGAGAAAATCGAAGCGGAACGCTACAATATCGGGACCGGATTCGTTCTGGAAGGGGCATTCGAAGGCTCGCTGCAATTAGGCGGGATCCAGCATGGCTCTTATGCCGCTTACAAAAATGTGGATTTCGGATCAGAAGGCGCGATCGGCTTCATTGCCAGAGCGTCCAGCGGAACGGGCGGAGGTAACATCGAGATCCGGCTTGATTCCAAGGACGGCCCCAAAGTCGGGACGTTGAACGTAGAGGGAACGGGCGACTGGAATCATTATATCGATGCCGTCACCCTCCTTAAGGATGACCAAGGAGCGCCAAGCACCATTACTGGCGTCCATGATCTGTATCTTGTCTTCACCAAGACGAATGACGATTATCTATTCAATTTAAACTGGATTCAATTTACGACCACGGATCCGACGGAAACTGACGCCTATGCCAAACTGAAGGCCGGAAATTATGACAGCAGCGAAGGACTTAGCAAACATGCCGAGTTCGGATATTTGGACGGAATCCATCACAATGCCTATGCCTCTTATGAAGGAATTGATTTTGGATCCGGCGCGGCTGGTATCACTGTTCATGTGGCGAGCGGAAATCAAGGCGGCACGATCGAGGTTAAATTGGACAGTCTGGATGGACCTACCGCAGGTGTCGTTCCAATTCCGGCGCTGGGAAGCTGGGATAACTGGGTCGATATCATGGCGAATATCGATGACAGCTTGGCTGTAGGCGTTCATGACGTATACCTGGTTTTCAAGGGAGCAAACGGCAGCGACTATCCTCTCAATCTGGAGTGGTTCACCTTTACCACCATGAAAGGAAAAACAAGGGATGCTTCCGACAAGCTGGAAGCTGAAAACTATACGAACGGGGTAGGCTTCGGCAGAGAAACCGGCGGCGGGGAAACTTACCTGGCCGGGATGTTTGGTCCGAATAACCCTTATGCCATGTACAACTATATCGATTTTGGCAGCGAAAGCCCTACGCAATTCCATGTCAACGCAGCCAGCGCCACTGCTGGCGGGACGGTCGAGGTCAGACTGGACAGTCTGGGCGGTCCGGTCATTGCAACAGCCACCGTCTCAGGGACCGGAGGTTGGCAGAATTTCAAAGTTTTCTCGACGGATGTAACTGCCCCTGTAACGGGAAAACATATTGTATTCCTGTCTTTTAAAGGCGGAGACTGGTTATATAACTTTGATAAATTCACATTTGGCGATCCGGCCGTATTTACAGAGACTCCTCCTCCTCCTATACCTGAAGAGGACCATATTGCTCCCGGGGAGGTAGAGAATGTTCAGGCGAAGCGCGGCGAGGGCAGCATTACACTGTCTTGGGATGGTCCCTATGATATCGATGCTCAAAAAGTGCAAATTACGCTGCGGAGCGATGGACAGCAGGTCGGCGACGTCATCGAGGTGAATCGGGGAATTCAAACAGCAGTGATACGGGGAATCGAGGCGGGCAAGGATTACTCGCTCTTCATCAGGTCCGTTGATCGGTCCGGGAATGTTTCGCAGGGAGTCACCATCGAGGTTACCGATTCTCCCTCCTTCTCTCTGACCGCCAATGGAAAGAGCTTGGAAGATGGCGATTCTTTGGAGGATTACATGGTCCTCAGCTTCAAAATCATGGACACTTCCGCCATTCGATTTGCCGAAATAACCATCAACGGCAAAGCTTATACGCTGGATCCATTGACCAAGGATGCCATCGACATCGATCTGGCCGGGAATTTGGGCGACATAACGGCAACCGTTACGACTGAAGACCGCTCCGGTAACAAGCTTCAGAAAACAATCCAGTTCCAAGTCATCACGAGCGTGCATTCTATGAAACAATTAATCGCCCGATTCGTGGATTCAGGAGATGTTCGCGGGGCGATCATTCCTCAGCTGACCAACGCACTTAACCAGGTACAACATCATCTGGATAGGGGAAGACAGGATCAGACCGTCAAGCATATGCTGAATTTCACCAAGCACCTGAACAAGGAGGCGATGGGGCGTAACGTCAGTGACCAAGCCAAAACGGCATTGAATACCGATGCTGACTCCCTGATCCAAGATTGGCAGGCTGGCTTGAAGTAAACAAAATACGATAAAGCGGCAACCATGCTAACATATAAAAAAGTGACTCCTGATGATTTGGGAGTCACTTTTTTCTTTTATTTACCTGTACTAATGAATCTTGCGGTCCATACGCGCAAGGCCTGTCACACGTAGTACTGATAAGCAGAGGCTAGGTAAACTAGATAGCCTTCACAAGTCCGGGCTGCTTAGCCGTTCAAACAACCAGTCGTACGAATACCGGCCGCTAATTTCGTGTGCTCCGGGGAACAGATCAGTTCGCAGCCTCTCCTCGGCACCGGTGCGCCGATATATTTCCCTGAGCTCATGAGCTGCTGCTTCAAAGCCGGCAGCAGGAAATATCCGATCATGGGTTCCAGACTCCAGAAACAAGGGCCTGGGACAGATCAGTCCCAACCATTCCGGCAGCTCGGCATGGTTCAGGATGCCGGGGATGTAATTGCATACACAGTGCTGCATCGCCATAATGCTGTCCTTGAAAGTATTAGGGTACCCGGCAAGCACGGCAGCCCGTATTCGTTCATCCAGCGCCGCGCTCAAGAACGAGATTAGCCCGCCTCCCGAAAAGCCCATGATGCCGATTTGGTCAGCCTGAACCTCAGGACGCTCGGCCACGTACTCCAATGCCTTTAGCGTCTCGGCTACGCGGAGACCGGCGAGTGTCTTGCCATGCATCATGAGCCCGGTGGACAGTCGGTGGCAGGAGTTCGGGGCATCCGGATTCCGCGCGAGATCCGCATCAAGGCGCCGCTCACCGAAACCGGCAACATCCGGAGCGATCACCACCATGCCTCGTCGTACCAACTGGACAGCAAAATGCCGATGTATACCAGATGTATCAGGATCGCTTGATCCGTCCTGCCTCAGCCCAACAATCTCCCTGCTTCCATAGCCATGACCATGAACAGCGACGGCTGCCGGCATCGGCTTCATCTGATTCCCTTCCGGAATTAATACATATGCCGCAAAGGACAGGCCAGGTATGGCGGATAGCTCTACCCTCTCCCGAATATATCCGTCACATCGCTCCTGCTCAAGCAGTACAGGTTTGTGCCCTTCATTGGCTTCGAATTCGCCGATCAATTGCCGAAGCGTCTGCTTCAAATGCCCTTTGCGCTCTTCAGCACTCATGGAAACCTGGCTGTCTTTCGTTCGTCCCATTGTTTCGTTATACATGGATTCCAGCAAAGCATCTGCGCGCCACATCCCATATTCACCGCCTTCCATTTACTCCCTGTTTTTAGACAAGGTGTTCCCCTGGATCAGATCATGCATTTCACCTGTATATCTGGGCATCAAGGCCCCATATTCACCAGAACGGCTTCGGGCCCGGTCGGTCTCCGGCTACCCCCTTTGGGCTCCATGCTGACGACAATCCGCTTCGCTTTCTCTGCTCCGTAACCGTAATAATAGCTCTTTCCCTGCGGGCCCTGTACTAGCATAAAACCCGCACTCGACAGCCGATCCTCATCCTGAAGCCACACCTGATAGTCTTTCTCCTCCAAGGAATGCAGGCCATTGACAACGATCAGCATTTCTCCCGAGCCGCGTTTCAACCATACTGAGCCGCTGCCGTAGAAAGGTTCAATCGGCTGTATGACATACCGCTCGGTATCCTCGCTTTGCATATCGGCAATGCGCTGGCTTACCGCATGTTCGAAGGCCGCATGAGTCTGCCCCTCGTTTCCCTTCATGATGAATAAACCCGCAATCAACAGAATGAGCAGCGCTCCCGACAACGCCTGCAGGACAACGTGCTTTTTGATTCGGAGTCGGCCTTGGATTGACCGTATATAAGCCGCACGCATGAGCCTGCTGCGCACCCGGCTTTGAGGCATAGGTTCATCAGAGAATTTATTCTTATTCGTTGACTCACCAATGGCCATTCCCGCGCCTGCCGGCTGTGTCGATCTGACGAGCGGTTCTCCATGATCACAACCTCGATCCAGCTGTGACCCATGTTCATCGACAGGATAAGAAGGCATGAATAGCTCTACAGCCCCCATTAGCTTCGCCCATTCCGCCGCTGTCCCGGAACATATCTCACATTCTTTAAGATGTCGCTCGATATTCATGCTCTCCGCGTACGGCAATCGCTTCATAACGTAATCAACAAGCTTTTCCTCGGGGTATAACGAGCAGTCAACGTTGTCTTGCGCGAGAAACTCATGGTCTTGCTTTGAATGTTTCATGCTGCGAGCTCCCCCCTTCCTTCCCGCTCATCGCATCCAGCCGCCGCCTGACATTGTGAATGCCGTACCGGATTAAAGATTTAACGGTTCCGACAGGCCGGTTTAACAATTCCGCCATTTCCCGGTGGGAGCGCTGCTCGACATAACTCCCGTAAACCGCCATCCTCTGAAGGGGCGGAATCCCCTGAAGCGCCTCCTTTACCTGCTCCAGCTCCACCCGGCGCAAGGCGGCCAGCTCTACCGATTCCTGACCTTCGCCCCATGTCGTTTCCGGCAGAGCCTCTTCCATCCATTCGGCTTCAGCCATACGCTGCCGTTTGCGCAGCCGATCCATCGCCCTGCACCGTGTTCTCACGGCCAGCCAAGCCTCAACGCTTCCGCGTGCAGGATCATACTGATCCGCCTTATGCAGCACTTCCATAAAGATATCCTGGCATAGTTCCTCCGCCTCGGCCGGATCCTTGGTCATCTGCAAAGCCAGCCGGTAAACCAGGCGGGCATGGGTATCATAGAAGCGCCGGAACGCTGTGGCCGAACCTTCTGCAATCTCCTCCAGCCACATCGCAGAATGATCGTTCATCCCCGAACTCCCCCTAACCTGTTCTCCTCTCATACATCATGATGGCCTGCCTGCGCACGGCCATTTTCGATCAATATTTTAGCAAACGCTCCTTGTCTTTTGAATAAACCGAGGCACTTTTCAGCTTCCTTTAATGAATTTTTTAGGTAATTTTAATCTTTCCGATAAATCCAAACCCGGTGCTTCCAACGTACTCATTATGAATCCATAAAATTAGGAGGGGTAGTGTCATGAAAATGCTTAGAAAGAGAGCCAAGCAGCTGAACCTGCTGCTCTTGTTCATCCTGGGTACTTACTTGTTAAGTGGAGGAAATACCGCGTTCGCCGCCGGGGAAATCACCTTGTATACACCTTACACCTCGATTTCCGTTCCACCGGGGGAAGTCATCAATTATCCCCTTGAAGTCAAAAACAATACGAGCGGCGTCATTACGGTCCCGCTCCAAATCAACAGCCTGCCGAGCGGCTGGAGCACCAAGCTTAACGGCGGAGGCTGGCAGCTGAAAGAAGTGTCCGTGAAGCCGGGCGAATCGGAATCGGTGTCCTTGGAGGTTACCGTACCGCTCAAAGTAGATAAAGGCTCCTACCGGTTTCAAGTAACGGCGGGATCCATGGCCAGTCTGCCATTAACCGTGGATATCACGGAAAAAGGAACCTATCAAACCGAGCTCACAACCGATCAGGCCAACCTGGAGGGGCATGCCGACTCCACGTTTACCTACACGGTGAATCTGCAAAACCGAACCGCCAATAAGCAAAACTATGCCCTCCAGGCCGATGCCCAGGCGGGTTGGAACGTTACATTCACCTCAGGCGGCAAGCAGGTATCCTCCGTCGAAATCGAAGCGGGTGCAAGCCAATCTATCACCGTCGATATCAAACCGCCTGCCGAAGTGACGGAAGGCTCCTTCTCTATTCCGATCCGCGCCTCCAATTCATCGACATCCTCCGAGCTTGCGCTGGAAGCCGTCATTACGGGATCTTATGGGCTGGAGCTTACAACACCAAGCGGATTGCTCAGTACAAACGTCAATGCGGGCGGCAGCAAAACCATTGAGCTGCTGGTCAAGAATACGGGGACCGCACCTCTCTCGGATATTAATCTTAGCTCCGATACGCCGGTGGACTGGGAAGTAAGCTTCAACCCGAAAACGATCGAAAATCTGCCCGCAGGCAAATCCACAACGGTTGAGGCCAAACTGACGTCAAGCGACAAAGCCATTGCGGGTGATTATGTCACCAACCTGAAGGCCGCCGCGGCTGAAGCAAGTTCCGACGCCCAATTCCGCGTTGCCGTCAAAGGCTCCATGCTGTGGGGCTGGATCGGCGTGCTTGTCATTGTTGCTATTCTGGGAGGCATCTATGTTCTCATTCGTAAATACGGAAGGAGATAACCTTGATGGATACGGTCATTGACATTCACGAATTAACGAAGAGTTACAGCGAAACGAAGGCGGTAGACCGTTTATCCCTCCAAATTAAACGCGGCGAGATCTTCGGTCTGCTCGGCCCGAACGGTGCGGGCAAGTCCACCACGATCCTGATGCTGCTCGGACTCAGCGAACCGGATTCAGGAACCATTAACGTGCTCGGCCTCAATCCGACAAGAGAACCGATCCCGGTCAAGCGGCGGGTCGGATACCTGCCTGATGACGTCGGCTTTTACGAGGACCGAACCGGATTGGAGAACCTGATGCTAACGGCCCGGCTGAATCGAATCCCCGATTCCCAAGCCCGGGAAAGGGCACTGGAGCTGTTGGAGCAAGTCGGGCTCACGCAGGCAGCCCATAAGAAGACAGGAGCCTATTCCCGCGGGATGCGACAGCGGCTCGGACTCGCGGACGTCTTGATGAAATCCCCGGAGATTATCATCCTCGATGAACCGACCTTGGGCATCGATCCAACAGGAATGGAGGAGCTGCTGCGTTTGATACGGAAGCTAAGCCGTGAGCAGGGCCTTACCGTACTGCTATCGTCCCACCAGCTGCACCAGGTTCAGCAGATTTGCGACCGCGTCGGCCTGTTTGTGCGGGGACGGCTTCTCGCCGAAGGGGATGTCGAGGGGCTGTCCCGGACCCTGTTCGCCGATGATCCGATTATGATCACGGTGGAGCTGGATGAGCTGCGGCCCGAATTGCGTGATGAGATCAGCGCCATCGAAGGGGTTCACCTGATCGAGGTTCCGGCTGTCGAAAGCGATCCGGCTGAGCATGCGGTCACCCGGATCAGAGACCTTCCAGCTAAGGTTCTGATCCGGGCCGATAGGGATTGCAGCCCTGAAATTGCCCGAGCGGTTGTGAATGCAGGTGTCCAGCTGTTCTCGCTGAACCGCCAGCAGTACGGTTTGGATGAAATCTACCACCGTTATTTTGCAGGAGGTGATGAGCATGGCAGAGCGAAGAGCGCCGAGCGTACAGGATAAGCTGGCTGACATTGGCCGCCGGCTGCAGTCCTACTCTGAAAACATCAAAAAAACATTTTCCAACCGAACCAACACGCCCGGTCAATCAGCGACAGGAGAATCAGTCAAATCGACCACGCCTTCAGCTTTCGGCGTGCTGGTCCGCAAAGAGATCGCGGACCATATCCGGAGCTGGCGCTTCATATTACTGCTGGGCATCATTGCCTTAACCTGCGTGGCTTCGCTTTATACGGCTATGAACAGCATCCGGGAAGCTCTCGGCTCGGAGAACGGGGTTGATGATTTTGTCATCCTGAAGCTGTTCACCCTCTCGGACGGAACCCTTCCGACCTTCATCGGATTTGTTGGTTTCTTAGGTCCATTGCTCGGAATCGGCATGGGCTTTGATGCCATCAACAGTGAACGGAACAAAGGGACGCTCAGCCGAATCATGGCCCAGCCGATTCACCGCGACGACCTGCTCAATGCGAAGTTCGCCGCTTCCCTGATCGTGATCAGCATCATGTTTATCACGCTCGGGCTGCTGACCATGGCGCTGGGCACCCTGATTATCGGCATACCGCCAACCTTCGAGGAATTTTTGAGAACCATCAGCTTTCTGGTCGTGACCATTTTTTACGTTGGCTTCTGGCTGAATCTGTCCATTATGTTCTCCGTAAGATTCCGCCAGCCGGCGACTTCCGCCCTGTCAAGCATTGCGGTCTGGCTGTTCTTCAGCTTCTTTTTTGATATGATCCTGCAATTGCTGGCACGGGGATTGGCTCCGGACTCCGCCTCAGCCACGGCCCATGATGTCATGAACTATCAGAATCTGATGCTCTGGCTTGGCCGGCTGTCGCCATATACCCTGTTTAATGAGGCAACGAGCACTCTGCTGATGCCGTCCATCCGCAATCTCGGACCGCTCACGCAGGAGCAGGTGTACGGTGCCATTGCTAGTCCGCTGCCGTTTGGTCAAAGCCTGCTGCTCGTCTGGCCGCAAATTACCGGACTGACCGCAGCCACGCTGATCTGCTTCGCCATCTCTTACGTCCTGTTCCTCCGACAGGAGATTAGAGGCCGGTCCTGATCTTTAGGTTATGCGAACAAGCTCATCTGAATTTTTCAGATGAGCTTGTTTTTTGCATGAGTTCTCAAGTTATGCTGCTCAGTCCTACCTTCCCTGCACGACCGCTTGCGACAGGAATCCGATCTTCTGCAGCCAGCCCGCGCACAGGCCCGTCCATTGCGAAACACTGGCATCTTCTTCCGCAAGACCAAGACCATGCCGGCCCTCCGGAAAAACATGAAGCTCAAACGGGATGCGCTGCTTGCTTAACGCTTTGGCATACATAAGGCTGTTCTCAACGGGAACCGCGCCGTCGTCAGCGGTATGCCATAGAAAGGAAGGAGGGGTCTCCGGTTTCACCGCAAGCTCAAGCGACAACGCATTTCTCAACTCTTCCGGCGGGTTCTCTCCCAACAGCCTGGTCATGGAGCCCTCATGGTAATAATCCTTAAAAGAAATGACCGGGTAACACAGGATGGAAGCGTTCGGGCGGGAGCTCTGCCGGTCCACAGCATCCACGGCCTCCGGGTTTCCTTCGTCGAAATGAGTGCTGGCGCTCGCCGCGAGATGTCCGCCTGCTGAGAACCCAAGGATTCCGATACGATCCGGATCGACGTTCCACTCCTTGGCGTGATGCCTTACAAGCCGGACTGCACGCTGGGCATCGCCCAGCGGATAGGGATGGCGATAAGGGGCCACACGGTAATGAACGACAAAGGCGGATAGCCCAATTGAATTCAGCCACATGGCAATCGGATCACCCTCATGATCCGCGCGCCGCTCGTACCCGCCCCCCGGAAGCACAAGCACGGCTCCGTGAGGGGTTTCATTTTGTAATAGATAAGGTGTCATGTAGGGTATGAACTTCTCTTCCACCGATTCATGTCCTGGAATATCCTGTTCCCAAAGTTTCATCATATCCATTCCTTTCTGTCTTCATATCCAGTCGTCTATCCATTCATTTCTTCAACATTTCTTTCAGCTTTAGGCACTCAGAGACCAAGCAAATCCAGTCTCAGCGGTGTAAACGTATCCAAAAGAGCGGAAGGTTCCAGAGCTTTTACCCCATGCTCCGCCCCGCCGGGAATGACGATGGTATCTCCCTGCCGCACCAGGGTCGTCTCACCGTTGATATAAAATTCGATGGCACCCTTCAGGCAGTAGCTCATCTGCTCATGGGGATGACTATGCAGTGCACCTTCCGCCCCTTCTTCAAAAAGCACCTCCATCATCATCAGCCCCGTTCCGGGTTGAAACACCTTCCTTGTCACCCCAGGCTCCGCTTGTTCCCAAACGCCGATTTGCGCCATGCTCCTCCTCCTCCTCTGCTAATCCAAGTACCGAATTTACGTGTTCATCGATTCATTAAATAAAAAAACCTTCATACTTCTTCGCCGAAGGGCCTATGTATTCCTATTATCCAAGTCATAAAAATTCAGAGCGTCATCCCGGCTGACTGATCCAATACATCTAGAGGTCCTGGCTCATAGATCATCTGCCCGTACCTGCTCGTAGAGATGAGAACACAGAATCCGCAATATCCAGCTTTCGTCCCTGCAGCCCCCCGAGCTCATGCAGCGTATAGCGGATAAGAATCGCCTGTGTTCCCGCATTCATATCCCCTTCAATCTCACCCTTGCCCAGTGGAACCGCCTCCGGCATGTCAGGATAATACTCACCTTGCTTCACTTGAGCCACATTCGGTGCCGGCGGGGAGTGATCGATTTCCCTGGAATAGCCGCCGTCCGCCCGCTTGAGCCGCGCCATATTCCGCAAGGTGATTTCCGCGATCTCCAGAACGTCCTCTTCCGGAATCCGCAGCTTCATCGAGGTCAGAAGGCTGATCGGGTTCCGAATATAACACATGTCAACGGCCTTCTCGCTCCGCAAAGCGTGCAGCAGGGACCGGTATATTTCCGGCGTCCGCGGCAGTGGAGCCTGAAACCGGTTATAGAACGTCAACAGCTTGAAGGTTCCCGATATTCGGACATAAGGCGTGCCTTCGCCCCACAGCCCCGTCTCCGGATCTTGTATGCTCTCAAAATACGACAGCGCCTCACGTAAAAACGGCTCCCTCTCATCCTGCGGCATTTGGGATAAATAGGGTGCTGAGTTACACAGCCGGTCGCAGCCGCGCCAGCTGTTCGCAAGACTGATGGAACGCAGCCACTCCGCATAAGCCTCAGGAGCGCGGCAGTATGCCGGAGCCATATTCCGATTACCCGGCAGCGGATGCAATGGGGCTGCGCCCAACGTTCGGAGTGCTCCTACGCTGTAGCCAAGTGCACGGCCCACCATCACATCGTCTTTTCTCATCTTGGGATCAGCATCATAGAAATACCCCGTCCCAGGGTCTTGCTTGGACTGGAAAAAACGCACAAGATCCGCCTTGATGTCATCGGTCAGCCTTTGCTGAAGTCCGCAGCGCTCGATAATGCCCAACGCTTGTGCCGTCGATTCGATGTCCGTCGTGAACGCATCGGCATCCCTGGAACTGCGGGCGTAATAAAAACCGCCGGAAGCAGCGTCATACTGTCCTTCGAGCCATTCGAAGAAACCTTCAAACAGCCTGTCGCCCCCCTCCAGAATGTTCTCTAATCCCTTTGTCATGGCCTATCCCTTCTTTCAGCTGATGATGACGTTATATGAAAACTCCCGAAAAATCACCGTGCCTTTGCCGACGGCATCCAGTCCGATGCGGAGGCTCTGAAACCCGCCAAACGTGTTGTGATGGAATCCTGAAACATCTGCCACTTTGTCATACCGGATCCATTCCACCCCATCGAAGCTGTAATAGAATGAAACGATATGCGCATCGTTAACCAACCGCAAAAAAGCCCTGCGAGTATGGTTCTGCATCGTGCCGTAGCCCTTGAATGACCGGAAATGCCTCACTCCATGCTCGTTGACTCCCATACCAAGATATGCCGCATCGTTATAATAGAGGAGCAGGCGGCCTTCTGCCGGACCCTCCACGATGATCTCAACCTCTGCTGAATAACGCTTATGGCCCGCCATATAGAGCAGCGGAGAAGATTTTTCCTCCTCGGAGGCGGCCTCGGCTACCAATTCATGATTCCCCGAACGGAACCGTGCAGAAGGCTCCACGCCTTCGCACTGCCAGTGCAACCCCAGCTCAGGACCGTCAAAGGGATCCCTGAATGAGGCTCCTTGATTCCCAGCATTGGTTTCTCCTTCATCATGCGGCCGATCGTACTGGTCAATAAGACTCTCACGGCCTCCTGCAGCACGAAACCATCCATCGGAAGTCCATTCGATCGGTTCAAGCAAGGTCTGTCTGCCCAGTGAATGGAACCCATTGGCATAAGCATGGTAGACCATCCACCACTGGCCATCCGGCGAGTCGATCAACGAGGCGTGTCCTTTGGACCACCAGCGTTCATCCCTGGATTCCGTATGGATAATCGGGTTGTACGGAGAGTGTTCCCAGGGCCCCCATGGCGTTCTGGATCTTGACGATACGGCCATATGGCTTGTAGGCGGACCGGCCGTCCCTCCGACGGCTGCCGTCAGATAGTAATAACCATCATGAACGGTAATTTTCGGCCCCTCCAGGCTGTACGCCTCCACGACCCAATCGTCCGGATACCGCCAGCCGTTATACACATGTCTGACTTCACCCGCGATCGCGAGTCCGTCCGCCGTAAGCTCTACAAAATCACCGCCTGACATATGCAAATAACGCTTCCCGTCCGGTCCTGCCGTATGCCCTGGATCAATTCCCTTGATCCCCAGATTGATCGGTTTGCTCCACGGTCCCGCCGGACTGGATGCGGTAACGACCCAGTTCGTCCGCCCAGCCGGATAATAAATATAATACATCCCGTTATGCGCTACGAAATCCGGCGCCCACACATTCCCCTCGTAGTGGGGCAGCGCAGCCCCAACTCGGCTCCAATTGAGCAAATCGCGCGAATGCCAGATAACGAGCCCGGGCGTCAGCTTGTAGGAGGAATGCGTCATGTAATAATCCTCGCCGACCCGGATGATCGACGGGTCCGCATAATTGCCGGCAATGATTGGCGCATATCGTTTCTTTTCCAACACCAACCTTCGCTCCTCTCTATCCCTTGATGGATCCCAGCAGCGCACCCTTCGCAAAATGCTTCTGCAGGAACGGATACACGCACAGAATCGGCAGCGTAGCGATGACGATGACAGCCATCTTCACCGTCTGCTCCGGCGGCCGGACAAATTCGTCCATGCCGGAGGTGTCTGCCGCCAAGCCGCTGGCAAGTATAACGATCTGCCGCAGGATGACCTGAACGGGCCATTTGGCCGCATCATTCAGGTACAAAATCGCCGACATATACGTGTTCCAGTAGGTAACCGCATAAAAGAGCGATATGGTCGCAATGGCAGGCATCGACAGCGGAATCACGATTCGGAACAGGATTCCCCAGTCACCGGCCCCGTCGATCTTTGCGGATTCCTCCAGTCCCTCAGGCAGGTTCTGAAAGAAGTTTCGCATGATGATAAGATTGAAGGCATTGATCGCTGTAGGGACAATCAGCGCCGCATACGTATCGATCAGCCCCATCTCCTTCACCACGAGAAACGTGGGGATCATTCCGCCGCTGAACAGCATCGTGAACAAGACCATGAACATGATGAAATTTCGGCCATCCAGATCCCTGCGCGACAGCCCGTAGGCCATCAAGCAGGTTAACAGCATGCTGAACAAGGTGCCTAAGAAGGTGACTCCAACGGAAACGCCAAGCGAGCGAAATACCGTATTGGTTGAAAACACATATTTGTAAGCATCAAGGGACCAAACGGTCGGAAACAGGACAAACTGCTTCTGCGCCAGCTCCGTCACCGTTGTGAAGGATCCGGCGATGACGTGAAGGAAAGGCAGGATGGTAACCAGGCCAATGATCAACAGCAGCGTATAATTCACGATATCGAAGATTCGGCTCGATATCGTTTTATCTTGTACCATAGCGGTCCACCTTTCTGTAGTTAATAGATGCCTTCTTCTCCGGCTTTTTTGGCCAGCCAATTGGCCAGCATTACCAGAATGAGACCGATCAGCGATTTAAAGAACCCGACCGCCGTACTGAAGCTGAACTGACCTTGCTTAAGACCTGCGGTATAAACATACGTATCGAATATCTCCGCCACATCCCGGTTCATCGAGTTTAAGAGGAGATAGATATGTTCGAACCCAAGTTCCAGCACGTCGCCGATTTTCAAAATCAACAAAACGACGATCACGCTTCGAATCGAAGGAAGCGTAATATGCCACATTTGCCGAAAGCGGCTCGCCCCGTCAATCCGGGACGCTTCGTATAGACCGGGATCAATCGCCGCCATGGCAGCCAAATAGATGATTGTTCCCCAGCCTGCCTCCCGCCAGATAATCTGCAGGACATACATCGGCCGGAACCATTCGCTGCTCATCAGAAAATTGATTTTTTCGAATCCGGCCATAACCAGCAATTCATTAATGATGCCGCGATCCATCGAAAGCATGACAAACGAGATGGATACGATGATAACCCAAGACATGAAGTGGGGAATGTACACCAGCGTCTGGATAAATCGTTTAAACACTTCGCGCCGGACCTCGTTGAGCATTAAGGCAAGAATGATCGGCACCGGAAAATAGAATGCCAGGTTCAAGAAAAACAGCAGCAGCGTGTTGCCCAAAATCGTGAAGAACATCGGCTCGGTAAACAGCCGTTCAAAATGCTTGAGCCCCACCCAGGGGCTTCCCGTAACGCCGAGATAAGCCTGATAATCCTGGAAGGCTATGATCAATCCCGACATCGGGATATATTTAAAGATCAGGAAGTATAAAAATCCCGGCAGAATCATGAGGTAGATCGCCCGGTTTTTTATTATTCTTCTCATTCGACCGGTCTCCGGTATTTTACGGGCGCTCTTGCTCAACCCGGTCTTCACTGCGGTTTCGCTCATGATCTCAGACTTCCTTTCTGTCCCGAAGCCTGCCGGAGACTGCAGCATGGCAGTCTCCGGCCGTTCGGGATGCTGGCTTGTTCATTATTTGGAAGATTCGTAGGAAACGTTAAACTCATCGATGATTTGCTGACCGCCGCTCTTAAGCCAGTTATCCACCACAGCCTGGAATCCGGCCTCATCGATATCGCCAAGCATAAATCGATACGTGCCGTCTTTAATCATCTCCTGCAGCTGTACGCCCTTTTCGTTAAATGTCTTGGAATCCAGTGAAGCCGAAGGATCCTCTATGAGGTATTCATTGTTCTCCATAATCATTTCCTCGGATTTCGCTTTGACCGGGAGCATATGCTTCGCCTCATAAAATCCTTCAATCGTTAACGGTCCGCCGACCTGCATGGCTTGATAAGGCTTCACTTCGCGATCAGTCAGCTTCGTGTCTTCCGAAGGGATGACCTTGCCTTCCTCCAGCTTGTGATGCTGTCCTTCAACCCCCCAATAGATGAGGTTGCCAAGTTCCGGACTCATCAACTGATCCATGAAGGCAAGCACATCCTTTAGCTCTTCTTCCGATTTGATAGCTGATTTCGGAAAGAGAATCACCGAGCCATAGCCGGGAACCGACCAGATTCCGAAGCCATTCGGGCCACCTTCGATTTTATTCTGAACATCGAGCTCCGCATCCGGATTCACTTCGACGACCTTGGGATGAAGGCTGGATACGTCCCCCATCGCTCCGATATAAACGCCCGACTTTCCGGTAATGAACAGATTTTGTTGATCGGTTTTGCTGGTAACCGGGAAATCCTGATTGATCAGGCCTTCCTGGTGAAGTTTCTTGAAGAATTTCATCGTCTCCATATATTCGGGGAACATAAATTCGGGAGCCAGCTTGCCGTCCTTCTCGCCCCAGTTATTCGGCGTGCCGAGCCACGAGCTGATCGTTTTGAATGCGCCATAAATCAGATCATTTCGATCCGTCAGCGGGATGGTGTCATCTTTGCCGTTGCCGTCAGGATCCTTCTCCTTGAACTGCTTCAGCATATTATAGAATTCGTCCACATTGGTCGGGGCGCTGAGCCCAAGCTTGTCGGCCCAATCCTTGCGGTAAATGATGCCCTGGCGTGACAAAGGCACTTCACGGTAAAGCGCATAGATTTTGCCGTCCACCGCCGTGTTCTTTAACACTTCAGGTTTCAGCTTGCTGAGGTTCGGATACTGATCCAGCAATGGCCCGATTTCCCAAAATTGCCCGTTACGGATCGCATCACGCATATTCACAAGCGAAGCGGCATTCTTCAGATACGTCACCTGCGGCAGCGTTCCGGTTGCAAAGGAGGCATTGACCTTTTCATCATAAGTGCCGTCCGGCACCCACTGAATGTCAAGCTTGGTGCCCGTTTTCTCTTCCAGCAGCTTCTCAATCATGTCGGAGGGAACTTCAGGGGTATGGAGGTTGGCCATAATCGAGATGGATACCGGTTCGTTCTTGTTCTCGCCTTGGGCAGGACTTCCGTTTGAGCTGCTGGTTGCTGCAGGGGCGGAGTTGCCGCCACAGCCCGCCAACACGGATAAAGCGGTTACAATTGCCAGAATGGTACTGGCTTTTTTCTTCTTCATCTTCTGACCTCCGTTTTAAATTTGAATAGGAACTGACAAGAAACAGCTTAGTTGAGGGAAGCCCGGTACGTATATAATCCTGAGATTGGATATGGATAGTTCGGTCACGCCCGGCATTTATTGCCGCGGAATCAAATCTAATGATTATGTTGTCAATGAGATCGCTCACGCAGTGCAAAACAAAAATACCGCCGGGGATATCAATCCCCTAGCGGTATTTATCATGTAAATAGGGTCCGACCGTGCTTCGGTAGGAAGCATTATATTCCTCGATAATCTGCCTGCCCCCTTCTTCCAGCCAACGGTCGATCTCGGCCTCGAAACCCTGCTCATCGATCATCCCTAACATAAATTGATAGGTGGCATCCCGTATGCGTTCATTCAATCTGACGCCGATTTCGTTATACATCGGAGACTCCAGCGGTGCGGTGGGATCGTAAATGAGGAAACTCTCATTATCGTAAATCAGCCGCTCGGCCTTATCCTTAACCTGATTCGTGTTAACCGGCTGCTGCATGCCCGGTATGGTGCTGAATCCTCCGACCATCAAAGCCTGATAGGGCTTTACATCCTTTTCCCTTAACTCAAAGGCATCCACGGCCATCGCTTTGCCATTCTGAACGGTATAATGGATCCCTTCGATTCCCCAATACATCAGGTTTGCAAGCTCGGGACTCATCAGCGCGTCATAGAAGGAGAGCACGCTTTTCAACTCCTCTTCCGTAGCAATCGCGGACTTCGGAAACAGGATCACCGTTCCGTACCCCTGCGAAGCCCATATCCCGTACCCTTCCGGCCCGAGAACCCGATTGTGAACGTCCAGCAAAGCCTTGGGATCATTCGCCAGCAGCCTTGACTCCAGGGACAGGACATCTCCCATCGCGCCGATATAAACCCCGGCTTTTCCCGTTACGAACAGCTCCAGCTGGTCGGTCTTGCTGGTAATCGGGAAGTCTTCATTGATCAGTCCTTCGTTATGAAGCTTCTTGAAGAACTTCATCGTTTCCATATATTTCGGAAAGACGAATTCCGGCTGCAATGAATCGTTATACCATCCCCAATTGTTCGGTGTTCCATAATAGGAGCTGATCGTCTTGAAAGCCCCGTAGATTAGATCATTGCGATCCGTCAAACCGATGGTGTCATCGATACCGTTATTGTCCGGATCGTTATATGTAAACCCTTTCAACATTTCATATAAATCATCAAGCGTTTCCGGTGCCGATAGCCCCAGGCGATCTGCCCAGTCCTTACGGTAAATGATGCCTGAACGGGCTAAGGCTCGCTCCTGGTACAGGCTGTAGAGTTTACCGTCGATGGCCGTATTCTTCAAAACCTCGGGCTTCAATCTCTGCAAATTCGGATAGTCCTTAAGATACGGGCCGATTTCCCAGAATAGCCCGCTCCGAATCTCATCCCTGAAATAGGATAAGGATGCGGCATTCTTCAGATACAGCGCTTGCGGCAAAGTCCCTGTTGCAAGCGAAGCAAACACCTTCTCATCGTAACTCCCGTCGGGTACCCACTGAATATTAAGCTGAACGCCCGTTTTTTCCTCGATCCATTTCTCGATCCGATCGGAGGGAACCTCGGTGGTGTGCAGGTTGGCCATAATCGAAATGCTGGTTTTGCGATCAGAAGACGTACTTCCGCCATCCGCTCCCGATGATCGTGCCATGCTGATGCACGCGGCCGACACCATCAGGATAGCAAGCGTAAGAATGACATAGTTTGACAGACGGGTCATCAATCCGTTCTACCTCCGTTCCCCCATGTTTCTTGCGGATCCCGTGTGTTTGGGATGATCCTAACATATGTACATCTTTTTTCATGACAAACCATGATGATCAAATACAGTGATTATTCTTTTTGAAATGATTATTGAATGTAACCCGGGTTGCCCATACAATGATTATACACTTTGTTAAACAGGAAGGTGTACCTATTGCATCCAAAAAGTAGCTTTTATTCTAAAATGGTCCTGTTCGGCTGTTTCATCAGCATCATTCCTCTCGTGGCCCTCGGCTTCTTCTCGTTCATGAAATCATCCACCTCCGTGCAAAACCACGTCAACAGCAGCAATATCCAGATTATGAATCAAACGAACAGCAATCTCGAACAGGTGCTGCGGACTGTGGATTATACACTGAATTACGTCATTAATTCCAATATTCTGCAAAGCGCGTTGTATCGGCCCCTGTCCTATTATGACTTCCAATTGTATAACAAACTGAGAGAAGAGATGAGTCTGCTGCAATCACCCGAGACCAAGGTTACGGACGTCATCCTTGCGAACACGACAACCAACTGGCTGATCAATAACCGGGGCATGTACAAATTTAATGAATACGCTTCCAAGGATACGCTGCTGACACTCATGGAGCTTCAAGGGAACTCCAATTGGGTGATGCTCGAGACGGAATCTCTCGGGTCCAGCGATACGCTCAGTTATGCCTGCCCCTACACGATTGCGCTGGTGAAGAAAATGCCGCTCTCCTCCTCCAGCGCCCGGGGTGTCGCACTCGCCACCATTCCCAGCTGCAGTCTTGCGGCTATGATGGATACCCCTTCCGAAACCCGGGAGGTGATGGTTCTGGACCATAATTACCGGATCGTTGTACATCCCGAGCAAGGAAAGCTCGGGCAATATCTGACCGATACCGGGTATGCAGAGACGGAGCTGGACCATTTTGACAGTAAATCGGGGCAGTTCGAGACGAAGATTGACAACAAGCCGGTGTCCGTAACGTTCGTCCGGTCCGATTTTAACGGCTGGTTGTATGCCTCCTTTACCGAAATGTCCGCCATTACCAAGGAGTCCCGCTCCATCGGCTGGTTTACGCTGTATATCTGCATGCTGATGATCGGTTTCAGCATTCTGCTGGTTTGGCTTGGAACGCGGAAGATGTACACGCCCATCCGGCACATTTTTGAAAATATCGTGGAGCGTCTGCCGGAAATCCAAGCCAACAAAAAGAGCGAGCTGCAAATCATCGATGAGCATATCCGGGATATGTTCAATTCAAACACAAAGCTCCGCAGCGAGCTTCGGCAGACCAGCCAGCAGGTGCGCACCTTTTTTCTCCATAAGCTGTTTCTGGGCAAGAGCAGTCCGCCCGAAGTCATGGAGCAGATCGAGCTGTTTGGCTTCAAGGAGCAGATATCCGCTTGGGAGCACCTGGCGGTGTTTACCCTCCAGATCGATATGCTGGACGAAACCCGGTATGAGCGCAAGGATAGTGACCTGCTGCTGTTTGCCATCAACAATATCATCGAGGAGATGATCCCCTCCTCCCATCGCCTCCCCTCTGTCATTATCGATCTCACACAGGTTACGCTCATCGGACGAGGCGGCATCACGCTGGAAGAATTCAATGACTATATCTATACATTATCGGAGGAGATCCAGAAGACGACGCGCAGTGTTCTCGATCTGGAGGTCAGCATCGGCATCAGCCTGCCTTACGAGAACCTATCCAAAACGGCACGCGCTTACCAGGAAGGGCTCGAAGCCCTTAAACACCGCATCAAGCTGGGAACCGGTGTCATTATCCCTTATTTCAGCCTGAACTCGGGCAAGCACACACGGGTCTATTTCTACCCGATGCAGGTGGAGAACGAGCTGATTGATGCCATCAAGCTGGCTGATGAAGATCGAGCAGTGGAGCTTCTAAAGCAGTGGCTGCTCGAAGTGTTTCGGAAGGATCGGACCCCGCATGATTATCAAATCTCGCTCATCCGGCTGTTAAATGATCTGATGATCGTAATGCAGGAGAACGGGATCATGCTCGAGCAGCTCGACATCCGGGACAGCTCTCTCGTGGAGGAGCTTCTTCGGCTCTACACCAATCACGATATCGAAAGCTGGTTTAAATCCCGCATCATCCGGCCGATGGTTAGTGTATTCCGGGATCGCCAGGACTCTCAATACCAGAATCTTTCCGAGCAGATGATCGAGATTATCCGCAATGAGTTTGATCGCAATATTACACTCGAGGAGTGTGCTTCCCGCCTCCATTACAACAATTTTTATCTTAGCAGCGTGTTCAAAAAAGAAACCAATATGTCCTTCAGCGAATACCTGTCCCAGTACCGCTTCAAAATGTCCAAGAAATGGCTTGTCGAAACCGACATGCCCATTAAGGATATTGCGGAGAGGCTAAGTTACAATAATTCGCAGAACTTTATCCGCTCCTTCCGCAAGCTGGAGGGGATGACGCCCGGTCAATATCGCAGCAAATACAAAACCGGACAATAAGCCTTAAAAAACGGCATCAGATTACCAAAAAAGGTCACCTGTGTCCCGTACTTTTCCTGCTGGAGAGAATCTACAATTAGAATAGTCACTTGTTTGTTGTGCTGATCTTGTGGATCATGTATGAAACTATCCCAAAAGGAGAATCTGTCAATGATACGAGAAATGCAGGCCGATATCGTCATTCTCGGCGGCGGGACAGGGGGAACAGCCGCTGCGCTTGCCGCCGCTAAATCAGGAAAGACGGTCATCATGACCGAGGAGACCACTTGGATCGGGGGACAGCTAACCAGCCAGGCGGTTCCGCCCGACGAGCACCCGTGGATTGAATCCTTTGGCTGCACGCGCAGTTACCGGCAGTTCCGCGAAGGCGTCCGCCAGTACTACCGCGATTTTTTCCCTATGACTCCCAAGGCCAAATCCAATGTGCAATTAAACCCCGGCAGCGGTATCGTGAGCCGGCTGTGCCATGAGCCGCGCACGGCCCTCGCCGTCCTGCAACAAATGCTGGCCCCGTACATTCACAGCGGTCGGCTTAAGATCCTCTACCAATATGCGCCAGAGTCTGCCGACGTTTCAGGGGATCGTGTGAACAGCGTAACCATTCGTCATCTTAAGACGCAGGATCAAATTGCACTTCACGCTCCGTTCTTCGTGGATGCCACCGAGCTCGGCGATTTGCTTCCGCTGGCGGGCATCGAATATGTTACCGGCGCCGAGTCCAAATCCCAAACAGGGGAACCGCATGCCGTTGACGGCGATCCGCTGCCGCAGGATATGCAGGGCTTTACGTATTGTTTTGCCGTGGATTATCTGGAGGGGGAGGACCACACGATCGAGAAGCCTGCCCTTTACGATTTTTGGCGGGAGTATAAACCCGATTTCTGGCCGGATAAGCTGTTAAGCCTGACCGCCGTCAAGCCGTCCACGAATGAGCCGGTCGAGTATGAGATCTTTCCGGGACACGGCAAGTTTCCGCTCTATCAATACCGGCAAATCCTGGACCCGAAACATTTCGCGGAAGGTACGTTCGAAAGCTCGGTATCGCTTGTGAACTGGCCGCAAAACGACTACTGGCTGGGCTCCATTATCGATGTGCCGAAGGAAGACGCTGCCCATCATATCTATCAAGCCAAACAGCTTAGCTTGTCCCTGCTGTATTGGCTGCAGACCGAGGTGCCTCGGCCGGATGGCGGGAAGGGTTATCCCGGACTGCGCCTGCGTCCCGATGTGGTCGGAACGGAAGACGGGATGGCCATGTATCCTTACATCCGCGAGTCGAGAAGAATTCAGGCCGAGTTTACGGTGCTGGAGCAGCATGTGGCAACCGAATCGCGACCAGACGGCGTTACCGAAACGTTCCACGATTCCGTCGGCATCGGCTGTTACCGGATCGATCTGCATCCGAGCACGGGCGAGCGCCCATACATTGATATCTCGTCCCTGCCGTTCCAAATCCCCCTCGGCAGCTTAATTCCGAAACGGATGAAGAATGTGCTGGCTGCCAGCAAAAACATCGGGGTCACCCACATTACGAACGGCTGCTACCGGCTGCATCCCGTAGAATGGAACATCGGTGAGGCCGCGGGATATTGCGTCAGCTACTGCCTGGACCATGATATTCTGCCGACGGAAGTCCGGAACGACGAAGAAAGACTCGCCAGCTTCCAGCAAAAACTCGTCAGTGAAGGCATCGAGCTGGCATGGCCGGCACTGCGCCCTGTCTGATCCACCTCTATTATAGAACGCCAAGAAACCAGCTCAAGGGCACCGTCCTTGGGCTGGTTTTTCCCGGTCCCGTTCATAACTTATATCTCGTAACTCATAACTCCTCAGCGGTTATGAATTGGACATCCTCAGGGAAATGACGGCTAATGCCGCACACCGACAGCTTGTAACCTTCTTCCACCGCATACTGTTTAAAATAGTAGGTCTCTCCGTTCTCGCCAAGCACAGGTGCCCACTCGCTGCCTTGCAGCTCCAGCGCAAAAGAATCCAACGGCAAATGCAGGCCTTTGCCAACAGCCTTGATATAGCTTTCCTTTAACGTCCATAGATCAAAGAAGCGGGAAAGTCGGACGGAAGAATGACAGCTTAGCAGTGCGTTAAACTCGGTTATATGGAAATACCGTTTGGCGATATCCATATCGATGGCTTCCATTTTCTCCACGTCAATCCCGACCGGCGTGCTGCTAACGGCGCATACAATCCAATGCCCGGAATGGGAGACATTAAAATGCAGGTTGTCATGCTCCTTTAAGAACGGCTTGCCATATGTGTTTCTTATGATTTCCATATGCATCGGGTCAAGTCCCAGCTTATCCCGAAGGATTCGATGGACCATGGCATCACCAAGTACTGATCGCTGATAATCGCTCGCTCTTCTGAATTTGGATACATAATCCTGTCGATCGGGCGATAACGTCTTGAACAAGGCACGGAACGTCTCATCGCGAATTTGGTCCGAATTCTTGATTGCATATACTTCAATATGACTTGGTTGGTCAGCATGAAAAATATTCATAACTCCGTCCTTTCAATATAAAACATAGTCACGTGTTCACTTCGATATGTACGTTCAGATCCCCTGCTTGCTTTATTAGACTCCCTCTCCCCAATTCCAACTGTAAACGGACGAACGGATCAATAGATTGACAAAGGAAAGAATTCCCGAACATAATGGATGAATATCTTACAGGGGGAAAGGTGGGGGTTCGATTGAACACGCAATGGGTTTTGGATCAAGCGGTCGACTTGTTTAAGGAGGAGCTCGGCGACAATCTGGTCGGTATTTACTTACATGGCTCGTTAGCTATGGGCTGCTTCAATCCGGACACAAGCGATATCGATCTGCTGCTCGTGGTAGCGGACAAACTGACCCGGGATCATATGAGACGGCTGGCCAAAAAAATCATAAAGTTCCACGATGGTATGCCCAATCGGCAGGGGTTGGAGCTGAGCCTTGTCCTGGAATCCAGTCTGCAGGAGCTCGTCTATCCACCTCCATTTGAATTCCACTATTCCGCCTTTCATCGCGAGAAGTACCTGACCGATGACGATTACCTGTGCGGCGGATTCCAAGACGCCGACCTGGCCGCCCATTACACCGTGATTTTGCATCGGGGCATTGCCCTATACGGCAAACCCGTTCAAGAGATCTTTACCCACGTTGACCGGCAGCATTACATACAAGCCATTCTCCATGACGTGGAGGGTGCGGTACAAGACATCACTGACTCTCCTATGTACTACACGCTAAACCTGTGCCGAGTGCTGTACTATCTGAAGGAAGGCGTGGTTTCCTCCAAACAAGAAGGCGGTGAATGGGGTCTGCGCACGCTTCCTCCGAAGTATCATCGGATTATCGAACGTGCCTTGCATCAATATAGCGGCGGAGCACAGAATCCTGCGGATTCCGAACCGGATGAACTCATCGCGTTTGCCGGTGATATGCTGGATCAAATCCGAAGGGTTCTGGAATAGGAAGTGCAGAGATCCCGGGTCTATCGCAATCTACACTGCTCGGCATTTATTGTCTCCAGCTCCAGACATATATCTGGAGCGACATGGCTGAGGTCATAACTTTTCGCTCCGCCAGTCTACAATAAGAGTTATGACACTGTTTAGCCAGCCTGATGTTTCATTCGTAGCGGCTCCATTTCCTCCAGTGATGCGGCAGTTAGAGCACCCGGATGATAATGTCTTCAACTTCCTTTTGATATTCATTTGTCGGAGACAGTAATGACACGGTTTTCCTCCTTTCACGCTTGCCCCGGGAAGAACACTCCACCCCGACGCTTCACGATGGTATGAACAAAATAACGATGACCGTCCATTTTGTTGTGATCGTTCTCTTTGACCGGCTTATCTTAGCCGCAAGCAACTGCCTTCTCATCCCAAACATAGGAGCTAAACTCCCGGAATGTCTCTTTACAGCAGTCATTGTATTTCATGAGTCCTTCAACTAATGCTTAAGCTACGTGACGGATCCCATTCACAACCTCATTTGCCGCCTTAATGACACGCAGGATACCACGCTTCTTGATGGCCGCAATAAAAGAAGCCGCCGAAGGGGCGATAATGATTCCCTTAACCGGTAGCTGAGCGACATGGCGACCATCTTGCCGTCATGGACTTAAATTGCCCCTCGTTGTTCCAATGTTTATCAATAGCGAATGATATTGAGCCACTTCCTGATGCTTTATCTTCATACCAATTGATAAAGCGTTTACTTCACTCATTGAAAGATCAAATTTTATAGCCCCGTTATGCAATGTAGTTTCAAGCAGTGCGCGATTGTTATCTGGCTCTGTCAGAGGTTCGGTAGGCTCTGTGGATGGTTCAGTTTGTTCAGTGATCTAACTCATCATTTCTAATTCGTCAATGCTTACATATATACCACCGTTGTTAGCCGTCACATTAATACGATATTTTTTGTAATGAGTGGTATAAACAAAAACATACTCTCTTTTCTCACCAGAAACCCAATTACTTTCATTTTCCCAAGTATCAAGAATGCCCCATGCTTGATTGGTCATTCCAACCTTCAAAGGTCCAATTCTTCGGTGTTAGATCTATGTTTTCTGCTAATCGGGGAGTTATATTTTTAATTGCACACTTAGAAATAACTTGTGGAGAATCGACGCAACGGTCAAATACCGCCTTCATGCAGCCGTGCGTGTCATTCTCGTCTTTTTCTATGCTTACATCCCATCACAGAAATTCGTAGCGGTGTTTATAGTAGAGTCATACTTATTTATATTGTGTTCATTTTCCACTCAATTCCAATAACTTTTCAAAAATACGATGCCTTATTAACTGATAACCTTTCTTAATTTACTTCATAAAAAATAACATAAAGTAAAAAGAATATATTTTACTTTTTTATAATATTTTTTAATATTTTAACATTTAATTGCTTTAATTCAAATATATTAATGGTAATGATTTCAAATTATTAGTATAATTTGGGCGGTTATTTTGAATTGCTGCGCAGCTTTCAAATAATAAATCTATATTTCGGAGGTCTACTAAATGAAGTCTAAAATCACACTAGTTCTAACTCTCTGTTTTACATTCTTGTTCTCTGGAGTGGCATCTAATAATGTCACATACGCCGACGCCGTTAATGATAATTCTGAAAATTATATCTTGGTCGATAAAGATGGAAAACCAGCTATTTATAATAAAACAGATGATACCTTCATCGTCGAAGCATTCAATCTTGATGGATCTGAGGTTAGCCTAGAGGAATACAGAAATTTATTGAACGATTCACTCGATTATTCTAAAAAAAATATTCTTGCGGGATCATCACCATTTCAAGATCAATCTGTTACCCCATTATCTTATATTAATATGGACTTTTATACAGAATCCAATAATTATAATTCCTTAGGAACTCCATTAAAGATGACTCCAGATATTGACTGTAAATACAGCGCTACTCACTGTACAATAAATAAGGCAGATGGTAAAACAACTACTGAATCCTATAGTAGTAACGTAACAGGTGGAGACAAGAATTATATTAAGATGGGTGCTTCTTTTACTTGGTCTACATCTGCTACCGTTACCTATTCATATGGTTGGAGCATTCCAAAAGGGGAAATAGGATATCTTCAATTCACTCCTAGATATAAAGTATCTGTTGGAACAATAACATATGCTGGAATTTTCAATGGTGTCTATGAAAGATTAGGAACTAAGGATGTATGGGGGCAATCACCTATTAAACTTTCTTCTGGTGAAGCAGATGGAATATGGGGTATAGTCTTAAAGTAAAATAGTATAAATAACCCAACCTGTTACTAGGTTGGGTTTATCTTAATTACTAAGGAGGTCAGTTATAATTGAAAGATATCTCAAATATCTTTTTATCAGGTATATTCATCGTTGTTATTGGCTTATTTGAAAAAATACTACTTTACCTAAAACTAGATACTAATACTAACGAATTAAAATATTTAATTTTGAGCACTCCTAATTTTATCTGGAATATAAGTAATATCACCATAGGAATAGGAATATTGCTAATTATAATTTCTTTCATGATTTATTTTAAAAACCGAAAAAAATAAGCAAAGCCGTTTGTTCTCTGAAGAGGCTTTCACTTTATAACTACAAAATTCTAAAGTTTTTTTATTCAATAGAATTTAAAATATGTAGTCACAATCAAAAAAGCCGACAGCCTTCCTTTCATCATCACCTTGGATCAAGTCGAATACCCTCCGGAGCTGATGTGTATAAAACTGATATCTCTGATATACCCAACGCTGCTTTTCAATCAGAATCGTAGCGTTGGCCGTCTTATCAGCATTCAGATCTTCCTGATCGTTGCAGCGAGCAGCTTCACCATCGATGGCCAATTGTTTTAAATTTTCTTCGATTATTTCAAAATCCTGCTAAGAGCATCGTCATCTCTTTATATTTTCCGAGCAGGAGTTTTGTGCACCTCTTCATTTGCTTTTGGAAAGAGCTCTCCTTGTCCCCATGCCATCGCCATTTCCCTCAATCCCCTTTACGATATAATTATAGAGAGGAATATATTACCGATTAACCCCCGCCCGACCAAGGATATGGGGTCATTGTCATTTATTAAATGTATGAGATTTCCTTCCCATACCATCCAACGTTTGTATATAGTCAAGATCTAATCCTCTTTTGATCCTTCCCCAACCCAGTAGCGAATTTTTTGAGCTGGGTAGGTGCTACTTCGACTTAATTCTGCTTTCGTCATGCTGTCCGATACGGGGATTGCACAACCTATTGCATACTATCGTCCTACAAACGAACCAGTCGACCCATGAGAGAATCCTTCGATGGCCACTTTATCGGGTAGCTTGATTAACTGGAGTGTCCGTACAACGACATCGTTGATCCATGCAGCATCTAACGCACCGTCCGCTTGTATCTCGATCCTCATAAATACGTTACCGTTCGGGTCCAATATAGCTAGCCCCGTTTTCGTTGAGTGGTCAACTCAGACGTATCGATTCATATCTCCACCGTCTTTAACTCTTCGGTGGCATACCGGTAAGCTGCAGCAGTTGCTTCGTTATCGACGAACTCTACCTTCATTTAAAGGTCTCCGATTACCCTTTTGATTTCGTTTCGTACTTCCATGTTTTTTCGGCCCTCCTTTTTCTTGTGGACTTCGACCAGCCACGGAGCACGAAAACCTCTAACTATCTGTCAGCCGTCGTTATCGTAGATGATTTGCAAAGTCGCCACTTTGAAAAAACGGGGCAATCATAACCAGTTCGAGCCCCTGCTGCTTTTTCAGTCTACGAAATTTGGAGCAGATATCATGACTGCTGATCCTAGAAGAGTTATCCAAGAAGATATTGGTTTCTCCTTGAACTCCTACCGCTTCAGCCATCTTGATCCAATCAGAGCCGTGCATATCACCATTGTTGATTGTATTGGCGATAATTTGCCCTTCGGAGCTCACCAACCGTCTTGCGAACTGACCTTCTGATATCTCTAGACTGGACAACGCCACTGCTTCGTCAGTAGATTTGGCAACTTTCTGAGTAACGTTCAATGCGAAGGCTGTCTTCCCCTCGAATGGTCGCGCAGCTACGATGATCAGATCACTCCGTTGCAGTCCTTACGTGATGCCATCAAGGTCAGGGAAACCAAACTGCAGGCCGTTGATGATCCCATTTTTGACGTTGTAGGATTTGTTTTCAAAGTCTTCGACAAATCGCATCTACACGTCTTTGATTGGCTAAAAATCCTGCTCAGGAGCTGCCCGATCCGCATGCTTGATTAATTTTCAGAAAAAGAAAAAGACCACCCTGTGGCAGCCTTTAACCATTGCTCACAAATTGGATTATCCCAATGAGTGTCATAAGCAGATAAATAACGAGTATAATGATGACGCCGGTTCGAAGCGCTTTGAACCACTTTGATCTCTTCTCCAACTGCTGCTCCACTGCATTCAATCGATCTTTAAGCTCTTGAATTTCATTCTCTTGTCCCATTTCAGCCTCCTTTAACCGATGTTCAAGCTATGTATCCGCTCAATAGATATGGACAGGTACCCGACCAATGATGATTACATATGCAGATTCAGGAGCACCAACCTGACCGCTCATCAAACCGTACCTTATAACCCCTTTTACATATAACTGTTTATAGGAATATATTACCACATACCGCCACCACGACCAAGGATATAGGGTCAATGTTTTTATCAATTGCTAACTATTATGCATTATGCTTTTTCCTCCCTTGGAAGGACGCCACCAATTGCAATTGAATCAGCACTTGTTCAAGTAGCTCTAACGGGTCATTTGAGTCCTCCACCTGCTCACAAATTTCTATGGCTTCTTCTACTGCTTTACTGAGTTCATCTGCACGTTTTTTCTCTTCTGCTGCTTGCTGGAGCCAGTATTTTAAAACCTCCGGCGAAATAAAACTCTGGCCTGTGTCATCTAGCCTATTGCAGTACTCCATATCCTCATGCCAATCTCTACACATTCCGCTACCTCCTGAACTTCTAATTCATTTCACTCACGCTTTTGCTGGGAACTCCGCATTCCAAGATTCACACTTGGCTTGTACATATACTACCTCTTATTCACTGGAACTTCCATTTAATCCCTGCGTATTTATCTTTAAGAATTTGATTCGATACGAGTCCAACAAATCCACTTGAAATGAGGTTCATCATATGAAAAAGATTAACTGGCCCGGAAGAACAAAATTGGAGCGAATGGAGATGACCACTACTCTCATATTTGATGTTATTCTCTACATCCCACGATGGATCATAAAGCTGTTATGAGGATTTCCCCTACCCCAGGGCGACCAGTGCGACTTCTTCAAAAAAGGTAGCACTTCAAGTTCACTGCTACGTTACTTCAAAAGCCTTATGTATAACAAAGACCCGTTCGTTATTAACGAACGGGTCTTCTGCGTTTAACGGTTAATGAATTCAGCCATTTGCAGCATTCGAGTTAATACGACCGCTCCCTCAGCCCGGGTAGAATGGGCTTCCGGAACGAACCGGTCAGAAGAACGTCCTTCCATCACCCCGGATTTGACGATGGCCGACACGGCCTCTTCGGACCAGGACGCAATGTGTTCACGATCCTTGAACCCTTCCAAAATGGAGTCCGTATTTCCTGTCTCCAGATCCGTACCGGCAAGCTTCAGTGCACGGAGCAGCAAGACACTCATCTGCTCACGGGTGATCTCCTCGTTCGGACGGAACGTACCGTTGCTAAAGCCTTCGATCAGCCCATGCTCCACTGCCGTAGCGACTGCGGCTGCATACCAATCGTTTGCCTTCACGTCCTGGAAGCTCGCATGGTCACCCTGATCCTTCAATCCGAGCGCACGGACGAGCATCGCCGTGAACTGCGCTCTCGTGATCGGTTCGTTCGGGCCAAAACGAGTATCACTTAATCCCTCGATCAATTGTTTCGAAGCCAGCAGCGAAATGTCCTCGCGGGCCCAATGGCTGCTTAAATCCTCAAACGTCTTCGCATGGGAGACAACGGAGTAAACGCCGCTATCCCTCCACTTAAACTCCGCTTGGGATTTACCGTTCGACGTGCGAATGAGCGCCGGTACGAAGACCAGCTTGCCGGATGCCGGATCCATCCGCAGCACCGTCGTTTGGGATGGACTGACGACACTGGATAGAGCCTTGGTAAACTTAGCGTAAGGTCCCTTAAGCGCTGGCAGCGCAGATAACGTATCCCCCTGTTTCCAAGCTAAGGTTATGGAAAGTGATGCATCCAGCTTGGAGGCTCCTGCCTCCAACGCTGCCTTTACCCGATCCTCTTCTTCTTTTGAAGCTAAAGCGACGCGAATTTGCAGACTTTCCGCCGTACCTCGTTGTTGTAAAGCTTCCGACAGCGAATGCAGCGGAATTTCCAATCGGCCTTGGGAGGATTCCAACACAATGGAGCCCCCCGGCAGGTCCTTCACGGCAGCACTCAACCCCTGAACAGGCAAGTGAAGAACGACGGAATCCGAAGCGTCGGTCACCGAATACGTAAGCACGCGTGAAGTCGCCGGCAGCTTGCTGAGCCGTTCCACGTCGCTGAGCATGCCCTTCTCGCTCGCATCCGCTACGATAACCGTCCCACCGCCCGGTGCCGTCTCTTTCTTGATGCTCAACCGCTCTGGCTCCGACGGATTAGGAGGTGGTGTTGTCGATCCTCCACCGGGTGAACCGGATCCTCCGCCCGGAGTACCCGGATCGGATCCGCCCTCTCCCGTAGTAGTCCGGATGACCTCAAACGTCTTGCTGTTGGTTTTGAATTCGTCAACGAACACGTCCACAGTAATCGAATTGACGCCTGTTTGCAGAGGCACATTAGCTGTAAATTCACCTTTCGCCGACAGAGTCGCATCGGCGCCGTTCACCTTGACAGTTGCATTACCGGGCCCGAGAACTTCCACAAGCCCTTTCAGCGCAAGCTGGCTGTCGCGCGTCTCTTTGCCCTCGTCATCCATCAGCCCGCTTAATACGGCTGAACGAACCTGATCCCCGGTATTGTAGGCATTGGCAACGAGCTGACGCAGCGTTCTCGTGCCTGACGGGTCCAGGGTGGAAATGACAAAGCCTCCCTGCGGAATAACGCTGTTATTCTCTTCAGGCGCTCCCCAGCTCCAGTTGATCGCTTGGTTCCGGTTGACCACGCGGGTCACATGGCCCGTGTGGTCCACCACCACTTCAACCCCGAAGCGGTTCGTGCCCGTGGAGTATCCGAAGGCTTCCGTCATCACATTGACGTTACCCTCGATTCGGTTGATATTATAGAAATTGCCTTCCAGGAACGAATCCGGACTTCCCGGCAAGCTCATCCCGAGCTGGTAATCCTTAACCCACTCCTTATCTTGGAGAGCAGCCGCCGCGATCGGCCAGTTGACCTGGGATGCGTCAAACAGCATCAGGCCGTTCGTGGACTTCAGCCCTGCCTGGAACACTTCGCGCTGCACGGCCGGCGCCTGCACATTGTTCATGGCAATGCCTGCATACAGCGGAATTTCACCGTTCGTTACGATATTGCCGAGCGTTATATATTTCTGGATTTCCTGGCTGGTGGTTTGATAAGCCCCGATCATCAGAAAGTCCAAATACTCGATATACCCGGTTTGATAGTATTCCGGCGTATACACCGATTCGTCCGGCATGCCGAGCGCGGGATTGAACCGGAAGTTCTTGCTGCCCCAGTTCACGCCGTTCAAATAATACGTTTCATACCAGGATCCAACATAAGAGGATACCTCGATCTTTCTGCCTGTTGAAACTTCATAGGAATCCACCAGATCCTTCACTTCGCCGAAGAAGCTCTGAATCGTCCCCGAGCGGAATTCCCACCAGTCCTGAATCAGCGGGCCGTATACCCGAACATTGTTTTCATAGTAAAAGATATCGTTTGGCCATTGGTTAAGCTGCTTGCCTCGGGCCTGCAAAAACTGCTCGAACTTCACGCGGGTTTCGTCGCTGAAGTCGGCCCCCTCGTTGTCATATCGGCTCCGGTCATGGACAACGCCGTCCACATTATAGTTCTTAATGATTTCTTCGAATGTTCGAAGCTGATAATTGCGAACCTCGTCATTGGACGGGTTGACAAAGGCTACCAAGCCCTGCTTTTTGCTTTCGCGCAGACGCTTGATCTCGCCATTGTTCTCCGCGAAATATACACGTTCCTCCCAATCGAGGTGATCGTTCAGAACCGCATACTCGTTATGGGCAATCGATCCTTCGGCAAACACGTTGATCGCCGCATGAATCTCTAATCCCAGTGCGTGACCATGATCAATAAACTCCTGCAATAAGTCCAGATCCGGACTTGCGCCTGCTTTTTCGGGTGCCTTGATCTCGCTGACATAAGGTCTGCCCGTCAAATCGTTCTTCTTATAAGAGACATAACCTTCAACGCCCTTCACATCAAATGCCACCGAGGTAACGCCCGTTTCCTTGGCTTTTTGCAAGAATGCCAAAACATCCTCGCTCGTTTTAAACTTTCTGACATTGGAAGCCTGGTCCACCCAGAGAATGACTTCTTTTTCCGGGGAGAAATCAGGTCTTGCAAACACCGCAAGATGACGTACATCCTGCTCGATGTCATTCTTCATCACTTTGACTTCGATATAATTGGTGCCGCTTGTTAACGTGTAGTTATGCGTGAAGGTACCATCCGCTTCAAAAGGCACCTCGTTACCGTTCACTAGGAGTTTGATCGCGGTAATGTCTTCCATGTTGTCGATGCGCCCCGTGATAGCGGTACTGCCCTCTGTTACGGTGTACATCGTCTGGTTATCCAGCGTGAGCCGTGCAATAAGGCCATTGCCGCTCATGATATCGCGTACCTGAACCACTTCCCCGTTCTTCCGCAGCTTGATCATATCCCCGACCTTAAAATTCTCGGCTAAATAGCGCTTGATGTTATTACCTGCATAGCTGTTGTCCTGTGCCATCAGCACATAACCGCCTTCGGGAATTTCAAGCTCGGTCGGCCCTGTCCATACAGGCGGCTTCCCGTTGATCGAAGGATTGATCACCCGTAATACGCGGTTGTTGGCATCCACCTGCACGGCGACATTGGTCTGAGGAATCGTGATGGAATTGCCGTAATCTCTTGTAAAAATCGCCACGATGTTTGGCACGCCCGTGACATCCTTGTCGACATAGTCCAGCTTCTTGCGCGGACCTTCAATGTCGATCGTAATATCCTTCGGTGCCGCTTCGACTTCAATATAATCCTGGTTCTCGATCGGTTCGTACACGATATTCAGTGTTTGGACTGCCAGTTCGCCATCTCCCTTAAACAGTTTCACCTCAGCCGCGTTCGGGCCCGGCTCCAAATAAACATTCGTGCGAAACATGCCTTCCGCCGTAATCGCAGTTTCATCGCCATTAACCGTTACGCTTAAATCCTGATCTGCGGCATAATTTGCCACAAAACCCGCAATCTCAATGACCGGAATATCCACGGTCGTATCAGTTAGTGTAATCAGATGCAGTTCGGGTGGCAGCGGATCCGGACCTGGACCCGGCCCCGGCTGCTCCGGCAGGAAATCAGCCGCAGTCACTTCTTCGCCCGCCCGCATCAGCTTCACCGTATCTCCCGTTTTGTTATGATTGAAGAGAGGTTTCTGAAAAGCAGATTGATCCCACGCATTGGCGCCGCCAGCCACTACAACGTAACCACCGGCCGGAATTGGAAGCAACGTTCCCGGATCCCAAGTAGTCGGAGGATCGACGTCCGGTCCGAGAATGTCCAGCACTTGACCGCCGGCATCCACAGAGACCGCAACATGAAGCGTAGGCACCCATACCTCATCGGTATATACGGAACCCGTAACCGTTGCGCCGCTGGTATACAGCGCCAAATAATCATTTTTCCCTTCCACCGTATCGCCCGCCACGTTGATATCCGTGAACTCCAGACTCTCTCCGCCTTGGGAGACCAGGGTAACCGGTTCGGGACCCTCGCTTTGAACCGGAGGAATTTCGTTATCCGCGAACGCGGAAGAACCAACCGGAACGATGAGAGAAACGATCAGTGACAGACTGAGAAACAGCGCGATCCGCCTGCGAAATAAACGATACATCAAATGATTACCACCCTTCTCCTATTCAGAATGAACGATCACGTAAATATAAATTCAACTGTCACCTCCTTTACGAATTTTGAAAAAGCAGCTGCTTGCGCAGACTGCTTTTTCGTTTAGGTCATTTACTTCGTGGATTGAAACCATTCATTTGCTGCGGTCACCATATCGGCTCCACCTTCAGCTCTCCATTGAGCCAGGAATTGATCGTAAGCATCAATCGGCTTCGCTCCGGAAATGAATTGCAGCACATTGTCATCGAGCATAGTAGACAATTTCAGCTGGTTTTTGGATACGGCATCAATAGGCGGAGCTGTCGACATAGGATCTACAACCATAATTCCTTCGGCATTTTTCTGATACTCTTCGAAATGCGCCTGAAGAACAGGATCTTTACGTACACGTGCTTGCCAGTAGATCGGATACTTTTCTTCATCTACCCCGGTTAGGAAGTTGCTTGCATTATTCAGTTCATCGTTAAATATCGGCAGAATCGGATAGTATTTCTCATCCTTAACTTCATGGTGTACGCCTTCCTTACCAAGCGCTATGCCTTTAAATGTCTCAGGCTCCAACTTCGCATTGAGGAAATCCATGGCAGCTTCCTTATTCTTCGAAGATTTCAGGATAGCCACATACCAAGTTGTATTCGTTTTAACTCCAATAGCAGCCTTACCATCTTTGCCCTTCAGGTAAGGGATAATGGATGTTTTTGCTTCCGGGAAATTTTTCGTCAGTGCCTCAATCGTTGTCCCGGCGCTCCACCAAGGCAGTTCATACATCGCAGCTTTACCACCCGAGAATTTTTCAATGGATTTCTGTGCGGTATTAATCGGAGTCTCGGTATCAAGCAATCCTTCTTTGTACAGTTTGTTCATAAAAGTAAGATATTCTTTCATTTCAGGCAGTTCAGCCCGATGCACCAATTTGCCATCGACTTCCTTCCAATCGGTGAAAACGCCAAATGTTGCGGCAATGTTACCATAGATAGCTGGAGCCTTATTGCTCACTGTGAGTGGAATAACATTCTTCTTCTCTTTGATCGTTTTGAGCACATTGTACAGTTCATCGGCGTTCGTCGGTGTGGACAGTCCTAATTCATCCATCCAATCCTGTCTGACCACCAGTGCCTCGCCGATACTTACTCCTGCCCCAGTCTCGGGAATGCCGTAAATCTTCCCGTCGATGGTGGCACTGCCGAAGGACTCCTGCTTAATGGATTGCTTAATATAATTGCCGTGGGATTCCAGAAGCTCATCGATCGGCTCGAGCGCTCCTGCAGAGGCCAGATTGTAGAACTGAAGTGCATTCAATTTCACCAAATCATAGTTATCTTTACTGGATACGAGCAGGTTCAGCTTCTCATCCGCGTTCTCAGCCGGCAGCAGTTCGTATTCCACATTGAATCCGGTTCTTTCCTGGATGTACTTGGCCACATACTCAGTCTTCGGATCAAACAATCCATATTGCATGATCATGCGCAGACCCGGTTTTTCAGCCGTTGTGTCTTTGTTCCCCTCATCCTTCGGGGTGCTTGCCGGTGTGTCCGATGGTTGAGCCGCCGGCGTGTCCGTCGTGCCGCCTCCCCCGCCGCCGCATCCGGACAGCGCCAGCGTGAATCCGAGAATCCCGGCCAGTACCGCGGATTTTTTAATCTTAATCATGGATAACCCTCCTTGTGATTGAGAAATTCAATGAATTCTGCCATCTGACAATACGAAGCGCATCACCACCTTTATTAAGTAAGCTCTGATGAATCTAACCTTTAACCGAACCTACAAGCACGCCTTTAACAAAATACTTTTGCAGGAATGGATACACCAGCAAAATCGGGATCGTTGCCAGCAGGATCGAGGAAGCTTGTATGGACTGAGGTGTCGCGTTAATCGCGGCGTCGACATTATCCTTCAGGAAGTCCCCGCTGGACGAAACCAGCAGCTCCTTCAGGTACAGCTGCATCGGCTTGATCGCCGGATCGGTAATGTAGATCATCGCCGCAAAATAGTCATTCCAGAAAGCGACCGCAAAGAACAATCCGATCGTTGCCATAACGGGAAGCGAGAGCGGCACAATGACCGAAACCAGGATGCGGATATTCCCCGCGCCGTCCAGCTTGGCGGATTCCTCCAGCTCATCCGGAAGCCCCTCGAAATAGTTTTTAATGATGAGCATGTTGTACACGTTCACCATCGCCGGGAGGAATAACACCGGGAAGGAGTTCACCAGATTCAAATTTTGCATGAGCAGGTACGTCGGAATCAGTCCGCCGCTGAAGAGCATCGTGAATACGAAGATCAACAGCAGGCCTTTCCGTCCCCGCAGCCGGTATTTGGACAACGGATAAGCCGTCAACGTAGTCAGAAACAAGCTGCAAGCTGTTCCGATGATCGTCAGAAAAATGGATACCTTGAGCGAATTCAAGAACATGGAATCCTGCAGCACGTACTTGTACGTTTCGAATTGAACCCCGACCGGGAGCAGCCCAACCTGACCCGATATGACGGCTCCCTCGCTGCTCAAGGATTTGGCGATCAGGTTCATGAAAGGCAGCAGGGTCGTTAAACCCATGACGATGAAGAACGTATAATTGAATACCGAGAAACATTTTTCCGAAAACGACGTTTGGATGACACCTCGGGTGGTGTTTGTTCCTTCCAAAGCTTTTTTGTGATCCATTTGCGCCACCCTTTCTTTACCAGATCCCGCGCTGTAAGTATTTTCTGCTCATGGCATTGCCCATGATGACCAATGTGAAGGATATCACGGCTTCGAACAAGCCAACCGCGGTCGAGAAGCTGTAATCCTGGTTCCCGAGACCCTGCCGGTATACATAGGTTCCAATGACATCCGATACCTGGTACACCACCGGATTGTACATGACGAGAATCTGTTCCGTTCCCGCTTCCAGCACGTTTCCGAGCCGCAGAATAAACATCAGGACAATAATCGGGGCGATCCCGGGGAGCGTAATGTGCCACAGCTGCTTCCATCGTCCGGCCCCGTCGATCTTCGCGGCTTCATACAGCATCGGATCGATCATTGTAAACGCTGCCAAGTATACGATCGTGCTCCAGCCCGTTTCCTTCCAGCCTGCCGAGGTGATCAGCACGCCTCGGAACACGCTGTTATCCAGGAAAAACGCAATCTGCTCCATTCCCAGGGATACCAAAACTTTATTGACGATTCCTCCGTTCGTTGAGAGGATATCGATAAACAATCCGCCGACGATGACCCAGGACAAGAAATGCGGAAGATAGATGACGGTTTGCACCGTGCGCTTAAATACCATATTCCTCAGCTCATTGAGCATCAGGGCGATAATGATGGGGAGCGGAAACAAGATCACGATTTTCAGGAAGCTGATGATGACCGTATTTTTGAATACCTGAGCAAAGTCCGGCGACGTGAACAGCTTCTCGAAGTGCTTCCATCCCACCCACGGGCTGTCGGCAAATCCGGTGAAGATGTTGAAATCCTTAAATGCAATCGTTATGCCGTACATCGGCGTGTACTTGAACAGCAAAATGAACAAGATGCCCGGTACGAGCAGCAAATAAAGATCCCACTCTTTCCATATGTCCGACCCTAATCGGCCCCAGTACCCTCGTTTTTTCTTCATCTCTCTATACGGTGCCGGCGATGGTTCTATCGTGGGTTTCATCGACTCGTCTCCCCCTTTCTATTGATTCAATCTCCTTGGTTACTACAAATTGTAATTCCCGGCGCAGGGACTGAGTAGGCGAGGATCATTACTATTTATGGTAATATGATGTTGTGTTGGGGCATGGACGTCAGTAATTATGCCATGAGGTTGCGGTGGGTGTTTCATGGGGTGTTAACTTATGACGATCAGTGAACCGTTGCCAACGAAATTCATAACTGAAATTTCAAGCATTTGCTTTCAAAACACTAGGACCATTTGAACCCCTAGCCCCCATTTGAATCTTCATCGAAAAAAGAGGATTGTTCATCACTCCGCATGCGGATTGTTCTTCCGATCCCTGTTACCCCCGGATTTCTTATGAATGAATGAAACAATGTTGAAATCCGGGGATAAAGGGGACCGCTCACGCTTCTCCAGAACAATTCCGCCTGCTCCGTTGAAGCTTGCTCAAGAATGAAGTTGGCATCCGAAGCACACGGCATTGCCGTGCTTCATCGCCAAACAAGGCCCACGCTGCTCCGCTCCGAGCTTGGCCTACCCAGCCTCAACCACTGCGCGGGTGATTACTTCCGCCCAGCCGATGGTTGGGGCTGGGGGTATAAACCAAACGAGCCGTTCGGGATGTACGCCCCGAACGGCTCGTTTGGTTAGTTTATGTAACTGCGCACGCTCTGCTGTGCTGCGTTTTGCCCCCTCCCCCCGTTATCATGGGGGAGGATGGGGACCCACACGGACCAGCGGAGCGGGCGAATCAATTCCGGAAAAGCGTAGCGGTCGCCTTTGGAGCCAAATTTCCACCACAATAAAATCGTTCATGAAATTTGGAAACAACAGCGATTGGAGGAACGATACGACCGCGTAGCGGGCTTTCATATCTCTCCCTTCCCCCAACCTCAAGTGGGAGGCTTTTGGGTGGTTTGGACCCACGCGGACCAGCGGAGAGGACGAATCGATTCCGGAAAAGCGAATGCGGTCGCCTTTGGAGCCGAATTTCTTCCTCTGTAAAATCCATTCCAGGAAATTCGGCGACAACAGCGATTGGAGGAACGATACGACCGCGCAGCGGGCTTTCAATCTCTCCCTTCCCCCAACCTCTAGGGGGAGGCTTTTGGGTGGTTAGGACCCACGCGGACCAGCGGAGAGGACGAATCGATTCCGGAAAAGCAAATGCGGTCGCCTTTGGAGCTGAATTTCTTCCTCTGTAAAATCCATTCCGGAAATTCGACGACAACAGCGATTGGAGGAACGATACGACCGTGGAGCGACAAAGAGCGAAGGAGTTTTACGCCCTTACACCCCCCCAGCCGATCCCTATCAATCACCCCTTAAACTCCCCCGGATTCACCCCCCAATACTTCCGAAACACCTTGGTGAAATAACTGACATCGCGGTACCCGACCAGCCGGGCGGCATCGTACACCTTAAGTCCTTCCTGCAGCAGCGACTTGGCCCGCTCCATTTTGCGTTCCAGCACATAGGTCGAGAAGACAACCCCCATTTCCTGCTTGAACAGCCGGCTGAGATAGGAAGAATTGACATAGAGCCGATCTGCCACCGTATGCAGCGTAATTTCCTGATTCATCTCCTCCTCAAGCAAGTTCAGGATATCCTTCACCACCTGATGGCTTGTCGTTTTCCGCTGCTCGCTCATAAAGGAAACGATATGCTTCACCGTGCGCTCCAAGAGCGACCAAGTTTGCATTTTGGTGCTTAGCAGCTTGACGTTTTGGAAGAAATCGATATCCTCGCCAACGACTTTTTTTACCGTCCAGCCCTGCTTCTGGATCATTCGGGTAAAGAAGCTGTTCATGTATAGAACCGCCTCATGGAATTCATCCGAGGATTCGGATCTGGAGAAGGCTTCTTCCCATAATCCCTTCAGTGCCTCCAGGGCTTTCGTCTCGTCCGCGGTTTCAAGCGCGATCTCCAGCGTCTTCTCCAGATTCTGCTGCACGATCACGCCCTGGATATGCCTCAGCTGCTCCCGGTAAGGAATCGCGAGGTCGTGTCCGTACACGACGCGGTCCTGAAGTGCCCGGCAGGCTTGCGTATACAGCAGGCTCATATCTTCAATCGCCCCGATCGAAGCACAGATGCCGGCACTTGCCGTTATTTTCAGCACTTCCTTCGTCTGGGAGAGCAGCTTGGATACAGCGGCATTCAGCCGCAGCATGGCCTCCTTGGCGTCTTGGTTTTCTTTCACGATCAACACCATCAGCAGCATACTTCCGGAATCCGACGTGATCCAGAGAAAAGGATGGGACAACAGCTCCTTGGCCAGGCACTGCATCGTGAACTGCAGCAGTTCGACATCCCCCCGCTGAAAACGGGTCTCATGCTCAGGCAGCGGGTCCAGGTCCACCACGGCTACCGCGATGCGGTCTTCCTCCTTCAACGGAATATATAATTCCTTGCTCTTGCTAAGAACATCCTGCTTTGTATATTTGCCACTCACCCATTGGATAAAAAATAGATTTTGCAGGTGCGGGAGATTGTCTTTCCATTTCTGTTCCAACGCAGCCTTGCGCTGCCACTGCTCCAAATCCTCCCGCAGCTGCTGCCTCGCTTCAAGCACCGCTTCGAGAATATCCTCCTCGCCGGCAGGTTTCAGTAAATATTTGGACACCCCGTATTCCAGCGCCAGCTGCGCGAATTCGAAGTTATCATGTCCGCTCAAAATGATCATTTTTGTCAATCGGCTGATGTCCCGCCGGCTTCGCAGCTCGCCGAGGAGCGTCAGTCCATCCATTTCAGGCATCTGCACATCGATCAACATAATATCCGGTTTCTTCCGACTCACAAGCTCAAGCGCCTCGACGCCATTGGAAGCCATACCGACCACTTCAATTCCATGCATGTCCCACGGGATATTGTAAGCCAGTGCATTACGCAGCCGGGGTTCGTCTTCCACAATCATGAGATTCATTTATGTCTTCCCCTTTCGAGCATCTATATATGAGTACCTACTTCAGGTTAACTTCCTTGCAGCGATCCAGCGGAATGGAAATCGTGACGGTTGTGCCTTCCCCTGAGACACTGTAAAGCGTGAGCTGGGCCTCCCTGCCATAATACAGCTTCATTCGGCTCAGCACGTTCCGAAGGCCGAACAGATCCTTCACATGCTCCTCATCCTGGGAAGACGCCGGCACGCTGCGCGAGCCCATCATCTCCAGTTCATGCTGAATATAACGGAGCCGTTCTTCCCTAATCCCCGGCCCGTTATCTTGTACGCTGATGACCACGGTCTGCCCCTTTTCAATTCTACTGGATATGACCAGGCTCCCTCCTGAGGATTTACCCTCCATGCCATGAATGATGGCATTCTCCACCAATGGCTGAAGAAGCAGCTTGAGGAGCGGGACATGCCTGCTCTCTTCCGAAATGTGATAATCCACGGTGAAATTGTCCATGAAACGAAGCTGCTGAATTCGTAAATAGTAGTGCAAATGGGTGATGCTCTCCTCAATCGTGAACACCTGCCTCCCCTTGTTCAGGCTCAGCCGGAAAAACTTCGACAAATTCATTACCATCTCGCTGATCTCATTCGCATCATAGTTTTTGGCCGTCCAGTAGATCGAATCGAGTGTATTGTATAGAAAATGCGGGTTGATCTGGGATTGCAGAAACTTCAGCTCCGTCGTCGTTAATCGCAGCTGCTGCTCATAATGATCCTCGATCAGATGCTTCTGTACGACGGCCATCTTATTAAACGACTGAATGAGAAAGCCGAACTCGTCCTTCCGCTTGGTATCGACATGAATATTCAGTTCCCCACTGCTGAGCCGCTTCATCCCGCGCGACAACTTCAACACAGGTGAGGCAATTCCGCTGTAAACTACCCATGAAATAATGATGGCCAGCAGGATGCTTAACCCGATGATCGCAACCGTGAACAGGCGCAACTGATCGGTCTCTTTGTACAGCTCGCTTTTCGGCTGAACCAGCGCGAGGCGCCATGTGGAGTAATCCGAGTCAATGGTTACGGTCATATCCTTATCAGAAATGTTATCCTCATGCACTCTGCCGGTCTCCACCACCACTTCTCCCTTTTCGTTCAACAGGGCGATACGGCTGTTCTCGGAGGGAAGCAGCGTCTTGATGATGTTTAACAGCTTGCTCTTGTTAAAAGATACCACCAGCAGATTCGACTGCCGCTCGCTGTTGTACAGGTCCATCGCACGAATCAAGGAGACGCTGTCCGTATTCGTCATCTGGCCAAAAGTGATGCCCTCCGCCACTGGGGATTCCGACATCACGTAGGATATCCCCGTTCCATTCCTCCGGGCAGCTTCGACGAGCCACTCCTGCTGTGTCTCGCCCTTCAGCTCTTTGCCGCCGTAATGGGTAGAGATAAACCTGTTGGAAGCCCGATGATACACTGTAATCTGGGATATAAACCGGTTCACCGATACGGAATTCGATAGCTGTTCCAAAATATGCTTGAAATCCACAATCGATTGAGTAGAGAAGTTGGTGCTGTTTTTGTTCAGCAGCTCATTCATTCCAGGATCGCTTGCAATCAGGGTGGATATCTCCTCCACGTTTTGCAGCGCCAGATCAAAATGATTCATCGCTGACGAAAGCGCCATCTCCGTCCGCTCGACCGCTTGTTCATACAGAATATCCCGGGACCGTTCCACCGCAAACAGGCTGATGATGACCAGCGGCAGCAGGATCAGCAGAAAATAACCGGTTAAGCGGGTTTGAATATTTTGCGAAAACCGATCCCGGACCCAGCGAATCAACGCCATCATTCGAGTCCCCCCTCCTTTGGCGGCCGACATCATTGTTTGGAGTACCATTCATTCACTTCCTTCGTGATTTCATCTCCTCCTTCTTCTTTCCACCTCTTCACATAGTCATCGAAGGCATCCAGCGGCTCCAGCCCCATAATGATCTTCGTAAACACGTCCTCCAGATTTTTAAGCTTATTGCTGTACTTCGTCATGGCTGGTGTGGGAACGCCATAGAATGCATTCGGAGTTATATGCGAATGAATCATCTGCAAGTTGTTGTATAGGTTGAAATCGCCTAGTGAGTCAAGCCGCTCCTTAAACAGCATTTGGTCCGGCACATCAACAAGCGACTGATAAATTCCACGGTACAAATGCTTGTCGTGAAGCGCAAAATCCGTCACGATCGCCCCGTCCTCCCAACGCCAGATTTCGTTCTCGAAGCCGAGCTTCAGCGTCTTATAGTCACTGGCGATAAAGTCCAGAAACTTAATCACTTCGGCTGCTTTCTCCGATTCAGCGGGAATGACATTGTAGCCGCGGATAATATCCTTGCCCTCTACCCCTTTGAGTCCGTCCGGTCCCGTGGGATACGGTAGCGGAATCCACTTTGCCTCCGGATCCTTGCTCATATTGGCCGCAATCGGTCCCCGCGTATCATACCATGCTGCGGAGAAGAGGCCCACCGTGCCGTTTTCTATTTTTTCGAACAGATTATTTTGCAGGTTAAGAGGAAATTCCCGATCGAGCAGATTCTCCTGATACAGCTTGGCAAAAAACGCGAGGGTCTCCTTTGTTTCAGGCATAATGCTTCCGTTCACCAGCTGCCCGTCCCGTTCAAACCACATATTACGCTGGGTGCCAAAGGCGCCGAAGAACGGGGAAGACCTGCCCAAATTCGATGTCAGCGTAAGGCCGATCGTATCCTGCACACCGTTGCCGTCCGGATCATCGAGCGTGAAGGCACGGATGACTTCGTAATATTCCTCCAGTGTTTCGGGCGGCTCCAGTCCAAGCCGATCAAGCCAATCCTTTCGGACATACATCAGCTCTGCCCCGGTCACCTCATTCAAGCTTGGAACCGCATAGATTTTACCGCCATATCGAACCCGATCCCAGACCTCCGGCGGAATTTTCTCCTTTAGATGGGGGCCGTACTTGTCGATTAACTCATCCAGCGGCATAAATGCCTTTTGCTTGACATAATTGTCGAACCACACCGGTTCATACGTATGAAGCATATCCGGCAAGTTGCCGGAGGACATAATGACATCCAGCTTCTCGTTGTATACCTCAGGCGGCGGAAGATTAACTCCGATTTCAAGTCCCGTGCGCTCTTCAATGTAATTCAGATACGGATTGTCATTCTCGTCCATCCCGGCAGGAAACGTCATCCCGAGACTGGAAATAACGATGCTGATGGATGCGCTCTTCGGTTGATTCTCCGGCGGATGTTCTCCCTCAGAGTCCGTCTTGTTACACCCGGCAGCAAGGAGCATCAGAAATACACAGACGGGAAGCAATAGAACGTTACCTTTAAGCAGCCTTGACACCCTTCGATTCCCATGTTGAAATAACTCATCATTACAGGCCTTGTTCATCGGCATATGTCCTCACTCCCTCAGCTAGTAAGCTAATATTACTATATAACGATTTTATGGTGAGTTAGCTCACCTTTATAATCATTCTGTAATGTTTTGCAGCTTCCTTCACCCCGGACAAAAAGAAAAGAGCCGTCCCCGGTCTTCCCAAACCAGGGTGCGGCTCTATCTATAACAAAAACATTCATCCTGACATCAAGGACCATGACGTCCCTTTTTACAGCTCGTGTTATTGTTCGGCACAACACACATGCAAGAATAAGCTCCCGCTCCAATTGATCGGCCCGCCCAAAATAGTGAGGAGAATTGGACCGATTACACTATTTCGGCTCCTCTTGATTGCTGCCGTCTTCCAGAAGCGGAATTTCGTTACGCTGCTCTTCCGATTGCACCTGGATCACTTCGAACGTACGGCCGCAATGCGCACAAAATTTAGCATTCATCGCTGAGCTGTTCCCGCACCCTCGACATACCTTCTCATCCGTAAGATTGGCGATCTGGAGCAGATTTTGTTCGATTTCAAAATTCAATTGATGAATCTTGGCTACGTAGCTTTGAATGCCCTCCTGATCCGGCGGCCACTTCCCTGCTTCGGTAGAAGCAAATACAACCTTGCCGATTTCCAGGAGTTGTTCATCGATATCACTTTTTTTACCGTTGTTCTGCAGCTTTAACCGATTGATCTCTACCAGGGTTTTGGCTTTGTTTCCAGCGTCGGACACACCGGCCTTAAATTTATCAAAAAAACTCAAGTATGTTCACCTCTCTCTGTTCACCCGCGTTTGAAGCTTTAATTACTTTATTCCTATAAGGAGATTCTCAGAATTTTATCATGATCGGTATAGTTCACGCCAGCACCAAGCCCTCTTGCAAACACCTGAATCGGAACGTACGTCACGCCGTCGATCACTTTGGGAGCTACCGTAACGGATTCCGATTTGCCGTTGTAAAAGACGGTTTTGCTGCCAATCGTAAGTGTTATTTTATGATTGCCTCTTTGCACGCCAATGCTGGCCGCTTCGCGATTCCAGGTAACCTCAGCTCCCATTCCTTCGGCGATTTCCCGCAGCGGCACCAGATTGACGTTGTTATACACCAACGGCTCACTGCCAAACTTCACCACGCTGCCGTTAACGAAAACTTTAAGACCCGACTTGGCATAAGCAGGAGCTGCCGGCTTCGGCGCAGTGGATTTTGTCGTACTATTCTTCGATGATTTGGCTTTAGGCGTCGATGAAGACGATGTGCTGCCTGAAGAGCTCCCTCCGCCATTATGATAATGATACTCGCCATAAGACAGACCCCAGCGTTCGCAATTGGTACGGCAGGTATGCCCGCCATTGGCATCCGTTCTTCCCGGATGAGCAGAAACAACCGAACCGGACACAAGCAATAAAGCGATGGTGCAGCACAGCATTTTTTTCTTCATAACTAACATTACCCCCTGGTATAATATTCCTCCACTACATTCTAGCATATTTCTTATATAGCAGATGGATATATAGAGGGCTACATAACATAGAAGAAAGACTATTGCATGCTGATGATCGCTTGCCTTGTTTCATTTTCAACCCCCGCGTTTATTCGTTACATATAACAGATCCTTTTGTGCCAAAATATTGCCAGAAAGGAATGAGGCCCTGATGAATAAAAAGAAACCTGAATATGACGGACAGTTCCCCGGCGTTGACCCTATTCCCGAGCCCGATCGTCCGGATCAAGCCGCAACCGACAAACTCGACGATCTGGTCCTTGGCGTTTTGGAAGACAAAGATGAATCGAAAATCGATATCGATCCCGATACGGAAAATTACGATAAACTTCGTAAAAAGTAAGACAAGTCCCGTTTCAATATAATGTAAAAAATATAATCAATCTGTTAAAGTGTTCAAAAATAATTTATCGTTCTCATTTTGAGAACGATTATTTTTATGTTATGATTAACATAGAAGCTTGGGACGAAGGGAGGAGTAACCGTGAACCGTTTCTTAAAAACAGCAAGAATTCTTTGGATGCTGGTACTTGTTCTGGTTACGGCATTTGCCCTTTACATTCCCGTCCAGGAGTACTACAGCAGCGAAACCCATGATGAGCGGTATGTATACAAGCATGACCATCATCTGAAAGCGGCTGTTCTGAAACACTCTCACATTCTCTCCAAACTTAAGGCAGCCGGCAACGCCTTGCCGCTGTTCTTATTGATGTCGGCCGTTCTCATGCTGCAGGCTCCCAAAACACGTCTGCCTTATCGGCCGATCATCCCGCTTCGACTCCGGCTTTTATTATTATTCCCCATTAAATACACATCGAAGTTCGTTTAGTATCCTCCCCTTTTTCGCTTTCAAACTGACTGCGGTTTCTTAAATTCGCCCAATTTCTCATTTCTCAGGCAACCCTACGATCAACCTGTGATGATTTACGTATGCACATAGGTTTATTAAAGACTGTACAATTTCATCCTGAATGGATTGTTGTATTTGGCTGCGTATATTTTGAGATCCGTGTGACCGGTCTGCAAAAAACTAAAAAAGTGTATTTTTAGGAGGATTTTAACCTATGCATGTTCGCGAAACAGATTTGCCCGGAATTGGTAAGAAGTTCGTAATTGATACCCGCGGTGGCGATAAACTGGTCATTATCATCCACGATGACGGCCGCCGTGAAATGTACCATTATGAGCATGACGATCCGGACGAAAGCATCTCCATGATTTCCCTGGATGATGATGAGGCTCGCCAAATTGCCGCCATCGTTGGCGGTCTCACTTATAAACCTAAAGCGCTGGAAACGATCGACATCGCGCTGGACGAATTGATTATCGAATGGTATCGCATCGAGCCCCATTATTACGGGGCGGGCAAATCGATTGGTGATTTGGGCGTACGGCAAGCCTCAGGTGCAACCATCATTGCCACAGTCGATAAAAACAGTAAACAAATCAATCCCGGACCTGACGTTATTATTACGCCGGACTCGACTCTCGTTGTCGTCGGTGAACGTCAACAACAGCGGCTATTTAAACAAATCTTGATGAACGGACGTGGTTGATGAATGGATCATTTGGTTTTAGAAGTTGGACTGGCGATTTTCCTGATCGCCCTGGCGGGGTTGCTATCAGCTAAACTCCGGTTTTCCGTCGTCCCTTTCTACATTCTGGTGGGGATGGCGGTAGGGCCTCATGCTTTTCATTTTGGATCATTCGATTTTCGTTTTATAGAAAGTGCCCCATTCATCGACTTTATGGGTCGCATCGGCGTGCTGTTCCTTCTGTTCTATCTTGGCCTTGAATTCTCGGTCGGCCGGTTAATCAAATCAGGGAAGTCCATCGTTGTCGGCGGCAGCATCTATATTGCCATTAACTTTACGCTTGGACTGATGATCGGGATCTTTTCCGGTTTCCCCGTGGCGGAAACACTCATTGTTGCGGGAATAACCACCATCTCCTCAAGCGCGATCGTAGCGAAGGTGCTGGTTGACCTGAAAAGAACGGCGAATCCCGAAACCGAGATGATTCTTGGTATTATCATGTTCGAGGATGTTTTCCTGGCTGTCTATATCTCTATTCTGTCCGGCCTCGTATTGAGCGGATCATCATCGCTGGGCGGAGTACTGTTATCTGCGGTGATCGCCCTCGGATTTATGCTGCTTGTCCTTATTATCGGCCGTAAAGCCGTACCGCTTCTGAATAAAGCATTAAATATACGGTCGAACGAATTGTTTGCCTTAGTTGTTTTTGGCGCGTTGTTCCTCCTCGCAGGATTCGCCGAGACGATTCATGTCGCCGAGGCCATCGGCGCTCTGCTCGTCGGGCTTGTCCTGGCTGAGACAGAGCATCGTGAACGCATTGAGCATTTGATATTACCATTCCGTGATTTCTTTGGAGCCATATTCTTCTTTAGCTTCGGTTTAACGATTGTACCTTCCGAGCTTGGCGGAGCTGTGTGGTTATCGCTGATCGCCGTGATCATCACGCTCCTTGGCAACTTTATTGCAGGCATGCTTGCAGGACGCAGTGCGGGATTGTCCTCCAAAGCATCCTCCAATATCGGTCTGACCATCGTATCCCGCGGAGAATTCTCCATTATTCTCGCGAATATGGGTAAAGCGGGCGGGCTTGCAACCTTCATTCAGCCGTTCGCAGCACTGTATGTGCTGATACTGGCCATACTCGGACCGCTGCTCACCAAGGAGTCCAAGCATGTGTATAACTTCTTGAACAAAATCATTAAATTTAAAGACTATAAGGAGAAGAAACCGGTTAAACCGAAGCTAAAGGATGAAAGTGCTAGCGGATAAAGGAGGGTACATTGCCTATGGTTCAAGCCCCGGTCCGGGTAACGAACGGTCCGCAAAAGGTCGTAAATAAGGCAAGTACACGAAGAAGAATGAGCATGGCTGCCATCGGAGGCCTGATAGCGGCATTCGGTTTAGATTTATTTCTTGTTCCCAGCGGCATCATCGCGGGAGGCGTGACGGGAATCTCTGCGCTCGCTTCGCATCTGACGGGACTTCATACCGGCATGTTTCTGTTTGCATTAAACCTGCCTCTGCTCCTGCTGGCCTACCGTAGGTCCAACCGGGAAAAAGCCGTCATTGCCACCGTCGGGCTGCTTACTTTTTCCGTATGCTCGATCCTGTTTTTTCCGGTTCCCGCTCTCATTGACAGCAACATCGGGAGCGCAGGCATCGGCGGCATTATCCTTGGGCTGGGCATCGGACTCGGCCTTCGTTACGGCGTCGTCCTGGACACACTCCAAATGCCCAAGATGCCGCAGCAGATGTCACATCTGTTAACCCGTTTAAAGCTGCCATACGTCCATATCATGGTCAATACATTCGTACTGTCATTGGCCGGACTGCTGCTCGGCTGGGAACGAGCGATGTACTCTGCAATCGCATGCCTGATGGCGCTGGAGACCGGACGCATTACGACTTCAAGCCTTCCGCTTAAACGAGAGGTCCGAATTCTCAGCGTGAGCGAAGCGGAAATCAGACACAGCATGAAAGCCATCATGGGGTATGAATCCCAAGCTCCTAACACGAAAGATGACGCTATGCATGATGGTGACACCATCGGTTCGATGCAGCTGGTCTATCGGGTTCACATTCTGGAGATGCCCAGGTTCAAATCCATCGTGAGAAGCCTGGATCCGAATGCCGAGATTACCATCATTCAGAAGTAAGTTTCTCTCTAACATGTAACCAGGCCGGCTAAGGGTTTGCCCTAGCCGGCCTGGTTTTTAAGATATCAGGAGTATAAACTCCGAAGCTTAAGCCTTCCTGATATCGCAAGAAAAACATCCCCTAACCGCGGTCTGTCTTCTAAAGAAAGTAAGTCGATAGACGTTTTTCTGATGATATCCCTGCTATTTACGAAACTGCTGGATCAGAAACAGAATCAACGAGCCCACCACGCTGATGACGAGGCAGGTTACAATCGGAAAATAAATTTTGACATGGGGTTTATCCACCACGATGTCACCTGGCAGCCGGCCGACAAATCGTCCAATGACAGGCCACAGCAGCCCGATCACAATTAGAGCGCCACCTATCCATAATAGAGCCCGAGTTACAGGATGCAAGGGTACGGTCACCTCATTCATCAAATCAAACACGTAAGCACGCGTGTTTCCTTGTATCATAGCGGATTTGGGGTGCCGCCTGCAAGGTCGGGTTCTTCCTGTCAATCAAGCGATCATCCTTTCACCGCCCCCGCCGTCATTCCGTCGATAAAATACTTCTGGAAGGCCATGAACAAAATAAAGATCGGAATGATCGAGAAGAAGGAGCCGACAATCAATAAATCATAGTTGTTCCCGTAAGGGGTCAAGAGCGTCTTCAATCCGATCGGAAGGGTATACTTGCTATCGTCGCTGAGCACCATGAACGGCCACAGAAAGTTGTTCCAGCTGTTCATGCCGTTCAGGATCGCCATAGCAGCGAAGGATGGCTTCATCACAGGCAGGATCAACCGCATATAGATTCCGTATTCCGTCGCGCCGTCCACCCGCCCTGCCGCAATCATTTCTTTTGGAACCCCTCTTAAATACTGCCTGAAGAAGAAAATCGTGGCCGCGCTTGCGATCCCCGGCAGGACTATCGCCGAGTATGAATTCATGAGGCCCAGGTTGTACGTCAGGGAGTATAGCGGAAGAAGAAGAATTTCAAAAGGAACCATCATAATCAGAAGCACGCAGATAAACAAGAAGTTCTTGCCGATGAAATCGTAGGCTGCAAACCCGTAAGCAACGGTTGCGCTGACCAGCAGGGTTAACGTAACCTGCACCACCGTAAGGAGCAAGGAGTTAAAAAACCACATGAAGTAGGAGTGGTCGCCCGTAAACAGGTAGGTGAAATTGTCCAGGCTCATCACCGACAGATCAAATTTCAGATTCAGTCCATACCGGATCAAATCCTCGCCGGGTTTAAACGAGGCAATGGTGACGGCGTAGAAAGGGACCAGGATTAAAAAGCAAAGTATGGAGAACAAAATGAAGAGGATTATTTTGACCAGCGTTTCTCTTCTCATCCTCAATCCTCCTTCTTGAACATGCCGGAGAGCTTCAGCTGCGTCAGGTTAATGAGCATGGTGATTGCCAGCAGCACAATCCCTACAGCGGCCGCATAACCCAGATTGTTCTTCTCAATGCCTTGACGGTACAGATAACCAACGATTGTGAGGCCTATATTTTTCGGGGAGTTGTTGCCGTTCCAGAGCATCATGCTCTCGATAAACATGGCAAGCCCCGCATAAATGCTGATCGTTAACACATAAATCGTGGTCGGCTTCAGCAAAGGCATCGTGATTTTGGTAAACTTCTGAAAGGCCGAAGCCCCATCGATGGATGCCGCCTCGTAATATTCGCCCGGGATGTTTTTGAGCCCCGATAAAAAATAGAGCATATTCACTCCCGTCCACCGCCATGTGGCAAGAGCTACCAGAGCAATAAAACCGGTAACCTGTCCCTTCAGAAACTTCACGGGGTCGATCCCGAACCACCCCAGTATACTGTTAATGAGCGACCCTTCCATCTCGCCGAACATCAGCCGAAAAATGGTGCCTGCTACAACAACCGACGTCAGTGCCGGGAAGAAAAAGGATGACTTGAAAAACTCTCTTCCCCACATAAACTTATTGTTGATCAGCACAGCGAACAGCATGGGAAACGGAATGAGAATAAGGAGCGTCAGGATCATGTATATCGCGCTGTTCGTCACCGCCTTCAGAAAGACGCCGTCCCCCATCAGCTTCCCGTAGTTAGCCAAGCCGATCCAATCCGCCTCCTGCCCGAGCTGCGTCTTCTGAAAGCTCATGCTAAACGAGCTGCCCAGCGGAAACACCCAGAATATGAGGAATACCAGAATAAAGGGCAGGACAAACACGTAAGGAGCAACCTTTTGCGAGTACAGAAATTTTTTAATCATGATTCTACTCCTTTAATGAGAGCCGCTCACCGACGAATCCATGAGCAGCTCTTCGTTTTTGTACCGTATGAGCGAGTGTCATTTCAATTCCTGTTCAATTTGCTTTTGGGCATCATTCAGTGCTTCGGTAATGTCCTTGCCATCCTCAAAAATCTCGTTAAAGGTCGTGGTGCACAGGACGTTATTGATGGTAGGCGATGCGGAGGTCGATTTGATTAACCGGATTTCATCCCGGATCTCATTCAACACATCAAACGGGTTATTGACAAAATATTTCACGAACTGATTCTCGGCATTGTGCGTAACATCCTTCATATCCCAAACGTCCATATTAACCGGATCGAATCCCAGCGTGTTCCAGATCTCTTTATTGGCATCCAGGGACAGCTTGGCGAATGCCAGAAAGTCTTTCGCCAACTGTACGTCTTTTGCGGTCTTGGTAACGACCGTGCCGGTGCCGCCGCCGCCAACCGATCTTGGCATTCCTTCTTCAATGACCGGAATCGGCGCGATGGCTATTTTCCCGGACAAGTCGGACATGTAGTTGGTGTATCTGGACATTTGCCACAGCGGCATAAAAGCCGTAGCGTAATTTCCTGCATTAAACTCCCCATAGGCTTCTTCGGTATCAGGCTGGCCGCCGGCAATGGTCGCTATGACATTGTTATCCTGCAAGTCCTTGAGCAGCGTCATCGCCTTCACCATCGCTTCCGAGTTCACGATCGGATTGCCGGAATCGTCCGTCAGATCCGCACCTTGCTGTGCCAATAGCATGGAAGCTTGCCAGGCTGCGCTTGTATCGGCTGTTCCCATGTACTTGCCCGTTTTTTCATACACCTGGATTCCCGCCTGCTTGAAATCCTCCCAAGTTACGATATCCTCATAGTTGACCCCGGCCTCCTCCAAAATCTCGGTATTATAGAAGGCAACGGATGCGCCAACATGGGTCGGGATGCCGTAATTCACATCTTCCTTGCTGTATAGGTCAATTCGGGATTTGACGATGGTCTCCCGGTATGGATCAATCACGTCATTGAGCGGTTCTAACTGCGGCGTACCGGACAGGAAATCCGGAAACTTCCCAAGCTCGATATCCGCAATGTCGGGTGCCCCTGTCCCCGATTGAACCGCAATAGACAATTTGTTATGCATGTCGTCATACGGCATGACCGTCACGTTCAGCTTGATTTGGCGTTCGGGATTCTCAGCGTTCCATTTTGCCAGCATTTTCTCGAAATGCTGGCCATGCAGCTCAACAAACGTCCAATAAGACAACTCCGTAGCGCTTTCCCCTGCCCCGCCATCCAGAACCGAGGTTTCGCCGCCGGCATTGTTCGATTTACCGCACCCCCACAGAAACAGCGTCAAACATAACACCATGAATACAACCATCCATTTTTTCATCATCCTACTGGACCTCCCTTAATGTTCGTTCATACAAACCTACACTTCAAAAATCGTACTTCTGCTCTCCTCCAGAAATAAAGCGCTTTCATAATGTGTGTAATTTGATATGAGTATTTGGGAGATGGGGCAGTCCATGATTCAACTACCCCGTGAATTTCCTTAAGCTTTTTTCAAGCGAATAACGTTCCATGATGCTTTGCCCAACCTTGCGGTAACCATGCCATTATCAAGCTTAGCTCCACCCTGATGATGAGGCTTGACTCTTTCCTCGGATGCGGTATTCACCGCTTTCAGATCCTCATGCTCCATCACGATATGCTCCAACAGCCGGTAGCCTGCAAAGCTGCGCACATCACATTCGAGCTCCAATGCTTCCTCCAGATGACGATTCACGGCAAAGATCGTAATTTCTTCATCCTCTTCGTTATGAACAACCGCGCTGTCCAGATACGGAACATCGGTAAAATCCTTGGAATCATACTTCGGTGACTCGACGATCGGCAGCAGCGATACGCCCCGGCCAAATTTGGAAGCATGCAGATACGGATAAAAGATCGTCTGCTTCCAAGAACGGCCGCCGTTCTCGGTCATAATCGGCGCGATTACGTTGACGAGCTGTGCCAGGCAAGCCATCTTCACCCGGTCTGCGTGGCGCAGGAAGGTGATCAGCATGCTGCCGACAAGAATGGCATCCTCGAAATTATACACATCCTCCAGCTGCGGCGGAGCAATGCTCCATGGATCAATCTGCCTGTCGGCGTCATTGGAATGGTACCAGACATTCCACTCGTCGAAGCTGAGATACATCGTCTTTTTGCTGCGTTTCTTAGCCTTGATGTAATCGCAGGTGGATTTGACCGTATGAATAAAGTGATCCATATCCAGGGAAAGGGCCAGATAGTTGGCGGTATCGTTATCGCGGTTGCCGTAATATTGATGCAGCGATATGTAATCAACCGCCTCGTACGTATGATCCAGCGTCACGGCTTCCCATTCAGGGAATGTCGGCATTCCCGTGCTCGAGCTTCCGCATGAAACCAGTTCAATGGTGGGGTCGACAAGCCGCATGGCTTTTGCCGTCTCCAGCGCAAGCCGGCCGTATTCCGTCGAGGTCTTGTGTCCGATCTGCCAAGGTCCATCCATCTCGTTGCCAAGGCACCAGGTCTTGATCTTGTGCGGCTGTTCATAACCATGACTGCGTCTTAGATCACTCCAGTATGTGCCTCCGGGATGGTTGGTGTATTCCAGCAGATTTCTGGCGGCGTCGATCCCCCGAGTACCCAAATTCACGGCCATCATGACATCCGAGCCCACTTCCTTGGCCCAGGATATAAACTCGTTCGTGCCGACATCGTTCGGCTCCAGCGTTCTCCAGGCCAGCTCCAGCCGCTTTGGCCGTTCGGCAACAGGACCTACGCCATCTTCCCAGTTATAGCCCGATACAAAATTCCCGCCGGGATATCTTATAATCGGGACATCCAGTTCCTTGATCAGTTCCTTCACGTCGTTACGAAAGCCGCCTGCATCCGCGGTTTCATGGCCGGGTTCGTAAATCCCGCCATATACAGCGCGGCCCAGATGTTCAATGAACGAACCATAAATACGGTTATCAACTTGCGCGATCCGAAACGACTTATCCACGATCATACGTGCTTTCAATTTCTCAGCTGCCAAGTCCTTCACCTTCCGTTGATATAATTATGAAACAATTCAAATAATATTGAATGAATTCGTTTTCATGTATAAAATATCATATGAGAGGTCAGCTGTAAATATAGAAATATAAAATGATTTATATAAATTAGAAATGAATTGCTTTTATCCCTAAAAGATCGTTTGATCCTGCTCAAAATCACCATTTTTTCGTATGTCTCGATTTATTATTTTCATAATAATTTCAAACAAAATGATTTTTAACTATTCAAATTGTTATTTTTCAATCAAATTCATGAAGAATTAGATGACATCTTTATTTAGCGCTCATATTGATTTATAATTATTTGAAATAAAAGTCTTTACCTATTACCATCGTTATATAATCCTCTAATCGGAAGAAGGTTTGAGATAAGATGATCTACATTAAAGATTTAATGAGCGGGCTTGATATTTTTAAAGCGCTCAGCTCGGAAATTCGCATTCAAATTTTGGAACTGCTGGCCAAGAACCAAAGCTTGAACCTGAACGATCTCGCGAACAGGCTGAATCTCAGCAATGGCGCTATTACCATGCATATCAAGAAATTGGAAGATAGCGGCCTGATCGAAATCAATACGACTGGGGGGAAGCATGGCATTCAGAAAATCTGCTACCTGAATAAAGATACCCTCATGGTTGATCTTCGCAGCAAGGACATTGATAACTTGTACGAGGTGGAGATTCAGGTCGGCCATTACAGCGATTATCAAGCTATCCCGACCTGCGGGCTTGCGACCAAGGACAGCATTATCGGAGATTTTGACGATCCGCGTTATTTCGCCGATCCGGAGCGGATCAACTCGGAGATCATCTGGCTTACCGAAGGTTTCCTGGAATACCGGATTCCGAATTATTTGAAGTCCAACCAATCGTTCCGCGAGATCCAATTCTCTCTAGAGCTTGGCTCCGAGGCGCCGGGATATTGCGACAATTATCCATCGGACATTTTCTTTTACGTTAACGGGATCGAGATTGGCAGCTGGACAAGTCCGGGGGATTTCGGAGACAAACGCGGTACCTTCAACCCGGAATGGTGGCCGCCGCATTTGAATCAATACGGCATGTTGAAGCTGATCCGGATTAACAAGGAAGGCAGCTTTATCGATGGATGCCGCATTTCGGATGTCGGGCTGAACCAGATTCAGCTTGATTACAAGAGCGAGCTCACCTTCAGGATCGCCGTTAACGAGCGATCTGTTAATAAACGCGGTTTAACGATTTACGGCAAGCATTTCGGCAACTACAGCCAGGACCTGTTGGCTCGCGTGCTGTATGATGTGAAGGAAGATTAAGAGGGAATTAGCGGTATCGGTGGAATACAAGCCTCACGCGTACAAGAACCGATGGATTATGATACGTTATTTGAATGCTTTGAGACACATAGGATTTCAACAAAAAGGGGCTCTCCATGATCATTCGATCATAAAGGGCCCCTTTTTCTTGGATACCATCATATGCCTGTGTTAAGAACAAGAATGATAACTTCACTGTTTTATTGAACGATTACAGTTCATGATTCATCCACTTCCATGGACTGTCCCGTCTTTTCTAACCAACCTTGGCCTCGTTCAATGCCCTCAAAATGGTATGGCGGTCGCGCAGCGTGTGCGCCTCCTGAAGACTCTCCCGGAACAGCTCGTCATCAATGCCAAGCTCCTGCAGGGTTGACGGACCTCCGGCTTGCCGCAGCAGCTCGGCGATCTCCTCCTTCGAAGGGACCTTACGCAGCCACTCCCGAACCTGCTCTCTATATGTCTCCCAATGTGTAGGCTCGGCATGAGGATACATGCCCTTATCGGCCGCGTCGTGATAAAGGCTCGATATTTCGCTGCAGGCCACCCCCACTTTGGCACCATGCAGCAGGGCCCGGTTGCCGCGGCGCAAGTACTCCATCTCCCAATAATGCGACAGATGATGTTCCGCCCCGGAGGCAGGGTGGGACTGACCGAACAGCAGCATCGCGATACCCGACTCGATCAAAGCCGTCATCAGAATGCGAATCCCTTCCTCCGTGCGCTGGCCAATCGCCTCCACATGCTGAATGCAAGCCTCAAGCGCCTTCTCCGTAATGGCCGCCACCTGTTCATCATAGGGCTCGCCGGCCGTGGTCGAAGAGAATTTCCAATCCAGCAGCGATGTATATTTGCCTAGCATATCGCCAAAGCCTGCCGCTACCAGCGGCTGCGGTGCCTTCACAAGAATGTCCGGATCGGCGAATATCGCGATCGGAGCCGTGGCCGCAAAGGTTTGCTTGACTCCCCGGACCACGATCGGCGCTCCCGCCGAAGTAAAGCCGTCGACCGAAGGTGCCGTAGGTACCGAGATAAACGGCTTGCCGCTCCGATGACTCACAAAGCGCGTAATGTCATGAATGGTCCCGGACCCCACAGCGATCAGGCATCCTGTCCCTTCAGGCTCCACTTCGATAAACAGCTGCATTAAGGAGCGTTCATCCGCGACAACGTCGCCTTGCTCATCTGGCTGAATCAGACACAGCCGGGGCTTCTGACCATCGGCTTCCAGGCTCTGCACCAGCTTTTTACCCGCCGCTTCATACGTATTCGCATCTGCAACAACGATTGGTGAACTGAGGCCCTGCCGTTTAAGATACGAAGGCACGTCTTGCACAGCGCCGGGCTCAAGCACCATGGTTTCTAGCCCGCGGAACGTCGGCTGCAGCTCCCTAATCCGGTTCATTAAACCTTTTGCATCGTTCAAGTAATCCGTCACGTTCGTTCCTCTCCTTCATCCCATCCTGCCGTATTTATTCAGGCTTCTAGTCTGACAGGGCCTATTCAGCCGTTTGCTTAATCCGTTTCAGCCGCTTCATCACGTCGTTTTCGCCCCGGCCAAAATAGTCATGCAGCTTGCTGTATTCCTGATACAGCTGCTCATACACTTCCACATGCTCCGGAATCGGCTTGAAGGTTTCTTCCTTCACCCGTGCCATCTTCTCGGCGGCATCGATAATCGAATCATACCCGCCCTGCGCCTCGCCCGCAGCGACTGCAGCGAACATCGCGGCACCAAGCGCCGGCGTCTGTTTGGAATCAGCCACCATAATTTCGCGATTCGTCACATCCGCATAAATCTGCATCAAGAGACGGTTCTTTTGAGGCAGTCCGCCGCAAGCATACAGGACGTCCACCGCGACACCGTTCTCGTGAAAAGCGTCCACAATTTTGCGCGTGCCGAATGCGGTCGCCTCAAGCAAGGCACGGTAGATTTCCTGCGGCTTCGTCAACAGGGTCATCCCTAACATCAGCCCGGTCAGATCCGTATCCACCAGCACGGAACGGTTGCCGTTCCACCAATCCAGTGCAAGCAATCCGGTTTGACCCGGCTTATAGGCAGCCGCTTCTCGCTCAAGCCATTGATGCACGCCGATTCCTTCCTCGGACGCAGCTTCTTTTACATACGCGGGAAGTGCTTCCTCGACGTACCATTCAAAAATATCGCCTACTGCCGATTGCCCGGCTTCATAACCGTATAATCCGGGAATGATGCCATCCTCGACGACACCGCACATCCCTTCAACCTGCTTCTCTTCGGTACCGAGCAGCATATGGCAGATCGATGTGCCCATCGCCATCACCAGCTTGCCCGGTGTGACGACACCGACCGCAGGCACCGCGGAATGAGCGTCAACGTTGCCGACGGCCACGGCAATCCCTGGAGTTAAGCCCATCATCTCCGCCATCTTCTCAGTAAGACCGCCTGCGCTGCTGCCGAGGGGACGGACCTCTCCGCGCAGCTTCGTATCGGTCAGATCCTCCAGCCGAGGGTCCAGCGCCTTAAAATATTCCTTGCTTGGATATCCGTCTTGTTTATGCCATATCGCCTTGTAACCAGCCGTACAGCTGTTGCGGACAATCTGGCCCGTCATTTGGGAAATGACCCAATCGGTCGCTTCCAGGAATCGGTCCGCACGTTCATAGATCGCCGGTGCCTCATCAAGAATTTGCCAGACCTTGGCAATCATCCATTCGGAAGAAATCTTCCCGCCATAGCGAGGTAAGAAGGCTTCTCCGCGCTCGGCGGCAATCTCGTTGATCTTGTCTGCTTCAGGCTGGGCGGCATGATGCTTCCACAGCTTAACCCAGCTGTGCGGCTGGTCGGCCAGCTCCGGTTGGAAGCAGAGCGGCTCCCCAAGCTCGTCAACGGGCAGCATGGTGCAAGCCGTAAAATCAATGCCGATGCCGATCACATCCGCCGGATCAATGCCGGATTGCTGAATAACGGCAGGCACGGATACCTTCAGAACCTCCAAATAATCCCCTGGATGCTGAAGCGCCCAGTCGTGCTCCAGCTTCTTACCAGAACCTGGCAAAAACTCATCGATGACATGATGCCGGTAGGGCGTAACATGATCCGCTACTTCGTGCCCATCAGCCAAATTAACCAACACCGCACGTCCGGACTGCGTTCCGTAATCGACACCAATGGTGTATTTATTCCCCATCTCATTTCCTCCTACAGATGAAATCATGAATGATGAATACAATCGTTACTTTTGACCGTAATAGGCATTAACTCCATGCTTCCGCAAAAAATGGCGATCCAGCAGCGTCTGATCCATCGGTTCGGTTTCCGGATTAATTTGCTGCATCCGGGCTGCAATCTTGGCGCACTCCTCCAGCACTACCGCATTATGCACCGCATTATGCGGATCCTTGCCCCACACGAATGGCGCATGCGAATGGACAAGCACACCGGGTACCATGTTCGGATCCAGGTCCGCGAATCGCTCGACAATGACGTTGCCCGTCTCCAGCTCATAGGCCCCCTCAATTTCTTCGCGGGTCATGGGCCGCGTAACCGGAATCTCTCCGTAAAAATAGTCGGCGTGCGTCGTTCCGTAGGCAGGAAGCGCACGTCCGGCTTGAGCCCAGCTCGTTCCCCATGGTGAGTGGGTATGCACAATTCCGCCGATCTCTTTAAAGTTCTGATATAGGACCAGATGAGTCGGGGTATCGGAGGAGGGACGCATATCCCCTTCAACGACATTTCCCTTCAAATCCAGAACGACCATGTCGGCCGCTTTTAAATCCTCATAAGGCACACCGCTTGGCTTAATGACAAACAGTCCACGTTCACGGTCGATGCCGCTGACATTTCCCCATGTAAAGGTAACGAGTCCGTGCTTGGGAAGCTCCAGATTCGCCTCCAGCACCTGCTGCTTTAAATCCTCCAACATGAACAACAGCTCCTCTCTATATTTGAAAAAAATAGTTGTACGTACAAGTTGGCAGACAAGGGTCCGAAACTCGGACCTTGCACTCCCTTAATCTCTACCGTTTCTTCACCGATTCTCTCTCCACCAGCTCCGGCTGAAACACCGTATCCTCTATAACGGTATGAAACTCAATCATACTAATTAATTGTCTGGCCGCCATGATTCCCATCTCAGTCTTCGGGTGGGTCATCGTCGTCAGCTTCACGCCGGAAGCAACGGCAAGCGTCGAATCATCGAAGCCGACCATGGACACATCCTGCGGAATTTGCAGCCCGCATTGCCCGGCAGCCTCCGCTAAAGATACAGCCAGCTCGTCGTTATAACATACTAACCCCGTCGGTCGCTGCTCCTCCGGCTGCTTCAGCAACTGGATGGCCTGATCATACGGAAGACTTCCCTTCTGTTCCGTTGTATACGTAACCACCCGCTCCGGTGAAACGGGAATTCCAGCCTCGCGATGCGCACGTAAGAAGCCTTTCAGCCGGTTCACACCTTGAAGATCATCCCGCTTGAAGAATCCGGCTATCGCTTGGTGTCCGTTCTCGATCAAATGACGTGCGGCCTTGTAACCGCCAAGCTCATCATCAAGCTTCAGACAAGGACATTCCAGCTCCCGATACTTCTCATTGATCATCAAAAACGGAATTCCCTTCTCCTGCAGGGACAGGAAATACGTCAAATTCGGGTTCCCCTCCGCACTCTTGGTCGGCTCGATAATGAGCCCGCTGAGCGGCTGGCTGGTCATGAGCTGAAGACTCTCCATCTCCTTCTCCTTATTGTTATCGGTACTGGAGAGCAGCAGGCGATATCCCTTGCTGCGCAGCTCCGCCTCCGCTCCCCGAACGATATGCGGGAAGATATAATCCGAGATGTAGGTTGTAATGATGCCGATCGTCTTAACCTGCTCACTCTCCCGCCGGTCGGGATTTCTGGCGAACGTCCCTTTGCCCTGAATCCGTTCCAGCCAGCCCTCCTTCTCCAGCTCGCCGTAGGTTTGGCGGACCGTCTGGCGGCTTACGCCGAACTGGTCGGCGATTTCATGCTCCGAAGGAACCTGTTTACCTGCTTGAAGCCTTCCGGATTCAAACCAGGAGAGCAGTTCGTTTTTTAATACAATATATTTGGGTATCCGTCTATTATTCATCATTCACCTCTAGCCTCACGCACTCATTATGTTAGGATCACCTGCAATCCTAAGTTATCTCGCTATTGTAACACAGGCCAGGGGAATGCCGACAGAACCAGTTACCGCAGACGGTATGCGGCTTCACTCCAACGGAGCTCGTTCTTGAAGCGCGGTATCGTTGTATCCTTATCAATAATGACCGCTTCAATGCCGACCATCTCCGCCCAATCGCTCAAATGCTCTGCCGTCATGGCATAAGATAGAACGGTATGATGCGCTCCGCCAGCCAAAATCCACGCTTCCGCAGACTCGCGAAGGGATGGCTGCGGTTTCCACAGCACACGGGCGACCGGCAGCTTCGGCATCGGCTGTTCAACCTTGACGCCATCCACCACATTCACCAGCAGTCTGAAGCGGTGTCCGAGATCAACCAGGGAAGCATTCACAGCCGGGCCGTCCTGGCCGTTAAACACGAGACGTGCCGGATCTCCCTTGCCCCCGATCCCAAGCGGATGAACCTCCAGCGTCGGTTTATCCAATGCGATGGTCGGACATACCTCCAGCATGTGCGATCCAAGAATCATATGATTCCCCGGCTCGAAGTGATAGGTGTAGTCCTCCATGAAGGAAGTACTTTTATTGCCGGCAAGCACCTTCAATACACGGGTCAAGGCAGCTGTTTTCCAATCCCCTTCCCCGCCGAAGCCGTAACCCGACTCCATCAGACGCTGTACGGCGAGTCCCGGAAGCTGCTTCATTCCATGCAGATCCTCAAAGGTCGTCGTGAATGCGCCAAAGCCGCCTTCCTCAAGGAAACGACGAAGCGCAATCTCAATCCGGGCTTGGTACGCAATCGAATCGCGTACGGGGCCATCGCTAAGCCCTTCCTTGGTTATCGAATACAATTCGGCATATTCATTCAAGAGGGCTTTTACCTCATCATCGCCGACTTCATTCATGGACTGTACAAGATCGCCGATGCCATAACCGTTCACGGACCAGCCAAGCTTGATTTGCGCTTCTACTTTATCTCCTTCGGTTACCGCCACCTGGCGCATATTATCGCCGAAGCGGGCCACCTTCAGCCTGCGGCTTTCGGCATAGGCCGCGGCAGTCCGCATCCAGCCGGCAATGCTGTCGCGAACCTCCCCGTCTTCCCAATGGCCCACAACCACCTTGCGGGCAATGCCGAGACGGGCACCGATATGACCATACTCGCGATCACCGTGCGCAGACTGGTTGAGGTTCATAAAGTCCATATCAATCGTTTCCCAAGGGATATCCCGGTTGAATTGGGTATGGAAATGAAGAAGCGGCTTCTGCAATTGGGCTAGCCCCGCAATCCACATTTTGGCCGGGGAGAAGGTGTGCATCCAGGTCATAATGCCAGCGCAGGACTCATCGTTGTTAGCCTCAAGAATCAGGTTGTATATTTCATCGGGTGTCGTTACGATCGGCTTGAACACAATGGGATAGGAAAATACAGGATCTTTATCAAACTCCGTTGCCACGATGCGGGAATGCTCAGCTACCTGCTCCAGCGTTTCGGGACCATACAAGTGCTGGCTTCCGGTGACGAACCAAAAAGAATGCGGTTTCAATTTCATAATAATAACGCCTCCTGTATGAATGCTTGCTCACTAACTTGTACATACCTATATATAATCATTATCAATACACTTATAAATGTACGTACAAGTTGAATCACTCACATTCTAACCCCGCATCTCAAAAATAGCAAGATCAAAAATAAAAAAAAGAGCTGCCCCTGCAGGTGGAAAAAACGAACCCTTACAGAGACAACCTTCTATTTATTCAAATGATGATGATAATTTTACCTCCAAACGCCAATGAACTCGAATGAGTACTCTTCCTTAGACCGTCAAATAATGCTCGAACTGCTCCATATCGATAGCATCCTGTACCCCTTCGGCAACAATTGTGCCTTTATCCATGACATAGATATAGTCGGCTACGCTCCGGACAAACTCGATGCTCTGTTCCACAAGAATGACCGACGTTTCCCCTTTGGCTTTGATCCCCCGGATCACGTCTTGAATTTCCTCCACGATGGAAGGCTGGATTCCCTCAGTCGGCTCGTCGAGCAGCAGCACCTTGGGTCTGGAGGCGAGCGCCCTCGCAAAGGCTAGCTGCTGCTGCTGACCACCGCTTAAATCACCGCCTTGACGGTGGTACATTTGGGGCAGCACTGGGAACAGGGCTAACACATCCTCCGGGAATGCCTTCCTCCTCGGCACGATTGGCTCAAGTCCGAGCAGCAGATTTTCCTTCACGGTAAGCTGGGGGAAAATCTCGCGCCCTTGCGGAACATATCCAATGCCGCCTCTCGCTCTTTTTACGGAATCCCAGCCGGTAACCTCCTGCTCGCCAAGAGTCATCCGTCCCTGCCGGATTTTCAGCTGCCCGGTCAGGGTCCGCATGAGCGTGGTTTTGCCGACGCCGTTGCGCCCTACCAGACATACGACCTTCGCCGGGTCGACAACCATGGATACGCCGCGCAGGACGGAGCTCTCCCCGTAGCCCGATTCAATGCCCTGCAGCTTGAGCATTCGCCTCCCTCCTTTTTCCCAGATAAACCTCGGCTACCAGCGGATCGCGCTGAATCTCCTGCATGGAGCCTTCCTTCAGCAGCTTCCCTTCATGCATCACGGTAACCTTAGCGGCAAATGAGCGCACAAACTCCATGTCATGCTCAACGACAACGACGGAGCATTCCTTGGCGATACGCTGGAGGAGTGCACCGGTCTTCATCGTCTCCTCGTCCGTCATCCCCGCTACCGGCTCATCGAGCAGCAGAAGCCGCGGCTTCTGAAGCAGCAGCATGCCGATCTCCAGCCATTGCTTCTCTCCATGCGACAGAGAGCCTGCCCGAACGTGTATCCGATCGGGCAGCCCGATCAACTCCAGAACCTTCTTCATCTCGAACGTGGTGCACCGATTTCTCCTGGCCTTCAGCGCACGGAACACGCTTCGATCGGGATCGACTGTCAGTTCCAGGTTTTCTTTGACACTTAGATTAGGAAATATCGACGGCGCTTGAAATTTTCGCCCCACGCCGAGACGGGCGATTTCATACTCCCGCTTTCTGGTGATCTCCAATCCGTCCCCAAGAAGCACCTTTCCTGCGGCAGGCTTTGTTTTCCCGCAGATCACGTCCAGCATCGTGGTTTTTCCCGCACCGTTCGGGCCGATCAGAAAATGCAGCTCATGCTGACGCAGTGCCAGATTCATGCCGTTTACCGCCACAAACCCGCCAAAAGTGACCGTAATGTTCTCCGCGGACAACACGATGGGGGAAATACCGATGTCCCTGACTTCTCCATGGACAGCTAGCGGCATATCAGCTCTCTTCGCGTACGGCTGCATGGACAGTCCCTCCTCTTCGAGATAATGACGAAACCACCTTGCTCCACAATCCGGTCAATCCTTTTGGCATCAACACAACAACGATGACAAATAATGCACCCAATACGAGCAGCCATCCTTCCGGATAAGCCTCGCTGATCCCGGTCTTGGCTGCATTCAGCAGCACGGCGCCAATAATAGCGCCGATCAGCGTACCCCTGCCGCCTAGAGCGACCCAAAGCACCATTTCAATGGACGGAACGATGCCCATCATCGACGGCGAAATAATGCCGACCTGAAGGACAAACAGCATGCCTGCAAGCCCGGCCAGACCGCCCGATACGGCAAAGGCAAAGGTCTTGTAACGGGAAGGGTCAAAACCCAGAAACCGCACCCGGTTCTCCCCATCTCTTGAGGCTTCCAGCACCTGGCCCACCCTGCTGTTCACAATTCTTCGGCACAGAATATAGGCTCCTGCCAAAGCGGCAAGCGTAATAAAATACAACCCGATTTTCGTTGACGGAGCGTTTAGATTAAAACCCAAAATGGAATTGTATCCCGTTAGCCCGTTCGTGCCCCCTGTCCACTCCTGCTTGCCTACAAACAGCGTAACCACGATCATAACCAGAGCCTGCGTCAGAATCGTAAAATATACGCCGACGATCCGGTTGCGAAACGTAAAGAATCCAAGTATCAACGCAAGCAGGGCCGGGAGCAGCATCCCGAGTAGCAAGGCTGCGGGGAACGATCGGAACGGCTCCCAGAACCATGGGAGCGCCGTTACTCCGCTCCATCCCATGAAATCAGGCAGGGACGCACCGCTGGCGTCCAGCTTCAAATACATGGCCATGGCATAAGCGCCTAATCCAAAGAACACGCCGTGCCCAAGGCTTAGAATGCCGCCATAGCCCCAGATCAGGTCAAGCCCGACCGCCAGGATCGCCAAAGCCAGAAATTTCGTCAACAAACCGAGGCGAAAAGGGGTCGTGAACAAAGGTGCCATACACATCAGGAGCAGTACCGCGCTCCACATCATCCGTTTCGATCGGCTGCCGGGGTTTCCTGTCAACCATTTCAGCACCATACCATCCCCTCCTCTCTAATCCAGGCTGCGTGTTCGAAGTGCAACGAGCCCGCGTGGCTTCCACTGCAGGAATGCCACGATGCAGGCGAATACCAGCACTTTGCCGATGGATGCCGAAGTGTAAGTCTCAAACAGCGTATTGAACACGCCGATGCCCAGTGCCCCGGCAACCGTGCCGATCAACTTTCCAACGCCGCCGAGGACCACCACCATGAAAGCATCGACAATATAGTAGGTTCCGATCGAAGGACCGATCGGGCCGAGCAATGTTAACGCGCAGCCAGCAATGCCGGCAATGCCTGAGCCGATCGCAAACGTCAGGCCGTCCACGCGTCGGGTTGAAATACCGAGACACCCGGCCATGCTTCGATTTTGCATCACCGCCCGCATTCTTCGGCCTTGGACCGTTCTATAAATATAGAGATACATGGCTGTCAGCACGACGGCCACCAATACGATGATGAACAGCCGCTTGTACGGAAGGACGATGCTTGAAGTGATCGCCAGCCCGCCGTTTAGCCAGGACGGGCTGGTAACAGCCACATTCGGCGCGCCGAAGATGAATCTTGCGATTTGCTGGAGCATCATCCCGACGCCCCATGTGGCGAGCAAACTATCCAGCGGCCTGCCGTACAGATGGCGTATGAGCACCATTTCAAGCAGCCATCCGACGGCCGCTGCAACCACGAACGATACAAGCAAAGCCGCGATGAAATAGGTGTCGAACCAGGATTTCGGCATATACGCGGTAAACAAACCTTGCGTGACGTACGTTGAGTAAGCACCGATCATGATCAGCTCGCCATGGGCCATATTAATGACATTCATCAAGCCGAACGTCACCGCTAAGCCAAGAGCAATCAATAATAGGATCGAGCTGACGCTGAGTCCGTTAAACACTTGCAGAATCGTCATTTCCATCCGGGTGAACCTCCTTTCACGAAATAGCCCGAAGGCCATCCATGCATGAGATCAAGCTTTATTCTCCGCTTAATCCCTTCGCCCAATCATAAGTTTTCAGATAAGGGTCCGGTTTAACGGGTTCTCCCGAATTCCAAAGCTCCTTGAATTGCCCGTCAGCCTGCACCTCGCCGATGCGCACCGTTTTATGAATGTGCTGATTCTCCCCATCAATGGTTACTTTTCCTTCCGGAGCGGCGAACTCAATGCCTTTTGCCGCTTCCTTCACCTTGGCCACCTCCGTTGTTCCTGCCTTCTCCACCGCGGCCTTCCATAAGTACACCGCCGTGTATCCTGCTTCGATCGGGTCAGCCGTCACGCGGTCAGCGCCGTATTTTGCTTTGTATTTGTCGACAAAAGTCTTGTTCTCCGGAGTATCGGTAGATTGATAATAGTTCCAGGCTGCCAGATGACCCTCCAGTATATCGGCGCCGATGCCGCGGATCTCCTCCTCCGCCACGCTGACGGACAGCGTGGTCATATCCTTGGAGGTAATGCCCGCATCCTTCAGCTGCTTGAAGAAGGCCACGTTGCTGTCGCCGTTCAGCGTGTTATAGACGATATCGGGCTTCGCCTCCTTGATCTTGGCTATAATCGTGCTGAAATCGGTATGGCCCAGCGGCGTGTATTCCTCCCCGGCCAGTTCACCGCCCTCTGCCGTCAACTGTGCCTTGATGATCTTGTTGGCCGTTCTCGGAAACACGTAATCGGAGCCGAGGAGGAACATTTTTTTGCCGCGGTTCTCCAGCAGCCAGGACACTGAGGGTACGATCTGCTGATTGGTTGTTGCGCCCGTATAAAAAATGTTAGGTGAGGATTCCAGCCCTTCATATTGGACCGGATAGAATAAAAGGCCGTTGTTCTGTTCGAAAACAGGGAGCATGGCTTTCCGACTGGCGGAGGTCCAGCCTCCGAATACGGCGGCAACTTTATCCTGCTGCAGCAATTTTCCCGCTTTCTCCGCGAAGGTCGGCCAATCGGAGGCACCGTCCTCGATTACGGGTTCGATCTGCTTGCCAAGCACGCCGCCAGCTGCATTGATTTCTTCGATGGCAAGCATCTCCGCATCCTTAACGGATACCTCGCTTATGGCCATCGTTCCGCTGAGTGAGTGAAGAATGCCAACCTTAATTGAATCGCCAGCGGCTTCTACCCCCGGACTCCCGTTATCCGCACCGGCGGTTGGAGCGGCTTCCTTTTCCGTCACGCAGCCTGACATCAAGATTGCACATAAAACAAATGAGGCCCAGCCTTTAACGATCACGCTTTGTTTCTTCATTCGCTCCCAACTCCCTTTTTTACGTTTCCGAACATTCTATCTGCAAACTGCCTTCTCTGTTCGTTATCCCACATTATAGTTGCCTTATATTTCCTATGTCAATAATCATGACATTATTTTATTTATTTTTTCAAAAATAATAAGATTTCAGTTTATTTTTCGTAATTTAAGTAATATTTTCTTACATAAAAATAAAGAAATCCTGCAACTCACTCTTAACCTTTAAATTTCTGTTATATTTTCTAACATAAAAAAACAACCCTTGATTTCTCAAAAGGTTGTCAACACCGTTACGCCATTTATCTGATCATTTTCCTGTTCGAAATTGAAATCGGTACCCGATCCGGGTAATCCGTAATAATCCCATCCACGTTAATTTGAAGCACATAAGGAATTTGCAGCATATCCCGGATGGTCCAGACCATCGTTTTCAGCCCGGATTGATGTATCTTTTGAACCAGCCCTTTGGATACCAGCCTCATCGATACATTCACATACTCCGCATAGGTCTTCATATCTTCCAGCCGCTGCTTGGATAAGTCGCCCGCACTGGTAATAACAACGCCCAGCGGGATATCGGGCATCAGTTGACGAAATCGAAGGAGCGAGTCCGTATCTGCTGACTGCACGATGATCAGGTCCTTGTACCTCTCACCACCATCAGCGCCGATGATATACCTTTTCAACTCGTCTGCGACCCTTTGCTCGATACCCGGATACCGGGAGGGAGATTTCAATTCGATCAACAGCCCGATGCGCCCCGCGAAATGCTCAAGCACCTCCGCCAAAGCGGGAATGACTTCTCCTTTAAACGCCGAATCGTACCATGAACCTGCATCCAGCATACGCAGCTCCTCAAAGGTTAAATCGCCTACTTCTCCCTGCCCATCGGTGGTTCGCTCAACCGTGGAATCATGAATCACAACGACCTGTCCATCCTTGCTCAATTGGACATCCAATTCCAGCATATCCGCTCCCATATCAAATGCTTTAACAAAAGATGCCATCGTATTTTCCGGGGCATAACCCGACGCGCCCCGATGGGCGATATTAACCCAGGATTGATCGCGCTCATTCTCCGACCTCATCCAGACTTCCCGTTCCCCGGTTTGATGATAAGGATAATGCGGGACATCAGCCGTATTTTGAGAACCGGTCACTGCAAGCACAGCTGTTAGAATTACAATCATTCTTTTCATCGGGTCATCAATCTCCTAGTCGTACCTTGTTCACTTCATAGCTAGCCTTGCTGAAGAACATTTCAGGGCAGCCTGCCCATCCCCATTGATGCTAGTTCTTCCCTTTCTGCTGCAAGTTCAGTCAGATATAAATGAAGTCGGCTAGATGTTCACCAGGTATAATTATGGTTCATTTAGGAATTAGCTCTTGTAATATGAACATAAATGGAGTAATTTGTACTTATATGAACATTATGAATTCATTATAATAGAATGATGAGGAGATGAACGAACATGGAAAGACGTTATGCATCACACCCTAATGAAGTGAAACAATATGACACAGAAAGACTTCGCAAGGAATTCCATATCCCCGTCCTGTTTACGCCTGACAAGCTGGAGCTTGTCCTGACGCACGAAGATCGTATGATTATCGGTGGTGCCGCTCCCGTTCAAGAACAAGTCAAATTGGAAACCGACCTTAAAGAGCTGGGTGTTTCCTCTTTCCTGGAACGCCGTGAGCTTGGCATTATCAATATTGGCGGACATGGTACCGTACTGGTGGACGGTGCGGAGCATGAACTGAACAACAAAGAATGCTTGTACGTTGGCATGGGCACGGAAGAGGTTATTTTTAAAAGCACGGATCCATCCAACCCAGCCAAATTCTATTTGAATTCTGCGCCAGCGCACCAATCATTCCCGACAGCCAAGGCCACTCTGGAGGAAGCCGATTCCAGCGCTTTGGGCGATATCAAAAATTCCAATGATCGCGTAATCTATCGTTTCATTCATCAAAAAGGCATCGAGAGCGCCCAGCTTGTCATGGGTATGACCCTGCTGAAAGAAGGAAACATGTGGAACACGATGCCTGCCCATACTCACCCAAGACGCATGGAGGCATATCTCTATTTTGATTTACCGGAAGAAGCGGTTGTCATCCATCTGATGGGTGAACCCAATGAAACGCGGCACATCGTCATGCGCAATGAGCAGGCCGTGATTTCGCCAAGCTGGTCGATCCACAGCGGGGTAGGCACAAGCAACTATACCTTTATCTGGGGCATGGCCGGAGATAATAAACGTTATGATGATATGGACCCGGTGTCCATAAAAGATTTAAAATAGAGGGGATTATCCATTAACCCACGGAAGAGTTGAGATTCATATGAACCCGTTACGACGCTATGAAAAAATAATGGAGTACCTTCTAACCCATAAAGAAGTGACTGTCGCCGACCTAAGCCAGCAACTTCAAGTAACCGGAAAAACCATACGCGAGGATCTGACCAAGCTGGAGGAACAGGGGCTAATCGTTCGTGTGCATGGTGGAGCTGTCCTTGCGCACAGCGATCAATTCGGCATCCTGCCGTCCAAAGAACCGCTTGCCAAGCATCCGACTGAAAAGACCGAAATCGCGCTGAAAGCGCTGAAGCATATCAATACCGATGACATCATTGCCTTAGACGGAGGCAGCACCACGCTGGAGATTGCTCGCAGGCTGGAGGATGTGCCTCTGACGGTCATTACGAACGATGTGTATATCATCAGCGAATTGGCGACCAAGAATCATATCCGTTTGGTCGTTCCGGGGGGCTACCGGGTCCGCAATATGCTCGCAGGCCCTGAAGGTGTATCGTATGTATCACAGCTGAACATTCAAAAAGCCTTCATATCCGCCACGGGCGTCCATCTTGATCATGGATTGTCCATATATACCGGGGACTTGATCCCTTTCAAACGGGCATTAATCGAAACCTCGCTGGAGGTTTATGCCGTTGTCGATCATCACAAATTCGGTCAAACGGCATTAAGGACATTTTCATCCCTGCAGGAGATCAGCGGCATCATTACCGATGCGGGACTGTCATCCGAGACGATCAAACAATATGAAGGTGCCGGCGTTACCATGCTGTAAACGCCGCATGAAAACTCAAAACCGGCCTAACTTCATAATCATAGAGAGCATATGAGAGGGGATACTGGAGCATGAACAGGTTTGACTTATCAGGCAAAACCGCAATCGTTACCGGCTCCGCCAGAGGACTAGGGCAAGGCATAGCGATAGCTCTGGCCGAAGCCGGCGCGGATATCGTTGCCGTGTCCATGAATACAAGCGCCGAAACGATAGAAGCCATTACTTCACTCGGCAGAAAAGCTTCCGAAATCAAGGTCGATCTAAGCGACCAGAGCAAACTCCAGCAAACTTTTGACCAAGCACTGGAGCTGACGGGGCATGTGGACATTCTCGTAAACAATGCGGGTATTATCCGCCGGACGCCTGCCAAGGATCATGGTACTCAAGATTGGCTTGACGTGATTGATTTGAATCTGAATACCGTATTTTTGCTGTCCCAACTTGCCGGAAGACATATGATTGAACGCGGCAGCGGCAAAATCATTAACATTTGCTCCATGCTGTCCTACCAAGGCGGAATCAACGTGCCCGGATATACGGCAAGCAAGCATGGTGTTGCCGGCCTTACGAAAGCTTTGGCCAATGAATGGGCCGCCAGCGGCATCCAAGTGAACGGAATTGCTCCCGGTTATATCGAAACCGATAATACGGCAGCCATCCGTCAGGATGAGGAACGACGGACTTCCATTACGGAACGTATTCCTGCCGGACGCTGGGGAAAACCCGAGGATATTGGCGGACCCGCCGTATTCCTCGCTTCCGCCGCTTCGGATTATATGAACGGACATGTGCTTTGTGTTGATGGCGGATGGATGGCCCGTTAAGAAGCATAAAGCGCTGTATCAAGAGCATGTCAACGTTAGCTTCAATTCTATCTAGCAAAAATAGGCTGCGCTTTTCCACTGCTGCTGCAGACGGAAATAGCACAGCCTATTTTCATTCTCCTCTTCCATCCGATTAGAGACCCTAAGTTCTTACCGTGTACCGACATTTCACGAATATACGAACCATCCTTTGGGACATCCTAACTTTACGAAATGGGCCTCGAAGGACCGTGAATAAAGAAAGGATGGTTTCTGGAATCATGCGCGGAACAAAATCGATACGTTGGATCAGTCTTGCCTGTTTATTCACACTGATCGCTTCAATTGTACTTGCCGGATGCACGCCTAACAGTAATGACCGGGTGCCGACCCCCAACATGGGCGTAAATCCTTACCGGGTGAACACGGGCTTCCTGCTTCGGAATGCCGTGGAGCGCGGGACCCTGCGAATTGCAACGGAACGGGATTATCCCCCTTTCAGTTACCATGGAACGGGCGGAAGACTTACAGGTTTTGATGTGGAAATCGCTGAAGAGGTTGCCCGTCATATGGAGCTAAGAGCAGAATTCGTTGAAACCGAGTGGGAGAATCTGCTGCCAGGATTGACGGAAGGCAAATACGACGCCGTCTTCAACCAGATTGAAGACAAGCCGGACCGGCGGGCCCTCTATGATTTTTCCGTCGCTTATCTATCCTCAACCCCTGTTCTGCTTGTGCGTTCCTCGGGTGAAGATCAGATTCGCACCTTCTCGGACATCAAGGATAAGCGTGTCGGCCTGAACCCAACCGGAATTTATAAGGATATGGCCAAGAAGCATGGAGCGGAAATTGTCCCGATCAAATATATATCAGACGCAGCTAACAAGCTCGCAAACGGAGAGCTGGATGCCGTCATTTCGGATCAATTATCCGTAACCAACCTGAAGCAGCAGTTCCCGAATCTGCCGGTCGCTGCCGCCGAATCCGCCGATCAGGTGTCCGAGATTTCCGCAGCCTTTGTAAAAGGGAATCCGGATCTCGTGGCCGCCGTTGATAATGCACTGGCTACCATGCAGCAGGACGGAACATATCTGACCATTTGGAACAAATACTTTGGAGACGCCCCGATGAGTTATAAAGGCATCCATGATCGCAAGGTTAAATAGAATTTTCTAATTTCCGGACAAAAAGGCGCCTGCTCCGCTGGATCCCAGCATAGCAAGCGCCTTTTTAAATGTGCATATTATGATTCTTCGGTTGTCTCTCCCGCATCCGCTTCCTTAGCGTCCGCTTCATCCACCGTCTCAGCAGCCTCAACGGCTCGTGGCACGATGACGGTTGCGAGAACCTCCTCATCCGAAGCGTGCAATGTAATACCTTCCGGTACTTTAATATCTGCAACCGTAAGCTTGTCGCCTATCTCCAGAGCGGATACGTCCGCTTCGAGGGTAGTAGGCAGCTCGCCCGGCAATCCCTCTACTTCGATTTCGGTCACCTGGGTTTGCAGAATGCCGCCAGATTTCGTTCCGGCAGCAGTACCTTGATAATCCACCGGTATGCTGACACGAACCGGCTTGTTCATGGAGATCCGCAGAAAGTCCACATGGGATACAGTGCCGCGTCTCTTTTGAATGTCCTTAATCAAAACCGGAATTTTACCGGAGCCTGGAATATCAAGCTGGAATACCTCTGAACGTCCGGTGTGGAACAGCTTGGCCGTATCCTTGAAATTAACAGCTACAGGGATACTTTCCTCGCCCGCGCCGTATACAACGCCGGGGATTCCGCCATTTTCGCGAAGCACTCGGCGAGAAGCCCGGGTGAATTCATCACGAACATCTGCTTGGAGTTGAACTGTGTTTCCTTTTGACATGAGTGACATCCTCCTTTATCGAAAACAAAGTCTATCTCATTATTACCCTATTTACCTGCTAACTAATCATGAGTTTCAGATGTTTTAAATTTCAATCCCGTGGGTAATGAATGGTACCCCTTTTGAAATATAAATAACAGGAGCCCCCTTTTCAGTACAAAAGGAGGGCTCCTGATTTTTTAATATACAATCCCTTATATACAATCCTCAACTCGCCATATCCCGCTGTTCTTGGCCTTCGGAGCCATCGTCTTTGACGCTTACCAGCGAGATCCGTACCTTGGCTTCGTCTGGCGGAATATCGATAAACCAGTCGTTCTCGCCTTCCCGATCTTCCCAATCATTCAACCTGACGATACAGCCGACCCGCTTGGTTCCGGAAGCTGCATAGAAGACCGCTCGAGCTTTGCCGCCGTCCACGCTGGAGAACGGCACGCTGCCATCCTCCACGCCCGTTCCCCACACCCACACGTTCCAGCCATCATATGCTTGATCACGTCTCTCATATTCAATCTCAACGGTAGTCAGCCCTTGCTTCTTCTGGGTCTGATCTTCGTACAACACCATCAGCGACAACCCTGGAACCGCTATAGCTCCTTGGTCCAACGTCTTGATTGTATCCGTACCTGCCTGACGATCATTCACCACGATGCTCCAGCGGTAAGGTGTTGGCGGCAGATCAACCGTCATTTCATGCTCATTCCCGTTCACGATCACTACAATCTGGCCCCAGCTATCTTGTGGATGATGCGTTAATCGGTACGCGATAATCCGATCGCTGCTGCGCAGCACTTCCATATTTTCCTCAATCTCTTCTTTTGCTGCCATACGAAATGCCGGATGAGCTTTGCGTAAGGCAATAAGGCCTTTGTAATAGTCAAACACGGGTTTGAATCGTTTCTTGTTCGACCAGCGGATCGCATTAACGGCATCGCCGCTGCGGTAGCTGTTATGATCGCCAAATTTCGTGCGAAGCAGCTCATCGCCGGCATGCAGCAGCGGAATCCCTTGAGAGAGCAGGACGATCCCGTTAGCCAGCAAGCTGCGGCGCACAGCCGCTGCCGACATTACATCTTCATCAGGAATACCGGCATAGGGTGTTGAAGCAGCCGTAGCCTGCCATACATCGCCGCCGTTAACCAGCTTCCCGTCTGTCATGCGAAGCAGACCTGCCTGTTCTTCCATCCCGCAAGCAACCAAAATTTTGTCCCACAGATTCAAATTATCGTGCACGGTGACATAATTGACCGTCTCATCCGGATGAAGCGCAAAATCATGGATCGAGCCCATCATCCCTTCAACGACAGCGCCCTCGTACCACGGTTCGCCCGTAGCAAAGCCTCGGCCGCGCCCGTCATTGTCACCCTTGATGGCATGCCGGAAATGATCATTAAATACAGCGAAGCCTTGACCCTTCTGGCTTCCTTTGACGGTTTGCTCTGTCAACGGACTCATTCCTCCCGTCCAGGGCTCACCGTAGAACAAGAGAGAGCTATCGACCTCACGACGCAGCTCGCTTACAATCTCTTTCATCGTTGTTGTATCGATCAGAGCCATCAGATCAAATCGAAAGCCGTCGATATGATACTCCTCGGCCCAGTACCTTAAGGAATCCTTGATATATTTGCGTACCATCGGCTTCTCTGTAGCCAGCTCGTTGCCTACACCTGAACCGTTCGATAAAAGTCCATATCCATCCTTGCGATAGAAATACCCTGGCGCCAATCGTTCAAACGGACCGTCATCCACCGTATACGTATGGTTGTAAACTACGTCCATGACGACACGGATTCCCCTTGCATGCAGAGCCAGAATCATCTCCTTCAGCTCCCGGATGCGCAGGATCGGATCCATAGGATCTGTCGAATATGAACCTTCAGGAACATTGTAATTCTGCGGATCATACCCCCAGTTATACTCGCGGCTCAAGCTGCCGGCTTTATAGCCGTCCAGCTCATTGACCGTTCGAAAATCAAATATCGGCAGCAGATGCACATGGGTCACACCTAATTCTTCGAGATGATCCAGTCCAATGGTATTCCCTTCGGAATCCCGCAGGCCACCTTCTGTGAATGCCTTATATTTACCTCTATATTTCATTCCCGAATCGGTATGAATCGAGAAATCGCGTACATGAAGCTCATAGAGCACCGCATCCGTAGGCTTCAACAGCTTGGGTCTAACATCCTGCTCCCACCCCGGCGGATTGCTCTTCGCCAGATCGACAACCGCCCCGCGGCAGCCGTTGGCTGATACCGCTGTTGCATAGGGGTCAACGGCATAATGCACGTCGCCGTGCGCTGACTCGATTTGGTACATATAATAGGTTCCATGAAGATCCCTGTTTACGACAGCCGACCATATGCCGTCGCCATTACGTTCCATCAAATATAATGTGCCACGCTCGTGATCCGTTACGAGACCTTGCTCGTTATACTCTCCCGGGCTTTCATACAAAGCCAGTTTCACATGAACCGCATCCGGAACCCACACCTGAAAGGTCGTTTCCTCTCTTCGGTACGTTGCCCCCAGCTTAACACTTGTGCAGCTCTTGATCATGTCCATAGTCATCATCACCGTCACTTATAAGTAGATTTACTTCCTAGTATGGGCGCCTGAATCATAAGACAGACCTCTAGCACATGAATGTAGAACGCTTTCATATATCATGATATGCCAAAAGCCCTGATTTGGTTTGGGTTTGATGCCAAATAACTATATATTTAGGCTATTATACTAGCAAATATGCCGGGTGTCTTTCTTTTGACAAAAAAAACATCTGCCCGAATGGACAGATGTTGTCAATGTAAAGCTATCGTGGAAAAAGTTGGTAGAGTACCCAAAAAACAAACGAAATACGACACTGCATGGATCGATCAAGATGTTAAGTTGTCTTCCTTCTTACTCCGCTGCAGTTTCTATGGATTCCACCAGAGCCACAACTTCCTCTGCGGTACCCATTTCAAGCGCCTTGGCAGCGAGTGCCTGCATATCACTGCGGGACAGCTTCCCGATCTGGCTGCGCGCCGGAAGAATGGATGTAGCGCTCATGCTAAACTCATCCAGCCCCAGACCGAGGAGAATTGGAATCGCCGTGGCGTCACCCGCCATTTCACCGCACATGCCAACCCAGCGGCCTTCGCGATGAGCAGCATCGATGACCATTTTAACCAGTCGCAGAATCGCCGGATTATAAGGTTGATACAAATAAGCAACCCGTTCATTCATGCGGTCAGCGGCCATCGTATACTGGATAAGGTCATTCGTTCCGATACTGAAGAAATCAACCTCTTTGGCAAACTGATCCGCCAGAACCGCGGTAGATGGAATCTCCACCATGATCCCGAGTTGGATGTCCTCGGATACCGGAATGCCCTCGCTCACAAGCTTGGATTTCTCTTCCTCCAGAAGAGCTTTGGCTTCACGGAATTCACCGAGCGTCGCGATCATGGGAAACATGATTCGCAGATTGCCATGGACGCTTGCGCGCAGCAGTGCCCGAAGCTGGGTTCTGAAGATATCCTGACGGTCCAGGCACAGCCTAACGGCCCGGAAGCCCAGGAACGGATTCATTTCTTTTGGCAGATCCAGATAAGGCAGCTCCTTGTCCCCGCCGATATCGAGGGTGCGGACAACAACCGGCTTGCCTTCCATTTTCTCCAGTACCGATTTATAGGCGACATACTGGATCTCTTCGGAAGGAAGTTTATCTCTGCCCATGTACAGGAATTCCGTACGATACAGTCCTACCGCTTCTCCGCCATTCTCCAGCACGCCGGTTACATCGTTCGGTGTCCCGATATTGGCGGCCAGCTCCACATGGATCCCGTCCTTGGATACCGTTGGTTCGGAGCGGAGTTTCTTCCATTCCTCGACCTGTTTGGCATAGGCATCCTGCTTCGCACGGTATTGGGCCACGATGGCTTCCGTAGGATTAATGATGACATCCCCTTCCAGTCCGTCAACGATGATCAAATCCCCGTTTTGGACCGAAGAGAGCACGTTTTTCGTTCCGACGACAGCCGGAATTTCAAGCGAACGGGCCATGATGGCAGAATGCGAGGTGCGCCCGCCAATATTGGTCGTGAATCCTTTAACGTAGTTGCGGTTCAACTGCGCTGTGTCCGAAGGAGTCAAGTCCTCTGCAACCACAATTACTTCTTCGCTGATTTCTGAAGGGCTGACATAATTCAGGCCCAGCAGATGCTTGAGAATACGTTTGGTGACGTCGCGCATATCCGCTGCCCGCTCCTGCAAGTAAGCACTCTTCATGTTCTCGAACATTTGAATGAATTGGGTTGCCGTTTCATTTAAGGCGTACTCCGCATTAACCGAATCGGAAGCGATTTTCGCTTTGACTGGTTCAATCAATTCCGGATCATTCAGGATGAGAAGGTGAGATTCGAAAATCTCAGCCTTCTTCTCCCCGAGTTCCTGAAGCGTGCGGGCTTTGATCGCTTCAAGCTCAGCCTGGGACTGAGCCAGCGCCGCATCCAGCTTCGAAAGCTCGGCATCCGTGTCTGCCACTTGCTTTTCCGTAACAGAATAATCAGGATGCTCCAGTGTAAAAGCACGTGCAATCGCGATGCCCGCGGAAGCCGCGATTCCTTTCAAATTATTCATGAAGCTCGCCTAACCCTTCGTTCACCATCACTTCTTGCAGTGCTGTCAGCGCTTCGCTCTCATTGCCGCCTTCCGTGATCAGTGTCAATGTATCACCTTGCTCCAATCCGAGGGACAGAACGCCCAGGATCGATTTCAGCGTTACTTTTTTGCCGTTAGCTTCAGCAAATGAATTGGTGTCCTGGAATTTGTTAGCTGTATTTACCAATGCTGTTGCCGGACGTGCGTGAATTCCATCTTCATCAATAATTTTGAATGTTTGTTGCATGTTCATCATCCTACTTTCGTATATTTAAATTTTTTAAGAATCCTTGAGATCACCGTGAGGTTAAGGCTTCGAAATGGTGATGATCCCTTTTTCACCGCTTTTTACTTCACCGGTCTTGTTCAGCTTCACGGAAGCTCCCTCCGGCAAATTCGAGAAGATCACAGGAGAAATAATCGATTTGGCATTCTCCTTCACATAATCCAGATCCACCTGCATGATCGGTTGGCCCGTGGATACGAGATCCCCCTCTTGTACAAGTACTTCAAAACCTTGCCCCTTCAGCTTAACGGTATTGACGCCGATATGGACAAGCACTTCCTTACCGCCATCGGACATAATGCCGACCGCATGCTTGCTGGGGAATACGTTAAATACGGTTCCGTTAACAGGAGAAGCGATCGTTCCGTTATGAGGTAATACCGCAAATCCATCACCTGTCATTCGTTCTGCAAACACAGGATCAGGCACATGGGAAATATCCATTAGCTCTCCATCGACTGGAGACACGATTTCCTCCATGACAAGCGTTTCCCCGTCCTGACCAGCCTGCTGCTCCTCTTGAGCAGTCGGCATCGTCTTCGGATCCGCTGTTTCAGGCGCGATTGTCGGCGTTATTCCCGACATAATGTCCTGGATTTGCGATTTGATAGTATCGGAACGTGTTCCGAATATCGCCTGGATATTATTCCCCACCTCCAGCACACCTGACGCACCCAGCTGTTTCAGCCTTGCCTTATCGACATGGCCCTTGTCTTTCACCTCTACCCGAAGCCGGGTAATGCAGGCATCCAGATGCGCAATGTTAGGCTGGCCGCCAAGCGCAGTCAGAATGTTAAGCGGCAGATCATTTTTACTGTTACCGCCTGATCCCTGGGAAACTGATTCCGGCTCCGTTGCGGAAGCTTCCTCCCGGCCCGGCGTCTTCAGATTGAATTTCCGAATGACAAACCGGAATCCGAAATAATAGATTACTGCCATGATAGCACCAACAATGAGTACATTCCACCATGGCGTCCGGTTCGGAATGACACCGAATATCATGTAATCGATCAGACCGCCCGAGAAGGTCATGCCAATCTTGGTACCCAGAATATGCATGGTCATGAAGGACAGACCTGCGAACAGTGCATGTACGGCGAACAAGATCGGCGCGACGAACAGGAAGGAGAACTCAAGCGGTTCCGTAATCCCTGTCAAGAAGGAGGTCAGAGCCGCCGAACCCATAATACCGGCGACAAACTTTTTGTTCTCCGGTCTCGCTTCATGATAGATGGCAAGCGCAGCCGCAGGAAGACCAAACATCATAAACGGATACTTACCCGTCATGAAGGTGCCTGCCGTAAACTCGACGCCATCCCGAAGCTGAGCCATGAATATATTTTGATCACCGCGCACCATTTGACCTGCCTGATTCAAATATTCCCCGAACTCAAACCAGAAGGGAGAATAGAAAATGTGGTGCAGACCGAACGGAATCAATCCGCGTTCCACAACGCCGAACACAAAAGCGGACAGCGTCAGGTTTTGTTCCAGCATGAAATGGGATGCAGTGTTAAGCGCAGACTGGATCGGAGGCCATATAAAGACCATCAACAGACCAAGCAAAACGGAGGTTGCAGCCGTCATAATCGGAACAAACCGTTTTCCTGCAAAAAAGCCCAGATAGGACGGAAGCTCTATTTTGAAAAATCTTCGGTACATGCTTGCCGCTAATATACCTACAATAATCCCGCCGAATACCCCAGTGGCTAAGGTCGGAATGCCAAGCACGCTGGCATATTCGTAATTCGTGCCAATCATCGATGGCGTCACGCCGATCACGCTGCCCATGGTAACGTTCATGACGAGGTAACCGATGATAGCCGCAAGCCCGGCCACACCTTCGCCTCCGGCCAAGCCGACGGCAACCCCTACTGCAAACAGCAAGGATAAATTCGTGAACACGATTTGTCCCGCATTCATCATGACGGTGGCAGCTGACTGAACCCAAGCCGCATCGAGCCATGGTGCGTACTGCAGGAAATCGGGGTTGACCAGCATATTACCAAGGCCGAGCAAAAGTCCAGCCGCCGGCAATATGGCCACGGGCAGCATCAGAGCTTTACCGACCCTTTGCAGTACGCCAAAAAGCCGCTTAAACATGAAAATTCTCACCCTCTATCTAGTTGTGGTCACAAGCTGATTGTAGAGCATCATAAAACAACCAAATCAAAAAAAGGCATGAGTAACCACGGGAAAATGGATGGCTAATCTCATGGATTAGATTACCCAGAAATGGGTAATAACAACCAAATTCCTGCAATACTCATGCCTGATCGAATCAGTTACACGTTTGATTTGAAGTTTTATGCTTCATAACTGTTCGTATTGTAACACCGTTCATTTTTCGTTGCAACCACATGGTAAGGGACTTAATAAAATCTTCACATTTGCTCGCCCTGCTCTTTGCGCTGGACCAGCCGCTCCAGATGAATGGTCAAATAACCGGCCTCGGCGGGATATACAAGCTTTTTCAGCCGCTGCTCCATCATCTTCGTCAGTTTCCATGCCAAGGAATACGTTTCGGGATATTCGCGCTTCAGCAGACCATCCAATGAACTCGTCTCGTTCACCGCTTCTCCCCGCCGAATCCGCTCCAGGGCAAACCGGAGATGAGTCAGCAGACGGGAATAATCCAAGGTATCCCTCGGGATGGCATAATCCAGCTGCTGTTCAACGGTACGTACTAAATCCGCAATCAGTTCCGAATGCTTGCGAACCTCCGAAATGTGCTGGTTTGTGAGGGCACCGTGAAAATGAAGGGCAATGAATCCGATTTCTTCTTGGCCCAAGTCGACCCCAAGCTTCTCACGGATGGTACGGACGGCGTATTCCGCCATCTCGTACTCTTCAGGATACATCTCTTTGGTTTCGTATAAAAAAGGATTATGGATATAGAGACCTTGGGCATGACGTTTAATGGCAAATGCAATATGATCAGTCAACGCTATGTGGATATGCTCATTCAGAGGAGCGTCGCTGGATTTGGCAGCATTCAGAATAATGTCATTCATCGCCTCAATCAGCTTCTCATCGATATGAGGCACCAGCTGCTTATACTGTTCCTGCTCCTCCGGTTTGGTCAAAATGAACATCTTCTCGGCAGCGGAGGCCGGGATAAGGTCTTTATTCTTCCGGTTAAAGCCTATTCCCTTGCCAATAACAACAACCTCGCCATGTTGAGGATGCTTCGCTATGATTACATTATTGTTCAACACTTTAGCCACTTGTAAGCTGCTCACGTTTGCACCTCTTTTTGATTCATACGCGTATACTCGGATATCTTATCAGAAATATAAGTGCGCGGCAAAATCATATGTGGTTGCCAAAGTCTCCAAAGTGCCGTACCGCTGCCTGTGACCGCTATCCCAGTCCTACTTGCCGCTCGCTCTACTCTTCCTTAGCAGCACTTGTCTCAACAGGTACCGGTACAAGTTCCTGTTCCACAGCTACCGGCTTTTGGACTGGAGAAGCTTTCTTCGTCGTCAGGCCCTTAATCAGTTCTTCCACATCAATCCCTGACACACTCTTCAGCATTTCAGGCGCCGTGGACATCAGCTCGGTCACATAATTGCTCACGCGAGCCGCACCTTCGCCTTTGCCTGTATCTACAACCGTCAGCTTGTCGATGGACGAAATTGGCTGAGCAATCTTGCCGGCAAGCTCAGGCAGCATTTTTACAATGATATCGAGCACAGCAGCTTCTCCGAACTTCTGGAACGCTTCGGCAAGTTTCTCTTTGGCATCGGCTTCGGCAATACCGCGCAGGCGAATGACTTCAGCTTCAGCCGTACCTTTGGCACGCTCAGCATCCGCAACGGCCAGACCATCCAGCCGCTTCTGTTCGGCAGACGCTTTGGCCTGCGTTTCGATGGAGTACTGCAAGGCATCCGCTTCGCGCATCTTACGGGCCTTATCCGCTTCGGCCGCCTGCTCAACGGCATAGCGATCCGCTTCGGCTTTCTTCTTCACGTCCGCGTCGTACTGCTTCTCGCGAATCATGATTTCTTTTTCCTGTAGATCGATTTCGCGCTCTTTACGAACGAGCTCAACCTTCATTTGTTCCTCAACTGCCGTCTGTCTGGCACGGGCTTCCTGGATATGATAAGCTTGGTCCGCTTCGGCCTTGGCCGTATCCTGCTCCTTCTTAAAGGAAGCGACCTTCAGCTCCCGCTCCTTCTCGGCTTCCGCGATATTCGTATCGCGTACGACCTCGGCCTTCTGTCCTTCTTCCTCCGCGCGCGCTTTTTGAATCCGCGCGTCGCGCATCGCTTCGGCTTCGGCAATCTCCGCATCCCGCTTTACGGTAGCGATCCGCGGTTTACCCAGCGCTTCCAGATATCCATGCTTGTCGCGAACGTCCTTAATGGTAAAGGATACAATCTGCAGACCCATCTTCTTGAGGTCTCTTGCAGCGACACCCTGAACTTCCTGCGCGAACTTGTCGCGGTTACGGTATACTTCCTCTACCGTCATGGAACCGAGAATGGCACGAAGATGACCTTCCAGCACTTCCTGTGCTTCGCCTTTCAGCGCTTCAATCGGCTTGCCCATGAATTGCTCGGCTGCTGTTGCCACGTCTTCGATCGAGCTCCCCACTTTTATGATGGCTACCCCATCGGCCATAACCGGAACGCCTTGCTCCGTGTACACTTCAGGCGTCATAACATCCAGTTTATGAGATAAAAGCGATACAAATTCGGAGCGCTGAAATACGGGGAGTATAAAAGCGCCGCCGCCGCGAACGATTTTGATTTTGCGGCCGGATTCATCCTCCGATAAATTTTTGCTTCCCAAAAAAGAACCGGTTACGATCATCGCTTCATCCGGACTCACCGTTTTGTAACGGGCCCAGAACGCAAGTCCTAACACTACAATGACACCTACAACAATTGATGGAATTACTAAGTATTCTGGCATTGAATCAATCCTCTCCTTTTCGTTCTTCCAGTTCGGACACTCTCAGGACACCCTCAACAACGTCAACAACCACCACGCGGACTCCTGCGGGAAGATTTTGGCGATCAAAGCTTGACGCGATGTGTGTTGTGTTGCCTGCGCCAATCTTGACCATCACTTCACCGAATCCTTCTGCAGGAAGCGGTACGGTGACAACGCCGATCATCCCAGCCAGCTCCTTGATGGAGAAGCCCGTCGAGTTCTCGCTGTTCTCCATCGGTTTCACGTACCCGAAATAGACGAGAATCGAAATGACGATAGCCGCTAAGATAGACAGCGTTACATGGGCACCTGCCGCCAATTCCGTGTATTTTGTCAGCATGATTCCGGTACCGCCAAATACGGTGACTCCTCCAGCGATCACAACCGGATTGAAAAAATCAACTGACAAAAAGTCCAACAATCCGTCAAGCGCCGAGCTAAGTATGTCGCCAAGCACCACGGTTACGATGGCAAATATCACGCCTCCGATCAGACAGCCCCAATATAACGCTTCCATGTTGATTGCCCCCTCTGAAATCCCTTACTGTGTATAACAAGTAATACGGCAAAATGTTTGCTAAAGTTTCAATTATTTCCCTCAAACGTATGGAAATCTCTTCATATCTATATTCGACACACCCGCAAAAAAGCCTGCACGGCATGAACCGGCAGGCTTTATAACCATTTCAATTCCTTGTCATATAACGACAGGACAACCCTTATAGCGACATCCGATAAATCTCCACGACGTCTTTACGCTGCAGCTTGCGGAAGTTGCCAAAAGGACCAAATCGCATCGCCTTATCGGCCATTGCCTCGATCTGGCTGTCGTCAATATCGTACGCCCCCAGCGTGCTTGGCGCACCGATGGAAGTCCAGAAGCTGCGAAGCGCTTCGATCCCTTCCAATCCGACAGCTTCATCGGTCTTTCCTGCCGGGTCAACCCCGAATACGTTCACGGCAAGAGACTTAAAGCGCTGAGGATCCGCACTCCGATTATATTTCATCCAATTCGGGAACAGGATCGCCAAGCCGCCGCCGTGCGGAATGTCGTAAACGGCAGATACCGCGTGCTCGATATTATGGGTTCCCCAGTCGCCGGCCATCCCCATATTGATCATGCCGTTCAGCGCCATCGTACCGCAGTACATGATCGTCTCGCGGAGCTCGTAGTTCTCCAGGTCCTCAACCAGCTTCGGCGCCGTATCGATAACGGTCCGAAGGATCGTCTCGCAGAAGCCGTCCTGCACCGGCGTATTGGTATCCTGGTGGAAGTAGTGCTCCAATACGTGAGACATGATATCCACGATACCGTACACCGTTTGATCCCGCGGAAGGGAGAACGTATGTACAGGGTCAAGAATGGAAAATGCAGGGTAAGCATAAGGGCTTCCCCAGCCCATCTTCTCTTGGGTTACTTCATTGGTAATGACGGAGCCGCCGTTCATCTCGGATCCGGTCGCAGCCATCGTAAGCACGGTTCCAAGTGGGAGACCCGCTTGCGGAACGGCTTTGCGTTCGACGAAATCCCACATATCTCCGTCGTATTTAGCACCAACGGCGATGGCCTTGGAGCAGTCAAGGACGCTTCCGCCGCCAACGGCCAGTATAAGATCAATGTTATGCTCCCGGCACAAAGCCACACCTTTGTGGACCGTCGACAGGCGCGGATTCGGTTCCACACCGGCAAGCTCCGTTACCACCACATTCGCTTCCTTCAGTAACGCGATAACCTGATCGTACAGCCCGCTGCGCTTGATGCTGCCGCCACCATATACAAGCAATACGTTCCGGCCGTATTTAGCCACTTCACCACTTAAAGCGCTCAGCTTGCCCTTACCAAAAATCAACTGAGTCGGATTATGAAAGACAAAAGGTCTCATGTACATTACCTCCATCGCATCTGGTTCGCATCTATTTTTTATCTTGCATGCTTTTTCATTCTATACCATTCCCCTTATGCAAAACAAACAGCCGTCCTTCTCCAGAAAGATCGGCTGTTTGCATAATGATCAACTTCAATACATCATTTATCCATAAATGAATGTCTATTTGCTGCCTGGGACGTATCCCATATGGCTCAGGAATCGCTGAAATGCCTGTTGTCCTTCTGCCGTCTGTTTATATACCCCGGCATGCTCCAAAATCGTCGTGAACTTGTGGCCGACCTCCCGGCGAATCAGCTCGATCGCCCCGGCTTTATCCAGCGCTGCTGTTTCCTGTCCACGCAGATCCTCGATCCAGTCCCCGTGGACGGCAAGCGGATGGTCCGCAGCCTTGCTGTCCGCGTACAGTTCCTCGTTCCCCGCCAAGATGTCGGCGATTTGATCGAGCTCTTCCTTAAGCCTGCCCGGCAGGATCGCCAGCCCCATCACTTCGATCAGGCCGATGTTTTCCTTCTTGATGTGGAACATCTCCCGATGAGGATGGAAAATCCCTTCCGGATATTGCTCATTCGTGCGATTGTTCCGCAGAACCAGGTCCATCTCGTAGATGCCCTCGTCATTTCGGCGGGCAATCGGAGTAACCGTATTGTGGCGGACGCGCTCTCCGTCCACTTCGCTGAACGCTTCAATGTCTGCTGAAGGATCACTGTAGACTTTCCATGACTCGTAAATGCCGTTCGCGCATTCAAGAAGCGAATTCCGATCGCTTGAGGATAGCCGAATCACCGACATCGGCCACTTCACGATGGCCACGGATACATCTGGATAATCCGCGTGCGCAAACCCGGCCACCTTCGGTGCTTTCTGGATCGGGAAGGTATGCCGTCCTCCCTGGAAATGATCATGCGTGAGAATCGAGCCCCCGACAATGGGGAGATCCGCGTTCGATCCGAGAAAATAATGCGGATAAGCATCAACAAAACTCAAAAGGCGGGCAAGCGTCTCTTTGGTCAGCTTCATCGGCACATGGTCATGATGGAATACAATACAGTGCTCATTATAGTAAACATACGGCGAGTATTGGAAAAACCACGGTTCCCCGTTTAGCTCCAACGGAATAATGCGCAGGTTTTGCCGTGCCGGGTGATTGACTCTGCCTGCGTAACCGACATTCTCGCGGCAGAGCTGGCATTTCGGATAAACCGGCGGAGGCAGCAGTTTAGCCATGGCGATTTCCTTCGGACTTTTCTCCGGCTTGGAGAGATTGATGGTAATCTCAATATCGCCATACGGGCTGGCGTGCCGCCAGTATTCATTTTTGGCTACGCGATCCATGCGAATGTAGTTGGAGTCGATGCATAGATTGTAAAATTGGCGGGTTGCCGCAATGATCCCCTGCTCCTGCTGGACCGTCCGGAACTGAGCCGTTACGTCCGAAGGTCTCGCCATGAGCCGACCCATGATTTTGGCGTCCAGCAAATCCCGGTACGTATCGGTATTCTCGGGAATCATTCCATGCGCTGCACCGTAATCGATCATCACGTCGAGCATAGCCTGCGGCCCATCCGGTACAGGGCCGTTCACTTCGTCTCCGTACGGCTCGCTGAACCCGAAATCCTCCAGCAGCAGATTGCGGCTGTAATCCGCATCCGCTGCTTGGATAAGACCTTTATGAAGTGCAAAACGCACAAGCATTTCAATTGCATGAAGAACCTGCTTGGATTCGGGAGTTCCTGATGTTGCTGCATTCATCGTCATCGTCCCCCTTGGATTAATTGTCACCGTAACCGTCCGGGTGACTGCTGTGCCATTTCCACGCGCTCTCGATAATCTCTTCCAGCGTCGTTCTGGATGGGGTCCATCCGAGAACGGTACGCGCTTTATCCGAAGATGCTACCAACACGGCAGGGTCACCGGCACGCCGCGCCTCCATGACAACCGGAATGTCAGCCCCCGTCACCTGCTTTGAGGTCTCGATAACCTCCTTAACCGAGAACCCGAGTCCATTGCCAAGGTTAAACACATTGCTGGACTCTCCGCGGCGGAGGTAATCAACCGCGCGCAGATGAGCGTTCGCAAGATCGCTGACATGAATGTAGTCACGGACACAAGTGCCGTCAGGTGTTGAATAATCGTCGCCAAACACCGAGATGCTTGGGCGCTGTTTCAAAGCGGTTTGCAGGACAAGCGGGATCAGATGGCTCTCCGGACGGTGATCCTCGCCGATTTTTCCGCTGGCATGCGATCCGGCTGCATTGAAGTAACGAAGGGACACATACTTCACGCCAAGCACGGTATCAAACCAGGACATCATCCGTTCCATCATCAGCTTGGTTTCCCCGTACACGTTCGTCGGCTGCGTACGGTCCGTTTCCTCGATCGGCACCTTCTCAGGCTCGCCGTAGGTTGCTGCCGTTGACGAGAAGACGATCTTCCGGACACCCGCTTCATTCATGGCTTCCAGCAGGCACAGCGTTCCGTATACGTTGTTATCGTAATATTTCACCGGATCCTTCATGCTCTCGCCAACCAGTGAATTCGCGGCAAAGTGGATAACGGCATCAATATCGTTTTCCGAGAACAACTGCTTCAGCAGCGCCTTGTCGCGCAGATCGCCGACATACAGCTTTCCACCCAGCAGCGCTTCGCGATGTCCCGTCTCCAGGCTGTCGATCACAACAACTTCTTCCCCTTGCTCCAACAGCTCCGCTACGGTATGAGAACCGATATAACCCGCACCGCCAGTCACTAAAATAGCCATATTATTCGCCCTCCTTCACTTCATGCACACCTTGACCTACGCCGCATACATAGAAGTCCGGCTTCAGTCCCGTTCTGGCTTCGTACTGCTGCCCCACCTCCGCAATGAAACGCTCCACCGCATCCTCGTGTACGAGAGATACCGTACAGCCTCCAAAGCCGGCTCCTGTCATTCTGGAACCCAGCGTGCCCGGAATCCGCTGTGCTTCTTCCACCAGCGCATCCAGCTCGTCGCCCGTTACTTCGTACAGATAACGCAAGGAGTCGTGGGACTGATTCATAAATTGTCCGAATGCTTCCAGATCTCCGTTCCTCAAAGCCTTCACGGAATCATGCACACGCTGGTTTTCCTCAACGACATGCTGGGCACGTCTGCGGACGGTTTCATCCCGGATGCTGTCCTGTAGGCTGGCGAATTGATCCGGATTCAGCTGAGCGAGATACGATAACGCCGGCAGCTCCTTCTGCAAAATTTCCAATGCGCGGTCACACTCGCTGCGGCGTTCATTGTATTTGGAATCCACGAGTCCGCGCCGTTTGTTGGTATTCGAAATCACGATTTTGTAAGCTCCGGTCCGGAAGGGCACCAGTTCGTATTCGAGCGTATCGCACATTAACAGAATGGCATGATCCTGCTTGCCGTTGGCTACGGCGAATTGATCCATAATGCCGGAGTTGACGCCGACGAACAGGTTCTCCACCCGCTGCGAGAGCTTCGCAATCTCTACCGTATCCGTCTCCTTGCCTTCCATCTTCAAGAAGGCGTAAGCCGTGACCACTTCGATGGACGCCGAGGACGAGAGACCCGCGCCGTTCGGGATATCCCCATGGTAGAGCAGGTCGTAACCGCTGCTTAGGTTACAGCCGATTTTATTCAGCTCCGTTATGACGCCAACCGGATAATCTGTCCATTGATCGCTTTTGTAGCCATAATCCTCATCCAGGCTGATCGTTAACTCATAGGGGATATTGGTGGATGAAAAGCTCACCTTGTTATCATCGCGAGGCCTTATAATCAAGGTCGTGCCAAACTCCAAGGCGGCCGGGAGCACGTAGCCTCCGTTATAATCCAAATGCTCCCCGATCAGGTTCACGCGGCCGGGCGCGTTAAATATGCGAACCTTATGCTGGCTCTCACCGTGCTTGTCCATAAATCTTTCCATAAGCTGTTCCGTCGTCACTGCCCATCACTCCATCCTGTACATATGGTAGTTTTACTGTCTTCAGTATAATGGAAATCTCGTTAACCGATAATGAAATCTTGTGCGTTACATATGGATTTATGTGACTTCTGGAGGTACAATAAATTCATAGAATCAACGCTGTCCTCACAGTTCCTCTTTTTCCCAAACTTATTGTAAAGGAAAATGAATAATGAAACCAACCTATTCTGTTGCTTCCAATCCTGCGCAGCAAGCCAGCGATTCGCTTCACGTCCGATTCGCCGGCGAGAGCCAGACCCTGCCGGAGCATGCATTGGGTCCGAAAATATACGATCATTACTTATTGCATATCATCGAGTCGGGACATGGCATATTCCGAACCGAAACCGACAGGTATCAGCTCGGCCCCGGCGACTGTTTCCTGATCCATCCCGGTCAGATTGTCAGTTATGTATCCGATGCGAGCCATCCCTGGCGTTACCGATGGGTCGCCTTTGATGGAGAACACGCCGGCGAAGGGGTACACCGTTCGGGACTCACCCCCGAAAAGCCTGTCCTCCATCTCATGGAGAACAACCCGATTCCGGGCTACGTGTCCCTCATTCAAAGCCATTTTCAATCCAGGGAGGAGAGCTCCCATATCGCCGCCATCGGTTATATGCATTTAATCTGGGCCGAGATCATGAACCGGAGTGACCGACCGTCCCGTTTAACGCTGGCAGAGCCGCAGGTTCAGCGCACGGTGAAGCAGATGATCAGTTATATGGCTTCCCAATACGCCCATCCCGTCTCGATTGAACAAATGTGCGCAAGCCTGGGCTACAACCGGGCGTACTTGTCGCGCATCTTCAAGCAGGAAACGGGCATGACTCCGATTACGTATCTGCTTAAATTAAGAATCGACCAATCCAAGCGGCTGCTGCGCGAACGTCCCGATTTGTCCATCGAGCAGGTTTCCGCATCCGTTGGACTCACCGATCCGCTCTATTTCTCGCGTCAGTTCAAGCGTCTCGTCGGTCGATCCCCTACAAGGTACCGCAAGGATATCCTCTCATCATCCGCACTTTCTTAACGATATCGTTTGCCCGATATATCTGAACGAAAAAGGAGCGCCTGTCAGGTCTGTCATCCATCCTGAGGCGCTCCATTCATGTAGCTTGGTATCTATGTTATGTGTTCAGCATGCAATCCTTAGTGGTAATCATTATCCCTCCGCAGAAGAGGCGTTCTCCGTTTTCAGGATCGCTTCAATGCGATCCAGTTCTTCCTTCGAGAACTCCAGGTTGTTCAAGGCAGCCACATTGTCCTCGATCTGGCTCACCTTGCTTGCCCCAATCAGGGCAGATGTCACCCGGCCGCCGCGTAGGACCCAAGCGAGAGCGAATTGGGCGAGACTCTGATTCCGCGCTTGAGCGATTTGGTTCAAAGCTCTGATCTTGCGCAGCACTTCTGGCGTGATATTGCTTTCGTTCAAGAATACGGATGCGCTTGCGGCGCGTGAATCGCCGGGCACGCCATTCAAATATTTGTTGGTCAATAGTCCTTGAGCCAGCGGAGTGAAGGCGATGCTTCCGACCCCGTTCTCTTCCAGGACATCGAGCAGTCCGTTCTCCACCCAGCGGTCCAGCATGGAGTAGCTTGGTTGATGGATGAGCAGCGGAGTTCCCAGGCTTTTCAGAATCGAGATCGCTTCCCGCGTCTTCTCCGGCGAATAATTGGAGACTCCGACATATTGCGCCTTGCCTGAACGAACAAGATGGTCCAGCGCTACCATGGTTTCCTCAAGCGGCGTTTCCGGATCCATCCGATGATGATAGAAAATATCGACATAGTCCAGGCCCATACGCTTCAAGCTCTGATCGAGACTTGCAACCAAATATTTACGCGAACCGAAGTCGCCGTAAGGTCCCGGCCACATATAATAGCCCGCTTTGGACGAAATGACGAGCTCATCACGGTATGCCTTAAGATCTCTTGAGAGAACTTTACCGAACGTCTCTTCGGCAGAGCCTGCAGGCGGTCCGTAATTGTTCGCCAGATCGAAGTGGGTAATGCCCAAATCGAAGGAGCGCGTTATCATATTACGCCCGTTTTCATACGTGTCGACACCACCGAAATTATGCCATAATCCAAGGGAGATCGCCGGAAGTTTCAATCCGGATCGCCCCACGCGGTTATACTTCATTCCTTCATAGCGGTCTTCGCTAGCCACATAGGTCACTTGCAATCCCTGCCTCTCTAAGTGATAGGTCCATTGCTAAATTCCATCTTATCGTGTTTGGTCGTCCTTTGACAAGAAAACGATTACAGTCATAGGTGCAGCAGCGCGTCCGCCGCTATCGCCGTTACGTGTTGATCAGCTTATCCACCTGCGTCAAGACCTGACCGATCCGATCCGCAATCAAAAGGCCTGCGCGGTGATCGTAAGGGGTTGGATCTGCATTCAGCAAAGCTACCTTGCTCCCATGAAAATAGGATATCAAACTCGCAGCGGGTTGTACCGTCAGCGAAGTCCCGCCAATAATCAACAAATCTGCCGTCGATATTTCCTGGATCGAGCGCATGATGATGTTCTGATCCAATTCCTCTTCATACAGTACGACATCCGGACGCACCAGTCCTCCGCAATCCTTGCAGCGCGGGACGGTTTCCTTGATGTCCAGAATATCCTGGAGGCTGTAGAACCGGGAGCAATCCATGCAATAATTGCGGTGCACAGAGCCATGAAGCTCCAGCACCTCGGAGCATCCGGCGGTCTGATGCAAACCGTCAATATTTTGCGTGATCACCGCCTTCAGCTTACCGTCATGCTCCAGTCTCGACAACAACCGGTGACAGCCGTTCGGCTGCGCATGCGGGTGAAGCATCTTGCTTCGGTAAAAGTCGTAAAACACTTCCGGATGTTTCATGAAAAAAGTGTGGCTGAGCATGACCTCCGGCGGATACGGAGATTGGTGCTCGCTCTGGTATAGTCCGGCCGCCGAACGGAAGTCAGGAATCCCGCTCTCCGTGGAGGTACCGGCTCCCCCGAAAAAAACAATGTAGTCGCTCGCTTCGATCCATGTTGCCAACTGCTCGATCTTTTCCCTGTTCTCCACTCTTTTACACCTCCGTACAGCCCTTAAATTAACACGTCTACCTGTACACGTCTAATTCATTATAATCGGATATGACGACATCGGCATCTGTCAGATGTACAGGTTCCCCTTCATCTGTCATTAAACCCACAGCCAGAGCTGCGCCTGCTTGCTTCGCCATTTGCATATCCGCGTTGCTGTCACCGATCACCACCGCTTCCTCGGGCATAATCCCAAGCAGACGGCAAGCGGTCTCGGTCATTTCCGGGTGCGGCTTGCCGCTTCGAACCTGATCTCTTCCCAAAATGGCTGTAAATGAAGTGTGCAGCCCCATCCACTCCAGCTGTTCCTTGGCATTAGAGGTGTCGTCCGAAGTAACCACGGCCATCTTCACGGACGCCAAGCTGCATTTCTTCAGAAAATTCTCCAGCCCGGGCATCGGGAATGCCGGCTTCTGCTGACGAACCTCATACATGGCGTTTTTCGTAATCTGATGGACCTGCATAATCGCTTCGTTCCAGGGCATTCCTGCAGCGTACAGCTGCCAAGCCAGCAGCCCGTTCGTCTCCTCCACGGTACCCATGGCGAGAGGACCCTGAACGTCGTACCCCGTCATACGTCCGCTTGCATCATGCTTAGTGCCCAGCACCTGCTCTTTAGGCAGCGTGAAACCGGCTCCCATTAATCCCAACCGTTCCTCCATGAACTTGAGCACATAATCGGCCCATCCTCCCCACAGCGCCATAAAATGGAGCAGCGTTCCGTCTTTATCAAACAAAATCCCTTTGCAGGGAACAGTTCGTCCCTTCACTTGAACAAACGGCAAAGTTAAAAAACCTCCCTATCCTATTCTTGATCATACTCTTATTAAACCATGAAATAAACTCTGATTTAAGCGGAAATAACGCCGGACTAAGAAATCGATCCGAAATGGAAATTTACCAATCTTTAGTCGAATGTTTTGATTCATGACAAATAAGCCGTGGTAAGTAACATATACGCATAGCAAATACGACGGTAAAGGAGTGATTTGTGATGGCAACAAGCAGCAATCGAAAGATGACCCGCGAAGAAGCAGGACGTCTTGGCGGCGAAGCGACCGCGAAAAAACACAGCCGAGAATTCTACCAGGAAATCGGTAAAAAAGGCGGCAAAGCGACGTCCAAGAACCATAGCCGCGAGTTTTACCAGGAAATCGGTCAAAAGGGCGGCGAAGCCACCTCGCGGAATCATAATCGTGAATTCTATCAGGAAATTGGCCGCAAAGGCGGCAAGAAATAGCATCACCACTCAAAAAGGAGCCTGATCCCACCCAAGGGAAACAGGCTCTTTGCATGCCATCGCAGCTGGCGTCTTTCCATTGCTTCCTATTAATATCATGTAGAAAAACCTACCTTTTTGTGATAGACTCATTTAAAACCTATTCGCTGATTACAGGTACCCGGCTGCTTTGCCGGAAGACCGCGCTAAAGCGTAACAATTTTATAATAGATCTGGGGGGAAATCGACATCATGACAACCAAAAAAATGCGTTCAGACATGATCAAAAAAGGCTTTGACCGCGCGCCGCACCGCAGCCTTCTGCGTGCAGCAGGCGTTAAGGAAGAGGATTTCGGTAAACCGTTCATCGCCGTATGTAACTCTTACATCGACATCGTTCCGGGTCATGTGCATCTTCAGGAATTCGGTAAAATCGTGAAGGAAGCGATCCGTGAAGCTGGCGGCGTTCCGTTCGAATTCAACACCATTGGCGTGGATGACGGAATTGCCATGGGTCATATCGGCATGCGCTACTCGCTGCCAAGCCGCGAGATCATAGCGGATTCCCTAGAAACCGTTGTATCGGCTCACTGGTTCGATGGCATGGTATGTATCCCGAACTGTGACAAAATCACGCCCGGCATGCTGATGGGTGCCCTGCGCGTCAATATCCCTACGGTGTTTGTCAGCGGCGGGCCGATGAAAGCCGGCGTGGACAGCAAAGGCCGCAAATTGTCCCTGACCTCCGTATTTGAAGGCGTCGGCGCTCACCAGGTCGGCAAAATCAATGATGATGAGCTCCTGGAGCTGGAACAATTCGGTTGTCCAACCTGCGGTTCCTGCTCCGGCATGTTCACCGCTAACTCCATGAACTGTCTAGCCGAAGCGCTGGGTCTTGCTCTCCCGGGTAATGGTACCATTCTTGCCATCGCCGAAGAGCGTAAAGAATTCGTCAAGAAATCCGCCAAACAATTGATGGAACTCGTCAAAATGGACCTCAAGCCGCGTGATATCGTAACCGTTGAAGCAATCGACAACGCGTTTGCGCTGGATATGGCGATGGGCGGTTCCACCAACACCGTGCTTCATACGCTGGCTCTCGCACAAGAAGCCGGTCTCGATTACCCACTGGAGCGGATCAACGAAGTTGCTGACCGCGTTCCTCACATCTCCAAGCTGGCTCCAGCTTCGGATTACTTTATTGAAGACGTACACTTGGCAGGTGGTGTGAGCGCGGTTCTGCATGAGCTTCTCAAGAAGCCGGGCGCACTGCACGGGGATCGCATCACTGTAACAGGCAAGACGCTGGCCGAGAACGTAGCGGGCTGTGAAATCCAGGATCAGAACGTCATCCATCCGATCGATTCCCCGTATTCCGAACGCGGCGGTCTCGCGGTACTATATGGCAATCTGGCTCCTGAAGGTTCTATCATCAAAGTCGGTGCCGTTGACCCATCGGTTGGCGGATACCATAAAGGGCCTGCTATCTGCTTTAACTCTCAGGACGAGGCGCTTAGCGGAATTGCCAACGGCAAGGTCAAGGAAGGTCATGTGGTTGTCATTCGTTATGAAGGACCTAAGGGCGGACCTGGTATGCCGGAAATGCTGGCGCCGACCTCACAGATCGCAGGTATGGGACTCGGAGCCAAAGTCGGTCTGATCACAGACGGACGCTTCTCCGGTGCTTCCCGCGGTATCAGCATCGGGCATATCTCGCCGGAAGCGGCGGAAGGCGGACCTATCGCTTTCGTTGAAGACGGTGATATCATCGAACTTGACCTGAATAACCGGACCATTCAATTGCTGGACGTTTCCGACGAGGAAATGGCTGTACGCCGCAGCAAATGGGTTGACTTCGAACCGAAAGTGAAGACCGGTTATCTTGCTCGCTACTCGAAGCTTGTTACGAACGCCAGCTCAGGCGGCGTATTGAAAATCTAATATTCGTACAAAGCAAAGGGGTTATCCCTCGCAGGCATTGAAGCCTGCGGGGATAACCCCTTTTTTATATCCACGCTACATCTATTAGATAATCCAACATAATAACAGTAAACCATCGATTCGATGAACTACATGCCCTGCGATGCACCGGCAACCGCCAGGTCAGCCACATGTTCCTGCTCTATTTCCTGCTGCTCCTCGGATGGAGGCTGAATCTGACTCTCAGCATAACGCCCGATCAGAACATCCACCGGCATCATCAGCATTTTTGGCTCCATGATCTGACTGCCCTCTTTAAGACGGGCCTGCCCTTTCGGATGAATAACGCTAAGCAGCAGTTTCAGATACAGTCTGGACGAGCTTGCAAACAGTCCCCGCGGTAAATCCATGACATGAAATCCGAATTGCTCCGGTCCCCGTGAAATCATGGTTACAGCATACAATCCCTTGATATCCTTGTACTCAGGCCGTTCCAATACCATATTAGCCAGAGAAGGAAGATCATTCTGCACGGCACGAATCATTTTGATGGCGAGCTGCACTTCCGAACGGGAGCGGCTGCCGATCTCAAACAATTTTTTGTTATCAAAATGGAGCTCCAGCACCTGGTCTCCCTTTTCAAGCTGGCTGCCATCTTCCATCACGACCGTTTTGCCGGTAAAAGCGCGCTTTCGGAAATGCAGCATCGGATCTGCCGGCGAGACCGTTTTGAGCGCAAATACCGCATGAAATCCTTTTTCCCACAGTAGCCACAACGAGACAATCATACGCTTCAGAGGAGACAGTTTCTTCGCTTTCGCTTTGCTTTCCTTCGCCATCATATCGTCGATTCGGATGCTTCTCATTCCCTTCTGCTCTGCGACTTTCAGAACACGTTCCAGCGCGATCAGCATTTGCTCCGGTGCATCGGGATTCGCCCCCATTGTCGTGCCGCAATCATGTAGGAGCATAACCTCACCACCGTTAAGCTTGGAAAGCATTCGCTGGGTCAGCTTGTCGGCGCCGATCTTGCTCCGCCAATCATTAAACATCGAGGACCATAGGATGATCCGGCAGCCGGTATTCTTGGCAAAATCAAATAAATTCACGATTCCCCACGGCGGTCTGTAATAACTCGATCGTTCACCAGTGATGGAGTAAATAATATCATCCGTGCGCTTGACTTGTTTACGGACAGTGACCGGCCGCATGAACCAATTGCTCTTGTGAACATAGTTGTGAATCCCGATCAGATGACCCTCACTATGAATGCGTTTTACAACTTCTGGATGCTTCTCCGCATGGGAACCCACCAGGAAAAACGTCGCCTTCATATTATACTGCTTCAAAAGATCCAGAAGTCTTGGTGTATAGAGCGGATCAGGACCATCATCAAAGGTTAAGGCAAAGTCGTTCGAGCCTGTTCCCCTGCGAAATACTCGGAAACCAAATATCCGGGTCAAGATGCCGGGAATAAATGCATAAAAAGATGAAAGGTAAAACAACCATAGCAGTAATGTTTGCATGCTAACTCCCCGCTTTTTATTTCTTTTTCTAATGAACCCACTATTATTATTTTAGCATAGCACTTAAAGAAATAGGCTTTTTTTTCACAAATCGTGTACAATGATATCAATTAATAAAGTATAAAGGAGCCGATATCCCACTATGCTTCCCTTGTATAAAAAATATTGGAGAACCGCCTTTGATATAGGTTTAATCGTGCTTACGGTTTACCTCATCATGTTCATATTCAGCAAGCTGTACCAAATTGCGGCTCCGGTGTTTTTATCTTTCCTCGTTTTCCTGATTATCGAGCCTTTCTCCAAATTTTTGCACCGCAGGGGGCTCCCGAAACCATTTGCCGCGGCAATATCCGTTCTGCTCTTCCTGCTCGTCATTCTGGGCGTCCTATTCGGAGCAGGGGCTCTCATCGTGTCGCAGTTCATGAACCTGCAGGATAATTTGCCGGCTTACACCCAAACGATCCAGAAACATTTCTCGGAAACCCTCGTATTCCTGCAGACCAGGCTCGACGCCCTGCCACCGGATCTGACAGAACGTCTGAACGGTTATTTCCAAGACATCACTACCTTTGCCCAAGGTGCTGCAGAATCATTTTTCCATTATGTCGTCGGATTTATGGGGTCGTTCTCCTCGTTCATCGCGAATTTCGGGGTTGCGATTATCCTTGCCTTCTTCCTGAGCACTGAGATCGGCAGCTGGCGGAGAATCGCCAAAGACAAGACGCCGAGAACCCTCAAGACGGCTTTTGTTTTCCTCAAAGATAATGTATTCAAGGCAATTGGCTCCTATTTAAAAGCTCAGATGAAGCTGGTCAGCATTACCTTTGTTATTGTATATATAGGACTTCTGATATTAGGTACGGGAAATTCCCTGTCCGTTGCGCTCATCTGCGCCGTGTTCGATGTATTGCCGCTGCTGGGTGTTCCCGTTATTCTTATTCCGTGGATTACCTATTTGTTCATCGTCGGGAACACGGGACTCGCCATTGGCTTGATCGTGCTGCTTGCCGTGGTTGTCATTTCCAGACAGCTGCTCGAGCCTAAAATTACAGGAAACTCGATCGGCGTATCCTCTGCATTCCTGATGTTGTCCTTTATGATGATCTCGCTTTCCATTTTTGGAGTTGCCGGTTTGATCCTGGCGCCCATCCTGCTGATTCTCATCAAGGAACTGCTTACGCAGGGATATCTGAAGCAGTGGATCCGGCTGCCGAGCGAAGAATTCGATGTGTCTCCATGGGACATGTCCCGTTCTTACGCAGAGCCGGAAGCCGATTCAACCGAAGCCAAGAAATCGGAAACCTGACCGAATATGTCGGTTGCCTGATTGCTGCTGTTCGGGTTTCGATTCTCAACCAATACAGCCACGGCATAACGTGGCTTCTCCACTGGGCCGTACCCGACAAACCACTGGTTGTTTCGGGCACGGCCTTTCACTGTTACCTGGGCCGTACCGGATTTACCTGCAAGAGTCCATATGCGATTTTTTAATGAGCTGCCTGTTCCCTCTTCGACAACGTCCTTCATCCACTCGAGCAGAATGGAAGAGGTTTCCCGGGAAATACCCTTTCCAGATGTTCGTTCCTGTAAAGGATCCGTATCTTGCAGCAATTGTCCGTTAGCATACCGAATCTGCTGTAAAATACGGGGCTGGGTCTTCACCCCGCCATGAAGCAGCGTTACCATCGCATTGGCGGCTTGCAGCGGGGATACGGCAGCATCCCTTTGGCCTATGCCTGTCTGGACTCTAACACCTGCATCTGAGGCGTCAGCCGAGCTGGAAAATACCGTACCCTTCTCTTCATGATCCAACGGCGCAAAAGAACGGAGACCTAGAAACTGCTGAGATTTCCAACCTACCGTTTGCCCGAATCCCAGTGCGGCGGCCGCATCCGCCATTTGCTGAGCGGACAGTCTCTCCGCAAGTGTAGCAAATACAACGTTGCATGATTCCGCGAAGCCTTCACGAAGATCTATCGTTCCATGCCCCCCCTTTTTCCAGCAGGACATTCCAAACTTACCGTATTCGCCATCACAATGGAAATGTTCGTCTTCAGAGCTTAAACCATGCTCAAGTATGGCTGCAGCCGTGACCAGCTTGAAAATGGACCCTGGTGTGGCTGCCTTCAACCCACGATTCTCCCACTGACCATCCTTCGGATGAATCTGCTCCGGATTGTAGAATGGTCTTGAAACCATGGCCACGATATCCGCATTTCGGGCATCCAACACAACAACCGCCCCTTCTTTCATGCCCGCTTTCTCCGTTATAGCCTCAATCCCTTGTTGAATATCGATATCAATCGTGGTGGATATCCGTAACGGATAGTACCGATTGTCAGGCGCCTTCACCATGGGCTTGATATCCTGAATGACTTCATTGGTGCTGTTAACCGGAAAATAGACAATGGTCGGCCCTTCCCCCCGTATCAACGAATCCATCGTTTTCTCCAATCCACTGGTTCCGGTAACCACTGGATAATCGTCAAAGAACAGGCTTTCCTTACGCTGACCGGACACAAAACCAAGCCACTGCATTCCCGATTGGCGATTGCCGTATCGCTGCTCATAGGGAAGAACCTTGAGTTTCGGAAGTTCAAGCTCTTGAATCTGCGTTATCTCATCTTTGGTTAAGGAACGAGGAATGAGGGATTTGTCCCCATGCCACAATTCTGGTTCCTTTAACTTACCCCAGGTCTGTATCAAATGATCCTTATTCGTTCCCAGTATACGGGCCAGCTTCACTAACTGGTGATGGGAGTTCTTTAGTTCCTGCTCGCCAGCAGGAAACATCACGGCTGCCCAGATGAGCTTGCCCGTGAGCGGTTTTCCGTTCCGATCCGTAAAATGACCGCGACCGGAATCCAGCACAATGCCTCGCTCCCTCTGGATCAGCGATGCCTCAACCATCGTATGCCGGCTGCCGGGAACCCGCTGATGCTTCATCACAAGCTGCACCCATGCAAGACGCAGCGTCAATACGGCGATTAAAAGCGTGAGTATCAGCCATCCGTATGTAATTCGCTTATTGCGGATAAGCCTCATGTCTTGCTCCTCCAATATGGTCTATTGTCTCATCATTATTTCCATATGGAAGCTGGCTCAATCACCTTCGCTTCTCTACCAAAATGAGCTCTCCAGAAAAGACACCCCCTGATTAAAACGTTGACTCTTAATCCGGTTTCTTTGGCTGCTTCCAGGGCGGGTCACCATATTTGTGCAAATACTGATTTATTTTGAATAGGGTGAACGGAACGATGATGAGCAGGAGCGTGCATATCACAACAAGCGGATTTAACAAAAGGTCATAGCGAAGGTCCATCATTTCCCCTCTTCTCTTATTCGGTACCGGTAACGGTTCCAATGGTTCTGACTTTTGCGTCAACGTTCACATGAATCTTGCATTGCGAAAATATAGATTGGCCACGGTCCCAGTCATTCTTGTAACGCACCCATGTGCGATATTCCCGCTCTTGGCATTTTTTCCAAAACCCCAGGAAGTCGGTTTTATATTCGTTCTGCGCCTTAAGAATAACGTCCATGGCAATTTGCTTGATCCGTTGCTCGGCTTTGCGTTTGATCTCTCCGTTTAATTCACGAACGTTTTCACCTTGATCCAGCTCCGACTCTCCAATATTTCCTCTGACCGAAATCTCAACATCAAATTCAGGAAGACCCCGATCATCCAGATGGACGCGAATGATCCGGTTGAACTCCTTGACTTCATAAACAAGCTGTTTGCCGTGAACAACCAGTTCCAATGATGCTGTTTTGACCGTTCCCTGGATCATATTACGGCCCGTGGTTTCATCCTGGTCCAGAAAGCCCTTGAACTCGTAGTTCTCACCGTTAAACACTGCGGCCCCACTGGTGGATATTCTGTCATCCTCCGTGATGGAAATCTTAGGTAGGGCATAACTGGACTTGGATAGCAGAAAATGATGCAGTTCACCAATATTTGTAGGAGGCGTTATGGATTCGCTCTTGTCCTTATTCTCTTGCGTTGAACGAATATATTGCGCAGGCAAGGTTTCAATCTTCGAATGGGTTTCCAGTATCTTGCTTGCCTCTCCATGAGAGACCATAATATTAGATGCTCTTCGGTTCTCCGGATCCCTGACGAATAAATCCAGTACATCGCCAACGTGCTCCGTTTCAACCAGTTTCTCCGAGATGACGATCACTTGGTTATGGGCAAGATAAGGAGAGCGGCTGATCTCATTCGACATCTTCCGTGCAGCCTTGAATACGCTGTCCGCGGTTGAGGATAGATTGATAAAAGGACTTCCTCCCTCATTCTTCTGACCGCTGGACCCTTTCATCTGTGTAGGCACGACAATTTGAAACGTAAGCTTAATTTGTCCATCCTCTGCCGCATCAAGTGCAGTACCTACCACAAATCCACGCTCCTCGATTTCTATGCGGTCCCAGCAGCCTGCCATAGGCCATACCAGCATGAACAACATCAGCATCCGAAGCATTTTAGCCATTGCCCTTCACCCCCCGTATCTTGGCCACCAAGAGCAGCAGAGCCGGAAGCAACCAGGCAAATCCGATACCCATATAGCTGATCCATTCGGCAAATACGTTAAGCTCCCTGAGCGTGCTTGGCAATAAACCGAGTATGAACAGGATTGGTGCCAGAATGAGGATCATCGTAAATCTGCGATATTTAGGAAAAACGGATTCCAGTGCCAGTAAAGCTACATCAAACGCCATCGCATTCGTGCTGAATAACGTCATCAACCAGATGACAAAAAAGAAAAATTCAAACCGTTCAAATATCCCTCCAGGGACCTCAACCTCTTTAGCCAATTCCGCTAACGGATACAGTGTATTGGAGACCACGATCGGTCCAAAAACACCAATGACAAAAACGAAAATAATGAAGTAGATAAAGATGGGTATTAACACCCCCCGGAAGACGGAACCGAGAAGCTTGCTTTTCCTGACAACGTAAATGTTATAGAACAGCATAATTTCGAGCCCTAAATAGGAGAATACCGTATCTTTTGAAGTGATAACGATTCGTCTCCAGTCGGTTTTAAACACAGGCAGCAGATAATGCATGTTTAAACTTCCGAGATTCAAAATTACGATCAGCAGCATGATCGATACAACGATGGGGAAAAAAATCAGATTCAGGCGTATCAAAGCGATGCTCGGCCCTGCGACTGCGTAAATGAGCACCAGTAAGTAAACTAAACCGATGATTTCCTCCGGCGTGTTATCAAATAGATATAGTCTTGTGATGGTGGAAACTCCGCGCACTTGATAACTGACAAACAACAATAGGTATAGACTGATCAGCAGCGTCACCACATGGGCTGCTTTTCGATTCAGGATGATCGTTGCCATCGCATGATAATTTTTGCCGGGAAACCTTGATGCCAACGCCCCGATCGCCCATGCAAATCCAAGAGCGATCATGCCCCCAAGCATGATCGACATCCAGCCATCCGAAAAATGGGTGTTCCTTGCAATCGTATTAGGGAGCGTAAGGATCCCGAGTCCTATCAACATATTACTAACAGAATATACAATCTCCTTACTGCCAATCGATTGATTGCTTAATTGGTTATTGTTCATTACAAATCACCGCTTTTTTGCCCGATGGATGTCTTGGGGCTTCATAAATAAAGGTCTGCGCGTAAGCCAAGTCACCGGCACGCGGATAAACATATCCTTCCAATCATGCTGAATAGAGGGTGCAACGGGACTGAGATAAGGGATTCCAAAAGTGTGCAGCCTCATCAAGTGAATACAGATCATGATAAAAGTCAACACGATCCCGTACAGTCCCAGAATGCTTGCAGCAATCATGATTGCAAAGCGCAGCATTCGAAAAGATATGCCTGCGCTGTAAGATGGAATGGCAAAAGACGATATCGCTGTCAGTGCCACAATGATAACCATAATCGGGCTCACGATCCCAGCCTGAACCGCAGCCTCCCCTATTACAAGTCCTCCGACAATACCAATCGTCTGACCTATCGGCTTCGGTAGGCGGATTCCCGCTTCACGCAGCAATTCCAGTGTAACCTCCATCAGTAAGGCTTCGATCACAGCAGGGAAAGGTACGCCTTCCCGGGAAGCAGCAATCGAGAATACGAGTTTAAACGGAATCATCCCTGGATGGAAAGACAGAATAGCAATATACAGCGCGGGTAGAAACAAGGTAATTCCGATAGCCGCGAGACGCAGCAAGCGTATAAGCGAGCCAATGCTCCATCGTTCATAATAATCTTCTGGGGAATGTAACAGAGAGACAAAAGTAAACGGTAGAAGCAGCACAAAGGGGGTACCATCCAACAAAATCGCTACTTTTCCCTGCAGCAGGGCAGAAGTCACTTTATCAGGTCGTTCGGTATTCAGGATCTGCGGAAACGGCGATAAAAAGCTGTCCTCAATCCACTGCTCTACCGTCCCGGATTCAGGAGCATAATCAAGATCCAGTGACTTCAGCCTGCGGTTCACTTCTTCAATTAGATCGGGATTCGTCAGGCCTTTAATATAGATGACCGCAAGGGATTGATTGGATCGTCTGCCGATAATGTGCGTGTCGATCGTCAGATTAGGCTCCCGAATATGTCTTCGTAATAGAGATATGTTCGTGTAAATGCTCTCCGTGAATCCCACCCTCGGCCCGCGAACCAGCGCTTCGGTTTGAGGCTCCTCAATGCTGCGTGCCGGCCACTTGCGGCTTTTGATCAGTAAGACTTCATCCGTCCCCTCCAGCATTAAAGCCGTATCGCCCGAGAGAATGATAGGAATCACCTCATCCCATCGCCTTGTACGATTGGTTATCTGCAGCGATATCATCCGATTCTCAATCTCGTGCAGCATCATATGAGCACTTATCATGGATTCCTGGGAAAGCTCCTGATTTTGCTGGATCGGCTGGATTATCTGCTCCTTAATCAACAATTGATCAGATAACCCTTCGAGGCTGACAATGGCAGAGGTATAAGCGCTCCCTCCAACCTGCAGCACTTTCGTGGTAAGGTCGCTAGGATCGTTGAGTAACAAGCTAAATGTTGTCAGATTTCCCTTAAGATTCGTTGACAGGAATTCAGGTGTATGACCAGGCTGCCTTGTATTCAAGTGACCTCGACTCCTTCAACCATATTCTCCGTTATCATTGCCTCTGAAAGTTATTTTTATCCGGCATCAAAAATAGCCCCACAAAGTGGAGCCTATATCTTCGTTGCTTATTCGCTTCGCTGAAATCTTATAAATTCAGTAATATGAAAAAGGCTGCCCCATCAGCTTAAGCAGATAGAGCAGCCTTTGAATTATATTTCAATCTTACAGTCTAAAACGAGACAAGGTCTCTTTCAGGTCATTCGATACATTCTCCAGCTGCGATGATAGATTAACCAACTGACTGCTAACGCTTTGCTGCTCTGTAGAGAGAGAAGCCACCTCTTCCGAAGTTGCGGAGGATTCTTCGGCTACCGCGCTCACATTACTCATCGCTTCCGAGAGTACATTCTGAGATTCATTCAGTTCATCAATCGAATGCGTTACCGAATCCAAGGACTCGATAAAATCGACCATCTGCTGCTGAACGGATACGAAGATATCATTCGTCTCCTTAACAGCATCCATCTGACCTTTGAAAAGTGGATTCGCATCCAGCAATACCTGGACGGTTTCATTCATCTCCGTCATGATGCGGTCTGTAATCTGGCTGACCATATCGATGGACTGCCTGGATTGGTCTGCCAGCTGGCGGATCTCATCGGCCACGACCATAAAGCCTTTACCAGCCGCCCCAGCACGGGCAGCCTCGATTGTTGCATTCAATGAAAGGATATTCGTTTGCTTTGTAATATTCTGAAGTACGTCCAGCACTTTGACAACCGAGGAAGTTGTCTCCTTCAAGCCATCAACCTTGTGCATCATCGAACGGGTCATATCCTCAGTCTGATGGGTCTTATCCAGCAAGTCACTCAAATGCTTCGTTCCAAGCTCACTCGCGCTTTCCACGTGACGGGCCGATTTGCCCATCTCTTCGTTGGCTGATACGACCATTTGCATCTGCTTCGAGATATTGTTGGTCAGATCGCTGCCGCGCTCGGCTTCAACCGCCAGACTGCTGGCACCGTTGGCAATCTCCTCGGTCGCTACGGCAATTTCTTTGGCGGAAATTGCCGTCTTCTTCGAGGCATCACTTAACTCGGTTGCCGTTCTAAGCACTTCCTGAGCGGTATTGCTCGTTTGCTGAACGAGTCCGGTAATCTGCTCCATCATATCGTTAAAGCTTGCGGAGAGCTGACCGATTTCGTCCTGGCTCTTATGGTCTGTGCGAACATTCAAATTGCCTTTGGCGCCCTCCTTCATCAACAGGTTAAGCTTGCCTAATGGACGGGCAATCATTCTTACCATCCAAATCCCGATCAGAATAGCAAAAATAACGTCGATGGCAGCCACGATAAGCGTGATGACCAGTATGCTTGATGCATCCTTTGTCAGCTCGCTGGTTTGGACAGATCCTACGAGCTTCCAATCGTTTGTGTTCAGCGTATTATAGACCGCCAGTACATTTCTTCCTTCCTCATCCTTCGTTCTTACGTCATCCGTTTTGGTGTCGGCCGGAAATTCCTTCGCAAACGTCCAAGCGGTTTCCGAACCCACAATGGAGGACTCACTGGAGGAAACAACGATGCCTTCCGGACTGATCAATTGCAGCTGGCCGTTCTCGCCCAGATTGATTCCCTTCAGCTGCGTGTCCAGTACCGAGGCGTTAAGTTCAAACATTACCACATACGTTGAAGTCAGATCGTTCATAGACCCCAAAGAACGGGCAATCGTGAAATATGGTGCCCCGCTGTTCTGCATCGTTGGCAGCCACATAATCTTCTTGTCGCCTTCCTTCAATTCGGTATACCAGCTTTGCTCAAGGACGGTTTTCGAGGACTCCGAGGCTTGACCTGCCGATATGATCTTCTCACCCTTGGTAGGGATCAAATAAATGGCTCGGATCGACGAATCCGATGTTATCTGATTGGATAGTTTATCCCGAATGCTGCGCTCCACCGTAAACGCGTCGTAATCGCTTAACTTTTTATCCGTGTATTCAGACAACAACTTCTGCAATTCAATGTCATAGAAGATTTGTCTACCGGCATTCTCGTACTTCTCCAGAATGATGTCGATTTTCTCAGAGGTTTGAATGATCGTCTGCTGATTGCCGTTTGCAGCATTCTTCTCAATCGTGCTCTTCGCCTTATCGTAGGACAGATAACCCAAGACGATCACAAAAAATACAATCGCTGACAAAAAGATCAGGAACAACCGGATTCCGACGGATTTCGCCGGGTTCATCGGCATCCGGCTTACAGCCGTTCCCACGTTTGCAAAAAACGACTTGGCAGTATGTATCCCTGTTGATGCCGAAGGTTTTTCTTTTTTCTCTTTGATACCCCCGGGCTTCTTGCCCTTTTTCGGCTTCTTATCATGCTGCTCAACTTCTGACATTAGCTGTTCACCTACCACAATCATATTATTAATACGTCGGTCCAATCCCTTGAAACGTATTCGTTACTCTTTATTTCGACAATTGGAGGTGTTTTCCTTTGGGTTTTCGCAAAAAAATAATTCTTAATCCCTAATTTTTTCACAAACAAAAAGAATCCAAGGTCCATCCACAGACCCGGATTCTCAATTGTGTAGTTCTTTAGAACTATATTTTGTTATCCTTTACGCTTTCTCATCATATCAAAATGGCGCACCGGCTGATCCACCTTCATGCGAATGAGCTGCAAAGGATGGCGAGCTGCATCAAGTTCATTGCCGTTCTCATCCTCAATAGGACCAACTGCCTGCTTAAAGAAGGTTCCTTCCGGTCCGAAAAACTCGATTTCATCCCCTGGCTTAAAGTGGTTCCGCTGCTGAATGACAGCCGTTCCCGACTTCTCGTCATACTCCATCACCAGGCCGGCGAAGTCATAAGGGACCGCCTTCTCTTCGGGTTCATAGATATGATCCTCATGGTCAGGTGTATCATAGAAGAACCCGGTATTCAGCGGTCGATTGGCCGCTTTATTAATTTCTTCGATCCATTCCGGCTTCAATACATAATGATCAGGGTCAGCCATATAGGAATCAATCGCCTGTCGATATACATTAACCACAGTCGCTACGTAATGGATCGATTTCATCCGTCCTTCAATCTTGAAGCTGTCGATTCCCACCTGAATCAGATCCGGAATATGCCCCAGCATGCAGAGATCCTTCGACCCCATCGTAAACTGGTTGTCTTCCGGCTGAAACAGCGGGATCTGTGTAACGCCCGGTTTGAATGGGGACGGAGCAGGGGCTGGCTGTTCCATCAACTGCTGCTCTTCCGATATCCACTGGCCTTGCTCTTCTCTTCCATCCACAAACAAATCGTATTTCCAACGGCAGGATTGGCAGCATCCGCCCCGGTTGGAATCACGATCCGTAAAATGATTGGACAACACGCAGCGACCGGAGAACGAGGAGCACATCGCGCCATGGATAAAGGCTTCAATCTCAATATCGACATGCTCTTTAATCGCCGCGATTTCCTCCAGACTCGCCTCGCGTCCAAGTACAACCCGCGGCAATCCTTCATCCTTCCAGAACTTCACGGCCTGCCAATTCAGCGTGGATTGCTGTGTGCTCAGATGAACTTCGAGCTTGGGCGCGGCACGTTTGGCCACTTCAATAATTGCCGGATCTGCGGCGATGATTGCCGCAATGCCTGCTTCCTCCAAACTTCGCAGGTAGGCTTCAATTCCCTCAATGTCCTCATTATGCGCATATATGTTGGTTGCCACAAATACTTTGGTGCCGTATTTCTTGGCGAACTCCACGCCTTCTTTCATTTCTTCAAAGCTGAAGTTGTCCGCATTTGAACGAAGCCCGTATTTCTGACCACCAATGTATACCGCATCAGCGCCATAATGCACCGCAAATTTCAGTTTTTCCAGATTACCCGCCGGGGCGAGTAATTCCGGCTTGTCCAGGCGATAGCGTTTGCCCTTGTACTTCGGCTGTGCCATTGCTTCCATGCTGTCCACTCCTTAATAAACTTGTTCCTTATAGAAAAATCCAAACGACAATTCACGTTCCGGATCCTGAATCGCACGAATTCCGTCCATCCACTCTTCCTGAAAAGCATAAGTGGATGCATCTGCAGCATATAAATCAATCGCTTGGCGATAGGTTCGAATCACCAGCTCATTGTAATGCCGCGGCTTCAGCAGCGTCTCAACCTTAAAGCTATCCATGCCTGCTGCCATTAACAGATGCAAATCCTCCAGGATGCAAATATCCTCCGAACTCATAATATGGGTTCCGTTGATATCTTCATAGATCGGATATTTCTCTTCTTGACGCTCAGCTTCAATGAGAAACAAACCGCGCTCCTTGCCAAGGCTGCCTTCATTCACCGGTCTGCCCTGCTGCTGCATATAGCTGTTCACCAGGCGCCGCTTGGAATGATAGATGTTGGTCATGCCATGAACCTGAACCTGTGCTTCCAGCTGAAGCTGCGGCTTCATGTCGGTTACCTCGTCCATATTTAATTCACGCGCAAGAATAACCCGGGAGGCGCCTTTGCTTCCCCAGTAATTGGCCGTTGAATAGTTGGTGGCGGTCATTTCTGCGTTCCAATGAAGTTTTACCTGTGGAGCCAGCTCTTTTACGGTAGTGAGTACGGATGGATCGTTAAATTCTACCGCGTCTACCCCGATTTCTCCGAGCGCCTTAACATAGGCAGGCAGCTCGGGCAGCAAATCATTTGTCATCAAGTTGTTCAAACTGACGTACACTTTGCTTCCTCGTTCATGAGCAAGCTGTACGACTTGGGTTATTTCGTCCAATGTCAGACTGCCAGGCAGTCTCATGCCGAATCGATCCTCGCCAACGAGCAGTGCGTCGGCTCCCGCTTCCAGGTAAGCAGCGGCATCAGCCAGAGACCCGGCTGCTGCCATTAATTCAGGTTTGATACTCATTTAAAAAATCCTCCCTACTTAGAGGTTGTTCAACAAGACTCTTCTGAGTACGAGCTGGATCTGTTCCTTGTCACTCAGCGTATCAGCGGACTTGCTCAACACGTAATATTATTGTTGTGCCATCTTCTTGCTGGTCTCGATATTCTTCAAATGCTCTTTATACGTTTTGGCAAACAGATGCTCTTGTGTACCGTCTTTCTTTGTTACATAGAACAAATAATCGGATTTCTCCGGATTCAAAGCAGCCTGAATCGATTGCAGGCTCGGGCTCGAGATCGGGCCAGGCGGCAGACCCTTTTGACGATATGTGTTATACGGGCTTTCAACCTCAAGGTCGGCATAAAGCAATCGTTCCTTCGGTTTATCCAACAGATATTGAACGGTTGCATCGATTTCCAGCTTCATGTCCTCTTCCAATCGATTATATATAACGCCAGCCACCAGGGCACGCTCCTGATCTGCAACCACTTCCCGCTCCACCAGCGAAGCGATGGTCATGAGTTCATGGAACGTTATGCCGCGAGCCTCCAATTGGCGCTCCCAACCCGGAATTTCGGCCAAACGTTTCTCCGTTTCTTTCAGCATGGTTTCTACAATGCCTTTTGCCGTGATATCCTTCTTCGGAAGTTCATAGGTCGCAGGGAACAAGTATCCCTCGAGATGATGCCGGAGGTCTGCCTCCTGGGGAATTTCTCCAGCAATCGGAACATCCCAGCCGGCAGGCTGATCCACAACCTTCAAGAATTCCTTCTCATCGATTCCGCTCTCTTGAGCGATGGTCTCTGCCATCTGAAGGATCGTATATCCCTCAGGGATCGTGAAACGAACCATCTCCTCGGGCTTCACTTCGCCATTGTTCATCTTCGATAACAGTTCCTTGAACGGAGTGCCTGGGGTTGCCTCATAGGTTCCTGCCATCAGACGGCTTCCTTCCCCGCTAAGCTTTAAATAACCTTTAAGTATAAGGGCATTCTTGATCAGTCCCTTTTCCTCAAGCAGATCGGCGATAGAGGACGTGCTCATGCCGGACTCCACGGTGAATTCGACGGGAGTTTCCGAGCTTTGAACGGGCTGTAAACCATTCCATACGTAAAATACGGCCCCGCCCGCAAGGAGGATCAGGACCAATACTGCTATTGCCAGTTTCTTCAATCTACTCATCCCTTCACACCAAAAGGGGCGGACAGCTCCGCCCCTTCCTGAACTTTCATTTGAAAATTAAGCATGTGCTCCTGCAGGAGGGAACTTAATCCTCGTCTCCTTCGGGAAACGTCAGCTCATCATAGAGCTCTGACACATTCTCCCATTCCTCGTCGTCGTCAATGGTTGCCAGCTGCAATCCGCCGTCCTCGCCCTTGACGATACGTAGCACCTCGTACTCCTCATCGGTTCGATCCGGCTGAACCAGAATGGCATACCCTTGACCATCCACTTCAAATTCGGCGGCAATATCATAAACCTCGATATGGCCTTTATCGTCCTCAAGCTCGACACTCTCACCGAATGCTTCCTTAAGTACTTGGGTCCATACGATATTCTCAACCGAAAAATCAGACATCATTCGTCTCTCCCGTCCAGCTCTTCCACGAGCGTATTGAAGGTTTCTTCAACAATGGCCCATTCTTCATCGTCTTCAATCATAAACAATTTCAAGTCGTCTCCGTCTTCCTCATAACGGAAGGCGTAGACCTCGTCTGTCTCTTCGTCGGCAGACTCCCTTGGTACGACCATCATATATTTAGCATCCGAGCCATCCACTTCGAATTTCATGATGACTTCGAATTCTTCCTCGTTGCCTTCATCGTCGGGAATATAAATAATTTCCGGTTCTTCTTCCATACCAATATGCTCATTAGCCATTGTAATCACCCTCACCTTTACCTTTTAGAATCCAAGTAGTTTTGCAAAATCAAGCTTGCCGCCATTTTATCTACAACCTGTTTTCGCTTCTTTCGGCTGACATCGGCTTCAAGCAATGTCCTTTCAGCGGATACTGTTGATAGCCGTTCATCCCAAAGGTGAACGGGTAAGGATAGGGACTCTCGCAATGTGCTTGCGAATTCCATGCAGATTTCGCCCCGCGGACCAATCGTGCCGTTCATATTTTTAGGCAAGCCGACCACGATTTCACCGACCTCGTTATCTTTGACGAGTGCGGCAATTCTGTCCAGTTCGCCTTCATCACGGCGGCGCTCGATAACTTCAACCCCTTGGGCCGTCCATCCGAACGCGTCGCTTATGGCAACACCGATTCTGCGGTCCCCGTAATCCAATCCCATGATCTTCTTCATCCCTGTGTGCTCCTAACGGTGACTGGCTAAATAGAACCGGACCAGTTCTTCAATCAATTCATCTCGCTCTTTTTTCCGGATCAAACTTCTGGCATTATTGTGCCGAGGTATATAAGCGGGATCCCCGGACAAAAGATACCCTACGATTTGGTTAATCGGATTGTACTCCTTCTCTACCAGCGAATCGTATACCGAAAGTAGAATGTCCTGGGCGGAAGCCTCCTTTTCATCACCTTTTACATTGAACTTGACAGTCTTATCCATGGAGTCCATGTGTGACACACCTCGCTTCTTCAAAGAACATGTTTACCATGCTTCGTCGAATAAATATTTACCAGCTTGATCTAGTTATATCATAACATAATCCTAAGTCTCTACGGAAATCGAAAGCGAAATATTTAGAGAGTGTTCCAAAAAATTCGGGATTGTGTACAGCAAAACGTTGGATCCCGCTTACGATTGCCAGCTGTACACAATCTGGACAAATCTGTTACACGCCCCGGGCTATGAGATCCTCGGCGTGCTGCAGCGCCTGGGTCAGTTTGGAACCATCCTTGCCCCCGGCTTGCGCCATATCCGGACGGCCTCCGCCGCCTCCGCCGCATATCGAAGCCACTTCTTTAACGAGCTTGCCGGCATGATAGCCCTGCTTCACCAGATCCTGCGGAACGGCTACGACGAAATTCACCTTGTCGCCTGCTTTGGAGCCGAGCACGAGGATCGTCTCCGGCAGCTTGCCCTTCAATTCGTCAGCAATGCCGCGGAGTCCATCAATGCTGCCAGCCTGCACTTCAGCTGCAAGCAGCGACGTGTTTCCGACCTGCTTCACTTTATCGGTCAACTGGCTAGCCTCAATCGCTCCAAGTTTGCCTTGCAGGGACTCGTTCTCCCGGGCAAGATCCTTCACCTGCTGGTTCAGGCCTTCAATCCGCTTCGGCACGTCCGCAAGATTGCTCTTCAACAAACCTGCGGCTTGCTTGAGCAGATCCATTTGGCCTTCCAGATGCTCATAAGCGTAACGTCCCGTTACGGCTTCAATGCGGCGAACGCCGGAGCCGATACCGCTCTCGCCAAGCAGCTTGAAGATTCCGATCTGGGAGGTGTTGCCTACATGGCATCCGCCGCACAGCTCGATGCTGTAATCTCCTACCTGAACGACACGGACGATATCTCCGTATTTCTCTCCGAACAATGCCATAGCGCCCATCGCCTTCGCTTCATCAATCGCCTTGCGCTCGATAACAACCGGAATGCTCTTCCATACCTGTTCATTCACGCGGCGCTCAATATCGGCCAGCTCCTCAGGCGTAATGCTGCCGAAGTGGGAGAAGTCGAAGCGCAGACGCTGCGGTTCAACAAGGGAACCTGCCTGATTGACATGATCGCCCAGCACTTCCTTCAATGCTTTATGCAAAAGGTGTGTAGCGGTATGGTTCTTGACGATATCATTGCGCATAGCGGAGTCCACCTGCGCTTTGACCGTATCGCCCACTTTAAGCTCGCCGAGCTCTACGGTTACGAAATGCACATGCTGTCCATGCGGAGCCTTGAAAAGACCTTCCACTCTGGCACGAACGGATCCGCCTTCTATCATCCCCTGGTCGCTGACCTGACCGCCGCTTTCGGCATAGAACGGGGTAACGTCCAGAATGACCTGACAGGTCTCGCCTTCACTGACGCTGTCTGCGAAGCTGTCACCGGAAACAATGGCGAGCACTTTCGCCTCGCTGACGGTGTCATTATATCCAACAAATTCACTTTTAACCGTATAATCGGAAAGAACACCGCCTTGAATCTTCATGCTTTCCGTTTCATGACGGGCCGCACGCGCACGATCACGCTGTTCCTTCATCGCAGCATCAAAGCCTTCACGGTCCACGGTCAATCCGTGTTCGGACGCATAATCCTCCGTTAAATCAAACGGGAAGCCATACGTATCATACAATTTGAACGCGTCGCTGCCGCTGATGACCGATTTGCCCTGCTTCTTCGCTTCGGCGCTAACGTCAGCCAGGATGTTCAAGCCGTCGGAGAGCGTTTTGTGGAACTGTTCTTCTTCCGTTGCGATGACCTTCTCGATAAAGGCGCGCTTCTCAACGACCTCTGGGTAGTATACGCCCATAATATCACCTACGGTTCCGGTCAAAGTATACATGAATGGTTTGTCCAGCCCGAGCACCTTTCCGTAACGAACCGCACGGCGGAGCAAACGACGGATGACATAGCCGCGTCCTTCGTTGGAAGGCAGCACGCCATCGCCTACTGCGAACGCAACCGTACGGATATGGTCTGCAATAACCTTCAGCGCGATATCGTACTCCGTCTTCTCATTGTATTTAACGCCGGCTAGCTCTGCCGTCTTCTGAATGATCGGCTGGAACAGGTCGGTATCGAAGTTGGACGCTACGTTTTGCAGGATGGAAGCAAAGCGCTCAAGTCCCGCACCCGTATCAATGTTCTTGTTCGGAAGCGGTGTATAGCTGCCGTCCTTGTTGTGATTGAACTGGGAGAATACGAGATTCCATACTTCGAGCCAGCGTTCATTCTCACCGCCAGGGAACATTTCGGATTCCGGAGCATCCGTGTCGTATCCTTCGCCGCGATCATAGAAAATCTCGGTACAAGGTCCGCAAGGTCCTTCGCCGATATCCCAGAAGTTATCCTGCAGCTTAATGATGCGTTCCTTCGGAAGTCCGATTTTTTCGTTCCACAATTTGAAGGCTTCCTCGTCTTCCGGATAGACGGTAACGGACAGCTTCTCCGGATCGAAGCCGATCCATTTCTTGTCCGTCAGGAACTCCCAAGCCCAGGTGATAACCTCTTCCTTAAAATAATCCCCAATGGAGAAGTTGCCCAACATTTCGAAGAATGTATGGTGACGACGGGTTTTGCCGACATTCTCAATATCATTGGTCCGAATACATTTCTGCGAGTTCGCAATTCGCGGATTTTCCGGCTTCACGCGCCCGTCAAAATAAGGCTTGAGCGGAGCCATGCCTGCATTAATCCAGAGCAGGGACGGGTCATTGTGCGGAACAAGCGATGCACTTGGCTCGATATTGTGGCCTTTCTCTGCAAAAAACTCTAGCCATTTGGAACGGATTTCACTAGCTTTCATCTCTACACTTCCTCCAGTCATAATATGGCGCCCGGATCACTTGGTTCCGAACACAAAAAACGCCCCTGAATTAAATTCAGGGACGATGTTCTCGCGGTACCACCCTGGTTATCGTCCATTCATCCTCCAGCAGGGTCCTCCTGGAATCACATATGTGACGATCGCCTCGTAACGGCTGGATAACGGGGGCCACCCGGTGAATTTGAATCACACTCAAAAATTAGCATTCGGCTTAGGTTCGCTTCCAGGTTCTCGCAGCCAGCCGGAAATTCTCCGGGCAGGAACCTGTTCTCTGGGCAAGGTACGCAAAGCCTACTTGATTTTCTCATCGTTTTGTTCGTTTATAGGTTTATCATTTCAAGTATATATAGGGCGAAACTATCTGTCAATGCATGAACATTGCCGCTACAAGACTGGAGTCTTCAGCCGGATTTCCTTCTGACATAATAAGCGAAAAAATGCTGCAGCAGCACTTTGATGACGGCAAAGACGGGAACAGCCAAAATCAAGCCCACGGTTCCTGCGATCTGACCGCCGACAAGGAGCGCAAAAATGATCAGGAGCGGATGCATATGCAGCTTTTTCCCCACCACTTGGGGCGAAATGATGTTGCTCTCCAGCGTCTGGCAGATCATATTAACGGCCACCACCAGCAGCACCATCTTCCAGGAAATCGTGGACGCCATCACAAGCGCAGGCGCCGCCCCGAGAAAAGGGCCCAAATACGGAATGATGTTAAACACCGCCACGATGCTTGCCAGCAGCAATGCGTACGGCATACCAACGATCATATAGCCTACATAAGCCAGTACGCCGATGATTAAGCATACCAGGAATTGTCCGCGGACATAGTTTCCAAGAGCCGTGTCGATTTCCTTAAGCAGCGTAACAATCGACTTCCGGCGGCTCCGCGGCAGATAGGATACCGCGGTTCGCTGGAACACCTCAAAATCTTTTAATATGTAAAAGATCAAGAATGGAACAATTAACACGTTAAACAGGATATTAATCGTGTTGCCGATATTGTCCATGAAATCCGAGATCCCTCCGGCCAGCCTCGATTCCATCTGCAAGAACCAGCTGTTGACGCCTGTCCTTACTCCCGGAGGCAGCAGCCTGCTGTCCAGATTGGTCATCAAGCTTTGGGCGTTCATCGTTAATTCAGGCAAGTGCTCGTTGAGCTCCTCCAGCTGCCGAATCAGCATCGGAATCATGTTCATCAGAATGACGGCAAGGGACGTGAGAAAGACGGCATAAATGAGCAGCACCGCCATGCTCCGCGGAACTTTGCGGTCAGAGAGCATGCATACAACCGGATTGAGCACATAAGATATGATCATGGCAACCAGAAATGGCGCCAGGACAGCTTTGAGAAATCGATAGACATCCAGAAACAGCGGACGCAGCAGCCAGACAAAGTAAAGAGAGATGAGTCCGAGCATTAACCATACCAACAATCGAAACCATTTGTTCTCGGTCAGCTGTTCCACACAGGCACCCTCCTTTTTCGAAAGCTACCCTGTAGTATATGTACAAGCATCCAGAAATAAACTAACATTTCCGCCGGACAAAGTGAAAAAGACTCCTGCTTCGTCAGCCGTACAGGCCTTCAGCAAGGAGTCGTTATCTTACAATATGTACGCGTTCTTTAGGAAGACGCGTGCATAGGAGGGAAATCCGGCTGCATTTCATCACCGAAGAACAAATCATCCAGCGAGCTGAGCGTGCCATCCTCTTCTACCTGGTATACGGACATTTTCTCTCCGTTGACTGTCAATTCGATAAAGCAACCCCAGCAATAAAACTGGTGGGAGCCGATTTTCCCGATATCTTTGGAACTACAGTTTGGACATTTCATCCTACCTCACCCTATCCGTTCACAGAATTAATGGCTTTTTCCAGACGCTGTTCGCTCATCGGGGGTACCATAACGGCACTTTCGCCGATAGCCATTTCCGCTGTGCAAGGCAGCCATTTGCGACCTTCGATCAAATCCGAGACAAATCCATCGGATATTTCCAACCCTAGTATTGTATTGCCCTGTTCCTGCTCAAAATAAACATCCGATATACGCCCGAGCAGGATACCATCCTCTGTCAAGACCTGCATCTCTTTCAGTTTGCGCTTGCCCAAAAGGTACGTAAGCGGTATATCATTGGCGCCCAGCTTGCGGACAGCCTCTTGGCTCCGGATCATGACGGCATCTTCCCCGTATGCTACGATATCTTCCCATGAGACGCATTTCACATGCGAGGAAAACAAAGCCTTGCCTTCCAGCTCCAACCCGGTAATCAACCAGTTCTCATCTAGTATAAAATCGTGGATTTTGCCGATTTCCTTACCGTTCTCCACGTCGAATACAGCCAGTCCAATCATTTCTTGAAGTTTCATATACAGTGGACACCTCCTCATCCTTCATGGTTTGAAATCAGCCGCCGCTCAAAATTTCGTTAGCCTGACGGGCCATTTCCAAGGATGAAATGGACGAACGCATACCCCCTATTCCCTAGAAGGAGAAATCCCTTAACATCTATTTACGTAACCGATTAAGGATGGTTCCAATTTTTTGGGCTGTGTACTCCATTTCTTGTGTAGTATTACCCAAACCGAAACTAAAACGAATCGCGGAGCGCAAAACAGGATCAGAAAGTTTCATTGCTTGGAGTACATGGGATATTTCCAGAGATCCCGACGTACAAGCCGAGCCGCTTGCCGCCGCAATTCCTTCCATATCGAGGTTCATCAGCATCGTCTCCGTGTTGGCACCGGGAAAGCTGATATTTAGGATGTGAGGTAGGTAATGTTCCGAATTTCCGTTGATCACAAAAGCATCCTCGCCAATCTCCTGACGAAGCCCTTCAAGCAGCGTCGATCTCAGCTCGCGATAATGCCGGATACGCGCCTCCATATTATGAACGGTCCATTCCACTGCTGCTGTAAAACCGGCAATTCCAGCCATATTCTCTGTTCCGGCGCGACGCTTCTTCTCCTGCAGCCCTCCGAACAGACGTGGAGATACGCTGAGACCTCTGCGGACAACCAATGCTCCGACACCCTGGGGTCCGTTGATTTTGTGGGCGGAAAAACTCCACATATCCACAGGAAGCTCACGGCAGTTGATCGTTTCCGATCCCAAGGCCTGAACAGCATCGGTATGGAACACGATGCCCCGGCTGCGGCAGAGCTCGCCGATTTCGCTGATCGGCTGAACGGTGCCTACTTCATTGTTGCCATACATAATGGTGACAAGCACTGTGTTGTCCTGAATTGCACCCGCAATGTCCTCCACAAAGACACGCCCGGTAGAGTCGACGGGGACATAGGTAACCTCACAGCCCCTCCGTTCCAGCTCATGGCATGTATGAAGCACCGCATGGTGTTCAATCGCCGACGTAATCACATGCTTGCCCTTCACACCTAGCGACTCCAGCAATCCAAGTATAGCCAGATTATCGCTCTCGGTTCCGCCGGCCGTGAACACCAGCTCGTCCGATTGGCATCCTAAAAGGGACGCAATTCGATCACGCGCCCCATTCACGATCTTCTTCGCTTCCCGTCCAAAAGCATGAACGCTTGAAGCATTGCCGTATTGGCTTGTCATCACCTTCATCATCCGCTCGGCAACCTCCGGATGAACCGGGGTTGATGCGGCATGATCCAAATATACTGATCTCATATCCGTCACCCTTAAATATAGAACATATAGTTGTCTGCAGCAGACTGTTCCTGATAGTTGATCAGATAATCCAGCGTCGTGGAATCCAGCACTTCAGCAATGCTGTCGCGGATGCGCAGCCACAGATCCCGCTTCGCCGGATCGTCCTCTTCCGTGAAGTCCACAGGGGATATCGGTCCTTCCAGTACGCGGATGACGTCCCCGGCCGTTATGGATGCCGGATCACGGGACAGGATATAGCCTCCGTATGCGCCGCGGATGCTTTTGACCAGCCCTGCATTCCGCAGCGGTGCGATCAGCTGCTCAAGATAATGTTCCGACAGCTGGTTCTTCTCGGCAATGCTCTTCAGCGAAGTCGGCCCTTCACCAAACCTGGCGGCCAGCTCCATCATAATGGTTAATCCGTATCTTCCTTTTGTTGATATCTTCAAAGGTGACACCTCTTTCGGTAATTGTATATTATGTCCATCCTGTAATGAGTTGTAGGTGGCGGGTGAGCGATAAATACGGCGTAATCTACGTGTGAAGCAGCTTATCCTGTATTTTTCTCCGTATTCCGATCATTACCCTCAGCTTATGGTAACATATCCTGGACCTCAATGGGTAATATTCCAGCTGGAAAGATTGAAAAATGTTCACCCTGAGTGGACAAAATGAAACGTGTGAACCTTGTTCCAATATGTTAAAATACCTCCATGGGCACAATTCAATATGAAAATGGTGATAACGATGTCAAAAGAAAAACATAACACTCGTATCGTTGTCGGCATGTCGGGAGGAGTCGACTCCTCCGTAACAGCGCTCCTGCTCAAACAGCAGGGCTATGAAGTGATCGGCATCTTTATGAAAAACTGGGATGATACCGATGAGCTTGGCTACTGCACAGCTGAAGCGGACGCTGAAGACGTGCGCCGCGTGTGCGAGCAGCTCGACATTCCCTACTATACCGTCAATTTCGAGAAGGAATACTTCGATAAAGTATTTACCTATTTCCTCGATGAATATAAAGCTGGGAGAACGCCGAACCCCGATGTCATGTGCAACCGTGAAATCAAATTCGGCGAATTTCTGAACAAGGCCATGGATCTGGGAGCCGACTATGTCGCTACCGGCCATTACGCCCGCGTCATCGAAGAAGACGGACAGTACCGGCTGCTGCGCGGCGTCGACAGCAACAAGGATCAAACCTACTTCCTCAATGCGCTGAGCCAAGAGCAGCTCTCCAAGGCGATGTTCCCGATCGGGCATCTGCCGAAACCGGAAGTTCGCCGACTCGCCGAAGAAGCCGGACTGTATACCGCCAAGAAAAAAGACAGCACCGGCGTTTGTTTCATCGGCGAACGGAATTTCAAAGAATTTCTTGGACAATACCTCCCCGCCCAATCCGGCGATATGGTGGACATTGTCACCGGTGAGGTGAAAGGCCGCCATGATGGCCTGATGTACTACACGCTGGGACAGCGCCAAGGTCTCGGAATCGGCGGCTCAGGCTCCGGAGAGCCTTGGTTTGTTGCCGACAAGGATTTGACTAACAATATTTTGTACGTTGTTCAAGGCGATCATCCGTGTTTGTATTCAACCGGACTCGTTGCCTCCGGAATGAACTGGATTGCAGGACAAGACGCTATGCCCAAAGACGCCTACACCTGCACCGCGAAATTCCGCTACCGTCAGCCGGACCAGGAAGTAACGATCACTCCGCGCGAAGACGGAACCGTTCATGTCGCGTTTGCAAAGCCGCAAAAAGCGATCACGCCGGGCCAAGCCGTTGTCTTCTACCAAGGGGACGAATGCCTTGGCGGCGGAACGATCGAAACGGCGGATAAAGTTCCTTATTAATCCGCTGGCATAAACGAAAAGAGCACACACTTCACACGGAAGATTCCGTAAAGTGTGTGCTCTTTTTTACATGTTAGCGAAGAACATATTCTACCGTTTCTCCGCGTTCCAGGCTGGCGGATACGTCAATGATACGCTGATTCGAGCTGCCTCGGAAGGGAAGCGCGACATCCCTTAGCTCCAACTGGAATTTGCCATCCACGATAACGTCGCACTGTTTTGCCAATTCGCGCAGCTTCGGCTGCCTCGTCAGCGCTTCAAAGGTGAAGCCCGTGTAGGCCCATATGCTTTTCCCGGGACAGAGGGTTCTGAGCTTGCGAACAAGTGCCGCGCATTCCTCCGGCGAGAAGAACGGGTCCCCACCGCATAAGGTCACGCCATCCAGCAAAGGGTTGTCGACGATGTCCTGCAGTATGGACGCGGACAATTCTTCTGTAAACGGCTCCCCCGCTTCAAAGTCCCAGGAATCCGTATTAAAGCATCCAGCGCAGGCATGACGGCAGCCGCTCACGAATAGAACTGCCCGAAGTCCTGGGCCTTCATTAATGCTCTCGGGGATATATCCGCACACATTCACAGATGCTTCACCCGATCCCTGACCTCAGCCTGCTTGGCCGAATTGAAGCGCTCCGTATAATTGCCCGTTAGGTATCCCGTCACCCTCCGTAGCCGCTGGAAGTTCCCATTATCTTCCTTAGCGCCACATCCAGGGCAAGAGCTTCCGATGATCCCTTCGTAGTTGCATGCCGGACAACGGTCGACGGGATGGTTTACGGAGAAATATCCAATGTTCTGCTGCAGGGCAAACTGCACGATGTCCCGAAAAGCAGCCGTATTCTGCCGGGCATTGCCGTCGAGCTCCACATAAGAAATCGCTCCTGCATTACACAGCTCATGGAAAGGAGCTTCGGAACGGATTTTGCGGTACGCGGCCATCGGATAGTACACCGGAACATGAAACGAGTTCGTATAATACTCACGGTCTGTCACACCCTCGATCACACCGAAGGTTTGCCGGTCCAGCTTCGTGAATTTACCGGACAGCCCTTCTGCCGGCGTGGCAAACAACGTAATGTTCAGGTCGTATTTTTCACTGGCCGCATCGCAGAATCGGCGCATATGTCGGATGATTTCGATTCCCAGCCTGCGGCTGTTCTCGTCCTCTCCGTGATGCAGTCCGGTCAACGCCTTCAGGCATTCTGCAAGCCCAATGAATCCAAGTGCGAGAGTGCCATGCTTAATCAGTTCGCGTACCTTGTCCACCGGCGCCAGGTCTTCGCCGCCTTCCCACACGCCTTCGCGCATCATAAAATCGGACGCTTTGGCCGGTTGGTCCGCCTGCAGCTCGTAGCGGTGAATCAAACCCTCTACCGCAATCGTCATATACTGATCCAGCTGCTTGTAGAAGAGGCTCAGGTCGGGCATATCCCGCTTGCCTTCGACGATGCCATGCTCGATGCCGAGACGAACCAGATTGATCGTATTGAAGGACAAATTGCCTTTTCCGCTCAGGCGGTTTCGCCCGAACCGGTCTGAAATCGTCCGTGTTCTGCAGCCCATGGTGGCAATAATCGTGTCTGGCTCGTCCGGTTTATAGTAGACCAGATTAAACGACGCATCCACGTTGACAAAGTTCGGGTAGAGCCTGCGGCTTGAGCAGTCAACGGCTTTCAGGAACAGATCGTAATTGGGCTCCCCTTCCGCCTGGTTAACCCCTTGCTTGCACTGGAAAATATGCTGCGGAAATATCGGCGTCTCTCCCCCGCCGAGCCCTCTCATCGTGGCATCCAGCAGAGCGTGGGACACCAGCCTTCCTTCCGTTGACGTGCACATTCCATAGTTCAATGATGTGAAAGGGATCTGTCCGCCGGCACGGCTGCTCATCGTGTTCAGATTGTGAATCAGGGATTCCGCAGCCTGCTTTACTTCATTCACCGTTTCGTTATATGCGTAGTGATATATTCGCGGGAACATGTCCTTCAACTGCTCGTTGTCTATGTATAATTCGTTATCGGGAAGAACTTGTACATTGCGTCTATGCTCGCCCTGCTCCACCTCTCCGAAGTAGGCAAGCCCTTTCCGAAAATGCCGGCGAAACGATTTGCCGACATACGGGGCCAGATCCCAATCGATTTTATTTCCGGACACACCGCCGAATTGACTGTTCTGCTGAGATTGAAATATGATGGCCACCAGCGCCATCGCGGTCATGATGCTCTGCGGCGGCCTGACCGATCCGTTACCGGTATTGAATCCCTTGGCCAAAAGACGGTCAAACGGGATGAAAATACAGTTCGTCGTACCGAGTGCATACTGGTCCAGGTCGTGCACGTACACATAACCATCCCTGACCGCTCTCATGAGCTCTCCGGGCAAGATAAATTTGCTTGCCATCCATTTGGCATACTCGGAGCCGATCCGACTCATTTTTCCACTGAAGGATTCCCCGTTGAGATTCGCATTCTCCCGCAGCAGATCCAGATTCGTTACCCCAATCACATCCCTGCTGATCTTGTAGAGCTCTCCCCGCCGCATCCGCTCCAGATCACGGGCTTCCCTGTAATGTTGGTAGGCTGCCGCTGCCTCAGCATAACCTGTGCTTTCCAATTGTTCAACAACGATATCTTGAATTTCCTCCACACTCACCTGCTCCATCCCCGCGGTGGCGCGGGCAACCTCCTCGCCAAGCTGCAGGGAAGCCTCCTTGCGGGACACACCCTCAACAGCTATAAAAGCTTTATCCACTGCCTTCACAATCCGGCTTATCTCAAAATTCACCAGGCATCCGTCTCTCTTCATGACTTTCATGAAACGATCAACTCCTTCTTCTCAAATCATTCACACACTATATATAGTTTCGTTTAATCAATTTACATCCATATATAGTTTAATGCTGTGAGGTAGATCACGTCTGCTGATCCTATGAAGCGTATGAGCGATTCCTGATAACGTCCTTAAAGGACATGAATCCCAACAGAAAAAAGGCACTCGAGTGATCCACTGATCACATCGGGTACCTTCTTGTTTAACCACAGTAGAATTAACTTTCGGCAGGCGGCATCGGGGTTGGTGTCGGCTTAGCATAACCTGTGCTGTATTTCTCGTCGATTGCGGTCCCAATATCCGTCAGACTTTTGCCCTCGCTGCTCATTTTGGCAGATTCCACGGCAATGTCCAGGCATACCCCGCAGCGGGTGCCATGATCATCCCACACCACGGTGCCGTCCTCCTGGATCTCATCAATAAAACAGTTCAGGTTGCTCTCATGACCGGCGCTGTCCCCACAGCCGCAATAACAAGGGATGTATTTCAGGACATCACTGACCTGCGCGGACAAGGCATAGATCGTTTGGAGCTCGCTGGTCTGGCTCTTCAAAAAGGCAGGCAGCTCATCAATCGAAGCCGTCGCCTCCTGGATATCCCCGTTGGACAGCTGCGTCTGATGTCCATGCTCATGCGCTGCCTCGGTTGCCTGTCCACTTTCGACCTGCTCCTGGGCGCTTTTCCCCGAACAGCCGCTCAGCATAAGACCGACGGACAGCAGCAGGATGACAAACCGTTGTTTCCCTGTTTTCATCTTTCGTTACCTCCATTTAACTAAACTAGCAGCCGTAGATCCCATTATCGCAGTAAGGCCCTATTCTTCGCGTCGTAATCGCTGGTTGTGAGCGATCTTGGCTTCGTTCCCCTGCTCCGTCGCCTGATAGAACACCCTGCGGGAGAGCTCCTTCGGCAAATATTCCTGCTTCACGTAATGGCCCGGATAATCATGCGGGTACTTATAGCCGACATGCCCCAGCTTCACCGCCCCCGAATAATGCGCATCACGCAGATGAAGCGGGACCTCCGCCGATTTTACTTCATCCATGGCGGACATCGCCCGTGATATGGCGGTCACAACGCCATCGGATTTTGGACTTTCCACCGCAAACAGGATAGCCTGGGCGATATTAAGCTTGGCTTCCGGCCAGCCGTTATTCCGGTAGGCGTCCAGTGCGCTTACCGCCTGCACCATCGCTTGCGGATTAGCCAGCCCGATATCCTCGCTGCTGGCAGCAATCAAGCGGCGGATGAACACCATCGGGTCCATCCCCAGCTTTTCGACCGCATACAGGAACCAGAACAATGCCGCATCGCTGGAACCCCGAATGCTTTTATGAAAGGCGGACAGCACGTCATACTGCGTGGACTCGTCCGCCTTGACGAGCGGCTTGCGTATCGATTCCTCGGCCACATCCAGCGTAATATGGACCGTGCCGCCTGCATCAGGCGGGGTCGTCATCGCAGCGAGCTCAAGCGCATTTAATGCACGCCGGATGTCGCCGTTCGCCATCGTTGCAATATGATCCAATGCTTCCTCATCTGCCTGAAGCTTCATGAATCCAAGACCTTTATCCGGATCGGATAGCGCGCGCTGCATCGCGATCAAGGAATGGTTCTTATTCAGCGGCTCAAGCTGGAACAAGGTTGAACGGCTCATCAAGGCCCCATTTACATAATGAAAGGGGTTCTCTGTCGTCGCGCCGATAAATATAATCGTGCCATTCTCCACAGCAGGCAGCAGCGCGTCCTGTCTTGAGCTGTTAAAGCGGTGGACCTCATCCAGAAACAGGATCGTTTTGGTGCCGTACAGACTGCGGTTGCTCTGGGCTTGCTCAATGACCTCCCTGACGTCCTTAACCGAGGCCTCCACGGCATTCAGCCGAACGAAGTACCCCTTCGTTTGCTGTGAGATAATATGCGCAAGCGTCGTTTTGCCGCATCCCGGCGGGCCGTACAATAAAATGGAAGAGACCTGGTCTGCCTCTATGGCCCGTCTGAGCAGTTTGCCCGGACCGATAATATGTTCTTGTCCTATATATTCATCCAGCGACGAAGGGCGCATCCGATCGGCCAGCAGCCGGGAATCCCGGTCCCCTTCACGCCCGATACTGAATAAATCCATTGCTACACTTCCTTGTCTGATATCAATGTAAAGATAAGCCGGTTTCAATCAAATCCGTCACACTCTATCATACCATATTCAATTTCGCCATGCCTGTAGAAACCCTATGACATCCACTCTAGTGATTCGGAAATCCAGCGAAAATCGCTGCCCCTTAACATGATAACGAACTTTTAATCTTTCCGGAGCGTTACATATTATAGGAAATTAAACAGGGTATCCGCAGTGAGGAAGACGAAATCTCATTAGACCATGAAAGCTCGAAGGGAGGTTTTTGAATTGAAACGAAAACCTATGCGAAAAATGACCCTCTTCATCATCTTGGCAGCTGCACTTTCCATCCTCATCGTTTGGACCTTGATCCGGTATATCGAGAATCTGGGCTCTTCCTACCAAATGCTTGGTTAAGCAAAAAGCAGAACAAAAAGTCCCGCAGAGAAAGCACATGCAGACATGTGCCACCCCACGGGACATCTTCCCATTTTTCCACTTCACACTGAACATTACAACGTTAGTAACACAATTTCAACTTACTCCACGGGCCAGCCGCTGGCAGTAATTTCTGAGGTCTCCGTCCTGATATAAGTTGGCAGCTGCTCACCATGCAGCAGCCACAGCTCATGCAGCGCCCGCGTACATCCCACATACATCAGCTTGGCATCCCAAGCTTTTTCCGCGTAATGCGCCCGATCTGCATCCGCCACCACAACCGCATCGAACTCAAGCCCCTTGGACAAATAAACAGGAAGCACGGAATAACCGCCCTGATACGTTCCTTTGCTGCCATCGATCAGATTCAGCATCGGCCATGCAGTAATGAATTGCTCATGCAGCTCTTGCGCTTCTCGCAAGGTTCGAGTGAGTATAGCGACCGTCCGATATTCCTTAGCGATGAGTGCCTCCATCGCCCGTTCCAAATCTCTCGTTCTGGATTTCGCCGAATCATAAGGAATCAGGCGAACGGTATCGCCGCTCCGGAATACCGGAACGGCAAGCAGATCACTGCTGACACCCTTCTCCAAAATGCCGTTCGCAAATTCGATGATCTCCATCGTGGAGCGATAACTGCGCGTCAAGGCAAAATAGGCTGTTTCCTCTTCCTTAAACAGGGAGCTCATCTCTTCCCACGCATGAACGCCGCGATAGGCATGAATGCCCTGCGACAAATCACCTAATATGGTGAAGGAATGTCCTCTGACGAACAGGTCCAGCACAGCCACCTGAAATGGCGAGAAATCCTGTGCCTCATCAATAACGATATGGTCAAAACGCTGCTCTCCGGTAATATCATTCAATAAACAGTGGAAATACAGCAAGGCAGGCAAATCCTCTTCGCGGACCACATTCTTCTTCAGATCTTTACGCGTTGCGGCGAGCACCTCGGACGGAATCAGAGCGGATAGCTCTTCAAACCACGATCCGGTTGCCTTAACCGCCCCAAACAATTGTTTATATAATGAGACCGGCTCAAATTTCGGCCATCGGTTCCCATAAGCCTTTTCTCGTTGAGCCGCTTTTTTCTTCCGTTCTTTCATCACGGCCGCTGATGGCGATTTCTTCAGCTCCATCTCGACCCAGCGGTGCAGCCTGGCCAGCAGCCGTTCCTTCCGTTTGGCCAGCGGATACGGTTTATATTCCTGGTAGAACCATTCCGCGATCGTCTCCTGTTTCAGTACAGCCCCATCCCATGGAGAGAAGTCCCCGTCCGGAAGAGCCTCCGCTTCGATGGATTCCACGCAGCGCCGGATGATCTCCATCAGTCTCAATGAGCCTTTGTAGCGCCCGCTGACATTATCGTCAATATCCGGGGTACCCTGACCTGGCTCTGTCTCGAACCATTGATGAAGCGTCTGTACATGATCATCCGAAGCGAGCTGAATATCGAGCAGCTCCGCTGCCCAATCGCCAAACGTGCGCTGCTGTATATCGCCGACTCCGAGCTCAGGCAGCACGTCAGATATGTAATCCAGAAACATCAGGTTGGGTGCGAATATGATCATTTTCTCCGCGGTTACCTGCTCCTTGTACTGATAGAGCAAATATGCCAGCCGATGCAGCGCCACCGTCGTTTTTCCGCTTCCCGCCACCCCTTGGATGATAAGTGCGGTATTTTTGGCAGCCCGGATGATTTTGTCCTGCTCGGCCTGAATCGTGGATACAATATCCCGCAGCCGGTTATCCTTGTTCTCCCCGAGACGGTAAACCAAAAACTCATCGGATACCGCAGGTCCGCCGCTTTCCCGATTGTACGTATCCGATACCCGTTCCAAAATTTGCTTTCGGATCACGACGTTGCGTTTTAAATACACTAGCCCCTCGATGATTCCTTCGGGTGCTTCGAACGAAGCCGGGTCGGTACCGCCGGTAAACGAATAAAAAAGACTCGCGACTGGAGCTCGCCAATCAATCACCATCGGGTGATCCCCGGCATCTTCCTTATCGAAGCCGATCTTCCCGATGTAGAGCGGTTTCTTCGCTCCCGTTCCGCTCTCCTGAAAATCCAGCCTCCCGAAGTAAGGCTCCGGCAAACTTTTGGCGAGGGCCTGCCGTTTCTCTTCCCGCCCCGCTTCGAGCACCTGCTCCGTAAAATCATGACCCGTGTATACCGGAATCCCGCGCAAACGTTCAAGCTGACGGTCAATTTCAACGATAACCTCGTTTAGCCTTGACTCTTCTTCTTGATAGGCACTTTGAAAAGATTCTGACACTTTCAGTTACCTCCTAAGAAACATATTTTTTTTCGCATCGAAGTCTGGCTTTAAAGGCCGTGACACAAAAAGGAGTTTCATTGTAGCACAACTTGCCCGGATATACTAGCAATGCTCTGTCATAGGAATTTTATTGTTTGGGTTTGTTGTCCTGATCGCTTTCGTCCACGGCAGAAAAAAACGCAGCGTCCTTTGGCTGGACGCTGCGTTTGGTTACCAAACTCAATTTTGCCGAAAGGCTGTTCTTACTCCCTGCCTTCCGTTTATCTATCATTTTCTCGAGCCGAGTTTAATTTTGTCCGGACGCCTCGTTATAACGAGATGCCGCCTTTTTCGAGCAGTTCTTTCACCGTTACGCTCACCATAATCAGTCCGGCCACAGGCGGAACGAATGCATTGCTTGCCGGAGGCTGCTTCGCTTTCCGGATTTCAGGAGCATTCTCGGGTACAATCTTCTCCGTAACGTCCTGGCGGGGCTTCATCGGCTCCTCTAGTGAGAAAACAACCTTGACCCCTTTCTTGATGCCGTCTTTGCGCAGCTTGGTGCGTACAATACGGGCAATCGGATCCATGGACGTTTTGGAGATGTCAGCTACCTGGAACTTCGTGGGGTCCATTTTGTTGGCTGCCCCCATGCTGGAGATGATCGGAATACCGCGCCGCAGGCATTCCTTGATCAGATGAACTTTATAAATAATCGTATCCGACGCATCAATCACATAATCCAGATCGAATTTAAACAACTCTTCATACGTTTCTTCGGTGTAGAACATGTTCAGAGCGATCGCTTCACATTCCGGATTGATCAATTTGACCCGATCAACCATCAGGTCCGCTTTCTTCTGGCCTACCGTGGTCGTTAACGCATGAATCTGCCGATTGATGTTGGTGATATCCACCACATCTTTATCGATCAGAATGATACGGCCAACCCCGGTACGGGCGAGGGCCTCCACCGCAATGGACCCCACGCCGCCGATACCAAGCACCGCCACCGTGCTGTTCTTCATGATCTCAAGGCCCTCAGGGCCTATGGCTAATTCCGTACGGGAAAATTGGTGCAGCATAATTCAAGCAACCTCCTTTATCAAGAACAACGGACTTATTTCTCGTCGCCCGGCTTCTTGGCGAGTTTGATATGCAGCTGCTCCAGTTGTCCTCCGTCCACCTGGGAAGGAGCATCCATCAACAGATCCGTTGCGCTTGCCGTTTTCGGGAACGCAATCGTTTCACGCAGGTTGGTGCGTCCGGCAAGCAGCATCACCAAACGGTCCAACCCGAAGGCGATTCCGCCGTGTGGAGGAGTGCCGTACTCAAAGGCGTCCATGAGATATCCGAATTTGTCGTGCGCCACTTCCGGCGACATACCAAGCGCCGCAAACATTTTCTCTTGGATCTCGCGTTTGAAAATCCGCATGGAACCGCCGCCTACTTCATATCCATTCAGCACGATGTCATAAGCTTCCGCGCGTACAGCAAGCGGATCCGTATCCATCAATTCCAGATCTTCGTCTTTTGGACGGGTGAACGGATGATGCTCGGCCACGTAGCGCTTCGCCTCTTCATCATAGCTGAACAGCGGGAAGTCCAGCACCCAAGCAAACTTGTACTCGTTGTCGTTGATCAGGCCAAGCTGACGTCCGATTTTCAAGCGGAGCGCGCCAAGCACGTCGGCAACCACTTTTTTATTGTCTGCGGAGAACAGCAGCAAGTCGCCGTCTTCGGCTCCTGTGCGTTCTCTTACCGCTTCAATTTCCTGCTCGCTGAAGAATTTCACGATCGGCCCCTTGAACTCGCCTTCCTTCACTTGAATCCAAGCAAGACCCTTCGCTCCGTAACGGGCTGCATATGGCCCCAGATCGTCAATCTCCTTACGTGTCCAAGTCCCGCAGCCTTTAGCGTTCAAGCACTTCACTTCGCCGCCTTTTTCAATAACGGAAGAGAATACTTTGACGCCGCTGCTTGCAACGATATCGTTCATTTCGATCAATTCCATACCGAATCGGAGATCCGGCTTATCGGAGCCGTATTTGCCCATCGCATCAGCATAACTGATACGCTGGAATGGCGTTGCAAGTTCAACGCCGATGGTTTCCTTGAACAACTTCACCATCAGCTGCTCCATCATGTTCAGCAGGTCGTCGCGTTCCATGAAGGACGTCTCGATGTCGACCTGGGTAAATTCCGGCTGACGGTCAGCACGCAAGTCCTCGTCACGGAAGCAGCGTGCAATTTGGTAGTAGCGTTCAAGCCCGCTCACCATAAGGAGCTGCTTATAAATTTGTGGAGATTGCGGAAGCGCAAAGAATTCACCTGCGTGTACGCGGCTCGGTACGAGATAGTCGCGTGCGCCTTCCGGGGAGCTCTTGGTCAGAATTGGCGTCTCCACGTCCACGAAGCCCTCGTCGTCGAGGAAGTCGCGGAATACTTTCGACGCTTTGGAGCGCAGCATCAGCGTTTTTTGCATCTCTGGACGACGAAGGTCCAGATAGCGATACTTCAAACGAAGCTGCTCATCCACTTCCACGCCGTCTTCAATAAAGAACGGAGGCGTTTTGGCTGCATTCAACACTTCAATGCTTGTCACTTGAACTTCGATTTCGCCAGTAGGTAGATTCGGGTTGAACGTTTCCGGATCGCGCTTTACGACTTTACCGGATACAGCCACCACGAATTCGCTGCGGACCTTATCGGCAACAGCCAAAGCTTCGCCTGAGAAATCCGGGTTAAATACGATTTGCATGATGCCGCTCCGATCGCGAAGATCGATGAACAGCACGCCGCCCAAGTCGCGGCGGGTTTGTACCCAGCCGTTCAGTGTTACAGTTTCTCCAATGTTCGCGGTTGTCAGATGACCGCATTGATGCGTCCTTTTCATCGTTTATCATTCCCCTTTACTATAATTAAGTCGCTTCATGCGACGATTAAACCAATTCTTGAACCAGAGCGTCCAATCTAACCGTACGCTGCTCGCCGGTCTCCATCGACTTCAGTGCAATCTCTCCGCGCGCCAGTTCATCTTCACCCAAAATGGCGGTAAAACGAGCTTGCAAACGGTCGGCGGACTTCATCTGGGCTTTCATTTTTCGGCCAAGGTAATCGCGTTCGGCAGCTACGCCCTTGCTTCGCAGTTCGTAGATCAATTTGGCCACTTCCTGCTCAGCGGCTTCACCCAGCGCAACCAGATAGACATCCAGCGGCTTGGCTGCCGACAGATTGACCCCTTGGTGCTCCAGAATCAATTGGATTCGCTCAAGACCAATCCCGAACCCGATGCCAGGCTGATCCGGTCCGCCGATTTGATCGACCAGTCCGTTGAACCGCCCTCCGCCGCCTACCGTATCAATCGCGCCGATGCCCTGGGCCTTGAATTCAAATGCGGTATGCGTATAATAGTCCAATCCCCGAACCAGTCTTGGATTGATTTCATACTCGATGCCCATCGCATCCAGGTACCCTTTCACTTTCTCAAAGTGCGTGCTGCATTCCTCATCCAGGCTGTCCAGAATCGAAGGCGCCCCATCGAACTTCCCTTGGTCCTTCTTGCAGTCCAACACGCGCAGCGGGTTGCGTTCCATGCGAGACTGGCAATCCGAGCATAAGTTCTCTTTCATCGGTTCCAGGAAAGCAAGCAGCGCACTGCGGTAAGCCGCCCGTACCTCAGGCGTCCCTACAGAGTTAATCTCTGCTTTTACCCCGTTCAGCCCAAGCTCCTTATAGAAACTGTATCCCAGCGCAATCACCTCGGCATCGATAGCCGGATCTGCCGTGCCGAACACCTCGACGCCGAACTGATGGAACTGACGGTAACGTCCCGCCTGTGGTCGCTCGTAGCGGAACATGGGACCCATGTAGTACAGTTTCGTGACGTCAGGCTCTCCATACAGCTTGTTTTGCACATATGCCCGCACGACGCCTGCCGTTCCTTCCGGACGTAGGGTCATGCTGCGATCCCCTTTATCCTTGAACGTATACATTTCCTTCTCTACGATGTCGGTGGTTTCGCCCACCCCGCGTTCGAACAACTCGGTCTGCTCAAAGATCGGTGTGCGAATTTCGCGGTAGTTGTATCTCCGGCACAAATCGCGTGCCTTCTCCTCGATAAACTGCCATTTCTCGACGGCACCTGGCAGGATGTCCTGCGTGCCTGTCGGTTTCTCGAATTTCTCGTTTGCCATCTTCATCCCTCCACGTCCTATGACATCTTCACCCTTGGAACATGTCCATGGCCTTGATCTGGTTCACTTCTTGAAACTAACTTAGAACTAACTATGCAAAAACTCCTGGGGAGTCATTTCGCAACAAGCCGTGAAAACTAAAAAATCTCCCGCCCCGCTGTCCTAAGACAACAGGGACGAGAGATCGTTATATAATCACCCGTGGTACCACCCACATTCCGGCGTTGACACACCTTTAATCAGTGCGTTCAATCATCCGCTTCATCCGTATAACGCCCGGCCGCGCAGTTCGGCTACTGTCTATCCCACCGGTTAACCGGTGCTTGCTTCGCCGTCTGTTCTCGGGGAGGTCATTCGTCCACTCATCAAGCGAATCCTTACAGCCAAGGGATTCTTCTCTGGTCTTGTGGGGATGGAGTACTTGTTCCCGTCATGAAATCTGTTATTGATAAATATAGTATACCCAAAACATTATATTTTTAGATTCTAATGAACTACCACACTAAAGTCAAGAAACTTTGTTGAAATTGCCCGAAAAAAGAAAAAAACCTACAAACCACGTTGTAGGTCCAAAACATATATTATATAAAAAAGGGGGTCATGCTGTTATTATAAACAGGGAATATTAAAGAAACATTGAACAAACATTACAGTTATGTTACAAGCAAGAAAGCGCTTTTAATATTATAACCAAAAAAGGCTGCTCCATCAGCGGAACAGCCCTTTTGCGTTCCCAGGTAAGCTCCCCGGGAATGATGATCTTCCATCTTCTAAAAGGGAAATAACGCTGCTAGCTTCTTCGCTAATTAGTCAAATCGCTCCACATAAGCGTTATTCGCCCGCAAATCATGGACGATCTGATCGTAATCCTCGTCCCTTACCTTAACGGACAGCGTATATCTCAGATCATCATAGTCCAGGTCCGTTACGTCTGCTTCGCGCCAAGTGTCGCCGAGTGTGTCATCGTCGTGCGGTCGATCTTGCGCTATATCGCGGCTGTCATTGGCGTCACGGGAGCCCACGATGACCCCGGGAGCCCCGACGACTCCGCCAGGCGCTCCCATCGTTGTAGCCCCTGCAGTCGCTCCGCCCGTGCCGGAATTGCCCCACGGCACCAGCGGCACGAGGATATTGCCTCCGCCTCGAACCGAATCCTGAAGCTGTCCCACCTCCAGCTGCTCCGTATTGTACGTTAACAGCCTCGTCCTTGCGCCTTCAGCGTCGTCTTCCGTTCTGAAATAAGCTTGAATTTGTCTAGACATGTCCATTCCTCCTTTTTTTCAACCCAAGTGTTTGAAAGACCGGTATAACATGGACAACCATACAGCATGCAGCTTCTTTCTTCTTACAGTGCCTTTAAGAGCTCACGCACAAAGGCCGGCTCATCTTTCGGCGTCCGGGACGTAATGAAGTTGCGATCCACGACGACTTTTTCATCCTTAAAGTTAGCGCCGGCATTTACCATATCATCCTGAAGCGGAGGATAGGAAGTGATCGTGCGTCCCTTCAGCAGGTCGGCACTTGCCAGAATTTGCGGCCCGTGGCATATCGAGGCAATCGGTTTGCCTGCCTTGTCCGCTGCTGCAACAAACTGCAATATATGGGAATCCAGACGCAAATTTTCCGGGGAAGAGCCGCCTGGAATAACCACCGCATCATAATCGTTTATATTGACGTCGGCAATGGCTTTATCCGTTGTATACGATGCCTTGCCTTGTTTACCCTTAACCTCTTGTCCTTGCTTCAAACCAATAATATCAGCTTGATGCCCCGCTTCCTTCACGGCATCATAAGGAGTTTTCATCTCGGAATCTTCGAATTGGTCAGCTAGTAGAAATGCAACTTTACTCATCTGGCATGTCTCCTTTCATGATTGTCCTCGATTTGTTATTACCCTGGAATGTCCTTTTTATAACAGCGGAATGGACGAAAGCCCCGCGATCTGCACCATTCAGGCACATGGTCATGATAGGGGGTCTGTGGGACTCACAGCTTATGAAAAGGAGCCTGAGAATATTCTCAGGCTCTTTCATGAAGTCACCAGGAGTGACACACGATCCTATTGGGTCCTACGATCTCGGCAGCTGCTTCCGCATATGTCCCTTTATGCTGATGAGTTGTACAGGATCTTCCGAAGCTGCAACCATGCGCTCTGTGCTCGCTGCTTCCCTAATGTCTCCGGACCCGACCATCGTGGGCAAACTGCTCCATATCGAAAATTTGGGAGGTTGGCGCATAGCTAACACGGCTCCTTTTTTGTGTGAATGCCTCACAAGCATTTGTTCACTCAGGATGCCCCATCTCTTCAATATGATGCATGCTGTCCGTCTTTTTTAGCCGCTTATGATCTGCTGTCAATGATCAGGGTTACCGGGCCCCAATTGGTTAGCGACACGTCCATCATGGCTCCGAACACCCCGGTCTCAACCTGCAACCCCTTCGCTAAGAGCTCGCGGTTAAACGATTCATACAATGCATTTGCTTCATCCGGTTTGGCGGCGGCCATGAAATTCGGACGTTTTCCCTTGCGGGTGTCACCATAAAGTGTAAACTGGGATACCGACAGAATGGCTCCGCCCACGTCCTGGACGCTAAAATTCATTTTTCCATCCTCGTCCTCAAAAATGCGCAGTCCCGCAACCTTCTCGGCAAGGTATTTGGCATCCTTCTCTTCATCCTCATGCGTCACACCGACCAGCACCATCAATCCAGCTTCAATCTGGCCAACGATTTCATTGTCAACCGTGACTTGCGCATGCTTACATCTTTGAATAACCACTCTCATTGTGTTTAGCTCCTTCTTTTCCATAAGAAAAATGTCTATCGATGTACTCTCTAAGAAGACAGACCGCGTTTATCGGTGGTTTTTCTTGCGATATCAGGCAGACAGATCCTCCGAAGTTTATACTCTGATATCTTAAGAAAAATGTCTATCGATATGCTCTCTAAGAAGACAGGCCGCGTTTATCGGTAGTTTTTCTTGCGATATCAGGCAGACAGATCCTCACACTTAAAATAAAACGGCCTGTCTCCCGCAGGATAACAGACCGCATTCGTATAATCATCCGAGACTGTACATGTCCATAAAACCCCGGAGTCCGTTAACCACGCTACCGTGCCATCACTTGCGTCACTGCATGATTCGATGAACGGTATATACATCCTTCACCCGCTTGATTCGCTCCACAACGGAATGAAGGTGATCCGTATTGCGGATCAAAATCGTCATGTGAATCATCGCCATTTTATTCTTGTCAGATCGGCCGGTCACAGCGGAAATATTCGTTTTGCTCTCTGAAACGGCCTGAAGAACTTCATTTAACAGTCCGTTGCGATCATGGCCCGTCACTTCGATATCAACGCTGTAGTTAGCCTCAACCGCCGTTTCCCATTCCACCTCGATGACGCGAGCGGCATCCTCGCCTTCACCCATGGACGGCAGATTGGCACAATCCGAACGATGGACCGATACACCGCGTCCGCGGGTAACGTAACCGACAATATCATCGCCGGGTACGGGATTGCAGCATCTCGCGAAGCGCACCAGCAGATTATCAATCCCCTTCACGCGCACGCCGTTAGTCGGACGGCTTCGTTTCTCCGCCGGCTTGATTTCCTTCATCTCGGAGGTCAATTCAAGCTGATTTGCTTCCTCCTGCTCCTTACGGAGCTTCTCGGTCACTTTGGTACAGATTTGTGCGGCCGTGATCCCGCCAAAGCCAACCGCCGATAACATATCCTCGATATCATTAAAGGCGAATTTCTTGGCCGCCTCCATTAATTTATCATCGGTCGTCCATTCGGACACCTCAAGACCGAGGCGCTTAATTTCGCGCTCCAGCATATCGCGCCCCTTCTCCACATTCTCTTCCCGCTTCTCTTTCTTGAACCACTGCTTGATCTTACTGCGGGCATGGGAGGATTGGGCAATCTTCAACCAGTCCTGGCTAGGACCGTACGAATGTTTCGATGTTAAAATTTCCACGATATCGCCAGTCTTGAGTTGATGATCCAGCGGAACGATTCTGCCGTTGACCTTGGCACCAATCGTCCGGTTTCCTACTTCAGTATGAATTCGATAGGCAAAATCGAGAGGGACGGAGCCTGAAGGCAGCTCGATCACCTCGCCTTTTGGCGTAAACACAAAAACCAAATCGGAGAAAAAGTCCATCTTCAGAGATTCTACAAATTCCGAGGCATCCTTCGTCTCATGCTGCAGCTCCAATATTTCACGGAAGAACGTCATCTTATTATCGAAGCTGCCTCCGTTGCCTGCGGAACCTTCTTTATAGGACCAGTGAGCCGCGATACCGTACTCTGCCGTACGATGCATCTCCCAGGTCCGGATCTGAACCTCTGTCGGTTCCCCATTCGGTCCGACCACCGTCGTGTGAAGGGATTGATACATATTCGTTTTTGGCATGGCGATATAATCTTTGAAACGGCCAGGCATCGGCTTCCACAAGGTGTGGATGATGCCAAGCGTAGCATAACAATCCTTGATATTGTCCACAATAATGCGGATTGCAAGAAGATCATAAATTTCGTTGAATTGCTTGTTCTTCACCGTCATTTTCTTAAACACGCTGTAGATATGCTTCGGCCTGCCCGATAAGTCGGCTTGTATGCCCATCTCGTCGAGCTTCTCACGGATACAGACTATGACATTGTCGATATACTGCTCACGTTCAGCCCGCTTCTTGTGCATCAAATTCGCAATGCGGTAATACTGCTGCGGATTCAAGTAACGAAGCGCGATATCCTCCATCTCCCACTTGATCGCGGAAATACCTAGACGATGAGCGATCGGACAAAAGATCTCTAGCGTTTCATAGGAAATACGGCGCTGGCTTTCCTCGGACTGATACTTAAGCGTGCGCATATTGTGAAGCCGATCCGCCAGCTTAATCACGATCACCCGGATGTCCCTAGCCATCGCGATAAACATTTTACGATAATTTTCGTTCTGCTGTTCTTCTTTGGATCGGAATTGGATACGTTCCAGTTTCGTTAAACCATCCACCAGCAGTGCGCAGGTATCCCCGAAGCGCTCACGGATCTGCTCGAGCGATACAGTTGTATCCTCAACGACATCATGAAGCAACGCAGCAATAATAGACAACGTGTCCATCTGCATATTCACCACGATGTCTGCAACCGCAAGCGGATGAAGAATATAAGGTTCTCCCGATTTCCGCACTTGTCCGTGGTGGGCTTGCTCCGCAAATTCATAAGCTTCCTGGATGCGGAGAAGATCGGGTTCTTTTATATAGGCGCTGGCCTTTTCGAGTAATCGCTCTATGCCCATTTTGGAGTCCTTCTCTTCCCTTTCTATATAAAATGGAACCCGCCCTTGTCAAAACGTGCAGGTTCCCTCGTGATTGTTTTCCTATCATTATGACGCTTGTGACGTTATACGTCAACATGTCGAGCATTCAGACACTTATAGTATGCCCGTTTCCGGCTCGGAGACATCAAAACTTGACATGAAATGGATATTTTGACGAACTGTAAAAATTAGTGTTGAAAAAACGAACGATTGTATTTAATCTATTAAAGATCGTACGCGAACGGTCCTATATTTAAAGTCCTAAGAGGAGTGAAATGGTTTGCAACGAGAAATTCAAGTAGATGAGAAACTTCCGTTTGGCCCAGGTTTCCTTCTGAGCCTGCAGCATTTGTTCGCCATGTTCGGAAGTACGGTGCTTGTACCGAACCTATTCGGCGTGGATCCCGGCATGATCCTGCTGATGAACGGCATCGGCACGCTGCTCTACATTTTTTTATGTAAAGGGAAGATCCCGGCCTACCTCGGCTCCAGCTTTGCCTTTATCGCACCGGTTCTGTTCGTGCTCGCCGGCGATCCGGAAGCCAATTATAGCAAGGCACTGGGCGCCTTTATCGTAACAGGGATTATCTTCTGTCTGGTAGCTCTCCTCGTTAAATATGCGGGCACCAAATGGATCGACTTCTTATTCCCTCCAGCGGTTATGGGTGCCGTCATTGCCATGATCGGGCTTGAGCTTGTACCGGTTGCCGCTGGTATGGCCGGCTTCTTGCCAGAAGAGGGACAATCCATTGATCCTACAACCATTACGATTTCACTAGTGACACTTGGTGTCACCGTACTCGGATCCATCCTGTTCCGCGGCTTCGCCAAAATCATTCACATCCTGATCGGAATTGTTGTCGGTTACACTCTCTCCTTCGCGCTAGGCGTGGTAGACACCGAGAAAATCGCGAACGCGAAGTTCCTGTCTGCTCCTGAGCTGACAACCCCGGTATTCGATAACGGAGCGATCTGGTCCATCATTCCGGTGGCAATCGTTGTGATCGTTGAGCACATCGGGCATTTGCTGGTAACAAGTAATATCGTGGGCAGAGACCTTTCCAAAGACCCTGGCCTGCACCGTTCCCTTCTCGGTAACGGTATATCCACCATCCTGTCAGGATTCGTAGGTTCCACACCCAATACCACCTATGGTGAAAATATCGGGGTCATGGCACTCACAAAGGTATACTCGATATTCGTAATTGCCGGAGCAGCCGTTATTGCGATTCTGCTCTCCTTCTCTGGAACGTTCTCCGCCGTTGTAGCCAACATTCCTACGCCTGTAATGGGCGGCGTATCTCTGTTGCTGTTCGGGGTTATCGCAGCTTCCGGTCTTCGGATCTTTGTTGAGCAAAGGGTCGATTTCTCCAAAGCAAGCAACATGATCCTGGCTACGCTAGTTCTGGTAACAGGAATTAGCGGCGTGACATTGAAGATCGCTAACATCGAGCTAAAAGGTATGGCCCTGGCTACTATCGTAGGTGTTCTCATGGCCCTCCTCTTCAAAGTCTTCGAGATTACCGGCCTCTCCAATGAAAAAAATGATGAGCCGCTCGTAGAAAAAACGCCGGATTGAAACGACAACTCGATTGCAAAATAGAAAAATGCCCTAAGCTGACTGCTCAGGGCATTTTATTATTTCCCGGGAAAATCAGGGAGAATGTTGTCGATTACTCGTATTGCATTAATGTAAATACATCGATTCCATCCAGCTTCGAACGGCCATTGAGATCAGCCAGTTCGATCATGAATGCTGCTCCAACAACGTTTCCGCCCAATTGACGAATGAGGTTAACCGAAGTCGCAATCGTACCGCCTGTTGCAAGAAGATCATCCGCAATCAATACATTTTGACCCTTCTCGATTGCATCGGTATGCATCGCCAAGCGATCTTTACCATATTCGAGGTCATATCCCACTTCGATCGTTTCGTAGGGAAGCTTTCCGCTTTTGCGAATGGGCGCGAATCCTACCCCAAGAGCATAAGCCAGCGGAGCACCTACAACAAATCCACGGGCTTCGGGACCAGCTATCACATCAATTTTGAGATCGGATACCATGACCTTCAATTCTTCGATGGCTTTGCGATACACCTCACCATTCTTCAGCAGTGTAGTAATATCTTTGAAGCTGATCCCCGCCTGCGGAAAATCGGGAATGACACGAATATAATCTTTAAAATCCAAAATAATCTCCTCCTGTATAGTTGCGGTTAAGATACGCCTTTTGTGCGGGACATCATCCATTGGGTTAATTGTTCCGTACCGGCATGCAGCAGATGCTGCTCCATATCTGCCAAATCGCTTAGTTCACGGAAGTGACGGGAAGCATCCAGCGGCTTTTTCTCCGGCTTCGGTATAAAGGTAATCTGTCCCTCATCACGCTGGATGAACGCCAATTCCTCAAACACATCCAGTACTTTGAGCAGCATGCGTTCGGACAAGGACGTCTGCTTCTGCAGACGTGCTACAACCTCATTCTCCGACACGGGAGCGGACGTCATTCCGGCAAGTGAAACGTACAGCTTTTTAAACTGTTCGCGGTCCGGAATTTGCAGTCGTTCGCGCAGGTTCCGGGTCGGATGCAGCATGAATATATTAGGAACGGAATGGAAGGCTGACATGAATGCATCCAATTGTTCAGCCGTCTCCGGTACATCCAGTACGAACAAAACGGAAATATCTTCTTGACTGTTCTCAGCAATATCATTATCCGGCATGATGCCAGCATTCCTATCATATACCCAAAGGCACATATCATACAATTGACTTTTTATTTCCGGATGTGAATCTTTTGCGTACACCACTGCCGAACGGACTGCCGTGCAGCGCAGATGCGGCTCCAGCTCCGCTCTCCACCTCTGAATTTCCTGTATCGGCTCCTTGATCCCGCGGTAGTCAAACACCTGTTGATAAGGGGCGCAGATATCCTGAATCATGAGCTGTACTTTACGGCTCCCGTTCCATTCATTCACGGAAAGCTCGCCAAGCACATCCACAACCGATCCCACCGGCAAAATATCGGCTAGATGTCCCCAGCCGAATGAGATTGCATCGATAACCTCCCGCTTTTGCTGCAAACGAAGCTTCAGATGTTTCCCCTCTTTGCCGATTTTGCGGACATCCTTGATGACAACATCCCGAAAGACAATCTTCGGCACAGCATTGGCCATGCCAAACGGGCCTAACTGTTCAATTTGTTCAATAACAGGCACCGATACCTCCGACAAGCTAGCCTCCAGGTCCGCTTCACAGATTGCAATCAGATGCTCTTCTTCGAGCGCTTCTTCCGCATATCGATGAAGTCCCTGTTCAAATTCCTCCAAACGGTCCCGATGGAGGCTCATGCCCGCTGCGGATGGATGACCCCCAAAGTGGTCCATGACGTCTTTGCAGGAATGCAGAGCCGCATAAATATCGAATCCTGGAATCGATCGGGCGGAACCTTTGCAGTTCCCCGTCTCGGGATCAATCCCGAGAATAACAACGGGCCTATAGAATCGCTCCAGTATTTTGGAGGCCACAATGCCAACTACGCCCACGTTCCAGCCTTCCCCCGCCAACACGATTACAGGAGGAACCTCCTGTCCTCTCCAGCGGTTTTGAACCATGCCCAGCGCTTCCTGGACGATGTTTTCAACCACTTGCTGCCGATCCTTGTTCAGCCCATCCAATTCCCAGGCAAGCCGCTCCGCTTCTTCCCGGTGTTCTGTTGTAAGCAGCGTAACGGCACGGCCTGCATGATCCAGACGGCCACTGGCATTAATCCGTGGTGCCATCGAGAATGCCACATTAACGGCTGTCACCTGCTCCACATGGATCCCTGATACCTCAAGCAGGCATCGAATGCCTTCATACTTCGTATTCCGCATCGATTCGATCCCGTGCTTCACAAGCACCCGATTCTCCCCCGTGAGCGGCATCAAGTCAGCAATGGTTCCGATAGAAACAATCTGAAGCCATTCCTCCGGCGGGTCTCCAACGAGAGCCTGTGCCAGCTTGTAAGCCACGCCTACGCCCGCCAGTCCCTTAAAGGGATAGGGACATGTAGGGATTTTCGGGTTGATCAGCGCATAAGCTTCTGGCAGCACCTCAGGCGGCTCATGATGGTCCGTGACAATTACGTCGATGCCAAGGCTGTTGGCATACGCAATCTGTTCGACTGCGCTAATCCCAGTATCGACGGTAATGACCAGACTGACCCCTTGCTGATGGGCCCAATCCAGCGCGTGATTATGTAAACCATAACCTTCATTGGATCGGTGAGGTATATAAATATCATAAGATGCACCCAAGTAACGCATCAGATGAATCATCAATGACGTGCTGGAAACACCGTCTGCATCATAATCGCCGTAGATTAGAATATGCTCCCGATCCTCCAGCGCTTTACGAATACGCGGTACAGCCTCCTGCATCCCTTGCATAAGATAAGGGTCATGCGTCAGCTCAAACGTTCCATATAGAAATCTCCGTCCATCCTCGGCTGAATGTATCCCTCGTGACGCCATGAGCGAAGCCACCATCGGTGGCAACGACAGATCCTGGGCCAGCCTATCGGTGATCGATGACTCTGCCGAGTGTATTCTCCATTCATATTTGGAATACAGCACAGGGACTCACCTTCCTTTTCCTGCCTTTTTCCTGCTGTCTTATACCTGTTAGCTCCAGACGCTACTGCGGCAGTGTCGGCATATCGTTGTCCATCAAGTCAAAGTTCGATTTATACGGATAACCCGGTTCATAGGGTACAACGTGAACCTTGGCATCCGTAACCTGAATAAAACGATGAGTTAACAGCTTCCGGATACGCTCGGCAATTTCTTGAGCCTCCAACACGGACGTCCGGGGATTCACGGTAATTTTCACTTCAATATTCACATGACGGATCTGCCCGTATTCCTGAACCTTCAGTTCCTCGATCGTGATCACGCCATGTACCCGCTGAATCGTATCCATGAATTCGGCTTCGTGCTCATGCCGCTTCTCTTCCACGAGGGTACCATAAACGGAATGAACGATTAATATATACCCCTTGCGGATCACGAGACAAGCCACAATCAGAGCCGCAACCGAATCCATATAGAGCAGGGGTGTCCAATCGAAGTAGGAGCCCCCCATCGCTAGTGACACGCCGATCAATACCGTTAGCGAAGAGTACAAGGTATATCGATGATCAGCGGACAGCACCTCGTACCTGGGGTCATTGTTTCTTTTTATCTGCCGGGATTGGTACTGAAACACGGCTTCATTCACCGCGAGTGATATAAAAACTGCAAGCAATGCCGATTCGGTCGGCGGCTCCAGGTCGCCTGATGCCATGGTTTGGATCGCGGATACCGCAATTTGAATACCACCCATGATCAATAAAACCGCAAATAGGATCGAGATGACCGGTTCCGTTGTGCCCGAAACGTTCCGTTTGTCCCGAATTAAGTTTTTATTGCCGAATATACCGAGGCTTGGCAAACGGTCCACCAATAAAGTTACGGCATTCGCAGCAGAATGCAGAGCATCTCCGATTAGAGCCTTACTCCCGGATAAATAACCGGCGATCCCTTTGCACAAGGCCAATGCAAAATCCGTTACAATGCCTGTCCAAAGGACAGTCTCCGTATGATTCAAACGTTCATTGCTCACTTGAGGCCCCCCTCAATGTCACTATTGATCCTGTGCTTATCACGCTGTTAACTTTAGAAAGCCGCGTCGCCAGCGACGCGGCTTTCCACTTGTATAGGATCCTCTGCTATCTAGACTGTTACACCAACAGCGGCTCAATTAGATTTCAATCTTATCTTTGCTTGGCTTAGGCGAATTTGGTTTATTGCTGACATTGCGCCCTTTAAGGAGGAGCCACAACGGACTCGCGATAAAGATCGAAGAGTACGCGCCGAATAACAACCCGATACAAATCGCCAGCGAGAACATCTGAATCGACTCACCGCCAAGCAGAAGTATGAAGAACGCTGCAATAAACACGGAAAGTGCCGTATATATCGAACGGCCGAGTGTCTGAGATAAGCTTTTGTTTACCAGATCCTTAAGATCCGAGTACCGCTTGATCTTGGCAAACCTTAGATTTTCCCTGATCCGGTCAAAGATGACGATCGTATCGTTAATTGAGTAACCGATAATCGTCAGAACGGCAATAATGAATGTCAGGTCTACCTCAAGACCGAGGATAGAGAAAATACTGATAACCACAAACGCATCATGCAGCAGGGCTACGATGGCTGCTATCGCAAAGCGCCATTCAAAGCGGATGCTGACATAGATGATAATTCCGATACAGGAGATCAATACGGCATAAATTGCGTTTCGGCCCAGCTCTTTTGCCATCTCGGGGTCCACCGTGTTGACCTCGAAAGTAGCCTTTTCATCCAGCTTCTCGATGCCGGTACGCATCTTCATATCCTGATCCTCGGTCAGCACCTCTCTGAATCGGATATTCACGCGGTCATTACCAGGTGTAATGCTCGCATCTTCACCGATTCCCGCCTCTTCTAACACGGTATCAATCTGCTCCGTAGTCAGCGTTTTGGAGAGGGAAATGTCCACGTTCGAGCCGGATTGGAAATCAACGCCGTAGTTAAGACCACGAGTCAAGAGGAATACCAAGCCCAGAATCGTAATTGCAATGGACAGTATATAGAAAAACCTGCTTTTGCCTACGAAATCGAAGTTCTTAAAGCTCACGAATGTCACGCTCCTTTACGCCATATTGGCTCGGTTTGCGGGCCCAACCAATATTCACAAGCAGATTGAGCAAGAAACGGGAGAAATAAACGTTCGTGGCAATACTCACGATGATCTCCAGAATCAATACAAGCGCAAAACCTTTGACCGCGCCAGTACCAAATCCGAACATAACAGCGGCAACGAGTATCGTCGTCAAGTTGGAGTCCATAATAGCTCGCAGGGATGACTTACCGCCTGCTTTCACCGCGGATGGAACACTCTTGCCAGTTCTGATCTCTTCCCGAATGCGCTCATAGGTGATGATATTGGCATCAACCGCCATACCAATACCTAAAATAAATGCCGCAATACCTGGAAGCGTCAGCGTAAAGTCAGCCCATACGAAAATAAGGATCAGAAGCCATGTATGCAAAATAAGTGCAAAGCTTGCCAGCAAGCCCGGTACACGATATCTGATAATCATGAACAGCAGGATCGCAACAGAAGCGATCAGACCGGCTTGTAAGGTCTTTGTAAGAGATTGCATGCCAAGCGTAGCCCCTACGCTCTGCGAATATTTCTCAACCAGTTTCAGCGGCAGGGCACCGAGATTGATCGTATCCCGGATCTGCTTTGCTTCATCCAGCGAATAATTCCCCGTAATTTGAGCGGTACCGTCCGTTAATACGGCTCGTACCGTCGGAGCTGACAGCAATTGGTCGTCCATGAAGATAGCCAGCTCTTGACCGAGAAGACGTTCTGTAATTTCAGCAAACTTCCCTTTGTCCTTCACTTTAATATCTATCATAGGCTGATTAAGCTGATCATAGGCAACCGATGCGCCGTTCTCGACGAAATCGTCGCCGCGGAGCTCAATTTTACAGAACTCCTCGCCTTCTTTGCAGCCGTCATTGCTTCGGAATGTGAGGTTTGCAGGTTCTTTCATTGTTTTTCGAACTTCAGCCTCATCCGTTACGCCTGCCACCTTTAAGCGAATCCGGTTCGTTCCTTCCGGCGTAACCTCAGGTTCTGATGTTCCCATTGCATCCGCACGCTTTTGCAAACTCTTTGCGGTTTCCTGCAGTGCTTCTTTTGTGACTTGCTGCCCTTCCATCAAAGGCTCCGCTTCATAAAGGATTTCGAATCCACCCTTAAGATCCAAACCTAGACGGACGTCTTTCAGCAAGCCCGGAGTTGTAACGGCCATTAATACAGTGATCACGAGTACGGTTCCGACGAAACTGATAATTCTCTTCATGCCGTCCTTTGTTCCCCCTTTTTACTCAATATTCCTATTATAGCGATGTCATAAAACCCAGTCAATTTATCAAAATTTGTCGGGCTTATGAATGAACCCTTATATCCGCAAGGCAAAAGGGACCTCTTCGATTAATCGAAAGAAGATCCCTTATATGCTGATATTGTCATATAGTTCATTAACGCTGTCGCCTTCAAGGACAGAATGTCATTGACCAGTTTATGGAGGGAGGGAACGCCTTCCTTTTCATACTTGCTGCTGACACAGTTCCAAATATCGTCGCTAGTCACATATTCGTACCCAATCAAATGCATTTCCTCAACCTTGCTCAAGCATACCATTTCAATGGTGCTCATCAATTCTTCCTCGCTCATTTGCTCGAGTTCCATGCAATATGGCCTCCTCACTGACTCCCTGTTGTCCCTAAGTTACATTCGACATGATACATTGCTTTCCTTCTATTCCTACCATGTCCTGAAAAAAAAGTAAAGTCATCAGATGGGACAGGTAGGGCATATCCATAAGAATAGCCATGTCGTGTCATCGTATTCAGTCTTAACCAGGGAGTGGGATGGACAGTGAACAAGCAATCATTTATTAAAGGAACGCTGATTTTACTTGCAGCCGGCATATTAAACCGCCTACTCGGTTTTATCCCCCGGATCGCCCTCCCCCGGATCATCGGACCCGAGGGTGTCGGAATTTACCAACTGGGCTACCCCTTCTTTATTGTGCTCGTGACCATCATTACCGGAGGAATTCCGCTAGCCATTGCCAAAATGGTTGCCGAAGCGGAAGGCGCCGGGAAGCGGGATGCTTCCCAAAAAATTCTGCATGTCAGTCTAATGCTGACGCTTACAGCAGGCACCCTCTTTATGGGACTCAGTCTGCTCCTTGCCCCTTGGGTAACCGGCGTGCTTTTGCCGGACGAGCGTGTATACCAGACCTTTATCAGTATGACGCCCATGATGATCATCATTGCCGTTTCGTCAGTCTACCGCGGATATTTCCAGGGCAAACAGAACATGATTCCCTCCGCAAGCTCCTCCGTGATCGAGACCATTGTCCGCATTATTTGCATGCTGTGGTTTGCACATCTCTTGATGCCCAAAGGCATTGCTTATGGGGCAGCGGGCGCCATGCTCGGAACAGCCGTAGGAGAATTGATTGGCATGATCGCACTGCTGCTGCAATACTCCGGCGAGGGACGGCGAACGAGTAAACTTTTACCCAAGCCCCAAGAAGCTGTATCCGAAAAAAAAGCAGACGAAGCCCCCCCGACGAATCAAGGCATTTTGAAACGTTTACTCGGCATTGCATTGCCTGTTACGGGGGGCAAGATGGTAGGGTCCTTCTCCTACCTGCTGGAGACGATTCTGACCAATCGCAGCCTGGCTATGGCAGGTATAGCGACATCCGTAGCCACAGCCCAGTACGGTGCCCTGCAAGGGATGATCATCCCGCTCCTGCTGCTGCCCGGTGCACTGACGGTTTCCCTGGCCATCTCTCTGGTACCTTCACTCTCGGAAGCAGCCGCCCGTAATGACCGGTCTACGATTCATAAACGGATGAATCAATCCCTTCGGCTAGCGCTTGTCTCGGGAGCTCCGTTCGCCATCATTATGTTTGTCCTGGCTGAACCATTATGTCTGCTCCTGTACAACAACGCGGAGATTAGCGATATGCTCAAAATCATGGCGCCGTTTGCCTTGTTCCTGTATGTGCAGTCCCCGCTTCAAGCTGCCTTGCAAGCACTGGACCGTCCAGGCCGGGCATTACTGAATACGTTATTCGGGGCGATCATCAAAATGAGCCTCATTGTGTATTTGGCATCCAATCCCGCCTTTGGCATAAAAGGAGCCGTCATTGCCATTATCGTAAACAGCATTGCAGTTACAATACTCCACGGTTTCAGCCTATCGAGGCTGATCGGCTTTCGATTCCGCCTGCTGGATTATGTCAAAATCGGGGCAGTTATGATCATTATGGGTGCCTGCGTTCTCTATGGGTACAAACATCTTCCGTTTTCGGCCGCGCCATGGTTGCAATTTTGGACCTCCATCGCATCTGGTATTCTGGTCTATTTCATCATGATCTTTATGACCAAGCTGGTAACACCACGAGATTTGGAGCGAGTGCCTGTCATCGGTGCCTGGTTCAATAAATTTAGCCGCCGTTAGATTCTGTCTTTACGGTCAATGTAAATCCGGCCTTTATGGTCAATAGAGCATAGAAAAATATCCTTAAAATCCTTAGCACCGAAATTCTGGATCTCGTTCTTAAGCCAGAACCGCGTTTTTTGGATTAATTCAAGGTTCTCGTCCTGCACCTTTCCATCCAATATAAGCGGTATGGGCAGTCCTTCATACGTAATTTTATCGTAAGGAATATCTACGACTGTAGGGTTTTCTTTTTCGAATTGAGATGAAGTGGATGAAGAGTTGGTGGCGCCTGAGGTGTTGGATGAACTTGAAGAGCTATTCGAACTGCTGTCGGAGCTGCTGTCCGTATCCTTCGGAATCACGGTAAGCTGGCCGGATGTTTCGAGTATCGCAAATTCGACGTCCGCGAGGCTGTCAATGTCTTTGCCCCTCAGTTGCTGCATCAGATCATCCAAATTATAGCGAAGCCTTGCCATCTCTTTGCGATGGAGTCTGCCCCGGGACACCAACACGCTCGGCTTTCCGTCAGCAAATAGCCGTATATTTCGATTTTTTAAGCCGATATAAGCAAGTCCTACCTGAATGGCAACCAAAACGGCGATAGGAGCAAGTCCCTCCCAAATCGGCTTTTTGATATCTTCAAGAACAAAAACGGCGATCTCTGCAATCATGATGGATATGACCAAATCGAAGATGGACAGCTTTCCAATTTCCCGTTTGCCCATGATTCTCATGGTGACAAAGATGACCACATACATCAGAATGGTCCGCAGAATCAGAATAGTCATATGAGACATAATCAATCCCTCCTAGCTTGCCTGACATTCTCATGTACAGCTATTCTGGCCTGCTACTGCTGTTCCCATTCGATTACAACAGATTAATTAATGGAAATCATGTTAATCCGTCAGCAAAATATTCAGTTTGTACTATATGTACAGGCTTGGCCATACAATTTAATGATCAAGATTTGTTAAGGGGGATGATTCATGGAACCGATCCGGCGAGTCTTCACTTTCAGGATCACCAATCCGATTCTTTCAGGACTATTGTATTCTTTTTTCTGGATGTTTCTTGGCGCGTTGGTATTATCCCTGCTTCTATGGGGCAGCGGGCTGGCCGAAGATGATTTATCGTTCTACACGTTTCTTGTACATGCCGTCTCCGCCTTTATCGGGGGTTGTGTGAGCGGCAAGCGCGCAGGAAACAAAGGTTGGTATTACGGCTGCCTGACAGGGCTGGTATACGGCGTTACACTGCTCGTCATTGGTTTTCTTGCTTTGGATAGCTCCTTATCTCTCGGAGATTTGACGCTGATTGCCACGGTATTTGCTGGCGGCGCCATCGGGGGGATGTTCGGGGTCAATTTGAAAAAATAACGCTGGCTCAAATGCTCTCCATTACTTAAGGACTTCTGCTTCCCATTCTTCACGCTCATATAAAAAACAAAGGCCGGCTCCCATGAGGGAGTCGGCCTTTGCTTTAACGATTACATTCCATATGTATGTGATACGTCATTATGCATCCGCATTCACACTATGGCTTATCGAGTTACGGTCGAACGTTAACTTCGTTACATCGTTCACTTTCAAGACCACAATGTCGTCGGTAATCTCCACAATCGTGCCGTGAAGACCTCCGATCGTTACGACTTTGTCGCCCTTGGACAAGGCGCTAAGCATGGCATTTCTGGTCTTCTGTTTCTTCTGCTGTGGACGAATAAGCAGAAAATAAAAGATGACAAACATCAGCACGAACGGCAAAATCAATCCCAAAATGCCTCCGCCGCCTTGAGTCTGTCCTGCTGCGAGATCAAATGAAGTTCCAAACATTTCTTTCCCCCCTTTCACAAACTTATCATGATGGCCATGATCTTGCTTTAGAACCCTTTTTCATTATCGTGTAGGCCGTACTTATCAAAAAACTCATCGCGGAAGTCAAGCAGACGATCTTCCATAATACTCTGACGCACATTACGCATCAAATTAATCAAGAAATGCAGGTTATGATACGTCGTCAATCTTAGTCCAAACGTTTCATCACTCTTGATCAGGTGACGCAGATAAGCACGCGAGTAGTTACGGCAAGTGTAGCAGTCGCATTCCGGATCCAGCGGTCCGTAATCCCTGGCATATTGAGCATTTCGAACGACAAGACGGCCTTGACTTGTCATCGTTGTCCCGTTGCGAGCGATCCGCGTCGGAAGCACGCAATCGAACATATCCACACCACGAATCGAGCCCTCAATCAACGCATCGGGTGATCCGACTCCCATCAAATAGCGAGGCTTATTGTTCGGCAGCAGGGGCACCGTGTAATCCAGCACTTCATACATAAGCTGCTTCGATTCTCCCACACTAAGTCCACCAATAGCATAACCCGGGAAATCCATGGAAGTCAAATCACGGGCGCTCTGACGGCGCAGATCCTCATGCATGCCTCCCTGAACGATGGCGAATAGGGCTTGGTCTTCCGGTCTGGCATGACTCTTCAGGCAGCGTTCAGCCCAGCGAGAGGTCCGCTCGGTGGATTGTTTAACGTATTCATACTCCGCAGGATAAGGCGGGCATTCATCAAAAGCCATCATAATATCAGATCCGAGCGCGTTCTGAATCTCCATCGCAACTTCCGGGGAGATAAACAGTTTATCTCCGTTCAAGTGGGAACGGAAATGTACGCCTTCTTCCGATATTTTTCTCATTTCTGCCAAGCTGAATACCTGGAAGCCACCGCTATCGGTCAGGATCGGACGGTCCCAGTTCATGAATTTGTGCAGTCCGCCCGCTTCTTTCACAATATCATGTCCAGGACGCAGGAAGAGGTGATAGGTGTTGCTCAAAATAATATGGGCATCCATAGCTTTTAACTCTTCCGGGCTCATGGTTTTTACGGTTGCCAATGTTCCGACAGGCATGAATGTCGGCGTATCGATCACGCCGTGCGGGGTGTGCACTCTGCCGAGCCTGGCGCCTGATTGTTTGCACGTTTTAATATGTTCATAAGTAACAGCTGCTGCCATTGTGATAACCAACCTCCGAATTAATAGATAAACATCGCGTCGCCAAAGCTGAAGAACCGGTATTCCTTCTCAACAGCCTCCTTGTACGCTTTCATAATGTGTTCGCGACCGGCCAGCGCACTGACCAGCATCACCAACGTGGATTTCGGCAGATGAAAATTCGTGATCAGCGCATCCACGACGGTAAAAGCATAACCGGGATATATGAAAATGCTCGTCCAGCCGCTGCTTTCGCGAAGAGGCTCGCCGTTTCGCTCCGATCCAACCGTCTCCAGCGTTCTGCAAGAGGTGGTTCCTACAGCGATAACCCGGCCGCCGCGCCGTTTCGTCTCATTCAGCAGCTCAGCGGTTTCCTGGGAGAGGGAATAGTACTCTTCATGCATGACATGATCCTCAACCTGATCCACGGACATCGGACGAAATGTCCCCAGTCCGACGTGCAGGGTAATGAAGGCGATGTCCACTCCCTTGGCCTGGATCTGTTCCAGGAGAGCTTCCGTGAAGTGCAGGCCAGCCGTCGGTGCAGCCGCGGATCCTTCATGCTTCGCATATACGGTCTGATAACGATCGCGGTCATCCAGCTTTTCCTTAATATATGGCGGGAGTGGCATTTGCCCCAGTTCATCGAGGATTTCTTGGAAAATTCCCTTATACGAGAAGGATAAGGTGCGGGCACCCATCTCTCCTTCTTCCTCGATGACCGCTTTTAATTTTCCGTCGCCAAAGGAAATGACGTTTCCTTTTTTCAGCTTCTTGCCAGGTTTTACAAGTGCTTCCCACCGGTCTTGCCCCATATTCTTCAGCAGAAGGACCTCTGCCTTCGCACCGGTGTCTTCCTTTGCACCGAATAATCGGGCCGGGATTACCTTGGTATCGTTTAATACAAGCGTATCTCCCGGATTGAGGTAGTCTATGATGTCCGCAAACGTTTGATGGCGTATATCTCCGCTCTGTTTATCCAGCGTGAGGAGCCTGGAGGAACTTCGATCCAGCAGCGGTGTCTGCGCAATTAAATGTTCGGGTAATTCAAAATCATACAAATCCACATTCATGTCGGTCAGTCCTTCGTAATAGTCGTGTTGCGGTAATAGTGTTGGAGTATCTGCTTGTAATCATACCCTTCGTCTGCCATTCCCTTGGCACCCCATTGAGACATGCCCAGTCCATGACCAAAGCCTTTACCGGTAAATTTAAAGCCGGGAGAGCTTTCAATCACGCGTGCTTTCCCCGTTCCATTCATCACAACGGTACCGGAACCTTTGACATTTCCGTTGCCGCTCCCTGAGATGACAGACACCGATTGGCCGCTTGATACCGTTGATACCGCACCATTCGCGCTCAATACAGTATAACTTCCGGTTGATTCAATATCAAACAATGTGCTTGGCAGACCATTAAAAGCCGAGCGGAACATATCCGGATATTTCACGTCCAGCACTTGACCGTTGGCTTTAACCGCAAGGGCACGTCCGGACGGGCCTCGCTCCGTTACATCCAGCGAAGTAATGGTAGCAGGCAGGCTATTGGAGGTTTTTCCTTTTAGAGAGGCGAGCAATTGATCCGAAGTATAGGGGCCGCGAGCCCAATCATAGCTGTTGGATTCCGCCACTTTCTCCAGGACGACAGCCGTTTCGCCCGGATTCATCTTGCCTACAGGCTCAACATTCGATTGGATCAATGGGAGTGGACGTACGTTCGTATCCTTGGCGGTAACCGTCATATACAGGAGCCCTGCCGATGTTTTGTTTCCGGTTTCCTTCACATTGTCCTCACGTACATAACCTGTAACACCACTCGGAAGAAGTACATGATACCAGGATTTCAGCGCTGCCTGGGACGAGGAGTCTCCAGGGCTTTCCACCGCAGCAAACAGATCGTTACGGTTACCCCACACCTCAGTGGAATCTGCCGTCATTCCTCCGCTATTGGAAGAAAAGACCGTTTCCACAATTTTGCCGTCCTTCATGACAACTTCGCCGTCGGTTGCATCCACTGCTTGAATAATGCTCGGATACTCATAGGCGGTCCCGTAATAAGCCTGGCTTAACGTTGTGTCCACGACATGAGCTACTTCGAACTTATTACCTTGGAAGAGCGCATAGCTGCGCGCTGCCACAGCCTGTGCTTTCAGTGCTTCAGCCCCCCAAGTAGACGGCACCTCGGCTCCAACGACGGAATACAGGTACTGCTGGAACGGGAGCTCATTGACAAGATACAATTGACCGTTCTTTTGTCCGATCTCCAAAGCGCCTCGATACGAACGATCCGATCGTTCCTTCACATTCGTTCCGGCGCCTGAAGTCCCTTCTAGACGCAATACGGACTGCCCCCCCGACAACATATAATGCTGTGTCGCTTGAGGAGTCGCCAGGTTCAGACTTACATCTCGTCTCATAATCAGACCCGGAGCTGACGCATTCTGTTCAACGAGGGAGCCGGATAGTTTAGAAGCTTCCTGTTTGAGCACAGCCAGATCGGCTGTGTTGGCTGCCTCGCCGACCCACACCTCATAAGCGGATGCACCTCCGCTAGGCACCACAACATTAAAAGCATCCATGCCGGCATCCACATACGTCTTACGCACAGACTCGGCTTCAGCCTCCGATCCGTACGATCCTGCTGTCAGATGCAGCCCGCCTTTAACCAAAGGCGTTTGACCATTCAGATGAGCAGCCGCCGTCTTTGCCGTTCGGGCAGCCCCGTCCAAGGCCGCTTTCTCTGTTCCGTACATACCTGCATATAGTTTGTAAACATTGCCGTCCGCAAACAGCAACGGTTTGTCATTCGTCGCTTGCAGTTTTTTTGCTGCTTCCGAAGCCGTTTTCCAATCCGTGGTCTCAAGCACCTTAACGCGGTATGTATCCACACTCATTCGGACCTGCTGGTTTGCTGGGATGTTTATCAAAGCCTGCTGTGCACCGGATGCAAGCAGCGATGCCGTCAGAGCCTCAGCGGATTTCAGTGTTACGGCATTGGTTGTTGATTTATACTGACTTCCCAGATCCAGGAACATCGCAACACGAATCGTATCTAATGAAGGAGCGGCCGCATGTACCGCAGGCGCGCTCCATAAGGTTCCGGCAACAGCCAGTGACAAGAGTCCTTTGGTGGTCCAACCGAATAATGATTTCGTCCAGTTCCTATCCATTTACGTATTTCCTCCTGTAGCTATTAGGATTTGGTATGAAATGTATTGATTCTATAATTTAACGACGATCCTCAGGGAAGGGAATGCCTAAATGTTGATAAGCTGTGGGCGTTACAACTCGTCCGCGGGGTGTACGCTGCAAGAAACCGATCTGTAAGAGATACGGTTCATAAACATCTTCAATGGTTTGGCTTTCTTCTCCAATGGTTGCCGCAATGGTATCCAGACCTACTGGTCCCCCGCGGAAGCTTTTGATCATGGCATTCAGCATTTTATGATCGATAAAGTCCAGACCCATCGGATCGATCTGCAGCATCTTCAACGCTTCCTGAGCGATGCTAGGCGTGATCATACCATCTCCTCGAACCTGGGCGTAATCACGCACCCTTTTCAAGAGTCGGTTGGCTATGCGTGGCGTCCCGCGCGATCTCAGGGCAATCTCTTCTGCTGCCTCTCCTAATATCTCGATCCCTAAAAGATCGGCGTTGCGTGACACAATGTAACTCAACTCGTCGACCGTATAGAATTCCAGACGGCTTACCACGCCAAAACGGTCCCTTAGTGGCGCTGAGAGCAATCCAGCCCGGGTGGTGGCGCCAATTAAGGTGAACGGTGGCAGATCTAGACGAACCGAGCGTGCGCTTGGCCCTTTGCCGATCATAATATCCAGCGCAAAATCCTCCATCGCCGGATACATCACTTCCTCTACCGTCCGGTGCAGGCGATGGATCTCGTCAATAAACAGGACGTCTCCTTCCTGCAGATTGGTGAGAAGCGCAGCCAGATCTCCCGGACGCTCAATGGCCGGACCGGAAGTCGTACGGAGATTAACGCCAAGCTCGTTGGCGATAATATTCGCCAGCGTCGTTTTTCCGAGTCCTGGAGGTCCGTACAACAACACATGGTCAAGCGCTTCGTTACGCATTTTTGCCGCTTCGATATATACCTTGAGATTTTCCTTAACTTGATTCTGTCCTATATATTCAGCCAAATAACGTGGACGAAGACTAAGCTCGACAGCCTGCTCGTCCATCATCAGATTGGCGGAAATAATTCGATCATCCATCTATTAAACTCCTCTCCTGCAGCGATCCTCTAGCCGGCGTATAGCTGCTGCAGTGCCCGTTTCATCAGCACGTCAACGGATTCACCGCTTGCGGCAGAATCCTTAATCTTAAGCCAGACCTTGTCCAGTTCGCTATCCGTATAACCAAGAGCCTTCAGTCCTTCACGTGCCTCAGACCACGCCGAGCCGTCAGCTTCCGGTTCAGGCTCCTGAATGGCAAACAGACCGGTCATCATGCTCGCATTTCCGAATCCCTCGAGCTTGTCCTTCAGATCCAGAATCATGCGCTGCGCTGTTTTCTTACCGATTCCCGGAAGCTTGATCAAGAAGGATACATTCTCTTGGTAGATCGCGGAAACCACATGGTCCGGAGATCCCCCGCCTAATATGCCGAGCGCCACACGCGGGCCGATTCCCGAGACTTCGATCAGTTTACGGAACAGCTTCTGTTCCTCCCGCGTCGGAAATCCAAACAGCAGGATGGCATCCTCACGGACATGATGATGGGTAAACACCGTAATAGTTCCGTCGGTTTTGGCAAAAGCATACGGATTCGGGCAGAATACCCGATACCCTACTCCTTGAACATCCAATACAATATATTCACTCTCTAAGTGGACAACCTGTCCCCGTAAAAAATCGATCATTTTCGCAATACCTCATTTAACTTGGAATTCAGTGTATAGGAATGGGCGTGACAGATCGCTACAGCCAGTGCATCCGCCACATCGTCAGGTTTGGGAATGCTCTGCAGCTTCAGGAACATCCTGACCATCTCCTGTACCTGTTTCTTCTCGGCCTTGCCATAGCCGACAATCGCCTGCTTCACCTGCATCGGCGTATATTCCGCAATTGGGAGCCCGCGCTGGACTGCAGCCAGGATGAGCACCCCTCTGGCCTGGGATACGGACATCGCCGTGGTTACATTCCGGTTGAAAAATAACTTCTCGAAAGCAACGGCCTCAGGCTCATATTTATCAATAAGCTGCCCCATGCCCTCGTAGACGTGGTGCAGCCTCTCTTCATCCGGAGTATGGGCTTCCGTCTGGATACAGCCATACTGTACCGGCGTGACTTTACTTCCAACCTTATCTACAAACCCGAAACCTACAATCGCAATCCCGGGGTCGATCCCTAAAATGCGCAAACCAATCTCTCCTCTGATGAAGCGAACATATGTATCGTTCTCTCATTATAACAAAAGATCGACCTCTGTTGAGGAAAAACTTTGATCCTTTAAGCACCGGTTACGTATCCTCTATATTGAGACCGCTAACATACCTGTCCAACGCAAAAAACTGCCCGGGAAATTTCCGGGCAGCACCATTTTCGGTCACCAAGCGACAAGGCCGGGAGGTCCTATGGGGTCGGGTTCATGACATTTTCAGCCATATCCCGGGCATAGTCGCTAAAGGTTGACAGAACACTGTTATACTCTTCCATATCTTGAATTCGAATACCTTCCTCAAGCTGCTGAATCACATCTCTAGGCAAAGACGACTCCATCGAACCGACATCCAGCTGAAAGAAGGTCCGCATCACTTTTTCTTCCTCCGGTGGTCCATCGAACAAGGTTAAGTTTCCGTTGGAATCAATGCTCATATAGGCTTGCCTCTTACAGGTGGGTGAAAGGTCGGATACGGTTTGCTCCAGCCAGACTTCACCCTTGTTATCCAATCGTCCCTGCCATAAAGGATTTTTATTCATCAGTTCATAAATGCCATCCGCCGTAAGCTTTCCCATATCCTGCTCTTCGATGCCACATACATAGGTGATCCGAACATGAACATGCTTCTTTCCCTTCGAGGTATTCAGCTTTTGCATGAATTCCCTCTGATCCTGCCGGCGCTCTTCCAACTTATCATCCTCGATCTGCAAGTAATGCATCGTTTCTACGGCCAGTGGCGTATCGTCGGATGCAGCAGTGAGCAGCTTATTCATCTGATCCTTTATATTCTGGCCTGACCATATCATGATACCTGCGATCAATAGGATCGCACAGGACCAAATCGCGCGTCTCCAGCGTCTCCAGCGTTTTCTGAACAGCTTCTTAAAGAAATGAAAAACACTCAAGGTTATCCCCTTCTATTCAATGTTTTTCATATTGTGACCGGGAAGCTGCCAAATTATTCAGTTCCGCTTTTGCCATCAGCCTCATTTTCAATCCATAACAAAGAAAGACCGCCTTCAGTTACACTGAAAGCAGTCTTTCGATCGAATCGGGATGACACGATTTGAACATGCGACCCCCTGGTCCCAAACCAGGTGCTCTACCAAGCTGAGCTACATCCCGTTATTTAATGCCGGTGAAGGGACTCGAACCCCCACGGTTTCCCTCACGATTTTGAGTCGCGCGCGTCTGCCAATTCCGCCACACCGGCACAATGAAATTTCATAATGAGTTAAGTAATTATTTCAAAAATGGCACGCCCTGAGAGATTCGAACTCCCGACCTTTTGATTCGTAGTCAAACGCTCTATCCAGCTGAGCTAAGGGCGCAAAATGGAGCGGACGACGGGAATCGAACCCGCGACCCTCGCCTTGGCAAGGCGATGCTCTACCGCTGAGCCACGTCCGCAATGTAATATGTATTCCGTCTTATGCTCTCTTGGTAAAGATGGTGAGCCATGAAGGACTCGAACCTTCGACACCCTGATTAAAAGTCAGGTGCTCTACCAACTGAGCTAATGGCTCTTATTACTAAGAGTAAATGGCGGAACTGACGGGATACTCTCTCTTCGTTCGAGACTGCGAAGTCTATACTAACGAAGATGCAGCTTCAACGAACCCATGACGGATTCTCATCCCTGAAGCTTTTAAGAATGGCGGAACTGACGGGATTCGAACCCGCGATCTCCTGCGTGACAGGCAGGCATGTTAGGCCTCTACACCACAGTTCCACGAGGCATTATCGCTATCGCGATATAAATTGGTTGCGGGGGCAGGATTTGAACCTACGACCTTCGGGTTATGAGCCCGACGAGCTACCGAACTGCTCCACCCCGCGTCATTAAAAAGGTTTCTTATATGGGGTCCCCGAAAAGTAATCGGAATTACCTGCGAAGCATGTGCTTCACTATTTGGGGATAAAATCATGGTGGAGGCTGAGGGGATCGAACCCCCGACCCTCTGCTTGTAAGGCAGATGCTCTCCCAGCTGAGCTAAGCCTCCGTCTGGTTTGTTGTTACTTAATTAAACGCTTCTCCTGAAGCAATTAAGAAAGTGGTGACCCGTAGGGGATACTCTCACTTCGTTCGAGACTGCGAAGTCAATGCTTACGAAGTTATCCTCCGACGAACCGGCGGGATTCTCATCCCCTGATGCAATTAAGAAAGTGGTGACCCGTAGGGGATTCGAACCCCTGTTACCTCCGTGAAAGGGAGGTGTCTTAACCCCTTGACCAACGGGCCATATATGAAGTCCTTGCTGGCGGAGAGAGAGGGATTCGAACCCTCGAGACGCTTTTGGCGCCTACACGATTTCCAATCGTGCTCCTTCGGCCAACTCGGACACCTCTCCATAAGTGGCTCCCCGAACAGGACTCGAACCTGTGACAACTCGATTAACAGTCGAGTGCTCTACCAACTGAGCTATCAGGGAATATGTATCCGCTTGGCGACGTCCTACTCTCCCGGGACCCTTCGGTCCAAGTACCATCGGCGCTGGAAGGCTTAACGGTCGTGTTCGGTATGGGTACGCGTGGAACCCTTCCGCTATCGCCACCAAACGTATATTCAGGATCCGGCATCGCCAAATGCCGTGATCATCCTCCATGAAAGTATAGCTTGTACACTTACAATTCAGTTTTGATCACCTGAAAACTAGATACGAAACGAAATTTGCGTTGATTAGAATCCGTAGCATTACCCGATGTGGTATCGGGGTCCCCGGAAAGTATTCGGCGTTGCTTCAAAGCTTCGCTTCACTTTTTGGGGTAATTTTGGATAAGCCCTCGACCGATTAGTATTGGTCAGCTCCATGCAT